>NZ_AUME01000021.1 GCF_000430525.1 Prevotella corporis DSM 18810 = JCM 8529 | reverse complement strand
TGTCTCCCAGTTGTAGTGTCCTCTAATCCCACTGTTACGTCTTATTTCACGTGACACTGTACTTGGACTTACATTTATCGCTTTGGCAATGTCTTTTTGTTTCATTCCGTTTTGGAGTAGCACAGAAATTGTGTACCTTTGCTCCGAGGTTAATTGTTTGTACATAGCAATGCAAATTTAATTAATCTTTGGGAGACAGAGGTCTCCCTTTTTCATTTTTATGCATTGCTTGCTGATTTTTCCACTCATGGGGGCTGCTCGCCCCCCACCCCCTCGGTGTTTTCAGGTATAGATTATTAAGCTACACCCGTACTTGGGATTGCAGTTCTATGTTGAACTTGCGATTAACACATGACCAAAGGTCATCTTTCGAAGTGCAATAGGTGAGCTTTTAACTGACAAAAGATAAGCTTTTGAATAAGAATACATAACATCTTCATTTTCAATTCAAAAATATTATATCAATAAAGTAAATTTGTAAAGGATTTTCCTGTAAGTTAAAGGTTATATTAGTCTATCCGAAAAATCCAAATCCCCTTCTCTCCAAAGCGATAATTTATCACTGTTTTCATTTTCTCTACTTGCCGACGAGACCGACAACCCCAAAAGGCGAATGGAGCGTTTCTTATAATCAGTCTCTTGTAACAATTTTTTCGCTAACGGCAGAATTTCCTCTTTTGTACAGATTGACTGGTCAACCGTTACGCTTCGTGTAATTTGAGAATCAGCACTCCATTTAATCTTCAAGGTCAATGTCCTACCCTCGAAATCACTCTTCTTAATCCGTTCGGCCAGTTCAAGTGCGATATGATATAATTCTATGATAATCTGCGAAAAACGATGAATATCCTCTTTAAAGGTCTGTTCACATCCTACAGATTTTCTTTCCCTGCCAACAGCTACTGGTCGGTCGTCAACACCGCGTGCAAACGAATAGTAAATGTTACCTGTTTTGCCAAATACCTGAGTGAGATGTTCCAATGAAACCTGTCGCAGTTGTTCACCTTTAAAAATACCCATCTTATGCATCTGAAGTGCCGTTTTTGGTCCTACACCCCAAAATCTCTCAATAGGCAGACTACCTATAAAATCCATTGCCTTAGCTGGATGCACCGTAAAAATACCGTCTGGTTTCCTGTAGTCAGAAGCTATCTTCGCCAAAAATTTATTATAACTGATGCCAGCCGAAGCCGTCAGTTGGATTCTCTCGGATATTTTCCTCTTGATTTCCTTGGCAATATTGACTGCAAATTTCACTCCCACATTATTTTCAGTAACGTCAAGGAAAGCTTCGTCCAATGACAAAGGCTCTATGACATCCGTATATTCCGAAAATATATCATGGATTTGCGATGAGACCTCTTTATATTTCTCAAAATGAGGTTCCACTATCTGCAAATGTGGGCAACAGCGTTTAGCCTGAAAAACTGGCATCGCAGAATGAACGCCGAAAGACCGCGCCTCGTAACTGGCAGTTGTTACCACACTACGCAAGTCATCATAGCATACGGCTATGGGCAACCCTTTCAACCGTGGATTGTCTCGCTGCTCAACAGATGCATAAAAAGCATCCATGTCAATATGAATTATCTTCCGCATTTACCCGTTAACATCAACTTCGCACAAGAATATACCAAAAGGAACGCTCTCTCGAGGTTCTGTATCACTTTAGTATGCAAAGATAGCTAAAAAAAATCATAAGAATTAAATAAAATATAGTATCTTTGCAACAAATTACGAACTACTGAGTTATTATAAAAAACGAAGAGAGAATATTTGACAATGGAGCAAGCTAATACTTATGATGGCATGGGGATTTTCCAACGAATATGCAAAAGAGCCTTGGATATCTTCTTCGCATTATCAGGTTTAGTTCTCTTGTCTCCTGTGTTCCTCATTATTGCCATAATGCTGAAAAGGCAAGATAATGGACCAGTCTTTTTCCGGCAGATACGACTCGGATATAAGGGTAAGCCATTTGTCATTTTCAAGTTTCGGACTATGAGCAGTATCGTTGAGGAATATGGGCCCCAGTTAGTTGCAACCTGTGATGATTCGAACTCAACCAAACTTGAGCAATTCCTTAGAAGTCATCATATGGATGAGCTGCCTCAGCTTTGGAATGTGTTGATTGGTACTATGTCGTTTGTTGGGCCAAGGCCAGAACGCAAGTATTTCATTGACCAAATCATGCAACATACTGACCAATATCCACTTATATTCCAAATGCGACCAGGTTTGACATCCGAGGCAACCCTATACAACGGATATACAGATACAATGGGAAAAATGCTGAAGCGTATGGAAATGGATATTCGATATCTTGAGAAGCGTTCATTATGGTTGGACTTTAAAATTGTCATGAAAACTTTTACTTCAATTATTAGCGGAAAGAAATTTTAAGATAAAATGAAAAAATACATACTTTTATTCTTGATGGTTATAACGGGATTCCAAGTTACCTATGGACAGTCTTCAATGACAGACACACAGGTAATGGAATTTGTTGTAAAAGAACAAGGGAAAGGAACGTCCCAGGCACAGATAGTAACCAAATTGATGCAAAACGGTGTGGATATTTCCCAAATCAGACGCGTGAGAAATACCTACGAGAAGATGAAAAAAGGTAATGCCACATTGGGAGAGACCACCACTAAAGAATACGACCGCGGCAGAAAGAATAATGGGCAAAAAAGACCTGGGGTAAGCAAGCGACAGATTGCCGACGAGACGCTAGAGGATTACAAGGATGCGCAAGATGAAGCTGCCAGATATTCCAACCAACGCATAAATTCAAAATCCACAAACAAGAACACTTACGATGAGGAGGATGGAGAATACCTGATGATGCAAGAGGAGTTAGACAATTGGATGCCACAAGATACGGCAACGATGTATAAGAACCTCCTGAAGAAATTGAAGAAAAACAAAAAGGAGGTTTGGGGTAGAGACATTTTCAACAACCGCAATCTCTCTTTCGAGCCTAACATGAACATGGCTCTTCCAGCCAATTACAGACTAGGACCAGGAGATGCCGTTTTCATTGACATCTATGGGGCTTCACAGAAATCGTATGAAACGACAGTAGCTCCAGATGGCATCGTCACCATTGAGGGATTCGGCCCAATACAAGTCAGCGGACTTACCGTTAAGCAAGCTAACAATAAGATTCGGCGGATACTGGGTAAAAGATACAGCAGTTCCAACATTCGTCTGTCAGTTGGGCAGACACACACCATTATGGTGAATGTTGTAGGAGAAGTGAAGACACCCGGCACCTATACCTTGTCAGCCTTTGCTACAGTGTTCAACGCACTATATATGGCTGGAGGAATAGGAGAATTGGGAACTCTGAGGAACATCAAAGTCTATAGAAGGGGCTCACTGATAAGCACTGTTGACATTTACGATTTTTTAAGACGAGGACATCTGAGTGGCAATGTGCGACTTACCGACAACGACGTCATTGTTGTCGGTGCTTACGATATGTTAGTCAATGTCAGCGGTAAGGTTAAACGGCCGATGTACTATGAAATGAAACGCAATGAGAGTCTCGGCGCCCTGATTGGCTATGCCGGCGGTTTCTCAGGCGATGCCTACACAAAATCGGTAAGGGTTAGACGCAAGACCGGCAGACAATATTCTATTTTCAATGTAAACGAATTTGACATGAATCGGTTCACCCTTTCGGATGAGGATTCTGTTAGCGTTGACTCAGTAATTCCCCGTTACGAGAACATGGTAGAAATCAAAGGTGCCGTATTCCGTCCAGGCATGTATGAGGTCGGAGGCCAAATCAACAGCGTCAGGGCCCTTGTCGAGGCAGCGGAAGGCCTCACCGAAGTAGCTTTTGCTCCCCATGCAGTCATGCATAGGATGAAGGCGGACAGGACATTGGAGGTAATTTCTGTTGATATCGAAGGTATTTTGCTCGGCAGAGTGGCCGATATACCGCTTCAAAATGAAGATGTACTGTTCGTTCCGACAAGGAGTGACGTTCAGGAAGAGCGAACCATCGCTATTCACGGTGAAGTACAATTTCCTGGCACATATAAATATGCAGATAATGAAACATTAGAAGACTTTATCCTTCAGGCTGGAGGTTTGAAACAGACCGCCTCAACGGTAAGAGTCGATGTATCAAGAAGAATCATCAATCCAGAGGCATTGGCAACCGATTCTATTATCGCACACAGCTATTCATTTGCATTGAAAGATGGTTTTGTAATCAACGGCGAGGCTGGCTTTACGTTAGCTCCGTTCGATGAGGTTTTTATCAGAAAGAGTCCTGGTACAACAAAACAACAGAACATTACTATTGAAGGTGAGGTTTTATTTGCTGGAAACTATGCCTTAACAGGCCGCAACACCCGCCTAAGCGATATTTTCAAAGCTGCTGGCGGAGCCACGGAATTAGCTTACATCAAGGGGGCCAGACTTGAGAGGAAGCCAACAGAAGTTGAGCGGATGCGTATGGAAGCCGCTTACAAAATGCAAATGGAGCAAGAAAGCAAAAACATGCTCGACCTTGCAGCCAAGAGTTCCAACGCTGCTGGTATTATACAAGCTTCGCAACAAACTCAGAATACCCGTCTTAAGAAATTCCAACTTCCTGAGACCTACCCCGTTGGTATAGAGTTAGATAAAGCATTAGAGATGCCTGGCAGCGATGCCGACCTGATTCTTCGAGAGGGCGATCGCATCATCGTGCCCCAATACAACGGAACCGTAAGAATCAATGGAGCCGTGATGTATCCTAATGCCGTAAGCTATCGAGAGGGCAAAAACGTAGCTTACTACATCGATCAAGCCGGTGGTTTCTCGTCCGATGCAAAAAAGAGTCGCACCTACATCATGTACATGAACGGCACCCTCGCGAAAGTGGGACATAACGCGAAAGTACGTCCCGGGTGCGAGATTATCGTCCCAACAAAATCACGCGCCAAGATGAGTTTGGCAGAGCTTGTTACTATTGGCTCAAGTGCAGCAAGTATGGCAGCGGTGATCGCTACTATCGCAAATATTTTGAAATAACAAAAAATGTCATTGGGAATTTTCAGAATGATAATCAACAAGGGTATAAATCAATTTATAAGTACAGATGGCAGAAGTAAAATGCTCAAAAGCAACATCTTATATTCTGCTATTTTAAAAGTTATTGGATTAATAACCTCGCTCCTTGTTGTAACAATCACGCTAAACTATCTTAATTCTGAACTTTATGGAGTTTGGCTGACAATAACCTCTATCTTATATTGGTTTTCATTCTTTGATATAGGATTAGGAAATGGCATGCGCAACTATCTTACCGAAGCCGTTTCAAAAGGCAATTATAAAGAAGCCCAATCCTATTTAAGTACAACAATTATAGCATTGACAATGATAGCAAGTATCATTGCGATTGTAGGATTTATTTTATTAAAGCTATTAAATCTTAATAGTGTTTTTAACACAAATACGATAAGCAATACAGAACTACAAAACGTATTATTCGTTGCAATCGGATTTACCCTTATTTTATTTGTACTCAAGAATATTGGTTATGTTTTTGTAGCTCTGCAAAAATATGCTTTGTGGGATTTCATAAATACTTTGGGAAATATAATAGGGTTATTAATTATTTTTTTATTAACGAAGTTTACAAACGGAAAATTAATCTATGTTGTATTTGCATTCACTTGTACGCCTGCAATAATTTATATCCTCGCAGCAATACCAATCTTCAGCAAGTACCCAGAGTTTCGTCCTACAATTCAATCATTTAGAAAAGATTTTTTATCAACTATAGTAGGCAAAGGATTAGGATTCTTTTTAATTCAAATAACAAGCTGCTTGGTTATTTATGGAAGCTCAAACCTTTTTATCACCCAATTTTGCGGACCAGAATCAGTAACAACTTACAATATAGCCTATAAATTTTTTAATTTACTTGCTATCGGATATTTAGTCTTTATTTCTCCAATGTGGAATGCCTACACCGATGCGTATGTAAAACAAGACTTCAATTGGATAGAAAAAGCATTTAAATCAGCACTAAAGATTTGGTTGTTCACAGAATTTGCAGGAATTATTATGCTGATAGTTTCACAATACTTTTACCTTTTTTGGGTAGGCAAAGCGGTTCATGTACCTTTTATGGTATCACTATCTGTTTTCCTATATATTTCTTTTTTTAATCTTAATAATTGTGTAACCTATTTGCTAAATGGATTAAATAAGATTTATATTCAAATAATTACTTCCATAACTGCAACATTCATTTATTTAACAATAATGTTTGTTTGGGGGAAAAATATGAATATACAAGAAATTGTATT
This sequence comes from Prevotella corporis DSM 18810 = JCM 8529, assembly GCF_000430525.1. Taxonomy (GTDB): domain Bacteria; phylum Bacteroidota; class Bacteroidia; order Bacteroidales; family Bacteroidaceae; genus Prevotella; species Prevotella corporis. The sequence goes on along the minus strand of NZ_AUME01000021.1, from coordinate 44,257 downwards.
CTATATGTCAGCAGCCTATGGGACAATGACAGCAATACATTTTTACCAATGCAGGAAATTAATAAAACAAAAAGCAACAGGAATTTGGAATAAATAAAATATGGCAAATAAAGTTAGCGTCATAACAGTCGTTTTCAATGATGTTGCTCACATCAGAGAAACTATTGAAAGTTATCTCTCACAAACATGGGAGGATAAGGAATATATTGTCATTGACGGAGGAAGCACAGACGGAACATTAGATGTTATCAAAGAATATGCTGATAATATAAATTATTGGATTTCAGAAAAGGACAATGGTATGTATGATGCCATGAATAAAGGCATTCTTCATTCAACAGGAGATTGGATTAATATACTTAACAGCGGGGACACTTTTGCCAGTCCAACAGCCATAGAATATGCCTTAAAAAGCATTGATTTAAATAAAATAGACATTATTTACGGAGATAGCATAGAGATTGACAAAGGAAGCAAGAGAATTATAACAGCTCCGAACACTCCCAAATTATTGGAATATTATCCCATTTACAGGCATGGTTCATCATTCGTAAGGAGCAATGTTCACAAAAAATATCTTTACGACATAAATCGCAAAAAAGATCTAGGATTTGCCTTAGATTGGCACATGATATTTTCAGTATATAAAGCAGGATATAAATTCCAAAAAACAAAAACTATCATACAAACTTACGAAAGAGAAGGAATATCAAACAAGCCTTTTCAAAGTTTAATTTATAATTATAAAATAACCTCACAAGGAAAATTTAGTTACAAGAAAGCATTATTCTTCATCAAATCACTGATTTTATTTTCCTTCAAACAAAGTTCATTGTATAAGTGGATTTACGCTTTTGCAATGGAATATGTTGTAAACGACATTCTTCCCCATATTCCTTTTTGGAATATTCGCAAGAAGTACTTACAAGCTGTAAGAATGCAGATTGGCAAGCAATCGTTTATCATGAAAAAATGCTATATAAATAATGCAAATAAAATTATCATAGGTAATTATTCGCATATAAATCGCAATTGCCTTTTGGATGGACGAGGAGGCATCACAATAGGAAACAATGTTTCCATTTCGCATAATGTTCAAATTATTACGGGCAGTCATGACGTTAATAGCAAAACTTTTGATGCCTCGTATCTTCCTATCCTGATTAACGATTTTGCATGGATTGGTATAGGTGCAACTATTTTGCAAGGAATTGAAATTGGAGAGGGAGCAGTTGTCTGTGCTAATGCAGTCGTCACTAAGGGTGTAGCCCCTTACACTATTGTTGGTGGAGTTCCTGCAAAACAAATTGGAAATAGAAATAAGGATTTAGACTATCATTGCATTTGGGAGTCCCCTTTTACATAAAACCCATATAGAAAACCAGAATTATAAAGAAAGAATGATAAAGATATGAAAGATAATGAGAAATCAAATGAATTTGATATTATTTTAGCGATGAAGCAAATATTAAGAAGAAAATATCTACTGGTTTCCTTCTTAACCGTTTTCTCAGTTTTGGGTATTGTCATTGCATTAAATAGTCCGAAGGAATATACAGCCGAATCCATTTTAGCCCCTGAAATACAAAGCACAGGCTTATCAGGAAGCCTTTCTGATATGGCCGCAAATTTTGGTTTGGATTTAGACACAAAAAAATCTGTGGACGCTATATACCCTGAATTGTATCCAATAGTGGTGGGCTCAAATGATTTTATCAGAAATTTATTTGACATAAAAGTTAGAACAACAAAAAGTGATTCAGTAACAACTTATTTTAACCACTTAAAGTATCAAACCAAAGTTCCATTTTGGCAAACATGGAAACTAAAGTTGATACATGCATTAATAAAGAAAAATGACACAGCAAATTTAGTTGGCAACGTTGACAAATTTCAAATGCCTAAAAAAGAATTTGAAACTTGTGAAGGCATTAGAAACAATATTGCTTGTTTGGTTGATAACAAAACAAGCATCATTACTATAACCTGCACGGATCAAGACCCACTGGTGGCAGCCATTTTAGTGGATACTGTTCAAAATCGTCTTCAGGAGTATATCAACAAATATAAGACAAAAAAGAATAAAAATGATGTCTTTTATTATAACAAATTAAAGAATGAGGCACTCAATAATTATAAGACAGCTCAAAAGAAATACGCAAAATTTGCTGATGCCAACATTGATTTATCATTGCAAAGCCTACAATCAAAACAGGAAGAATTAGAAAACGATATGCAATTGAAATACAACACATATACCCAAATGACAGCTCAATACCAAGCATCATTGGCAAAATTACAAGAATCAACTCCAGCATACACCATACTTCAGCGTCCCATTATGCCTTATAAGGCATCAAGTACCCCACGTTTCGTCATTGTTTTGTTATTTGTTACTATAGGATTTTTCTTAGACGCAGTATGGGTTTTACTTATTTCTCCAAATCGAAGAAGGTTAGAGAATAACCAAGAGCGAGACAAAAGCGAAGATAAGAATCAGGAGGAATAACAAGCCTGATAATCTTATTGATAAAAAGCAAAGATGATATTTCCAATTCCATACCTCGTTGAAGTTGCCATCTTAGAAATTTGTGCCTGTATTTGTGCAGCACCAAGTGCGACAGAAACTAATCGAAAATATAGCATATTTGTCGCAATTACAACTTTCTTTGTATTCTTTGCATTTAGAGGATTCATTTTCAGTGATTGGATTATTTATTATCAATATTTTTATCATTGCGAATGGAGCGATATTTTCAAGTATAAGATTGGTTCCGTAGTATCCTTTGAACCCGGATTTACCATTTTAAACCTTTTATGCAAAAATATCGCCAATAATTACTTTTTCTTCCAAGCTGTTATTTGTTTTATTAATTTAATTCTACTTTTAAACTTCTTCAAACAACGCACCAACAATATTCCTTTAGGATTAACCCTTTATTTTGTATTTGGAGGGGTAGAAATAAGTACCAATTTACTTAGAAATTCTATTTCAATAATGCTCTTCTTAAATGCTTTACCATATCTTAAAAACAGAAAAATCATTCCTTATTTTTCATTGTGCCTCTTGGGAGCTTCTTTCCACTCATCGGCATTAATATATTTACCGCTTTATTTCTTCTTCCACAAGAAGTTGAATAAATGGATTTTTTTAGTAGTCGTTATAATATGCAATCTCATTTTCCTGCTCAAAATTTCAGTTGTATTGAGCGTTGTAAACATCATAGGATTGGATCAACAATTTGCTGAAAAATTAAAAGCCTATACCGAACTTTTCAATAAGGCCACCCCACTCTCTATAGGTTATATTGAAAGATTGTTTACCAGCATATTGGTTTTTACCTATTATAAGAAAATACAAAGTGAAGAATTTACGAAAGATGGCGCAATTATTATCAATGCTTTTTTGGCTTACCTCATTGCTTTCTTTTTCTTCAGTGAATTTGATACATTAAGTAAGCGAATCGGCATGCTCTTTATTTTCTCTTATTGGATTATATGGAAATCCCTTATGGATTGTTTCAATAATCACAATAACAGAGAACTCTTTAAAGCCTTTGTCTATTTTTATTGTCTCATCAAGATATGGTCAATGACCCAACTCCCAAGCATGGAATACGATAACATCTTATTTGGTCATAAATCTTATCAAGAAAGATTGATGATTTTCAATAGAACTTTTAAAGAACCGTAACAATTTGAAACCATAAGAGAAGTACGGATAGTATCTTTACTTATAAGTTCGTTGTATAATATCTAAACCATTCCTAAATGTTGGTTCTGTTCTTTATGGTAGATATTTAGAGTAGCCAATTCATTTTCACAGAACAATAATACATCTTAATCAGCTAAAGACTGATAAACTTTTAGGTGTTCATTGGCACATCGCTCCCAAGAAAACTTCTTCAGGCGTTCAGTTCCCCTTTGCCTCAAAGTTTCTTTTAAAGCATCATCTTCTATAACTTTCATAATTTGTGAAAACATTTCATCTACTGAATCAGGAGCAAAATACAATCCAGCGTCAGCTGCAATTTCAGGAAAACAACTTGCTGTTGATAAAACTACCGGACAATTACAACTCCAAGATTCTAAAATAGGCATTCCAAAGCCTTCGTAAAAGCTAGGGAAAACAAAAGCTATCGCATCTCTATATAATCTCACCATGTCTGCCTCGTCACAGCAGATTGCCTTCATATTATCTTCGATCCCCAAAGACTTAAACTTTGAATACTCTTTGTTTGAAAAACATGATGACGTGCAAACGACTTGAATATCTGGGAATGTACTGATTACTAAAGAACATGCTTTTACAAAATTATCAAAATTCTTATAGAATGTTCGCCTTCCGACATACAAAATATAAGGACGTTCTACTATTCTTTCGTGATTGAGTTTTGACAAATCTGGTATTTCAATCCCATGATAAATCACCGAAACCTTAGTCTCATCTACCTTAAAAAGCTGCAATAAATCTTTTTTAGTATTCTCACTTACAACAATAACGGAATCAGCACGTTCAAGCGATACTCTCTGCTGTTCTACTAATTCGGGATGTGGATCAATAGTTGATAGGTTGGCGTCATGATAAGTTGTTACCATAGGTTTACTACCTATTTTATCTAAACAATATGTTCCAAAATTGGTTTGATGAAAGATATCATAACATTTCTTTTTTATCATGAAATTACTATATGGTCTGTTTAAATATTCTTGCAAGACCGTCTGCCCCCTAAAATATTTTTTAAGAGTAAATGGCATTAACTTTTCAGCCCGTACATATTCATTACTTGTTAATAGCGTTGTCGTATCCCAGCACTCACGAGGTAGATACTTTAGAAGCATTGTAAAATATTTAGATGCGCCACCATAAACATAGCTAAAAATTTGATGGTCAAAAAGTACTTTCATATATTATATTCCACTATCGACAAAAATAACTAACCACGCAGCTGCAAAGATAAAACTTTTAATTGGAAATCTCAAAATAATGATTAACTTTGCAGTTGTTTATCAACAATATATTCAAAATGTCATCAACAGATAACATCGCTATTGCATTTGTACTCTTCAATCCTGAAGAAAACGAGTTGATACATATTCAAAGAATTGCCAATATTTATAAAGGAAGTATAGTTGATAACTCTTCACAAAGCAACTTTTCTGGTAATACAGTCGGGAAAATGAGCTATATAAGCCTCCATAAGAACACCGGCATTGCCAAAGCGCAAAACATAGCAATAAAAAGCATTCTTTTAGATCACACCATAGAACATATCATCTTCTTTGACCAAGATAGCTGTTTTGGAGAAAATTATCCAAAACAAATACTCAACGAGTTTGTACAAATAAAAAAAACTTATCCGAATTTAGCCATTTTAGGTCCCACTATCATCAATAAAGACAACAAAAAAGAATACAAATCCATCATCCACAAAGATATAAAAGGAGACAACGGATTTATTTTTAAAAAAGAAATAATATCTTCAGGCTCATGTGTTTGCATAAAAACCTTCTATGACGTGGGCTTCTTTGAAGAAAAATTATTTATTGATTTTGTAGATTGTGAGTGGTGTTTCAGAGCCATTTCTAAAGGATACCTATGTGGAATTACCTCACATTTGAAAATTGAACATCAAGTAGGCAAAAACCAGAAAAACATAGGAGGCCACACTATAATATTTTCTGCTCCGCCAAGATATTATTATCAATATCGAAACTTTTTAATATTATTGACAAGAAACTACACTCCACTTGCCTTCAAATTAGGAAAAGGAACTAAATTTTTATTACGTCTTATCTATTTCCCATTCATCAAAGGTGGCTTCCAAAGATGGAAATATATGTGGAAAGGTATATTTGCATGGTTTAAATTAAAACTTTAGGACTATGATTTCAGTATGCATTGCAACTTATAATGGTGAGAAATATATAGAAGAACAAATTGCTTCTATACTTCCACAACTAAAAGAAAATGATGAAATTATTATTTCAGACGATTATTCCACAGATAATACTATCCAAGTACTGACCAAAATAAATAGCGAAAAGATAAAAATTTTCAAAAACCAAGGCGAAAAAGGTTATACAAGCAACTTTGAAAATGCCATAAAACAGGCTAAAGGCAATTATATATTTCTTTGCGACCAAGACGATGTATGGTTACCTAACAAAATAGAAGTGTGCATGCAATATCTGTTGAAATACGACATGGTGATTTCCGATGCAATAGTGGTAGATCACAATATGAATACGATAGAACCATCGTTTTTTGCAATCAGAAATACAAAACATGGATTTATAAATAATCTCATTAAATTCAGCTACTTAGGTTGTTGTCTTTCATTTAGAAAAGAACTTTTAAAAAAAATTCTCCCCTTTCCACCCAATCATACATTATGCACTCATGATAATTGGATTTCAATAGTTGCATTAGCCTTCTACAAAGTGAAAGTTTTGAATATACCTTTAATAAAATACAGAAGACATTCTAATAATACATCTTCAGGAGGCATAAAAAAAACCACCACCTTATTCTTTAAAATCAAATATAGATGTTATTTAATCTATTTCCTCTTAAAAAAAATATAATATCAAAAAACTACAAACAACATTTCAATAAGTATGCCTACGTACTAGGATATGAAAACACCTATAAAAAATATCGAGGACGATTATGCAGGCAATTAAGAATATCAGTCATATCGGTTCTGGCGATTTAATAAATTGTTCAGCTGTTTCGTTTTCACTTACATTCATACCTGTAGCCTTGAGAAAAGCTTTTAATTCTGTCAGACTTCCGTCATTAACCGATTTCCATGGATCGCGTTTAACTGATAAATATAGTATTTGAGCATAAAGTTCTTCCACACGAAACAACAATGTTTCGTCGTCTTTAACACTTTCTTTTGCTTTCTTAAGAATATGTCTTCCGGCTTTTATAAAGTCTTTTGTGTAAATGTCGCTATCATAGTGGGTATCAAACATAAGATGTTTTCCCTCATCCTTGAGAAGGTTGGCAGTGAGGTCGTAATACTCACGCACATACGGTGCAGCTGCTCCATAAAAATCGGTTATAAATGTAGTTATCAAATTGTCAAGGTTAGCATTGGGATTCCACAATAATTTAGAAAACACCCATTGCTTCAATTCATAAAATTCACCTCCATAATTTTGATATTGACCTTGGTTCATTACACCAATAACATTATTTTCCTTGAAAGTTTTTAAGTTTTCAGACACTGCATATATATTGGGAAAAGGTGCAAGGTATTGAAAAAATCCAGTTGCATAGTCCCAAATATAAATATTATCGGTTAATTTCTTCCATTGTTTCAAATCATTGAGAAACAAACGATTATGTCCTTGTTCGTATGCTATTGGGTGTCCGAAACAACATTCAACATCGCATAAACGGATAACAACATTCTCTCTCGGTGTTATATGCTTTGGAGGTGTTTGCGTTTTATGGTAAGCAAACGTTCCTATCTTTACATTGGGATATGTTTTTTTTACTTCATCAGCAACTTGATTAATTGCCCAAATCAATATTCCTGAATAGCCTCCATATTTCTGCATCAATATTTGACAGTTATCACACTCGCAAAACATGTCATTGTCTTTCTGTGAAACACTATAACACCAATGACTAGGATTTTCCATTATCATTTTCAAGGTTTCTCTTTTCAACAAATCTATAACTTCTTTGTTAGATAAGCATAATTGCCCCTCTTTGTTTCGTTCTCCATTTATTAAAGCAAAATATTCTGGGTGTGTTGAAAACATTTCCTGCGTTACCATGTTTTGCATTGTATGAATACCCCAATAAGATGTTAAACCGCCATATTTATTTTTAATATTCAACCCCATAGTTGTATTCAACTTATTGTGTGCATTCCAATCATGATTGATACGCGATGTGTAAAAGAATACATGTCGATATTTAAAAGCTGGCTTTTCAGTAACACTGAGCGTTGAAGGCAATATCCATTGTGTTAACTTTGGTATTTTTACATAATCTTTTGTGTACCAATGAATGCCCAATTGGTCTTCTAAAAAAGAGAAAACACCATACATAGTTCCTAATTGTTTTCCTCCAAAAATATATAAATCCTCTCCAATAGTTTTATAAACAAATCCTTCGTTAGAATCAGAGGGTTGCTTTATCCCTAATTTCCTTAATTCTTTGTTATATCCTATGTAGATATGTTTTCTATTAGTCTGCTCTTTGGGATTGATTGGAAGCATTACTCCATTTATCTTCTGTATATAAGCTTGCATTTCCATTGCTGACGTATATTCAGAAGAGCCCTTAGGAGCATTACAAATGATAATATAATCAGACTTGCCATCTTTAAAAAGATAGTTGTCAGCCAATAAAGACAAGGGAAACAGTGTCAAAAGTAAAGCTGTCAATAGTCTTAATTCTTTGATATTCAATAGATGCAATATCATAATTTAAATTCAAAAACTTTGTATATATATTTCAACAAAACAAACAAAGGGTGGGTGTATATACCGTTTGATTTACAAGCTCTTGTGTCTTCCTTCAACAATAGGAAATGACTCCCTACCCCATTTGTACTTGCTCCCCCCATGCGCATCGTAACAACGTCTTTATGAATATACTTATAGCTTATGTGATGATTTTTGAATAATCGCACCATCATTTCAAAATCTGACCCTATTTTATAATCTAAACTATAAAAACCAGCCTTTTGGTAAACCTCACGACGAAGATAAAAAGAGGGATGAGCAGGCATAAATCCAAAACGCAACAACGAAGGACGAAATATTTTTGATGAGTAATAGCGTGCTACCTTGTTAGGTTCACCTTCGCGAATAAAGTGTACATCTCCAAAGACAGCGTCAACGTCTGATTCCTTAAAAGCCTTAACATATGTAGAGAGCACATCGCTACTCGTATAATAATCATCTGAATTGAGAATACCCACTACATCGCCTGTTGACATCATAATCCCTTTGTTCATAGCATCATAGATTCCTTTATCTTTTTCGGAGATCCATTTCAGTCTGCCGTCAAAACGAAGTGCGTATTCTTTTATAATATCTAATGTCTCATCTGTTGACCCACCATCAACTATAATGTATTCAATATTCTTATAATCTTGCCCTAAAACCGATTTAATGGTGTCAACGAGGGTTGCTGCACTATTATATGTTGCTGTGATAATGGATAATTTCATGTTTGTTGTATAATATTTCTCCTTGAGTAATATAACTCAAAAAAATAATTTTTATTTTAATTATACAGTGCAAATATTTTGCAAAAGGGCTGAATCATAAACTTTTGGAGAAAGTTCAGCATTGGGCTTGCGATAGATGACCTTTTATGACACAAAGTCTGACCTTTCGCATTGTGAAAGCTCACCCTTTGATATTCATTCGGTATATCACTGTAATTCAGATGGTTACTGCATAAGATTCTAACCATTGCTTATCTGGTTAGATTTCATGGTAGCCAAACCGGAATGATTCATCAAAGTCACTACCTATTTTACGGATTGACGTTCAGAAATATTGATTGATTAATCGAATGCGATGCAAACTAAGTAGGAAGTAAGACGTTTGACGTAATTTTTGTTTATTCAAACACAATAAAACAACTGTATTTGTTGTTTTAATTTATAAAAAACAAATTATGTCAGTATATATCATCATCTGCTTGTTGGCCTTTCTTCTAAGTTGTATTTGTGGCTTCCTCATTATACCACAGATAATGAACTTTTGTAAAGAAAAGCAACTATATGATATTCCTAATATGCGTAAAGTACACAAAAATGCCATTCCAAGATTGGGAGGAATCTCGTTTCTTCCAAGTATTTTGGCTTCAACGATTGTGGCATTGCTCGTCTGGGCCTATGCCTATAACGGAAAAAAGATTGACATTAGCCCATGGACCATATTCTTTGCCATCGGATTAGGAATCATTTATGCGATGGGGCTCATTGACGATGTTTTTGGAATGAAGGCAAGAGTGAAATTCTTTATTCAAATCATCGCTTCCTGTCTGTTGCCCTTGTCATGGCTATATATAAACAATTTATATGGATTTTTTGGGATATATGAGATCCCATATTGGATAGGTGCTCCTCTAACTGTTTTTCTGTTGGTGTTCATCATGAATGCGATGAACCTTATAGATGGTATTGACGGCCTGTCTGCCAGCCTGTCTTTTATTGCTCTATGTGGTTTTTTACACAGCTTCTTTCTTGAGCAGCTATGGGTATATTGCATTTTGATTGCAGGTCTCATCGGAGTTTTGATACCTTTTCTCTATTATAACATATTTGGTAAAATTGAAAATAATAGAAAAATATTCATGGGAGATTCTGGTTCTCTGACCATTGGCTATATACTTGGGGTTCTCTTTGTGAAATTCTGCATGTATAACCCTAACGTCATGGGGTATCGAAGGGAATCGATGTTTCTCTCCTTCACGCTACTGATTGTACCAACATTCGACGTTTGCAGGATTATCATTACAAGAATTTTGCATGGTCATAAGATTTTCCAACCTGATAAAAATCATATCCACCACAAACTCATGAGGGCTGGACTCTCCCAGCACCAAACTTTGTTGGCAATAATCTCATTGGCGATATTCTATATCGTATTCAATGCTGTTTTCTATGATTTTATCAGCATAACTCTTTTGGTCTTGATAGATATTATTCTCTATATTTGCTTACACCTATTCGTCATAAATAGATACATAAAGAAGAAGAACGAACAACCGTTTCAAGAGTTTTAAAACTTCTCAAACGTCATTTTAGTCTGACCGTTCTCTAAAATAAGTTGATTGCCATCCAACCTATAAGTAAATGTTTCTGACAGGGAATTAATCCCATAAAATGTCAAAAGTGAGGTATCTGTCAACAACTCATCGCCATTTTCTCTGTCATACCTAAAAGGTTTCTCTAATATCAATTGTGATCCGTCTTTCAAATAGTGATAAATAATTCTATGATGACGAGCAGTCTTGTCTTCAATTTGCAACAACTTGGCCTGAAAAGACCAAAAGACACGTTTATCGGCATAATTTGCTATGGAGTCATTATCAATTCTAATTGATGTGAGATGCCACATTCCCTCCAATTCCTGAGGTGCGTTGTCGGTCTCAAATGAGCAGCTGAACAACATGAATGCCATTATAGGCAGAATTGCTATAAGTATAAAATGATGATTTATGCTTTTCATATCCTTATAAATTAAATAGCCCGACCTTGCTTATTGTCAATTGGAATCCATAATTTATTCCCCCCAAAATAGATCCAAAATCCATTCCATAGCCACCTTTCACATTTATGCCTTTCATCCATTTGTGCTTTCTGCTATGTAGATTGTAAGTAGTTTCGGCCAACAAGCTTACATTGTGACGCATCTTAGTGAACGGGTTAGAGTATGTTCCCCACCCTTTTTGATAAGTGGCCAAAAATCGCCAGTTGGCAAATTCATTCGGGTGACCACCGATTCCCAAATGAAAGGCTACAAATCGATTGTTGTTGACTGAGATTTTACCGTCCGTATTGTAAATGGGTGAACGATATAAAGGATTTCCCATAACCTGCCCCCAATGCTGATAGCCTGTGTAAATATAGTGGTTGTAGTAATCATCTTGTCCTCCGATGTGGTCAGCTATTGTCTTCGTGTGGTCGTGATAGATTGGACCACTTTGATATTTTGAATAAACATATTCAAAAACAACATCGTTAATCCAATGGTCAGGATGATAATTATACTCAAAGCCCAACAACCAGTCTTTCAAGTCATAAACCAAATATTTTCTTTCCTTTTTATCCTGCCAATCGTCGCCCGTGCCATATCCATCATAATCTAACTGCAACATCGAGGAATGGTCTTCAAAGAATTTGTCAGCATAGATAGAGAAACTCTGTGAGTCACCTGTATATTTAATTTTCATGAGCCAACTGCCAAGTTGGTCTCCCTGAACATTTTGATATGTCGTTTCTTCCACATCTGCTCCACCAGGAATGAAGGCATTCCAAAAGTCCTTTATTCCCGTCCCTCCTTTCAATTCACGCATCGTTCCATCGCCATCAGGTACATAAGAAGTACCACCGAAGAGTGCAACCATCTCCAATCCCATCTCAACTGACCAAGGGCTGAAAACTTCTTCGTTACCAATCTTAAGATATCCAGCCTTCGAATGATAAAGAACCTTGTCGGAATACTTGCTGTTCTTATTGGTAAAGCCGTGCTGCCAGCTATCATCAGTCATCATTCCGTACGCAATATGTCCCTTCAGGTGTAACCAACCATTAACAAAAGGAAGTGTCCAATATTCTGGTAAAGCGATACGAACCTGTGGAACGGGGCGCGCATTGATGCCTAATGTCTGAGCACCGGTACTGAGACTCATGTTCTTCAACTCCATTGGTTGTTCTTTAGCACCGATGGTCAGTGATCCATTCCACCATCTTCCTTCTACGTATGCCTGTTGAATTACAACATTACTGGTATAGTTTACAGGAAATGCCACGTCAACACCATATCCCAATCCCCACTTCCGACCATCGTCTGTGGACAAAGGGCGCTCCAAAGTACCTCGAATATATCCATTAACCTTCTCCAATGAACTAAGTCCGTACCTATTAGCATTGAGCCACAAAGGAGTCTTGTTACCGGAAAAAGAGCTTTGCATCTCCACTTTATATTGAATATTCCTCAAAACTCTTAACTTTGTTGTATCGCTTTCTTGAGGCATTAAGGGCGAAGCCTCTGATGACAGAATGAGCAAACCTAAGACAAGGGCAAATAAATATCGTTTCATATTATATAATAATGATGCCACAAAGTTAATAAAAAAAAATGTAAAATCAAATATTTTGAATGATGATATAACCTGCTTTACCGAGCCAAAATTGATTAGCAATGCTATCATCAGTAAGCAAGAACACAAAAATAGAATTGAGATAATCAACAAGAAACCAACGTATAAACGAAGCATGGAATCAAGAATGACAAAGCTTTTGCCAGGCATGGAATATGACTATTGACAAACGATAATTGGTCTTTAGGGAAATTCCTCATCGGTTTAGGGAAAATCCTTTTTATATGCTATCTTTTATTCGTTCCTTTGTACCGTGAACAAAAAAGAAAACGTCACAAACTAGATAAAGAAGAAAGGAAATACTATTATGAAGAAGTTACTTTTCACTTTCATTGCATTATTCACAATAGTGATGTCGTCAAGTGCTATGAGTTACGAACAAGCACGCAATCAAGCGTTATTCTTGACTGACAAGATGGCATACGAATTAAACCTCACTGAAGAACAGTACGAGGCTGCATACGAAATCAACTTGGACTACCTGATGAGTGTCAACACAATAGATGACCTCTATGGAGCTTACTGGAATCAACGGAATATGGATTTAAGCTATATTCTTCTTGATTGGCAGTATCGTTCATTTGTTGATGCAGTTTATTTCTATCGCCCTCTTAGGTGGGATGCAGGCTATTGGCATTTCGGCATTTATGCCCGCTATCCCTGTCGTGACTATTTCTATTTCGGCAGACCACGTTTCTACACAGTTTATCGTGGCGGACACAGTTGGAGGATGAATGGTGGCCGCAGTTGGTATAATGGCCGTCGCTTCTCAAGTCCGCGAAACAATGGCAGACAATTCGGTATGCGTGATGGGTTCCAACGCGGAGATTATAGCAATGGGGGCATTAATAGAGTACAAAACTACGGACCACGTTCCTTTGGGAATCAGCAGAGTCGTAATTTCGGAGTCAACCGTGGTTTCGGAAGCAATGACTCGCCTCGCAGAAGCTCGACCCGAACAACTGTGAGAAGAGGATCTGGCCTATTTGGAAATGGTTCCACAACCAATAACAGATTCGGTGGAAGCCGCAGCTTTGGAGGGAATACTACCCGCCAGGTGCCAAACAGGTCTTTCTCACCGTCGAATGGCAATAGGTCATTCAATACACCAAGTCGCAGTTTCGTCGGAAACTCTCGTTCTATGGCAGGCTCAAGCAACTCGCGGTTCGGCGGACACAGATAATAAAGCTTGTTTTGAAAACAAATATTATAAATAAGATAAAGCCACTTAGACTACTACATATAATACAAAAATGGCCAAAGTTTGACCAGGTCATGCCATAAAAATGACAATTTAGAGAGTTATTAAGATGATAGAGAGGAGCAGTATGCGATGTACAGCTCCTCTTATTTTTTATAATTCCAATATTCTGATTTCCGCATTGGCCATTACCTTAATTTCATTCATAGGTTTTTTGTAATAAACACTCTGAATCGCCTTGTTGATAATACCGTGACCGACAGCCAAGATTCTCTGTTCTGGATAAGATTCCCTGACCCATTGCAGAAACATCGCAGCTCGTTTCTTCAGCTCGTCCAGCGTTTCGATGTCAACTGGCCATTTGGAAGGATCGTTTAAATGAGCAAGGGAAGGTATGTATTGCCCTGTGAAACTTCCCCAATCACGTTCGCGTAGCAACTGTGTGGTAACGATTTCTTTGTGGTGTGGAGCTGCTATTATCCTACAGGTTTCAATGCTTCTGTGTAAATCGCTTGAAACAAAATTGTCTATTGGTTCTCCTTTCAACTCACCAGCAACCACTTTTGCCTGTTCGATTCCCTTGTCATTTAACTTTCCTGGAGTAATACCTTGCATTACTTTCCTCTCGTTGTCAAATGTTTCCCCATGCCTGACCAAATATAATACCGTCATACTTCTATTTTTAGACAAAAGTAATAAAATATAAAGAGTTTAGGCACATAGTTGAGATTATTTTGTATTTTTGTATCGATATTGGTAATAGCAAAGTTCCTCACAAACAAAAATATTATTATGAAAGTATTACAGATTTCAATTATTCGAGCCATTTTTGCCATGGTCGTTGGTGTTTTACTGATAAAGTACAGAGAAGAGACAATGTGGTGGATGACCATAACGGTCGGGGTGCTATTTTTCCTTTCAGGAATCATCTCCTGTATTATCTATTATTTTGAAAAAAACAAGTTTGAAAAGGCAGCCTCTCAGATAGACGACTCTGAGAATGCCTCGCCAGTAAAGAGACCCATGCTCCCGATCGTCGGTATTGGCTCTGCCATCTTGGGCATAATTCTTGCCATGATGCCAGGAGACTTCATCAAATGGGTCGTCTATATATTGGCAGCCATCCTTATACTTGGCGCCATCAATCAGTTCATGAATTTAGCATATGCAAAAAGGTATGCCCATGTACCTGTCTTGTTTTGGTTTTTCCCTATCATCACTCTTGGCATAGGCATTCTTATCATTTCAAAGCCGATAGAGGCAGCCACCCTCCCACTAAAGATTATAGGCTGGTGTCTCATTTTCTACGGTGTTGTTGAGATGCTAAATGCCATCAAAATATCCCAGATGAAACGTGCTTTTGATAAGAATGAACAGAGTAAAATCGTCACAGGCACAAGATTACAGGAGGTTAATGATATTGAAGATGCAGTAATTGTTGAGGATGACAATAAAGAAAGTAAATGACCGTTGATGAGCGGTGAAAGAATAGTTACATAAAGGATATATCAGACAACTGCAATTGGAAGAAGACTTCTGATTTCCGCCATGTAAAATCTGCCTTCAAGCCTCTGTCATTTCCAACTGATTATCGAGCAGATTATTTGACAGTTGTCATACAGACCAGAGCAATCCTTTATGAAAGCTCATCAATCGCACTGCAATAGATGAGCTTTCACACCGTAAAAGGTGACCTTTTGCACGATGAAGTCAAACCTTTAGAATTACATTCGCTAACACATTGATAACAAATAAATTACAGTAGTATATTCAGATTGTAGTTTATATGTTTATAGATTCATAAAGACTACCATATTTCAACACAAACGGAGTCGCCCTATCGATGACAAGCGACTCCGTTTATGATGAATAGGATTTCAATGATTACACTTGTGGAACCAGCCCCTGGATATACTTGCATAAGATACCTATTCCCTTGGCATTCTCACCACCTTGAGGGATAATCAAATCGGCAAAGCGTTTGGTTGGCTCAATGAATTGCTCATGCATGGGCTTGAGCACCTTCAGGTAACGATCAACCACCATTGAGACGGTTCGCCCCCTATCAATTGTGTCACGTTCAATATTTCTGATGAGACGTTCGTCAGAGTCGCAATCCACAAATATCTTCAAATCCATTATCTCCCTCAACTTTTTGTTGATAAGAGTCATGATACCTTCAATGATAATAACAGGTTTGGGTTCTACATGAATTGTTTCGGGTAAACGATTGCACAACAGATAGCTATAAGTGGGTTGCTCTACCGGCAGACCATTGCGTAAGTCGTTTACTTGCGTTGTCAAGAGCTTCCAATCAAAAGCATCGGGATGGTCGAAATTTATGTCCTTGCGTTCATCATCTGTCATCCCCGTTGTGTCATTATAATATGAATCAAGTGGTACTACAGCAACAAAGTGTGGTGGCAAGGCTTCAACGATTTTCTTTACGACCGTTGTCTTTCCTGACCCTGTTCCTCCTGCTATACCAATAATTGTTACATTATCATCCATACTAAAAATTCCTAAAATTTCATACTGAAACAGGCAAATCAAAGAATATTGATTTCCTCAAACATTGTTTGGTAATAATCGGCTTTAGTTTCAATTTTCATCGGATATGCACGGCTGCTGCTCGGCTGACGGTAAAGACGGATAATGCGTCCCTCAAAGTTGAAATCTACATGATCACCCATCTTTATCCGCTTGGCATCTACATGATAATGCTCCGAGAATATCTGTGTAGCCAGCTGCCCAGCCGTCAAAACAGCTTCGCAGTCGGGCAGTTTTCTTAGCATCACATCCAAATCAGCAACCTCTATTATCTTCAAATCCTTGTCAGATGCAGTCCCTGTCGTACGGCAAATACGAAGTGCCGTGTCGAAAATGGCAATTCCCTTCTCCCTTAGAAAGGGCTTCAACAAATCCAATTTGTAGGTTTTGTTTTCTTCATCTACAAAATGAGACTTGTCTTTGAAAAAGATAAGTCCAAATATTCGCCACATGTCATTGGTAAAATTCGGATAATACCACTCTATACACCACCGTTTCGATGCAGGTGGGAATGTTCCCAACATCAACAGCTTAGCATTGGAAGGCAACCAAGGCTCGAAGGGATGGGTCTCTATCTTCATCTATTTCTGTTCCTTCACAAAATAGGTTACCACTGGTAAGTGGTCAGAATATCCATTCAACCATACGCCACCAGCTGTTGTTCGCTTAGTGTTGCCTTTATATTTTCCGCTCTCTTGGAAAAGATAGTCACGACGGAAAATTTGATTCTTCCAATATTTCAACTCTGAAAAGTCCTTGCTGCCTGTTTTATCCAGCAAATTAGGTGTCATGACTATCTGGTCAAAAAGATTCCATTTCCCTTGGTATTGTAATGTTCCTCGACCCTCTTTTACAAGGATATTATACCATGGATTATACATATCGCCTTCGCCAACCTCATCAATATTGGCTTTCGCAGACAGACATTCTTTCATACTCTTGTTGGTTGGATCGTCATTCATATCGCCCATAACGAGGACTTTAATGCTTGGGTTCACACGCAGCAAAGAGTCTTTAACGGCTTTTACCTGTTTGCCACCAAGCTCACGATAATATGAGCCAGCAGCACGGCTTGGCCAGTGGCAAACGATGACAGCCACTGGCTCATCGGCGAGTGTGCCAGTTACGGTCAAGAAACCACGGGTTGCCCTATTGCTGTCTGATGGAAGTTCGTAAACATAAGGCACAAGTTTGGTGTCATTTACAGTAAACAACTTTGGATTATAGAGCAAAGCACAGTCAATTCCACGATGGTCTGGACCTTCAATGTGTACATATTTATATCTTCGTGCGGCTAAGGCTGGCTGGGCAGTCAAATCTTCTAATACATGGGCATTCTCCACCTCACTCAAACCAATAATAGCACACCCAACATTAGGCAATACGTCAGTTCCCATCTCCGAAAGCACTTTTGACATATTCTGAAGCTTATGATTATATTTCATTTCGTTCCATCTGTACGAGCCGTTTGGAAGGAAATCGTAGTCATTCTTGCCCTCATCGTGGGTATAATCGAAGAGATTCTCTTGATTATAAAATCCAATTGCATAAACTGAATACTTCCTTTGAGCAAATGTTGTATTGGAGAACAAAATTGCACTTAATAGGAAAAACAAATATTTTTTCATTCTCTTTAAAATTGATTAATTCACGTTACTTCGCCCAATAATAAGGTTGTCTTGTATCAAAACAACTTAAAAAAGGCTTTGCAAATATCGGCATTTAATCTGGAAATAAAGCAAAAATGATAAATTTTTTATCAAAAATTACTTCATTGTTTAAAATATATTTCGTTACTTTGCATCTACAAATAATTATTTTAATAAAATTTCAACTATGCAGAAAAAGCTGAAACTTACTATCCTCGCAATTTGCAGCTCTTCTATGGTGTTCGCACAAAATACGAACACCAAGGTTGACAAACAGGGCGAAGTAGCAAATGCAATGAACGAATCAGCCTTCACATTCACAGAGGCACAATTAGGAGAGGATAACGACAGAAGTGAAAACATTACAATTCTGAACTCAAACAGCAATGTATATGCATCGGAAGTTGGTTATTTATACTCACCTATGCGTTTCCGTTATCGTGCTCTTAATCAAAAGTTCAACGAAGTTTACATCAATGGTGCACCGATGAACGACATGGAGACAGGTCAATTTCGCTATTCGTTAGTTGGCGGTCTGAATCAACAGACACGAAACGTTGACTTTGCCTTGCCATTCGAGAACAATAATTTCTCTATGACAGGTATGGCGGGTAGTAACAATTACGACTTCCGTGCAGGTTCGATGGCCGGTGGACATCGTATAACTCTTTCGGCAGCCAATCGCAACTACTTATTGCGTGGGATGTACACTTATGCAAGTGGTTTCAATAGTAAAGGTTGGGCTTTTGCAGCCAATGTGACTTACCGTTGGGCCAACCGCGGATATGTAGAGGGAACATTCTATAATGCCCTTTCATATTTCTTCGGTGTTCAGAAAAAATGGAACAATGGTCACTCTTTGAGCGTCTCCACCTGGGGTAACCCAACTGAACGAGCATCACAAGGAGCAAGTACCGATGAAGCATATTGGCTTGCCAACGACTATCAGTACAATCCATATTGGGGATATCAGAACGGACATAAGCGAAACAGTCGCGTAGTAAATGATTTTACCCCAGCAGCTATTGTGACATGGGATTGGGACATCAACGACAAGATGAAACTGACAACCAGTGTATTCGGCAAACACTCAATGTATAAAAGTACAAAACTGAATTACAACAACAGCGACAACCCACATCCGGACTACTGGAAGAATCTACCCAGCAGCTATTATGACGTATGGGACGAGACCGACTTAAGATATAGAACAGCACAGGCTTTTACAGATTGGAATTCGGCTGTCAGCTGGTGGGGCAAGAAAGAAAACAGACAGATTCAATGGGATCGCCTGTATTACGCAAACCGTCAGGCAGCAAAGAACGGACAAGATGCCCTGTATTACATTCAGGCAAAGCATAATGACAATACCATGCTCTCATTCTCGTCATCGTTTACAAACCACATTGGAAAGGACAAGCTCTTGAATCTGGGCATAATGCTGGGACAAAATTTCGGGCACCATTATCAGACAATGGAAGATTTGTTAGGAGCCAAGAGTTTTCATAATATAAACACGTATGCTATCGGCACTTATGCAAGCAACGATCCGCGCATACAGTATGACTTAAACACAATGGGTACACAAAGATTGGGCGCTCTTGTCTATGAAGGGGATAAGTTTGGTTACGACTACAACCTCAATGTGCGCAGGGGAACATTATGGAGTAACTTTGCCCAAACCATCGGAAGCATTCATTACATCATTGCTGGTAAGATTGCATACGATAACATGTATCGTAAAGGATTTATGCGCAACGGAATGTTCGCCGATAACTCATACGGAAAGAGCAAGCATGCAGACTTCGTATCTGGCGGTGGCAAATTTAGTGGCATTTGGACTATCGGCCGTGGCAACACCGTTTCCCTCGGTTTAGGCTACGAGCATCGTGCCCCACAAGTCAGCACAGCTTTCGTTTCACCAGAGATGAACAACAACTTCATTCAGAATCTACGAAACGAGCGCATCTTCTCAAGCGAATTTAGTTATCAATACGCAGGAAGCTGGTTACATGCAAACCTGAGTGCGTATTACAACCACCTCACCCATGTAACAGAATGGCAAAACTTTTACTTTGATGATGCCAACTCATTCACATATGTGAGTATGACAGGAATGAAGAAAAATTATTACGGTGTTGAATTGGGACTTGACTTCAAGCTGACGAGCTTCTTGAATTTCAAAGCTCTTGGTACTTGGAGTGATGCCAAAAATATCAATAATGCAGATGTCATTTATATGAATTCTACAAAGAGTACATATTATAAGGATGTTGTATATAACAAGGGTATGCGCGAAAGTGGTACGCCACTCTCAGCCTACAGCGGCATTTTGAGCTTCCATCAAAGAGGATGGTTCATAGATATTAGCGGAAATTATTATGACCGCATTTATCTTTCATACGCTCCAAGCCTCCGTTACAAGAGCACATTGGAAACAATGGGTACTAAATTTGGTGGCATTGATGCAGATGGAAACTACACACCTTATGCCCAAAGCAAAGGTCATGGAGGATTTATGCTCGATGCTTCAATCGGAAAAAGCATTTACTTGCGACATGGAAGTCTCTCTATCAACCTCATGATAACCAATCTACTGAATAACCAAAAGATTGTAAGTGGTGGTTACGAACAAAGCAGAAGTAGCTATACGGTAAACAAAAATACTGGCGAAGCTACTGCACGAGCTTATGACTTTTTTAGAAACACCAAGAAATATTATGTCAATGGTATTAATGGTATGTTAAATCTTGCATATAAATTCTAAATGCACTAACTAAATATATGATGAAAATAAAATATTTAATCATGGTTGCTATCTGTGCTCTCTTTGCATCTTGCATGGGAGACAGCTACGCAGAAACCGACGAAAATAGTCCGGCTCCATTTGGCAACAATGAGATTCAGGAAACAAATGTAGTCTCTATTGCCCAATTAAAGGATATGTATTCTAGCGTTATATCGACTGATTATCGTAATGGAATAAGCTATAAGCAAGTAACAGAAGCACTTCAAATCAAAGGTGTTGTAACCAGTACTGACATACAAGGCAATATCTATAATGAAATTGCCTTGCAGGACAAGACAGGCGCTATCATCGTATCTGTGGCCCAAGGAGGTCTATACAGTTTCTTGCCTATCGGCACAGAAATCATTCTTGATTTGAAAGATTTATATGTTGGTAACTATGGCCTTCAGGCACAAATTGGTGTACCCTCAATGAATGCAAAGGGACAGACTTCTATTGGCCGTATAAGCAGGGCTACATGGGATCAGCATTTCAAAATCTTATCGACTGGAAACGTCGTGGAACCTGAAGAATTTGCTAATGGCAACGCTGCCACAACATGGGATATCAATAAAGACGGTGGCAAGTTGGGGATTATTCGCAACGTAAGTTTCAAAAGCAACAACTCCACTGTTGACTCTACTTATGCAAATGCAAATGGTGGCGCAGGAAGTGTAAGCTGGACTTTAAATGAGCAAGACGGGAAACGGGTCATTGTTTATAATAGCAACTTTGCTGACTTTGCCAATGCGAAAATACCAACAGGCAAGGTGAACATCACTGGTATCTTCAAGAGATTCAACAATCAGTGGGAAATCATTATCCGAACCCTCAATGATGTACAGCCAGCGTCAGCTGAAAGTAAATCTTACTATTCTAATGATTTAACTACTGAGCCAACAGACTGGACTTACGAACAAGGAACACTTCCAGAAGGTATCAGCTATGTTTGGAAATGGGCATCACCAGCATATGGTATGAAGGGCACGGCTTATGTTGCGGGAACCAGCTATGAGACACATGCTCGTGCTATTACTCCACAGATCGACCTCACTTCGGCAACGAAGGCAACACTTACATTCGACCATGCTGCGCGTTTCTTCTCCGACTTTGACAATGAGCTGAAAGTTCAGGTTTCAACAGACAAGAAGAATTGGACCACCGTCGGAATCACAGAAAAACCATCGGGTGCCGATTGGAAATTTGTGAGCACAAAGGCTGATCTGAAAGCGTTCTGTGGGAAGAAAATCTATATCGCATTCTTCTACAACAGCTCATCGAAAGCTGCTGCTACATGGGAAATTAAGAATTTAGTAGTAAAATAATAATCAACGAAAAAAAACAAGCAACAATATGAAAAAGTTATTTTATTCAATAATAGCATTAGCTATAGCGGGACTTAGTTTCACAAGCTGTGAAGACGTGCCAATGCCATACGACATGACTATCGAAGAGCATGGAGGTACAAATCCAGCAGAAATGGTTGCAAAAGGTTCTGGGACTGCTGCCGATCCGTTCAATATCGTAGCAGCACAGAATTTCATCAATGCAGGCCAAAATCTTGACCAAGTTGTTTATGTCAAAGGTATCATCAGTAGCATCAAGGAGATAGACTCTTCCAACTTTGGCAATGCTACCTATTACATATCAGATGATGGTTCAAGCAAAAATCAGTTCTATGTTTACCGTGGTTATTCACTTGGGAACAAGAAGTTTAAATCGGCTGATGAAATCAAGAAAGGAGACGAAGTTATTGTTTGTGGAAAACTCGTTAACTTCAATGGAACCAAAGAGTTTACTCAAGGCAACTACATTTATTCGCTCAATGGCAAGACAGAAGGCGGTACAGGTGGAACCACCACAGTCACCCCAACTGGTGAAGGAACTGAAGCATCGCCATATAATGTCGCAAAGGCACATGAAGTTATAAAGACCGCAACATTACCAACTGAAGAAGTTTTCGTTAGTGGTATCATTTCAGAGATAAAGAGTGTAGAAACCGCTACTTATGGCAGTGCAGAATATTACATCTCTGACAATGGAAAAACTGATGGTCAGCTGTACATTTTCCATGGCAAGTATCTTAATGGACAAAAATTCACCTCAGCAGAGCAAATTAAGGTTGGCGATAAAGTCGTTGTGAAAGGTAAACTTGACAATTACAAGGGAAACTCGCCACAGGTGGCCTACGGTGTTTTGGTTAGCCTGAATAATCAGGGCGGCTCTACTCCTACCAAAGTTGGATTGAATGCGCCATTCGATAAAGACATGGCTGGTTTTACTATCGAGAATATTTCCGTCCCAGCTGAACTTGGAAAAGTTTGGGCACTTGACACCAAATATGCGAATATGAAAGCCACCGCAGCCAAGAAAGATGCGAGCGGTGCTTATTACGTAAAACACGCTGCTAAAAGCCGTCTCGTCTCTCCTGCATTCAGCCTTGCAGGACTTAGCAAAGCTACACTCAGCTTCCAGCATTGCGGTAAATATTTTGGAAAAATAGAAGACGAATGCAAGGTTTTCGCATCAGAGGATGGCAAAAATTGGAAAGAAATTGCAATTGCAACCTATCCAGCTCCAGATTTTAAATTTGTTGATACTACTTGTGATCTCACTGCTTATGCAGGAAAAAGCAAGGTGTATATCTCATTCTTATATACAAGTACAACAGATGCAGCCCCCACTTGGGAAGTTAAGAATGTTGTAGTAAAATAAAAAAACAAACTAAATATTTGGCAGGGTGCAGAATTATTCGTAATTTTGCACCCTGTTGAGTATCTACCGATTAACCCATTTGTGGGAGAAGGTAAATAAATCAATGATATTAATATTAACAAACATATAAAACAAAATGAAACAAGGTATTCATCCAGAAAACTATCGCCCCGTCGTATTCAAAGATATGTCCAACGGCGATATGTTCCTTTCAAAATCTACATGCAAGACTAACGATACAGTAGAATTTGAAGGCGAAACTTACCCAGTGGTTAAAATCGAAATTTCAAGCTCTTCTCACCCATTCTACACAGGTAAGAGCAAGCTTGTTGATACTGCAGGCCGTGTTGACCGCTTCATGAACCGTTACGGTAAGTTGACGAAGTAAGGCGATTACCCACAATACTATAAAGTGTGGTCAAGCGTAGTTGCATATGCGTTTGGTCACACTTTTTTTTATCTACCAACACTTAACTACGTTATCTTACTATTCTTTTTACGGATAAACATTTCTAAAAAACTTAACAATGAAGGATAATAAATGAAACTATTAAACATTCCCACCTTGACAATACCTTTTGTTGCGCTAATCTCGTTTACTCTGATTGGCTGCGGTAGCGAAGATGATCATTCCAGCGACAACGGCAACAAGATCATAAACACCAGCAATATCAATTCAAATTTAGAAGAAAGAAATCCATATACACACAGAATTGAATTTCCACGCATTAAAGGTGGTCGCAGTATCATAGTCACGCATGGTCTTGAAAATGGTGAGGTGAACTATTGTTTGGAATGGGATACGGAGAAGAAATCCAACCGGTGGACATGCTATCAGATGTATGCCGACAACAGCACTGCAAGAACCAGCCGCTGGTATGGAAATCCACAATATCCGTTCGATCCTTCGATTTCGTCTTCTTACATGTTCAGTACCGATCATTATTATGGTACGGGTTATGATCACGGACACCTTTGTCCTTCGGGAGATAGACTGAACACTAAAGAAGCCAATATTCAAACCTTTTATATCAGCAACATGCAGCCACAATTGAAGAAATTCAATGGAAGCGATAAGGGCGGAGGAATTTGGCTAACAATGGAGAACAAGATTCGTTCGGCACTGAACAAAAATTCCAACGATACGCTTTTTATATGTCGAGGCGGTACAATTGACAGGCTTGACCAAATTAAAGAAAAACGAAAAGATGGTTTCATCGTGCCAGGCTATTTCTTCTCTGCGGCATACATGAAATACTACAACAAGTATTTAAAAAAATGGGAACACAAAGCTATCGGTTTCTGGTTTAAGCATGAGAACAACCAAGGCGTATCACTGAAGCCCTACGTTGTCAACATTGACCAATTGGAGCAACTTACTGGTATCGACTTCTTCTGTAATCTTCCCGACGATATAGAAAACAAAATAGAAAGCCTCGATAGAGAGACCATTATCACCGTCTGGAATATACTCTAATGGTTTTCAAATCCAAGAAATGCGGCAAGCCCTTTGTTGGTTTTGCCGCATCTCTTTTTTATTCTATCCGTACAAAGCTGAACTCTCGCCTTGCGAAAGCTGACCTTTTGGAGTGCGATATGTCATGAATGGAAGTGCAAAAGCTCACCTTTTACGCACCAATCAATTTCTCTCTGATTATCAACAAATTACAAGACATACCGCTAACACTGATTTTTAGTCATATAATCATTGCGAATTGAAGTCTATTCTGACAAAAAAACCGCCTGCACTGTATGCGCAGACGGTATTCGAATTTTAGATATTTACAATAATTTTATTTCTCCCTTAATTTCTTGATTGCAGTCTCCTTATATTGTGCTGCCACATTCTTGGTTGCCTGACCGAATGACTTGCCGGCCAGTTTGCCAGACAATGCGCGTGTCTTGGCCATTACGCCCTTGGCATTCGTTGCCTGACGTGCGAGGTCAATGTAGAAAACGTCTTGGGTATTCGTACTTATGGCAACTCCAAAGAACGTATCAAAGCCTTTCTGATCCTCGTAACCCAAATGGAAGCCATTGGTCTTTGAATCTGCGTCCATTACGAAGATTGTACCTGACTTGGTGTACTTGATGTAGATATCACCATGTTTATCCACATACCATGAGAAATCCAATGTCTGTGATGCGCCATCGTCGGCAGTATCTACCTCAACACCGTTCCCACTCAAGGAATTTGCAGAAGAATTGTACTGGAAGAACTTCATGTTTGCAGTGAAAGTCTCTCGAATTCTTTGCTTTGATTTATCATCTGTATATTCATACACCATAGGACCTTCCCACTCGCCACATAACGTCTGGGCCTCGCTGAGCAGAAGAGCTTCCTGTGTGGTGACTTCGTTGTCATAAGTATTATCCCAACCATAACCTCCATTATTATATTCATCCCAATATGGTGTACCACCATAGCCAACTGCCCTCATAAACGCAATGAACTGAGCATCTGATGCCTGCGGGTAGTAGTAGTAAAACCAATTGTAAGTAGTATAATAATCTGCACCACCACGATACACATACCAATAATTATGCACAGCTTCAGATACAAGATCTGTAGAATCTACATAATAATCATTGTTATCGCTACAACTTGTAAAAGTCAAAGGCACCGAAACAATCATCAATGCCAACAAAAACTTATTAATTGTCCTCATATTTTATGTATTTAATTGTTCTTCCTATCATGTTGTATTGCAAAATTAATCAAATAGCACGATTCAAAAGTTGTAAATTCTCTATTTTAAAGTAGGGAAATCCCTATTCCATCAACGAAGCACCTCTAAGCACTGTAAAACATTTTTTAGGACTTTTAATAAATGTGAGAAAAGAAATAAAAATAAAATTCGTACATTTGCATTCACTACAATTGTAGTCATTTAACAAAAGAATATAATAAAAATGAAAACAGTTTATGATTTCACTGTCAAGGACAGGAAGGGTGGTGATTTCTCTTTGAAGGAGTTTGCCAATGAAGTGTTATTGATTGTAAATACAGCTACTAAATGTGGCTTCACTCCTACGTATGAAGAGTTGGAGGCAACTTATAAAAAGTATCATGCAAAGGGTTTTGAAATTCTTGATTTCCCTTGCAACCAATTTGGCCAGCAGGCGCCAGGTACTGACGAGAGCATTCATGAGTTCTGCAAACTCAACTATGGAACCGAATTTCCACGCTTCAAGAAAATCAAGGTGAATGGCGAGGAGGCTGATCCTCTCTACAAGTTCCTTAAAGAGCAGAAAGGCTTTGCTGGATGGGATGAGAGCCATCCTATCTATCCAATTCTTGACAAAATGCTTTCCGAAGCTGATCCAAACTACAAGGAAAGTCCAGAAATCAAATGGAACTTCACAAAGTTCTTAATCAACAAGAAGGGGCAGGTTGTAGCTCGCTTCGAGCCAACAGAGAAAATTGCAAACATAGAAGCAGAGATTGAAAAACTTCTTGCAGAATAAGACACATAAGGATAAAACTCATATATAATCCGAAATTATAAGGAGAAAAGTAAAGTGCATCGCCGCATTATCTTTTCTCCTTTTACTATATCGCTAATACTTGCATTTCTCTTTATCCTATAGCTTCAACTTCGTCAGCATAAGCCCGATAAAAGTCAAGACACCGTTGAGCATCAATAATTCATATCCGAACTTATAATTCCATAATAGAGAGGCTATAGTGTCAAGCGCAAAGCAGATTATGGGACTCAGCACGGCGACATACGGCACCAGCCTGTCATTGACTTCTCTTTTCGAAAGTAGGCCAAAAGCGAAAAGGCCAAGCAATGGCCCGTAGGTGTATGAGCAGAGAATATAGATTGCATCTATTAGGCTGGTTGAGTTAATCATACGGAAAAGAAGAATGAAGAAGATGAAAATAACGGAAACAGCCACATGGGCCTTCCTTCTTAATTTCTCATTTTCAGGTTGTTGTCTTATGTCAACACAATAGCTTGTTGTTAGAGCCGTCAATGCCGAGTCAGCACTTGAGAAGCATGCTGCCACAACACCAATGGTAAAAAGGACAACCACCCCACTACCCAGCATTCCACCTGCCGTCGGAAGCAACATCAACTCATCAGGTACTGCGGGTATAGGCTGTCCGACTCTCTGCATATAATGCAACAACAAAACTCCAAGTC
Source organism: Prevotella corporis DSM 18810 = JCM 8529 (assembly GCF_000430525.1). GTDB lineage: Bacteria > Bacteroidota > Bacteroidia > Bacteroidales > Bacteroidaceae > Prevotella > Prevotella corporis. The sequence continues at coordinate 16,332 of NZ_AUME01000021.1, read as the reverse complement.
CCATGAAAAGCAAGTTCGCAGGAAGAAAGGCCAAACCGTATGTACACATGTTTTTCTGTGCCCCACGCAAAGTCTTGCAAGTAAGATTCTTCTGCATCATATCCTGATCCAGGCCCGTCATCACAACCACAATGAATATTCCGCTAAGAAACTGTTTCCAGAAATTATACCTTGACAACCAATCATTGAAGACAAATATCTGCGAATGCTTGTCCATAATGACAGTATTTATTGCCTGAGAAACGTTCATGTCCAATGCGTCCAATAACCTATATATGATAAGAAGAAGGGCTGCGAACATACAAAAAGTCTGGAATGTGTCCGTAAATACCAATATTTTTATTCCACTTCTACGCGTGTAAAGCCATATCAATAAGACCATTACAATAACCGTAACGGGAAAAGGGATATGAAAGGCTTCGAGAACAAATCGCTGAAGAATCATACATACGACATAAAACCGCACTGCAGCACCAGTCATTTTTGAGATAAGAAAGAAATATGCTCCAGTCTTATAGCTCCGATTTCCCAGCCTATTCTTGAGATACGAGTAGATTGTAGTGAGATTGAGTTTGTAATAAATGGGTAATAATAGAAATGCTACCAAAAAATAACCGAAGATAAAGCCTATACATGTTTGAGCATAGGCCATATTCTGGTTAATAACCATGCCCGGAACACTGACAAAAGTAACTCCAGAAATGCTGGCACCAATCATTCCAAAGGCTACCAAATACCAAGGCGATTTTCTGTTTGCCCGAAAGAAAGCATCATTATCTCCCACACGACCGATAACCCTGCTCAATAAAAGTAGCACACAAAAATAAGCAAGTATAGTTCCTATTATAATCATTGGAAGTACAAAATCACAAAATTTGTTTTTGTATTATGTTCAATTCTATTTCGTTTCCGTAACCTTGTATGCGTTTTAGATATAACAAATCTTTTATGAATCATCTACCCTCAATAACACACAACACATAGAAAGCAGGCGAAAGTATGAATTTCATACACTTCAAGGTATCCACTTGGTCCTCAAACATCAACCCCAGATTGTAGTGCGGCCCCAATAGCAGTGCAAAACTCTGAATATTTCGGTATAACAAAGTTTACCCCGTACAATTTTTCCATCATAGGAAACAATCTTTTACATTGAGGCAAGAGCGTGAGATTTCCAATCAATACAAAGTCTTTGATTCCGCTATTGAGCGAACTTAGAATAGTAGCAGATCCAATAGACTGTAGCACAAGACAAATCAAACCTAACGCAATGTCCTCCCTGCTCGCATGCCCTTGCGCATTAGCAAAGAGCGATGCGGTTGCATCCATAGGCAGACCAGGCAGCGGATGGACAGAGATATCTCCAATCTGAAGATTTATTTTTGATATATCACCTTTCATTGCCATAGCTGATATTTGTTTGATGTCATCTGTATTCAGCAACAACCTTGACAAACCATTCAGAGTTCCTCCTCCGATTCCAATACCTCCAATATGATTAATTTTATCTCCGTCACACTGAACGATGGACGTTCCAGTCCCCATAGATACGACTATCATGCGTTCGAGATGAGACTCGAACCGTGCTCCCAGGCCATCCGCAAGAAATTCTTCTGCTTTTTCAGTTGGAAGACCGTACACAGGCTTGTCAATATATGCCGATCCCACTCCGGTAATCATTACCTTATCAACATCATATAACTCTATTTTATTGTCATACAGGTATTTACCAAATGCACCATAAAGAGATGTCACAGGATCAGTAGCCTTAATTCTCAATGGTTTTACTATTTTACCATCCTTTATACCAACTATTTTGGTAGTAGATATTCCAACGTCAATTCCAATTGCTATTTTCATACACCTTATATTAATATAGCGCAAAGTTACAAAAAAATGAAGAGTAGATAGCCTCATATTATACTTTTTGCAAAAAAATAGTAAAAATATTTCTGTATTTATCTGAAAATGAGTATCTTTGCACTCCGTTATAACAAAGATAGAAAGATTATATAACATTTAAGTATAAATAAAAATGACTAAAGCAGATATCATCAATGAGATTGCAGCATCAACTGGCATTGCCAAAAAAGACGTGTCAGCAGTTGTAGAATCTTTTATGGACGCTATCAAGGACAGCTTGCTGGACAGAAAAGAGAATGTGTACCTCCGTGGTTTTGGTAGTTTCATCGTAAAGCACCGTGCAGAGAAAACAGCTCGTAATATTTCAAAGAATACGACTATTACTATCCCTGCTCATGACTTTCCAAGCTTCAAGCCTGCCAAGACTTTTATCGAGGACATGAAAAAATAACAAACAAAAGTTTAAAGTAATAATTTAAAATCAAGAACTATGCCTAACGGAAAGAAGAAAAAGGGACACAAGATGGCTACGCACAAGCGTAAGAAGAGATTAAGAAAGAACAGACATAAGAGCAAGTAAGCCCCACGGGCTGAAAGCGCTCACAACTCTTTCACAACTTGACGGGGCATGTTATCGCATCAGACTCCTTTCCCTGGGAGTGCGACAACACGTCTCGTTTTTTATGAAATATAAGTACGGAATACTTATAACAAACAGAAGAAAATGACAAGCGAAGTTATTATTGATGCCCAGCCGAAAGAGATTTCGATAGCATTACTTGAGGACAAGCGCCTGGTGGAATACCAACGCGAGCCAAGAGAAGCGAATTTCTCTGTGGGAAACATCTACGTGGCAAAAGTGAAGAAACTGATGCCGGGTTTGAATGCTTGTTTCGTAGATGTAGGTTTCGAACGCGACGCATTTCTTCATTATCTTGATTTAGGAAGTCAGTTCAACTCCTTTGCTAAATACCTCAAACAGGTACAAAGCGACAGGAAAAAGCTTTATCCTATCCAAAAAGCCAGTCGCCTACCCGACTTGCAGAAAGACGGAAGCATACAAAACACTCTACAAGTAGGGCAAGAGGTAATGGTGCAAATAGTTAAAGAACCCATATCCACCAAAGGGCCTCGCCTCACGGGAGAAATCTCCTTTGCAGGAAGGTACCTAGTGCTCATACCATTTGGGGATAAAGTGAATGTTTCCTCAAAAATTAAAAGCGGTGAGGAACGCGCTCGCCTGAAACAACTGATTCAGAGCATACGCCCAAAGAATTTTGGAGTGATTGTTCGTACGGTTGCGCAAGGAAAACGGGTGGCGGAGCTCGACTCTGAGATGAAAGTTCTGCTGAACAGATGGAAGGAAGCCATCACAAAAGTTCAGAAAACTCAGGATCGTCCACAGCTCATCTTCGAAGAGACAGGACGTGCGGTAGCCATGCTCCGCGACCTCTTCAACCCAACCTATGAGAATATTTATGTCAACGACGAGGAAATTTGTACTGCAGTCAAACACTATGTTTCACTTATTGCCCCTGAAAAGGCAAGCATAGTAAAGAAATACAACGGCAAGGTGCCTATCTTCGACAACTTCGATGTGACAAGGCAAATCAAATCAGGCTTCGGCAAGACCATCAACTATGGTCACGGTTGTTACCTAATCATTGAACACACGGAGGCCATGCATGTTGTTGACGTGAACAGTGGAAACCGTACCAAGGAAAAAGGACAGGAACAAAATGCACTGGACACCAACCTGGGTGCAGCAGACGAACTTGCCAGACAATTGAGACTGAGAGATATGGGAGGTATCATCGTTGTTGATTTCATCGACATGAACCTTGCGGAAGACCGTCAGATGCTATACGAGCGCATGTGCAAAGCGATGCAGAAAGACCGCTCTCGTCATAACATTCTACCACTGAGCAAGTTTGGTCTCATGCAAATCACTCGACAGCGCGTTCGTCCAGTAATGGATGTGGATGTGGATGAGGAGTGTCCCACATGCTTTGGCACTGGAAAAATTCGATCGAGCATATTATTTACTGATCAGCTGGAACGCAAAATTGACCGTCTCGTTAACAAGATAGGTATTAAGAAATTCTATTTGCACGTACATCCTTACGTTGCGGCCTACATCAACCAAGGAATGATTTCCATGAAACGAAGATGGCAAATGAAGTATGGAATTGGCGTGCATATCATCCCTTCGCAGAAACTCGGCTTCCTGCAATATGAGTTCTACGATGCAAAGCAACAGTTCCTTGATATGAAGGAAACAAACGACAAGTCATGATTCAAGGGCTTATCGGAAAAGATAATGAAAAGAACAATGTGTTTCTATAGTAAAGAGGCTATATCATTCAGATATAGTCTCTTTTCATTTCAAAAACTATGTAAAGAAATTCTCTATCCTTTATCTTTTTGACAATAAAACCGTACCTTTACGCTGACAAAATTAAACAAAAACAATAGAAAAAAATGATCATAGGAGATTTAAGAGAGGTTAACAGGTATTTTTCACTTCATCTTCGGATGCGCAAAGTATTCGAATACGCTTCACAACATGACTTCACGACGATGAAAGCTGGGCGCATTGAATTAGATGCCAAGCAACTATTCATCAATTTGGAAGAAGTGGAACTGAAGGAAAAAGACGAACAGTTAATCGAAGTTCACCGTAAATACATTGATGTTCACATTCCTCTTATCGCAGAAGAAGCCATCGGATGGAAGGCTTTAGCCGACCTGGGAGAACCTGATATTCAGTATGACGAGGACAAGGATTTTGCATTCTACCAACAGTTGGCTGACCAATACTTCCACATAAAGCCTGGACAATTTGCAATTTGTTTCCCAGAAGATGGTCACGCACCACTGATTGGAATTGGCAAGCAGAGAAAGTTGATTGCCAAGATTCTGATTTAGGAAAAAGTTTTAAATATCTGCAATATATGCACACCCATCAACTCACTATAATTCAATACAATAGATTTTACATATCCAAAGCTCATCTTTCACAATGCGAAAGGTAAGGTTTCAGCGGACCATACCTCACCTTTTAGAAAGCTTGAGTTCAGTGTTCGGTATTGTCTATGGGCTAATCTTTCAACGTAAGCATCCAAGATTAGCCGTCGTTCATAAAAACAAATATGTCTGCAAATACTTAAGAAAGGGGTAAGCTCTGGCCTTTCGTTCCGTCTTCACTCCCTCAGGTGGCGCTTTCTTGTATCTGAGATTGTCAGTATTCGCATTTAAAACAAACGAGCGTGTGCAAGATATGCACGCGCTCGTTCTTATGAATATTATACTATTTTTATCTTATCCTATCAGCTGCTCTAACCAATGCTTCGTCTGCTTTTATTCCCCGTCTTGCCAAAAATATAAGAATCAGCGTTAGTAAAGGCAGAAAAGATGCTAATTGAGCGTGATATATCATTCCGCTACTTAAAGTTTTACTAAGCACACCATAGGCAATATACCACACAATAATCAATATGAGAGCAATGCTACAAGTCGTTATCTGACGTTTGCGATGGTGATAGTCGAAAATTGCAAACAATTGGAGAGGAACTGTCGATAATAGAATGGCAAACAATGGCCATACGCTGAAATCTTTGGTTCCGCTGCTGTCAATTACCCATAAATTAAGCATTCTGTTTTCCCCTCCCATCCCTTGTGGCTCGAACAAGGCTATCGGCATTGACAAGCATATCAACGTAGCTATCAGTGACAGGAATAGAAAGACAGTCTGTTTACGTTGTATCATAGTTAGAAGTCCTCTTCGTCTAAATTATCCTTGGATGGATCGCGCCAATATATATTACCCTCCAAAAACTCTTGAGTTGCCAACAAAGTGGGCTTCGGCAGTTTCTCATAATAGCGACTGATTTCTATCTGTTCTCTATTTTCAAATACCTCTTCAAGCGAATCATTGTAAGAAGCAAATTCTGCCAATTTCTTACTCAAGTCCTGTTTAATCTCAATAGAAATTTGGTTGGCACGTTTTGCTATAATAGCAACACTCTCATAAACATTGTCTGTTTCTTTCCAAAGTTCTAAAACATCACGAGTAACCGTGTTTACAGGTGATTTTGATTTTTTGTAATCCATTCTATATTGTATGTATTAAATTTGCGTTTTGATAATTACTCCTTCGTGTATGCCTTACATTTCTCGATATATTTTTCGGCTGTCTCACGCTCTTTGGAGTCAGGGTATTCATTAATGAATCCATAACATTCATCTTCTGCATCCTGATAGCGTTGTATCTTTTTTTCCTCGACGCTCATTTGTGCCAGTTCAAACTTGCTTTTCATGACAAGTATGGCAAAATCTTCGCGTAATGGAGTATAAGGAAAATCGTTTAATGCGTTCTCGGCGGTGATAATACAAGCCTCATAATTATTACCACCATTAGTGCAATTTCCGAAATAGGAACCGAGATTGTAGTACAATTTAGCATTCAAAAATTCCTTGCGAATCAATTTGTCCTGCAATTCAAACAATCTTTGCTGTGCCGTACCTTTCATTTTCCCATCAGGGTAAACATCAAGATAGTCCTGAAAAGCAGCTATTGCAGCAACTGTGGGGGTTTGATCAAGTCTTGGCTCTGGCGTTCCAGCATAAAGACTCTGCCCAATGTAAAAAGAAGCCATTTCGGCATAATCGCCATTGGGATATGTCTGATAATATTTCTTGAATGTTTCCGATGCTGCCTCATAGTCTTTCAATCTATATTCAGACATAGCCAGCATATACAAACATTCCTGTGCATTATCAGTTCCTTTTTGGATTGTCACAAGATCTTGTAGTAGTGGTACGGCAAAACTGTATTTGCCATTAGCAAAACATTCTTTTGCAAATTCATACTTGTATGAATAATTTGTGCTCTTATAGACCCGATTGTATTCCTGAGCACATCCGGTAAAGAGCAATACCAATGCGATAATAATGAAAAGATTCTTCTTCATAAATCAAATTTGATTTGCAAAGTTACACATTATTCTATAAATACCAAAAGCACCTTGTAAATTTTAGCAAAAAATCACCTTTTATACAAATGTATCTGTAGTTTTTAGTAACTTTGCGAATAATAATGAAATTCAAGCTAAAATCGAAATATAAACCCACAGGCGATCAGCCAGAGGCTATCAAGGAACTGACCGAGGGCATAGAACGAGGCGACAAGAGCCAGGTGCTTTTGGGAGTTACTGGTTCTGGTAAAACTTTCACAATGGCCAACGTCATAGCCAATGTGAACAGGCCAACCCTTATTCTTTCACACAACAAGACATTGGCTGCTCAACTATATGAGGAAATGAAAGGATTTTTTCCTCAAAATGCCGTCGAATATTATGTTTCGTACTATGATTATTATCAGCCTGAAGCTTATATGCCATCAACAGATACATATATAGAGAAGGATTTGACAATCAATGAGGAGATTGACAAGTTACGTTTATCTGCTGTTTCCTCATTACTTTCTGGCCGCAAGGACGTTGTAGTCGTCTCGTCAGTTTCATGCATTTATGGTATGGGCGGACCAGTTGCAATGAAAGATAGTGTCATAAAAATCAAGAAGGGATTAATACTTGAGCGAAACGAATTTTTAAGACGTCTCGTTAATGCACTTTATGTCAGAAATGATATAGATTTGCAACGAGGAAATTTCAGGGTTAAAGGAGATACGGTTGATGTTGCTATGGCGTATAGCGATAATGTCCTCCGTATCACCTGGTGGGATGATGAAATTGATGAGATTGAAGAGGTGGACTCCATCACTTATCATCGACTTGCATCATTCGAAGCTTATGAGATATATCCAGCAAACCTTTTCGTTACTTCAAAAGAACAGACTGAGGCTGCTATTCAAATGATTCAGGACGATTTGACAATGCAGATTAATTTCTTTAACGAAATTGGAGATAACATTAAGGCCCAGAGAATTAAAGAGCGCGTAGAATATGACTTAGAGATGATAAAAGAACTGGGGCATTGTTCTGGAATTGAGAATTATTCTCGTTATTTTGATAAGCGCGAAGCAGGACAGAGACCTTACTGTTTACTCGATTTCTTTCCAAAAAACAATCTTATAATCATCGATGAGAGCCATGTCAGTGTTCCTCAAATCTCTGCAATGTATGGTGGGGACAGAGCACGCAAGAAAAATCTTGTAGAATTTGGTTTCCGTTTACCAGCAGCTTTTGACAATCGCCCGTTAAAATTTGAGGAATTCCACAGCCTTATCAACCAAATTATATACGTTTCTGCTACACCTGCTAACTTTGAGTTGCAAGAAGCTGAAGGGGTTGTGGTTGAGCAATTGATTCGCCCGACGGGACTTCTTGATCCTGAGATAGAAATCCGGCCTTCAGAAAATCAGATAGACAATCTTCTGGAAGAAATTATCCTAAGAAGTGATAAAGATGAAAGGGTGCTCATCACTACTCTAACCAAACGGATGGCAGAGGAATTAACAGAATATTTGCTCAATCACGATATCCGCACCGCATATATTCATAGCGATGTTGCAAGTTTGGATAGAATTAAAATCATTAATGATTTAAGAACAGGGGGTTATGATGTTTTGGTTGGAGTAAATCTTCTACGTGAAGGACTCGATTTGCCTGAAGTTTCATTAGTTGCAATTCTTGATGCTGACAAAGAAGGTTTTTTGAGAAGCCATCGGAGTTTAACACAGACTGCTGGTCGGGCAGCAAGAAATGTCAATGGAAAAGTTATTATGTATGCTGATACTATCACGGAAAGCATGCAAAAGACAATTGATGAAACTGCGCGCCGACGTGAGAAACAATTGAAATACAATGCTGCACACAATATAACACCAACAAAAATTGTCCGCGCTATCAAAGGTACACTTCCAATGCCCAATGGTAATCAAACATCTCAAAGCACAGCAGGAAAAAAAGCACAAGTTGCCTACATCGAGCCACCTCAAGATGCGACTTTTGCTGCCGACCCTATCATTTTGCAAATGTCGCGCGAACAGTTGGAACGAAGTATTCAAAATACAACAGCCTTAATGAAACAAGCTGCGAAAGATCTAGACTTCTTACAGGCAGCGCAGTACCGTGATGAGATTATACGATTGCAGAAAGAACTAGAACAGAAATAGTTAAAAGTTAAAGTTAAAACGTTAAAAACCTTATAACCGTTTAACGATAAACTATTTTTTCATACCTTTGCTTGATATAAAGAAGTCTTAATTTATTTATGAGAACGATATTGATTACGTTAATGGTGTGCCTTCCTATGGTTATGTCTGCCCAGAGTACATTAACCCCGGAGCAACAACTTGAGCAAGCTCAACTTCAGCTTGCAAAAGCACAAGCAGAATTAAAACAGGCACAAGAAAATGTTGTCAAAGCCCGACTCAATGCCAAGGCAAAAACAAAAGAAACGCAGCAAGAAGAAACTAAGAACAAAACGTTAGCTATTAAAAAGAAAATAGAAGAAACAAAAGCTGAAGCTGATCGACTCAATACCGAGGCAGCTCGGTTGAATCAAGAATCAGTAAAAAGCCTTAAGAACTCTCAAGAAAGGAATATTGTTGAGTCATCAGAAGAAGAGACTATAGCCCCTACTCCTAATACTTGGTCAGTTCCAACTAAAAACAATGTTGAGGATAGGGCAACTACTGTTCCTAATAACGAAGTAAACAATAAGACATATTATTTGCAGGAAGGTATAGTCCCGTTTGTGAATAATGAAGTTATCTGGTCACAAAAATTTGATGCCCCAGGTAAAAGTGCCAAAGAACTGTATGGCAAGGCTTTTGAATATTTGACAAAAATTACGCAAGGAAAGAATCAGTTGGAAGGAAGTCAGATCTCATTAGTTAATCCAGAAAGGCATGGAATCGTTGCATCGATGAAAGAATATTTAATTTTCTCATCAAATTTCTTTTCAGTCGATAGAGCCAAATTTACTTATATCTTACAGGTCTCTTGTTCTGATGGGCAAGCAGAACTAATTATGAACCGATTGAATTATGCTTATGAAGTTTCGGGTTCTGTGACTAACTATAAAGCTGAAGAAATGATAACTGACAAATATGCTGTCAACAAGAAACGTACTCGTCTTTTACCTATTGCGGGTAAATTCCGCAGAACAACTATAGATCGTAAAAATGAAATCTTTGAAGGATTTGCAACTGCTTTAAAATAAAATGATGACCGAAGAAAGACAAAATAGCACAATTCGTCGCCCTAACCATAGATTACGGCCTCAAAAGGAACAGGATCGTTTCTTAGGTATACGTCAATGGCTCAATTCGATATTTATGCTGGGGGCAATTGTTGGAATTATTTTTTACCTTATTCCTGAATACCAGAATACGGGAACAATCATTGTTCTTGTCTCAATGGTATTTAAATTTATAGAAGTTATACTCCGTATATTCCGTTAATGAAGAGATATTTCTTTGTAATTGTAACACTGATGGTTTTCTTAACCATCAAAGCGCAGAACAATAATGAAATAACCAATGATGACACTTTCAGTGCAAATGGTTATGGTAACAACCGACAGTTAGGCAGGTCTGACTCTATCCAAAGTCAGCATAAGGAAATTCCTCGTGGTTTGAAGGTGTGGACTATCGATGAGCGTTTCGGCGACAGAAAGAATGTTACTCCTGACACTCTTTCTGAAATGTATATGAACACCATATTCAATACAGGACTACGAGGTGAGTACAATTCACTGGGCAATCTTGGATCTCCACGTCAGAACCGCATTTTTATTGATCGGAAGAATCCACTAGAATTTCTATTTCTAAATCCTTATGATCAAGTTATTGTTGATCAAGCGAATTTTCGTTATACATCAACTCTTTCTCCTATAACTAATCTCTCATATAATGGAGCTGGGAACCGAACAAACGGCGAGGACCATTTCAAAGCATTATTTGCCATTAATGCAGGAAAAAGATGGGGGTTTGGTTTTAAGTTTGACTATCTCTATGGACGAGGATATTATACTAATCAGAGTACCTCTCACATACATTATTCTATATGGGGAAGCTATACGGGTGAGAAATATAAGGCCCATCTTGCCTTTTCGCTCAATCATCAAAAAGTAGCAGAAGGTGGTGGAATAACAAACGATGCATATATCACTCATCCAGAGTCATTCAAAGATTCGTATGGAACGAATGAGATTCCGACAGTTCTTTCAAAAAACTGGAACAGAAATGATAATCAGCACGTATTTTTTAACCACAGATATAGTCTTGGATTCTATAGAAAAGTTCCTATGACTGAAGACGAAATCAACGCCAAAAAGTTCGCGATTAAATCCAAGGAAGCACAAAAAGCTGAAGAGGCAAAACAAAAAGCAAGACGGGAATCAGAACGAAGCGGTGAGGAGTTCAACGAGAAAGAATACGATAAGAACAAAAAAACAGTAGGACGACCTGATGATGCAAAGATTATGGGAGAGGCTCCTTCTTCAGACGCCCCCCCTATCAGCAATCAAAAGAATGACAACACCAGTAGCCAAGATTCTGTTCAGACTTCTAAAGCACTCAAATCCCCTGAGAATAAGGGTGATGCCAACCAATGGATGAAAGATGAATACGTACCTGTAACGAGTTTTATTCATACAGCACGCTTTAGTAATTATCGCCGAATATACCAAGCATATCAGACACCAGACAAATACTATTTAAATGATTATTATAGGCAACAGATAAATTCGGGTGATTCCATCTACGATGTAACCAAACATTGGACTCTTAAAAACACATTTGCAATAGCTCTCCTCGAAGGCTTCAACAAATGGGCTAAAGCCGGAGTTAAGGCTTTTGTGTCATACGAGTTGCGCCATTACGAGTTGCCAAGTATATTGGCTGCCACAGGTTCAACAGTTGCAACATTTTCGGGGTTTGAGAAGTGGAATCAACATGATGTATCTGTTGGAGGACAATTAATTAAGACCGAAGGAAAGACTCTACATTATGATGTGAGTGCAGAAGCTTGGGTAGCTGGTGAGAGGTCAGGACAATTGCATGTTGACGGACATACCGATTTAAATTTTCCTTTATTCGGAGACACTGTTCAACTGGCTGCTACAGCATTTTTCCATCGGTCTGCTCCTTCATTCTACATGAACACATTCCGTTCTCGCCATTATTGGTGGGACAACAACCTGAATCAACTTATTCACTCACGAATCATAGGCGAATTTTCTTTGAAGAAAACCAATACAAGGCTTCGTGTTGGATATGACCTCATAAAAAATTATACTTATTTTGGACTGCAAAACAACAGGGTAACGAATGGTGATAATTTCCTTATTGAAGCAAATGATGTAAATGTAAGGCAGCACAGTGGAGCAATCAGCTTGCTTACTCTCCAACTCCTTCAAAACTTCAGGCTGGGAATTTTTAATTGGCAAAATGTTATCACTCTACAGAAATCGAGTGATGATGCAGTTCTACCTACCCCAACTCTGAACATTTATTCCAATTTATTTACCCGTTTTACAATTGCCAAGGTCTTAAAGTGTGATTTAGGGATTGATATGCGTTACTTCACAAAGTACAATGCGCCCGAATATATTCCAGGAGTTGGATCATTTGGTATTCAAGAAAACACCGAAAGCCAAACAAAAATAGGTGGTTATCCGGTTCTTAATGCATATGCAAACTTCCAATTGCAACACACTCGTTTCTTCGTAATGATTTCGCACGTGAATAGCAGTAATGGAGGAAACTACTTCTTCACTCCCCACTATCCACTTAATGAACGCATATTTAGATTCGGAGTAAGCTGGAACTTCTTTAATTAAATTAATAGCGAATACATAAAGACTAATCATTTTTATCATTGATGAAATCTGACATTGAGACAAATTCTTTTAGAGCATGGGTACTTGCCGCACGTCCAAAAACACTTACTGGAGCTGCAGTGCCTGTAATGATCGGAGTTTCATTAGCAGCTAAGGATGTGGGATGGGAAAACTTTCAAGTAATTCCAGCAATTTTTTGTTTTTTCTTTGCATTTGTAATGCAGATTGACGCAAACTTTATTAACGACTATTTTGACTGTATTAAAGGAAACGATGACAAAGAGACAAGACTTGGGCCGAAACGTGCATGTTCTGAAGGCTGGATAACTCTCCCAGCGATGCGCCGAGGACTTATCATTACAACAATTACTGCTGCAATTTTGGGATTGCCACTCATAATCTATGGTGGATTAGAAATGATAATTATAGGATTAGTATGCGTTATTTTCTGTTTTCTCTATACAACAACCTTATCTTATTGGGGATTAGGCGACTTGCTCGTTCTCATCTTTTTTGGCATTATTCCTGTTTGTATGAGTTATTATTTATCCCTACCCGAACACTTTCAAACTGTCACGATGCAAGTAATTATAGCCTCAATAGCTTGTGGATTGGTAATAGACACATTGCTTGTTGTAAATAATTACCGCGACCGAGTTAACGACAAACGAGATGAGAAAATGACACTTGTAGTAAGAATAGGTGAGCAGAATGCCGAACGCCTTTATCTGTTGTTAGGTTTAATAGGAACCTTTCTTATGGTAATAGCCTATCTTCTTGATAGAAGTCCACTAAGCTTCATTGCTATGGGGCTCTTGCTAACATATTTTTTGTTCCACTTGTGTACTTATAAACAGATGATAAGAATTAAACAAGGAAAGGAACTTAACAAAATCCTTGGACAAACTGCACGAAACATGTTCGTCTTTGGCGTTCTCTCCACGATAGGAATATTATTTTTAGCAATCTAAAATCTGTATGGCAAAAGATGTCAATTTGGAAATAATGGAGTTTGTTGAACAGCAAATCCTCCCTCGGTACAATGCATTTGGCAAATCACACGGACTTATACATGCACAGAGAGTTATAAAAAACTCACTTGACTTGGTGCCAGTTACGGGCGCTGACTGCAATATGGTCTATGTTATTGCAGCTTACCATGACCTTGGAATGGAAGGGCCACGGGCCATTCATCATCTAACAAGTGGGAAGATACTATTGAACGATGCACGGTTGAGGAAGTGGTTCTCACCCGAACAAATCCGCATAATGAAAGAAGCTGTTGAAGACCATCGTGCCAGCAGCTCTCGTGTCCCCCGAAGCATTTATGGTAAGATTGTTGCAGAAGCTGACAGAGATCTTACCCCAGAAATCGTTTTCACTCGTGCCATTGAGTTCGGAATAGAGAATTACCCTGAAAAGGGAAAAGAAGAACAATGGATACGATTCTTAGAGCACATGAAAACAAAATATAGTCGAACGGGGTATATGCGACTTTGGATTCCCAATTCTCCCAATGCTAAAAACTTAGATTCGATTCGTGAAACAATAGACGATGAATCTAAATTACGGGCGGAGTTCGAAAGGCTTTTCCCTCAAAAATAAAAAAACTGCCTGTGGAATGAGCTGATAGGTCATATCACAGACAGAATGATTCTCACTGACTATTTAATATTCTGTCTTATCTTCTTTCTTCTCCCACATTCTGAAAGCATTAATAGCCTCATTACGAAGGAGAATTTCAGATGGCTTTTTGCGATATTGAGGCTTTACCGCAATCTCTTCATATATAAAATCATCATCAAAACCAATCTTTCCTGCATCCTTACGGTCGTTTGCATAATATATCTTTTCGAGATGTGCCCAATAAATAGCACCGAAACACATCGGGCAAGGCTCGCATGAAGTATAAATAACACAACCACTCAAGTCGAAAGTTCCTAATTTCTTGCAAGCTTTCCGAATGGTAGAGACCTCAGCATGGGCCGTAGGATCCATGTCGATTGTGACATTGTTGCTACCTTCGGCTATAATTTCACCATCACGAGCAATGACCGCACCAAAGGGACCGCCACCACTTTTAACACTATTCTCTGAGAGCTCAATAGCCCTCCGCATTAATTCTTCGTTTGTCATTATTATTTATTTTTATTGAGTAGCTTTGAAATTCTGACAGAAGTCAAGTTTATCCAACTTTATTTTATAAAATTAAACAGAAACTAAAGTCATTATGAATTATGCACCTGATAATCAATATTATTTGTCTCTTATTTATCACGTCATTAAATATGGCCTAAAACTCTAAGAAGGTAGAGAACTACAACAAGCGCAACAAGTGTAATTGCTGCCTTGAAAATACAGCCTGCTACCTCTTTGATGAGGAAAACACCAATTACAACAACTGCAATGATAGCAAGGTAATATTCTAAATTAGCCATATAATTTATCTTTTAGCAAATACTTTCCTGAAACTTATAGGAATTGAAGTTGAAAACTCCATCGGCTGATGCGTCAAGGGGTGATAGAAACAGAGCACATAAGCATGAAGTGCCAGTCTATGGATAGGGTCATCGCCGTTTCCATATTTAATGTCACCACAAACAGGATGGTTCATATCGGCAGCATGAACACGGATTTGATTTTTTCGGCCAGTTTCCAATTTAAATTCTACAAGAGAGTAGTTGGCAGAACGATCCAACACATGAAAATGTGAGACTGCATATTTACCTCCATTGTCAACTGGTGAACTATAGGTGACATAAGCCTTGTTGTCTTTCAGCCAATTGGCAATAACTCCCTCATTATCCTCCATCTGCCCACTCAACACAGCAATATATCTACGATCGTACACAATATTATGCCAGTCGTGCTCAAGAAGTTGCTCAACCTCCATGCTCTTTGCGTAAATCATTAAGCCAGATGTATCGCGGTCAAGACGATGAACGACATGTGCCGTACATTTCTGATGAGATTTGTGGAAATAATCATCCAGTACCTTTTTAACATTAAGAGACATATGTCCAGCGGCCATTGACAATATTCCGTTATTTTTCTCTACGACAACCAAGTAGCGGTCCTCATAGACCAACTTGACATGTTTGCTTTGAAACGTATCATTTTTCTTGCTTGTACTAATAGAAACATGATCTCCTGGCTTGAGCATATAGTCGAATTTTGTCACCAAACGCCTATTCACCTTTACGCCATGATTATGTAAGGTTGCCTTGGTCTTTGACTTGCTTTGACTCAAGTTTGCAAGCAGCCACTCCAGCAAAGGAGCTTCCTCGCGGACTTCCATTTGTTCGTACCGTGCTTTGCGAAAGAATGGGTTTTGCTTTTTTATCATAACTGCAAAGGTACAATGTTTTAAAACCAAAACCATGAAAACAAAAGCGCAAGTTCAACATAGAACTGCAATCCCAAGTACGGGTGTAGCTTAATAATCTATGCCTGAAAACCCCGAGGGGTTTGGGGGCGAGCAGCCCCCATGAGTGGAAAAATCAGCAAGCAATGCATAAAAATGAAAAAGGGAGACCTCTGTCTCCCAAAGATTAATTAAATATGCATTGCTATGTACAAACAATTAACCTCGGAGCAAAGGTACACAATTTCTGTGCTACTCCAAAACGGAATGAAACAAAAAGACATTGCCAAAGC
>NZ_AUME01000020.1 GCF_000430525.1 Prevotella corporis DSM 18810 = JCM 8529 | reverse complement strand
TAAAGCAATGGGAAGGGTAAAACTCTTGCCCGTGCGCAAATCCGTCCATCGTCTGCGACGAATTTTCAAGATCACCTTATGGCCTCGAATAGGGAAGTCGGTTATATTAACTGCTTCCATGAACCCCTTGGACTCGAAGGTGGCATTACCTGACAAAGTCTTGTCCATACGTTCGTCAAGACTAATATGAAACTCAGGTCCAACCTCGCAGACAGAAACGATAGTAAAATAATCTAATATTTGAGAAGGCAAAACAAGAGTTGCCAAGGTGCGTAACATTTTTTCTTCCATAATGCGAAGGTCGGAATTATTAAGATAAATAACAAATTATTCCCCCATTGATTTTCTACTGAGCCGAAATTATTTCGAATTACACAAGCAGCAGCGAGTTTTTTTTACCCTTCAGTCATTAATCATGAACTCCCTGATGTATCATGAACGAAGAAACCGATGTACATCTGTCTCTTTTTTATTATCTGTCGTAGTGATAAAACTCAAGAAAATTCAAAAAGTCTAAAGTAAATTAAGATGTAATATTCTTTTTTAAAAAAAAATATTACCTTTGCAAGGTTGAAATAAATTCCATCAACAGTGGAGGCCATACGATCTAAAAAAAGAAAAGCAAAATTTATGAAAGCGATGAGATATAAATTATTATTTGTCCTTGTTGTTTTATTCAACCTAACAGCATTGGCTCAAAACCCCGTGCATTTCAGTGTTCAGCAAAAACAAATATCACCCACCGAAGTTGATGTTATCTTCACTGGTAAGATAAATTCAGGTTGGCATGTCTATTCAACTGGACTGCCAGCTGATGGCCCTATATCAGCAACCATTACCACAGAAAAAGCTGAAGGAGCTCAAGCCGTGGGCAAATTATTGGCGCGGGGAAAGGAACTGAATGTTTTTGATAAGGTTTTTGGAATAAAACTCCGCTATTTTGAGAATAATGTCAGCTTTGTACAGCGTTATAAGATAACAGGGAAAACCTATAACATCAAAGGCTATCTGGAATATGGCGCTTGCAATGACGAGATGTGTCTCCCACCTACCGATGTAGAGTTCAGATTCAAGGGGAATGGTCCTGCCGATGCCCCCAAGACTGTTGAAACACCAGAGGAAGAAAAAAAAACTGAAGCAGACCAATTAGCCTCCCTCGCAGCACTTTCCGCTGCCACATCTGACACCTCAGCAACGAATGTAGGCGATTCAACCATCTCGGCAGACAGTATTGGGGCAGCAGCCAATGTCGAGACGGCTTCACCTTCTGACCTTTGGCGTCCCGTTGTTAAGGAGCTGCAGGCTTTCAATTCAGGACAAGACACCAAGAATAATTCTTTATGGTACATTTTCCTAATGGGTATCATTGGTGGGCTTGTCGCATTGGTGACTCCTTGTGTGTGGCCGATTATTCCTATGACGGTAAGTTTCTTTCTTAAGCGTGCAAAAGACGATAAAAAGAAGGGTATTCGCGATGCCGTCACCTACGGAATCTCAATCATTATAATTTATATGGCACTGGCTGCCATCATTACAGCATTGTTTGGACCTCAGAAGTTAAATGAGTTGGCTACAAATGCTCCATTCAATATTTTCTTTTTCTTATTGCTTCTTGTTTTTGCATTGAGCTTCTTCGGGTGGTTTGAGCTGACTTTGCCTTCATCCTGGGGTAATGCAGTGGACAATAAAGCGTCTTCAACTACTGGATTGCTTTCTATTTTCTTGATGGCATTTACCTTGTCATTGGTAAGCTTTTCTTGTACGGCACCTGTAGTAGGACTCCTTTTGGTTCAAGCGGCAACAAGTGGCGACTGGGTAGCACCGGCTGTTGGTATGTTCGGCTTTGCATTGGCACTGGCTCTGCCGTTCACGCTCTTTGCTTTGTTCCCGACATGGCTCAAACAAGCACCGAAATCGGGTTCATGGATGAATATTGTAAAGGTTGTTCTTGGCTTCATAGAATTGGCATTTGCTCTGAAATTCTTCTCTGTTGCTGACCTGGCTTATGGGTGGAGATTACTTGACAGGGAAACATTCCTCGCTTTATGGATTGTTATTTTTGGACTATTGGGCCTATATCTTATCGGAAAGTTGAAGTTTCCACACGATGATCCCGACCAAAAGGTTATGCCCGTCCCGTCTATCATGCTTGGAATGATTTCATTAGCCTTTACAGTGTATATGATTCCTGGGCTTTGGGGGGCGCCACTAAAGGCTATCAGTGCATTTGCACCACCAATGAATACGCAGGATTTCAATCTTCAGCCACAAAAAGTTCATGCAAAATTCACAAATTATGAAGAGGGTATGCGTGCAGCTGCCCAAGCTGGCAAACCTGTTCTGCTTGATTTCACTGGATTTGGCTGCGTGAACTGCCGAAAGATGGAAGGTTCTGTTTGGACAGATCCTGAAGTTGCGAAAAAGTTGAACGATGATTATGTGCTTATCTCCTTGTACGTGGACGATAAAACTCCTTTGAAAGAGCCAATCAAGGTTCAAAGACCTGATGGAACGAGTCGCACTTTGCGTACAATTGGTGACAAATGGAGTTATCTCCAGGAAACAAAGTTCGGCTATCTTGCTCAACCTTTCTATGTGACAATAGACAATCAAGGCAATCCGCTTAGTGGAAGTTTTGCACATAAAGAAGATATTCCGGCTTATCTCGACTTCCTTAACAAGGGTATAGATAATTACAAAAACAGGTAAATTACCCCCCTTAAGGCATAATAATCTGTAGATATTTTGGACAGCAAACTTTATTTCTGATGATAAAGTTTGTTGTTCTTTTATATTAGTAGTACTTTTGTACTGAAAAAACACATGAGCAACACACAAAAAGGATAAGAACCTTAATAATATAATAATGAAAAGCATTTTACGATTTACATTTTTTGTCGTGATGTTGAGCCTGAACTGCGGTCATGCCGCTGCAGACAAAATAACGTTCAACGCTACAATAGACAAATCGACTACCGCCGACAGTGTTATTACTAAAGGAGGAATTACTATTATGGCTACAGATGCGGATTTTAGCTGCAAGGACTACGAATCCTATAATTTCCATATCACAAGGAATTTTCATATATCTTCCACTGTTGGTAAAATAACGTCTATAGATTTTGGGAAAGATGACGTCAAAAAGCTTCCCTTTTTTTCTGAATCTAATTCATCGAAAGGAAAATGGAAGAAGTCTGGCTCTCCTCAAACCCCATATCTTTGGAATGGAGATCCAACTGAAGATTTTTACGCATTCGTTGACAAAGGAGGATTAATCAATAAAATTACTATCACTTACGACCCATCAACAGCTCCAACTTTGCCGTCAACAGTCACACTCAATATCTCCAATGTGGGATATTCGACATTATCTTCAGCATATCCATTAGATTTCTCATCAATTCAAGGTCTCGAAACCTATGCTGTTACTGAGTTTAATCAGAACAAAGCCAAAATACAAGTGCTCGACCTCGGTATCATACAAGCCAACACCGCCGTGCTCATTAAGGGTGCGCCGGGTGAATATAAAATACCAGTTGCTATTGGAAAGCCAAAGGCCATTGAAAGAAATTTGCTTTTGCCGACTTCTAATTGTGATGTGATGGGTAACGGAACTCAATATATCCTCACTTATAAAAAATCCAGTGTAGGATTCATAAGAGTCCGAAAAAACTCGAAAATTGCAAAGAACAGAGGCTATCTTGTCCTTGACGGCAATGAAATCTCTACTTCAAAGGAGTTTGTCGCAGTTGATGGCGCAACCTCTGACATCAAGCATGCAGAATATAACCATACCGACGATGATGCAACGGCTTATGACCTGACAGGGAAACCTATTGGCAGGCATGCCAAAGGAATTGTCATCATCAACAATAAGAAAATAATCAGACGGTAATTTATTCAAAAAACAAAATCTTAAGCGATGTCACGAAAACGCTATATTCAACCATTAATATTCAAAATTGGTATTCAGTCCGAAGGTTTGCTGGCGGACACCGAGCTTTCCAATCAATCTGGCGAAGAAGATGGAGCTAATGCCCTTTCGAAGTTTATAGACTTTGATGAATGCGAAGATAGATCATCTGATTACAATTACAATCTCTATCAATGATTACAACATCTCATATAACGAGGAACTGCCATAAAACAGCAGAGCCTCGTTGTATGAAGTGTAATAACTGATCATTATTTCATGGAAAATTAGCTAAAATTCCCTACCTAATCCTCTTTTTTCAAAGATATATCATGTATGTTTTCTGTCACAATTCAGTTGGCGTTGGGTGAAAGCTTCGTTAACCACAAAATTTGAATGGACTATCGTTGTTCATGACCATTCAAAAACAAATTTTTAGAAATCTTCTTGAATACAGTGATAGGTTACAAACCTGTTAAACTTTCAAGCATTAAACATAATTAACGTTATGGGGGGGGTAAAATTAACAAAACTTCATAACTTTGCACCTAATTTATGCTCGTAAGACATGTGCTGCTTTCTAAATAGACAAGTTTTCTATGTGTATCGGTCGTTAACACTTTGACAATAAGATTTGTTTTTAATGATACCAGAAATGGTAAGCTACTGTCTGAAAAGACATACATGCCTTGTGTAACGAATAAAAGCTAATAATTGAAAATATGAAGAAAAGTTATGTAAGTCCCAGTATTTTATTGCTTCCCATGCAAATTGGTCCCAATGCGGGTGTGAGCGGTGAAGACAATGGGGGTATGCAACCCATTGGTGCAAAGGAAGGGCCTTTTGAAGAGGAAGTCTTCGAAAGGAATGCAGGATTGGACGAATAGGTCTCCAATGCTGTATGTATGTTTTGAAACAGTAAAAAGATTTAAAGAAAATGCAATGAAAAATTTTACGAATACGAGGTCATATAAAATTCAATTGTGGCAACGCAGTTTGCTCATGCTCGTCATGATGCTCACCTTTGGTGTGGCGGCTTTTGCCCAGACCTATCCCTACAAAGTGTCAAAGATAGACATTGGTTGTGGAGCCACTGGAGGTTCGGTTACGCTAAGTGTGACAGGCACCAACAGCGAGAAGCCTAATGGATCAGCACAACTTCGTAAGCCAGGTAATAAAAATGATGTTATCACGGTTAATGGTGTGCCGCAGGGAGATGATGCCAATTTGACGCAGTCGACAACCGATCCTAACACGTGGACTAAAACATGGTTTAACCTTTCAGAGGGCACATACGACGTGTACTTCCAAACTACCAGCGGTAATAAACAAGAGTATGCTGGGCAGGTTGAGGTGAAGAAAATCAACGAAACGTATGTTTCGCCAACCATGACCTATACCCAATCGGATTCCTATTGCTCTATCAATGGCAGCAACAACGGTAGTGTTGAGGTAACGGTGAAAAATGGTTTAGGCCCTTTCCATTATACGGCTGAAATCACAAGTACAAATGGTACGGTGACAACCCAGACTTCGGGTAGCGATGCTATTGCCGCCCGTACTTGGAAAGTTACAAAACTCTCTCAAGGTGATAAGGTAAAGGTAACAGTGTCAGACACGCAAAATGGTGTATGCCCCACTACTCAAACATCGGTAAGTGTTGAAGGTATTACCATGGGACAGGCCCCTGCACCTAAATTATGGTGGAAAAAATATTCCAGAATGTATCTTGGTAACTGTCAATACCAAGACTATGTAGCTGTTGAGGTCTATGGCAGCACGAAGGAAGCCAGGGAAGAGCAAGCCGAAATGTTGAAAAACGGTGGCGTTAGAGTGGATGCGTGGTATCAGATCAAAGATGTCTTGAATCTTGAGTATGACGAGGCGAAAAGTACGTCAGACAATTCTTCCATTACCTTGGTGTTCAAGGCAACCCCAAAGGGAAACCGACCGCAAGATAAATGGCTTGTCAAGCAATACAAGCCTTTGTGTACGGGTGAAATGACAAATGGAAAAACCTTGTATGCAAAGGATATGAACCTTGGTAGTGATGGCGGAAACGATGAAAATTTCAGTGCACCGTTTAAACTGACTCCTATCTCCAACTACAATACGGATGAGAACTGTAACGTTCTCAGTAAAGAATTTAAAATTAAATATTCTACCACGGTGAGTGGCACCCATTACTACTTTCCTGAAGGAACCAAAGCAAAACTTCAGAAAAAGAATACAGAGACGGGCAACTGGGACGAGCTGCCTGTTGAAGTGCCGATGGGTGGAGGAACATTGTTTGAAAAAGATGAAAGAACCGTAGACGTTACTGATTATGGCCCCGGAACCTACCGCTTTGTTTATGATGACGGTTGCGACGTGGTAAACGTGACCAAGGAAGTAGAAGTGACACTGCCTAAAAACTTAGACATCAAAAGTGGTTCAACTTTATGGCCTTCGTGCAATTATGGTATTCATGGCAACACCGCAGGCACATGGATAGAAGTGTCAAAGAAATCCATGCAATATGGAGTGCATATAGAGCGAAAGGACGGTGCTACATCAACCACGTTCAAGACAACACCGTTCTTGAGCAATGTTGAATATGAGCATACCTTGTCTTTCCCTATTGATTTTAAGACCACGCCTCGCAATGGCTATCTCCAAATTTACGATTTGCCCGTTGGTGAGTATGTGATACGTATCAGTCGATGCGGCGAAATGTCCTCACCGATGAGTTTGACCATTGGCGAAAGCGACGTTATTAAATATCAGCCTCGCAACGACAGCGGTTATAAGAACGGTGTAAAGGTTCAGGCGGGTTGTGGAGACAATACGGTTGGCTTCGACTTTGGGTTAGGAAAATGTAATCACCTGTCACAAGTTTATTATAAATCGAATAGTCCGGGCTCTTCATATAATTCACCTGGAGATTTTGAGGAAGACACACCGATTAAAGTAAGTCCTTATCTTCCTAATTGGCAATTTGCCATTGGTATCAATGCGCAGACAGACGATCATGTGTATTCTCCTATCGAGCAAGCGTATGTTCCTAAACATTATGGTGCAGCTATTGGTGTGAACAACTTTGCTAACAAGACATTTGCTTTCCGTTTCAATCCTTCCAAGGGTGACGGTGCTTTCGAGGTGCAAGGTGCGATGTGTGATCTTAAAAATCCAAACTCTGGTCTTATCAGTGTGGGCATCAAGAAAGGATATGAAGCTACTTATCCTTTGCACTACGAAATTAAAAAAGCTACAGAGCAGAATGGTGTGGTAACTCCAGGTGAAGATGCTCGTGAGCCTGTGGATATCACCAATAACAGTGGCGAAAACGCTTCACTTCATGTGTTCAGTGGACTTGCAGAGGGTTGGTATCAAGTAATTGCACAATATAGTTATGGTAATGGTTGCCCTGCACAGGTGTCAAACGTTTATATCTCTCCTGTAGGAATTCCTGAAGTAGAAGCAGAGTGGGCAGAGAAATGCTATGGTCAGGGACTTGCTCCCAACCATTTGGAGTTACCCGTTTCTACATATATGTATGATGTGACATGGACTCGCAAAGACCTTGAAACGCAAGAAACGGTACAGGTGGGCACAGGTAATGCCATCGATGCCACTTTCCCCAAAGCTGGAAAGTATGAGTTCACTGTAGGTACCAAGTTCGCACAATCGATACCTACCTGTGCTGGCAGCTCTGGTGGCGAACGTAAGGTAATCATCACTGTAGGCGACTGCACGGGACCGATGGAGAAAAACCTATGGGTAGGTAATGAGGACACCAAGTTTGAGAATCAAAACAACTGGACGGTCAAAGTACCAGGAGATGGTGAGGACGTGGTATTTGCCACTGAGGCAAACAATGCCAATCCCAAGAATCCTGCACAGAAAGGCGCTGCCAAGAACGACTGCGTATTGCCAGAGGGCAAGGTGCTGACCATCGGAACACTGGAAAACCAGTCGGAAAAGGCACTTGTGGTATCGAAGAAAAGTAGTGTGGTGGTTTCTACTGCGTTAGTAGGTTACAATCAGCCAGGCGATGCCAAGAAGTTGGTGATCAAGACCGATGAGAAAGGAACAGATGCTGGCGGCTCGTTTGCTGTTTCGTTTGCCGACCCATGCAAATCTGAGGTATATGCAACGGTAGAACTCTATGGACGTGGACAGAAGATTGGCACCGACAAGATAAGGACTAAGGACAATCTTCAGGGCTCGCCAACCTACGGCCGCACGTTAATAGCAGAGCCTTACACATGGCAACAGATTGGTATTCCTGTGAAGGAAATGGTACCAAGCCCTGTATTCAAAGGTTCTTACCTGCAATACTATTCCGAGGCGAAGAACAGCCCGAAGCAGTATTACCAAAAGTGGAGCTGGATGACTAAGGACAATACGATGTCTCCATTCGTGGGCTATCAGTTGACACAGGACGCACCGAAGGTATATGCCCTAACAGGTAAGTTGAACCTGTGTGACCATAACTTAACGTTGACACGCCAGGCTGCTGAGGTGACTAAATCTACCTCAACCAACGTGGGCGAGAAGCACTGGGGATTGGGACAAAACATCTTTGCCAACTCTTACACGGCTGCCATCGATATTGCCCAACTTTCCTTCCCTGAAGAGGTTGATCCTACGGTGTATGTGTACCATACGGGTAGTTTCAACAATTGGTATGAAAACAAGTCGACGAATGGAACGCAAGATTTGAATGTGGCAGCAGGTGGCTACCTGGCTGTTCCAAAGAACACAGCAGCAACCATTGGTTACAAGTCGATACCTTCCATGCAGGGCTTCTTGCTGAAGTTCACCGACGCAGAGACCAAGGTGAGTGATGTTCCTGCAACAGTTACTATTCCTTACCAAAGTGTGGTAAAGAACGAACGGGCAGCCATGGCAAAACCTTTTGAGGTCATAACGACAGAGCCTGGAGCCGTACAGTTGATTTTGGAAAGCAGCAAGAGCAGCGATGTACTTTGGCTCATCGAGGCAGAAGGCACCACCGACCGCTACGACCGTGGTTGGGATGGTCGCAAACTGTTGACAAATGCACCTGCCAGTCTGTATGTACAAACCGTTGATGGACAGATGCAGGTGAACGCAACTGCCGACCTCACGCAGCAGCAAATTACTGTAGAGGGTAGCGACAGCGAGTTGTACACGTTGACCATCCGCAAGAAGAATCTACCACAATACGAGCATCTGAAGTTGGTTGACAATTCCGCACGTCAGTTGGTTGACTTGAGTGACGATGTAACATCTTACACTTACACAATGCGTCATACGGGTGTGGATAGCAATCGCTTTATGCTGGTAAACACTACGGCAACCTCTTTCGACAATTTGCCTACCGACATCCAAGGGGTAACGACGGCAACTTGGAATGTTCCCGCTGTTGTGTACACCGTATCGGGTGAACGGGTAGCAAATGTTCGTCAGCCTGAGGACCTGATGCGCCTCAAGTCACAATTGCCAAGTGGTGTGTATATCGTCTCAATGCAGATAGACGGTAAGACCGTGAATCAGAAGATGGTCATTCATCAATGATGACCTCAATAATAGCAATGTAAAGCGAAGGGTGACAGCTTAGTGCTTGTCACCCTTTGTTTTGCTTTTTTGTGGTACTGTATCCAACAATCGTTTCGTGGAACTCATGCCACATGTTTTCTTCAGGATAATGATGTTTATGAAGCTTTATGCCTTTGGCAAATGTACGGGAATAACATTTGTCGACAGTATCCCGCACACATACGGCAAGGGGCTGCTTTCATGATGAAAGCAGCCCCTTGCCGTTGTTACAATCTGAGTAATCACTGACGAATAAGGTTTCTTCCAGCATCAATTCGCAAAAAGATGAACAGAAGCAAGGTGAATCCCCACAAAGAAGAACCTCCATAACTGAAGAACGGGAGTGGGATTCCGATGACAGGTGTCAATCCAAGAACCATCCCCACATTGATAAAGACATGGAAAAGGAAAATTCCAGCCACGCAATACCCATAAACTCGCCCAAACTTGAACGGCTGCCGCTCAGCAACGTACATCAACCGCAATATCAAAGCCAAGAAAAGGAAGAGCACTGCAGCCGAGCCAAGGAAGCCTTCCTCCTCGCCCACTGTACAGAAAATAAAGTCGGTGTCTTGCTCTGGTACGAAATTGAGCTTTGTCTGCGTTCCATTCAAGAACCCCTTGCCTCGCAAACCGCCAGAGCCTATGGCTATCTCGCTCTGATGGACGTTATATCCCGCACCCGCCAAGTCCTCCTCAAGTCCTAATAGTACATTGATACGCACTCGCTGGTGGGGCTGCATAACATCGTTCAACACATAATCGGCTGAATAGAAGAAAGCTATCGAACCAATGGTGAAGAGCGCTATAAAAAGATAGTTGCTAAAAAATGACGTCAGGGAATTATAAACAAGGTAGCCGATGATACCCGCTGACAAGACAAGCTGTACCCACACGACATCGAAGGGAATGACAAATTCAGAGAAAAGCAATGCCGAAAGGGTGACAACCAAAACAAAGGCCAACATTTTCGGGGCTTTGTCCTTGTTCTGTGTATATATCCACACCATACCAATGCTGAACAGCTGAACCAGTAACAAGACAAAAAATTTGCCCACTGACGTCGGAGTATTCCACAACATCAACCCTTCATACTTTACTCCAACTACAAAATAAACAATCATGGCTATCCCTGTAAAGAGAATTGAGCCGGGCATTCCCTCGCGGTAAAACATGAGGAAGAACGAGAGATAAACCAAAGCCGAACCCGTCTCACTCTGTCCGACGATACAAATCATCGGCAAAAGGATGATTCCACAGGCCGTGGCAAAATGCTTCCAATTATGAATTGTAAATCCGTATGATGACATGAACTTGGAAATGGCCAATGCCGTGGCAAATTTGGCGAACTCAGCTGGTTGAAGCCTCAAGGGTCCTAAAACAATCCACGATCGTGAGCCTTTTATGGAGTGAGGATTGAAAATCGTTGCAAAGAGCAGCAGTACTAACAATCCATAGATGACGTAGGCAAAAGTATCATAGAGACGGTCGTCCATCATCAGAAGCACGAAGCCCAAACAGATGGATGTGCCAATCCAAATGACCTGCATGCCGGAACGTGTGCCCAGAGAAAAGATGTCTGTATCACCATAGGTGTAACTCGCCCCGCAAACACTCACCCATCCGAAAACAAGAAGGGAAAGATAAATGCCTACCGTCCACCAGTCTAATGAACGGATGACACCTGGTTGTTTGTTTGCATGGTAATTGTTTGCCACTATCTTTGCACTTTATTTAATGTAAATGTTTCGTTAGTTTTTGTTTGGAATGGACGAACGTTCTTTCTTCTTACCGCCGTCGGTCTTGTCTTTACTCTTGTTCCGTTCTTTTTCGTCCGTTTTCAGTTTAACCTCGTCATCCATGCGGATTATTGGATCGTTGAGTGGCTGTTTTTCCTTCTCTTTTTTCTCAGCCTCTCTCTTCGCTTCTCGTTCCTTTTGCTCCTGCGCACGGGTCTGCCGTTGTTTATGAGCCTCAAGCTTCAATGAGTCTTTGATATGATTGACGCGCTTGATTGAATCCAGACGTAGCGAATCGGCAATACTCAAAGAGCGTTTGAATGGATAGCTGATGTGACGCTTCTGTATCTCATTGGCTTTGCGTGCGTCGCTTTCCGTCAGTTTGCCATTAATGTATTGTTCAATCATCAACGAACCAATTGGCACACCAAAGACAGCTCCAAAACCTCCGTTCTCAACATAGACAGCAATAGCAATTTTCGGAGTATCTATTGGTGCGAAGCCCATGAACACCGAGTGGTCTTTTCCACGGTTCTGGGCCGTTCCTGTCTTGCCGGCAAGCGTATAACCTGGATGCACGGCGTGGGCGCATGTTCCTCCTCTGACAGATGATGCCATACCGGCAATGACCTCCTGATATGAGCGAAGGCTACCTTTCGTTCGGTGTTTCTCCATGAATTTCTTGTCAAGGTTCATTCCTTGGATTTTCCTGACGACATGAGGCGTAATGTAATATCCGCGGTTGGCTATTGTTGCTCCAAGATTAGCTATCTGCAGCGGGGTAAGATTAACCTCTCCCTGACCAATGGAAATAGAAATAACGGTCAATGGATTCCATTTGCCGAAGGCATTGTCGTAGAAATGTGCATTGGGAATCATTCCACGCTTCTCCCCTGGCAAGTCAATGCCCAGCTTATAGCCAAAGCCCATTGACACCATGTAGTCGCGCCATGTATCCATAGCAACTTCAAGAGTCCTGTATTTCTGCCTGTTCGACAACATGTGGTAGAGCCCCCAGCAGAAATAGGCATTGCAAGAGGTGCTCAGGGCTGGAACAATGGAGATGGGAGAGGCATGTCCATGACAGCCTACATGAAGTCCTCTGAAAGAAAAGCCGTGCGGACAAGGATATTTTGTTGAGTCATTGACGATTCCTTCTGTAAAAAAGGTCACGGCTTGGCTTGTCTTGAATGTCGAACCAGGAGGATATTGCCCCATGATTGCCCTATTCAGTAGAGGCTTCGCTGGATCAAGAGTAAGCTTCTGCTGATTCTTACCGCGCAGTTTGCCAATCATCTCTCGCGGATCGAAAGTGGGCGATGACACCATTGCCAATATTTGGCCTGTTTTCGGCTCAATTGCCACTACCGCCCCCAACTTCCCTTCCATTAAACGCTCACCAAGCACTTGTAAGTCGGCATCGAGTCCTAACTGAATATCACGTCCAGGACGAGGCTTTTGGTCATATTTACCTTCCTGATAACGACCTTTTATTCGGCCATGAGCATCGCGAAGAAGAATCTGCACTCCTTTTTGTCCACGTAATGACTTTTCATACTCACGCTCAATTCCCATCTTTCCAATGTAATCGCCTGGCTGATAGTAGTCGTCTTCCTCAACATCACTCTGGCTTACTTCGGCCACATCGCCCAAAACGTGTCCGGCTATAGGTCGATGATATTGTCGTATGCTACGTTTCTGAATGTAAAATCCCGGAAAACGATAGAGTTTTTCTTGGAACGCACTGAATTCTTTATCACTCAACTGGCTCATGAAGAGTTGTTGGGTAAACCTTGAATAACCAGGATTCTTATTGGGGTCCTTAATTTCATTCATCCGCTGAATGAAGAACTGTTTGGTGATATTCAAAGCCCTACAGAAATCCATTGTGTCAAGTCGGTCCTTTTCCTCATTCATGACTACCATGATGTCATAAGCCGGCTGGTTATAGACGAGTAATTTTCCTTTTCTGTCGGTGATTATTCCTCGCGAGGGAAATTCAATCTTCTTGAGAAAAGCATTGGAATCGGCCCTCTTTCTATAGTCATCGCTCGCAATCTGCAATGCAAACAAACGAATTACGTAAATAACGATAATCGCTATTGCAACACCGCTGAGCACCATTCGACGTTTTTCCAAATCAAAGTTCTTCATGAGCGGTTCCTTACATGTTCTACAACTAAAATAAGGAATAAAGTCAACAACGTACTTCCAAAAACACAAGCAAGCCATTCCAGAACATTGAAGAAGCTGAACATCTCCAAAGTATAAAAAGAAACATTGTAAACCAGGGTAAGAATGGTGGCATACCAGAAATATTGCATGTAACCTAACGAGCTAATACTTGGGCGAAGGTCTTCAGCACTGTCACGAGGAATAAACGGTCGAAATACAAAGGGCTGCAAGGCGGCTATCAATGTCATAGAGCCAGCTGCCACACCAGGAGTATTAGAGAAAGTATCAATGAAAAATCCCATGAAAAAACCACACAGCATCATGGCCCATTGTGGATAATTACGCCTGTAAAGCAAGACAAAATAGATATAAAGCAATGGTGTGGCGACACCAAACAAATGTATGTGATTAAGCACAAACACTTGAGCCAATACCAATACTATGAACCACACTGAGTTCTTTAGAAATTCTATAGTCATCTCTTACTTCAAATGCACATTCACCATCGGCCCGTTAGTGAGCCTCGAAAATCTTTCCCAGAATTAATCTGACTGGCTGATGCCATCACCCATCTTCTTTAAAGAATCCTGAGCAGCTACCATCATCTCCCGTTGTTGACGAATAGAGGCATCATCAATAACACACACGTCGCGAAGATTGCCGAAATCAGTTGAAAGTTGTATTGCCAAACGGTAGGAAAGTCCGTCATCCGAATTATAAACATGTCGCACTTTTCCCACCAAAACGCCCTCAGGGAAGATGGAAGAATACCCACTGGTCACAACCCTATCGCCTAATTTGAAGCGTGCATGGCGTGGCACATCATCCAAATAAGCCATGTCGGTTGCACCCCCAGTCCAATGCAGATAACCGAAATAACTGCGGCCCAGTATGGCACAACTGATGTTGGATTTGGCATTCAACACTGGAATTACAACCGAATAATGGATACCGACTAGATACACCGTGCCGACAACTCCGTTTCCGCAAACCACACCCATGTCTCGGCGAACCCCGTCCCAGCTTCCCTTGTTAATTGTGATGAAATTCTCTGACTTGTTCAAAGAGTTAGACACCACTTTAGCCTGAATCAACTTGAAAGGAGACAAGAATCGATACTGCCCTTTTTTCAAATACTTAGGGTCTCGCGTATGCTCATAGAGTTTCTTCGACAATTCATTAATCTGCTGTTCGAGTTCAACATTTCTCAGAGTCAGTTCCTCGTTCGTTTTGCCCATCGTCAGGAATGAGCCCACTTTTGAGCTAATATCATAGGCCTTGCCAGCCACAATGTTAGCAGATGTGAACCACACGCTCCCTTGATAGTTGTTAAAACGGAACAACAATACGAGACTGGCTACTTCTAATAGAACGAAAAGGAACCAGTGCTTGTACTTTGAAAGAAACTCCGCCAGATTGTGCATGCCAATACTTAGTGGATAACCAAGCACCGACTATTGAAATGACGACAGACACCCCAATCGTCAATGCGAATTATCCCTTGTTTATCTCATTAAGAATGAAAAACGATCAACGTTGTTCAATGCAATGCCTGCACCCTTGGCAACACTGTGCAACGGATCTTCGGCAATATGGAACGGAATATTTATCTTGTCGGTCAGTCGTTTGTCGATACCACGCAGCAAGGCGCCACCACCACTGAGATAGATTCCGTTTTGAACAATATCAGCATACAACTCAGGTGGTGTGCTCTCCAATGCCGACAGGACAGCGTTCTCAATCTTAGCTACCGTCTTGTCCAAGCAATGGGCAATTTCCTGATAACATACTGGAACTTCCATTGGAAGTGCAGTAATTCTGTTCGGCCCATGAACGACGTAATCCTCTGGAGCCTCCTCGCCTAAATCAGTCAATGCCGATCCCACGTGTACCTTGATTCGCTCGGCCATTCTTTCGCTGACTTTTACATTGTGCTGACGGCTCATATATTCCTGAATATCGGCAGTCAGGTCATCACCGGCTACTCGAATGGAGTTATTGCAAACAATTCCTCCCAATGAGATAACAGCAATTTCAGTACTACCACCGCCAATATCGACAATCATGTTGCCCTCCGGCGCCTCAACGTCAAGTCCCATGCCAAGCGCAGCTGCCATTGGCTCAAAAATCAAATAGACATCCCTACCGTCGGCATGTTCAGCAGAGTCGCGAACAGCGCGAAGCTCAACTTCAGTAGAACCTGAAGGTACGCCGATTACCATTCGCAACGAAGGAGTGAACAGACGATTTCCGCTGTGCACCATCTTGATGAGTCCACGCATCATCTGCTCGCAAGCCGTAAAATCTGCTATCACACCATCACGAAGCGGTCTGATGGTACGGATATTAGGATGCTCCTTCTCGTACATCATCTTGGCATCACCTCCCACTGCAATCATCTTGTCCGTGCGACGGTCAAGCGCAACCACAGAAGGTTCATCTACAACGATTTTGTCATCACTGATAATAATCGTGTTGGCTGTTCCCAGGTCCATTGCTATCTCCTGGATAAATGAAAAAAATCCCATTCTTTATAATTTGATAATAAGTGTCGAATCGAATTAAACCCGATCAACAGGTAAATGATTAATACTATCTCTCAATGCCATTCCCTAAGGAATAGTAATTCTTACCTTGCGAACCAGTTGTGAATAGCTGTGTCATACTGACTGCTCACCCCAAAGGCACGCTCTGCAAACATCTTGCGATCCTCAAAATCAGTCATGGCACCCTTAGTGTTCAACAACTGAAGCAGTACTGGATACTCGGCTTTGCTTGGTACAATGACAACATCGTTGAAATTCTTCGCACCGGCACGAATAAGGGAAATGCCACCGATATCAATCTTTTCGATGATGTCCTGCTCACTGGCGCCACTGGCAACCGTCTGTTCAAACGGATAAAGGTCAACAATAACCAAGTCAATCTCAGGAATATCATACTCCCTCATCTGCTTCTGGTCGCCCTCGAAATTGCGACGCGCAAGAATTCCACCGAAAATCTTCGGATGTAAGGTCTTTACCCGACCACCCAAAATAGAGGGATAGGTTGTCACATCCTCAACTTTCTGACATTCATAGCCCAAGGACTCGATAAACTGTTGCGTGCCTCCAGTACTAAGGAACTTAACGCCCTCTTTGTTCAGCTTTTCCAACAGGGCATCCAACCCATCCTTGTGGAAAACAGAAATGAGTGCAGTCTTGATTTGTTTTGTACTTGCCATTGTAAGAGATATTTAGATTTGATGTGCAAAGTTACAAAAACCAAACGACTAAACAATATTTTTAGTTCAAAAAAACTAAAATATGCCCTCATTATTGTCTGATATCAATTTCGCTGATAATTCACCTATTGAAGAGCGAACTTGCGAATAAGGATTATCTTTGCAAACATCCCATCTATTCGCTCACGAAAAGAAGCACGACAACACAGCTATGAAACATCAGTTTGAATAGCCAATTCCGTCGAGTATTCCTTGTATTTCCTTACCGAACACTAATATATTATCGAGCGCCCCATCTTTCGCACCCTGAACCATATACTTGGCACACTGCCCCTCTAATCTTCCTATCTCCTCCCGTTCAGAAGCCGTGTAGTCGTGTTTTGAAATCCGCTTGCGTATCTTGACAAACCTGTCGGCAGCTCCACGCCACTCCCTGACCGTATAGTTGCGGCTGTTATCTCTGAGATCATAAGACAACCTCTGTAAGTCGTTGATTGCCGCTTGCTTTGTGGAGCAAGAATCCAACATGAGTGCCGGCATCAAGATGACAAAGCTCATGGATATTTTCTTTAAGTATTGCATATCCAATAAAAATTAGTCGGGTTCTATAAATTAGCCTTGTCAAATTTTGTTTACTTTTCAAATTCAATGTGCCTACAAACGAACGAGTGCAGCGGCCTATGCGACCGAATGCGCTCACACATCAAACTGAAAAGAAAAGAAAAGCCAACAAGACGTAACCCACATTCCATTTATGACTTGTTACGGTGGTAATTTATAGAACCCACCTTTCATTAACACTCCCTTATCATGGCAAAAATAGAAAATTATCTGAACCTATCCAACTTTTTTTCTGTTAACTTTTTGCAATTTATGTCTTTTCCCTATCTTTGCAACATGAATTTCACTCATACAATCCTCCATTGGTTCGCCGAAAATGGGCGCAATCTCCCGTGGCGCGAGACAACAGATCCCTACGCAATCTGGCTGAGCGAAGTCATATTGCAACAGACACGCGTTGCTCAAGGCCAAGCCTATTGGGAACGATTTATCGCCCGTTGGCCTCACGTGTCCGCCCTTGCCCATGCAAGCGAGGACGAGGTGTTGCGCGAATGGCAGGGACTGGGCTATTACTCACGTGCCCGCAATCTCCATGCGGCAGCCAAACAGATTGTCGAAAGAGGTTCATTTCCCAAGACTTTCAATGAAATAAAGATGTTGAAGGGTGTAGGCGATTATACTGCCGCAGCCATTGCCTCCATTTCGTTCAACGAGCCAATTGCTGTGGTTGATGGTAATGTCTATCGCGTACTGTCAAGATACTTCGGTATTGGAACTCCGATAGACTCGACAACGGGGAAAAAGGAGTTCAAGACCATGGCACAAGAGCTTATAGACAAGCGACAACCTGCGACATTCAACCAAGCGATCATGGATTTCGGAGCAATCCAATGCACTCCCTCAGCTCCCCGATGCGACAGCTGCCCACTGCTCGAAACATGCGTGGCTTTCAGAACTCACAAAACTGAATTGCTGCCTGTGAAGAGTAAGAAAATAAAACTAAGGGAGCGCCATTTCACTTACATCTACACGAAGAACGGAGATGAGATCGCCATCCGGAGACGAGGAAAGCGAGACATCTGGCAAGGGCTGTGGGAATTTCCTACCACCAAAGATATCACATTGCCCACGGAAGCCAAGCTCCTGAAATCGAAAGTCAAGCACGTACTCACCCATCAGATAATCTTCGCCGACTTTTACTTATGGAACACGGAAATCCGCCCAGAAAACTTGCCGGGAGACTTCATTTGGATAAAAGAGAATCAGCTCGACGGCTATGCCCTGCCCAAACTGATTGAAAATCTTCTCAAATCACTGTCACAGTAAGACATAACCAGCCGATCGACTATTCTTTGCCTTTCTTTCCAAACTCAGGGTCTATCTTCAACAAAGACGCAACCAAGAATGGGAATACGCATGACACCATGACAATCACGAAAAACCAATCGTAGCCTACCCAGTCTGCCAATGCTCCAGCAAAGAAACCCGGCAACATCATCGACAGCGCCATAAATCCCGTACAAAGGGCGTAATGACTGGTTTTGTGGTCACCCTGACTGAAATAAATCATAAAGAGCATGTAGGCACTGAATCCGAAACCATAGCCGAAATTCTCGATAAAGATGGCCAGACTGATGGCAAAAAGACTTGTAGGCATCACAAAACCGAGATAAACATATGCCATATTCGGCAGCGTGATGGCAATGGTCATCGGCCAAAGCCACTTTTTCAGTCCGCCTTCACTGGCTACCAGTCCACCAAGAATGCCTCCCAAAAGCAACCCCACGACACCCACCGTTCCGTTCACCATACCAAAGGCCTCAAGTGACAACTGCAAACCACCGACATGTTTTGGCGCTTGCAGGAAAAGAGGCGACACAGGATTGAGCAATGCCTCTGGAAAACGGAAAAGAAGCATAAAGGCGATGGCCACCCAAATCTGTTTCTTCTCGAAAAAGGTGACGAATGTGGCTCCGAACTCCCTCAACAGACTTGTGGCGTCTAAGCCTCCGCGCTCCGAATCCTCTGCTGGTTTGGGCAAAATGAAGTTATGATAGAGCGACATACCGATGAAGAGAGCCGCTAAAGCATAGAAAATCAACGCCCACGACATCTGAATGTTCATCGTTTCCTGCAAGAGTCCAGCCAAAGCCACCAGACCTCCTTTGCCCACAATCCACGATACACGGAAGAACGTGGAGCGGATTCCCACGAAGAATGCCTGCTCGTGCTGCTTAAGGCCCAACATATAGAAGCCGTCAGCACCGACATCGTGGGTGGCACTTGAGAAAGCCAACAGCCAGAAGAAGCAAATTGACCCTTGTAGCCACCAAGAAGTATTGACCGTGAAAGCGACACCGGCAAACGCCGCACCTAACAACGTCTGCATAGCGACAATCCACCATCGCTTCGTTTTCAGCAAATCGAGGAACGGACTCCACAAGGGCTTTATCACCCACGGAAGATAGAACCACGAAGTGTAGAATGTTATCTCAGCATCGGTCAACCCCATCTGCCGATACAATACGAGGGAAAGCAAGGTCACCGCCACATTGGGTAATCCCTCAACGAAATAAAGCGTTGGCACCCATGCCCAAGGCGATGTATTATAATTTGATTTCAATGTTCCGTTTATTAATTTGGTTCATCATTATGCTGTGCCGCGAAAGCGCAACGCTTGCAAAGATAAAGAAAAAAGCTCAAACAACGTTCATTCCATCCCACAAAATAGCCTAAGAATCTGTCAGGCAGTCTGCATCCGTTGGCCCGCAACGGTCCGAAAAGTACGGAAAAGAAAAAACTTGACAAAACAGCCTCGGCAGACAACTTAATAAACAGCTGATTTACAAGCAAATATATTTTACCTTCAAAAAGCTCATCTTTGACCGTGTGAAACCTTACCTTTCGCAATACCATAGCTTACCAACGACAACATAAAAGCCAAGTTATCGTAAGCTAATGATGAAAATTCTTGACAAGATAATGGCATTATTAAAGAAAATATAAATATTATCAACTATTTAATCCATTAAATTTTCAATTGTCAAGGGAAAAACTTAACTTTACGGACAAATAGCAAAATTAGAGGACATTATGTACACACAAGAACAAGGATTATACATTGCACATGGGACCAATGGTCCAATCGTGATGAACGGAAAGATGGCGAATCGTCATGGCCTCATCGCCGGTGCGACAGGTACAGGTAAGACCGTGAGCCTTCAGGTGATTGCAGAGTCGTTCTGCCAAGCAGGAGTACCTTGCTTCATGGCCGACATGAAGGGCGACCTATCAGGTATCAGCCAAGTGGGCAAACTTTCAGACTTCATCGAGAAGCGCATGACCGAGTTCGGCATTGCCTCACCACAGTTCCAGTCATGTCCGGTGCGTTTCTTCGATGTGTTTGGCGAGCAGGGGCATCCCATGCGCGCAACAGTTTCGGAGATGGGCCCCGAACTTCTCACCCGCCTATTGGAGCTTAACGAAACCCAAGCAGGTGTCCTCAATATTGTTTTCCGGGTGGCCGATGAACGGGGACTACTCATTCTCGACATGAAAGACCTCCGTTCCATGCTCGACTACGTGGGGAGTCATGCAGGCGAATATACCACAAAGTACGGCAACATCTCGACAGCCTCCATCGGAGCCATACAGAGAGCCTTGCTCACGTTGGAAGGACAAGGAGCCGACAAGTTCTTTGGCGAACCGTCATTCGACATCAACGATCTGCTGCAAACCGAGGGTGGTAAGGGTATCATGAACGTTTTGGCCGCCGACAAACTGATGATGCAGCCCAAACTTTATTCCACTTTCCTATTGTGGCTGATGTCGGAGCTATACACCTCGCTGCCGGAAGTGGGCGACCAGCCTCTGCCAAAGCTGGTTTTCTTCTTCGACGAGGCCCACATGCTGTTCAAGGGAACATCCAAGGCACTCACTGACAAGATAGAACAGGTCATCAAGCTGATCCGTAGCAAGGGCGTGGGCATCTACTTCATCACGCAGAGTCCCACTGACATTCCATTGAACATTCTCGGACAGTTGGGTAACAGGCTTCAGCATGCGCTCCGGGCCTACACCCCAAAAGACCAGAAAGCTGTGAAGGCTGCCGCCGAAACATTCCGCGAGAACCCAGCTTTCAAGACCGACGAGGCCATTATGAACCTCGAAACCGGTGAGGCTCTTGTGTCATTCCTCGATGAGAAGGGTGCCCCACAGATTGCCGAACGGGCCAAGGTGCTGTTCCCGTTGAGTCAGATTGGCGCCATCACCGATGACCAGCGAAAGGAGATCATACAACATTCCAATGTTGCGGGGAAGTACGACAATCCAGTGGATCGCGAAAGTGCTTACGAGCAACTCCTGAAAATGGAGCAACAGGTTGCCACGCAGCAGAATGAGAAGAATATAGAGAAAACAGAGCAGGCAACAACGCAGAAGAAAGGCTCGTCGGTCATCGGTAAAATATTGAAGTCCATCCTGACTGCCATCACCGCAACGCTGGCGACGGTTTTGGGGACAGCTATTTCAAACAAAGTGACGGGCAAGAAGTCGCGTTCCACCACAAGCGCCACTGGAAGAGTCGTGAAGAACGCCACTTCCGCCGCTACCCGCACCATGACACGTGAGCTAACTCGGAGCATATTGGGCAACTTGATAAAATAATTAGACAGCAAACCATCATGAAAGACTGGGCCAGCAAACCTATTTTATAGAAATATCGGATTCGGTGGCTGGCCTGTCTTTTCCGTGTTTCTGAAAAGTCATGGCCCGTCATACCGTTGACAGGAAATGGAAAGATGCCGAATAAAAACAAGAAGGCACAAAGAAAAGGAAGGCTGTCACGACGTTTCGCATAACTGAAACTGATCAGAGCCATGTTGAATAAGAAAGCCTGCGGTCATGACTGCCTGCAGGCTTTCTCCTTTACATTCAGTATATATCCTTTCTTATAGACAACCTCAATGGCCAGTCGCTCATCCGACCTAATGGCCTGGCGCAGGTAACTTATCTGAACGTTCAGTGCCATGGAGTTCGAATAGGAGTCATCGCCCCACGCTGCAAGCAAAATCTGCTCGCGTGGTACGATTCTATTGGGCGAATCGCTCAGAATCTTGAAGATTTCGGCTTGCCTTGAGGTGAGCATCACTCGTTCGGACTCATGCTGAAGCTCATTCATGCTGTACCTGAAATCAGTATCGCCGATACGTAGCACATCTTCGGCGGCATTAGGCTCAACGGGTTGTTTCATCTCGAATATCATATTTTTCATGAACTCATGACGCATGGCGTCGATTCGTTTCTGAATCATGATGGTTTTAATCTGATAATAGAGACAAAAAGCCAAAACGAGCAAGAGCAAAAGCGACGCACCCAACTGCCACGTCAAGGTCTTTATAATTGTATTGACGGGGATTGGAATGGCGAAGGTGACAGCCTCCTTCCTCAAAGGATTGCTGCAATAAGCTACTTTCAGCATCTTTCTCAATCCTGTTGTTACCTCATATTGCGGCAACATCACAACACCCTCCTTGCGAATGGTCCTGAAATCCCTCATGCCGGCATAGCCCTTGCTTGCCATCACCGAATCAATGGTCTGTGCTTGGATGGGCTTGAAGCAGGCAATTATGTATCGGTCAAGAATCATCGACAACTCATCATTGCTCAATCCTTTCACCCTGATGAAATAACGGGTATTGTCTCCCAACGTGTAAGTGACGTCAAGTATTCGGTTCGACTCGTTGGCATTTTTATTTACGGACTTCGATGCAATCCTGATCTTGTTGAACCGATTGTCTTTTTCTGTTTCCTTCATGCGCCTGACCTCCCTGATTCCTTGCTCGTCCTTGATGGCCGTGGTGCATTCTCTCTTCATTTGTTCTGCCAACATATCGCCGGCATATTGGTATTGGGAATAAATCCAGTAGGCTTGCCCTACGAAAATGAGCAAGATGGTGGTGACACTGAGATACCAAACTATTTTTATTCGCTTGTCCATTAGATTTAATTGTTTCGACAAAGATAAACCATTTTCATCAGATAAATAGCTATAGTAAGAATTTAGTAAGAAAAATAATGGCTGGAAGTAAGAAACGGATAAGAAAAAGAGACGGTTTCATCGATGGTTAGCGATAACTTTGCCCGAAAACAAATACAAATGATTATGAAAAGAATTATCTCCAGTATCGTCTTGTGTGGACTGTCGGTATGCAGTTGGGCACAGTCGGCCATGTCACCGGGGGAGTCTTTCAGCTCAACCAGTGAGCCAATAGACCGGATTAGGTACGAAATTTTGTACGACTTGAGACAAGTCTATGACCGAACGCCCGGCAACAATAAAAGCATTAGCGAGCGAATGCTCCTTCAAGTGGGCGACAGCTCATCGGCTTTCTTCAGCTATCTTGCGTTCCAAGTTGACTCAGTCATTTTCGCTATGTCCGACAAGGAGGGGTCGTTTGAGATAAATGCGATTCCAAAAGTGAGCTGGCAATATTATAAGAACTATCCCACGGTAGGAAAATCCATGTTCCTTGACAAGGTGGCGATGAGCGGATTTGCCGTCGAAGAGCAGATGAACACTCCCGATTGGACATTGATTGCCGACAGTTCGAAAGCCATTTTGGGGTACGACTGTCGATTGGCGGTGGCAAACTTCAAGGGTCGAACGTGGTATGCTTGGTATGCGGAGAACATTCCCATTGATAATGGGCCGTGGAAGCTGCAGGGACTTCCGGGACTGGTACTCTCCGCCAACGATTCAGACAATGAATTCGTGTTCAAGGCTGTGGGACTGAAGAATGTTCAGGGAGGCGCCGCCATCGTTTACAAAGGAAAAGACTTTGAATTAATCAGCCGAAAAGCATTAAACAAAGTGTATAAGCAGTATTTTTCCGATCCAATCGGATACACGCTGATGATTTATCCCGCCTCGGTGCGCAACTCCATCACAATAACCGATGGCAACGGGAACGCTCTCAAGCACTCGAAAGCCAAACCGTACAACTTGATTGAGTGGTAGGAAAGGGAAGCTACAGCCTCAATTCGAACAGTAGCAGAGCGTTGCTTATCAAACGAAGACGCCCGTTAGGCTCACAAAACTATTGGCACATGAAACGATTCATTTTGTTGATCATCGCATTTCTCGCAGTCCTTGCGGTACAGGCACAGTTACTTATCACCGGAGTGGTTGAAGATTCGACTACGAATAAAGCCGTGAAGGGTGCATCGGTAACGCTGGTAAGGCATGGAAAGCCACTGAAATTTACCAGAACCGACCAACAGGGACAGTTCAGAATCAGTGTTGAGGGATTAGAGGCGGACGACTCGTTGCTGGTCAGCAGTCTCGGATATGCCAAGACCAAAGCAAAGATTGCTGAAAGAGGTGCGACCAAGGTGCTGATGACGGAAGAGGCCTTTGAGCTGAACGAAGTGACCGTAAAGGGCAGAAGGATTCTCGGCAGACAGGACACAACTGTCTATGACCTCACGAGATTTGCCAACGAGCGCGACAATTCGCTGAAGGATGTTTTGAGAAAGCTGCCCGGTGTGGAGGTCGGCGATGGCGGAGAGCTGAAGGTTAACGGGAAGGCGCTCAGCCGATTCACCGTAGAGGGATTGGACCTGACTGGTGGACGCTACAACCAACTGGAGGAGAACATCAAGGCAAAGGATGTGAAGAATGCAGAAATCATCAACCATGACCAACCCATCAAGGCTTTAGAGGGCAAGGTTCTGACCGATGCAGTGGCAATGAACATCGTGCTGAAGGACGACACGCGCGACAAACTCCTCTCCACCTTGCGTCCTCATCTGCTTGTCGGCAAGCCCACACATCCGGGAGGCTCTGCCAATATTCTCCAGATTGGAAAGAACAGGCAATGGATGTACGGACTGGCTTACGACAGAACGGGCCGCGACTTATCGACAGGGATGAACGTTCTGACATCGTCGGGAAGAGCACAGTCGCAAGCCACGTTGCCACAGTGGTTCTCCACGCCTTCCATCTATACCCCGATTGATGCCGAGCGACTGCGGTTCAACACTTCGCAGCGGTATGGAGCAAGCAGAATACAGAAGCTGAGGAACGATGGCGAACTGCGATTTACGGCCAACTACCTACGGACAGTGGAGCGACAGGAGACCATGAATGAGTCGGTCTATGACTTCGGAGCGCCCATTCCCACGACAACAAGTCAAAAACAGCACCTCACTCTGAGGCACGACCTTCTGACCTCAGAAATTGAGCACAAAGTCAACACGCAAACGACATACGGAAAGGACGTACTTGAAGTTTCGGCAAGTCAGGTGGATGCCTTGTCCGTCATGAACGATTCGCTGACCCAGCGCATCAGAACTCCGCAAATCGACGTGGCTGGAAGCCTCTACCGCCTTTTCACCGTCGGCAAGGGGCAGCTGTCGGTGCAGACGGGCATCGACTTCCATCACTCCAATCCCGACCTTTACATCAACGATGGAAAGACGCGCCTTAAGACCAATCTATGGCATTTGGCACTGTCGGCCGGCTGGCTGCGCAAGCGCCTCTACCTGACACAACAGTACTCTGCCGGCATTGACGTCCAAAACCTGAATACGATGGGCAACAACACCAAACTGTCGGCCTATCTGACACCGTTCTTTCAATACGAAAGAGGCAAGCTGCAGGCTGCCATCACTCCCCGACTGTCCTTTGAGCGCCTCACACACCAGCAAAGGTCTTTCCTACTCTGGCAACCTTCCATCTACCTGAAATGGAAGGCTGGACGGAGAAGCGAATGGACACTGACCGGCAGCTACAGCGAACTGACGGGGCAGATGAGCAGCTTTGCCTTGAGCCGATATCAGCAGAATTACCGCACTTTCTATGAAAACGAGGGGCTGATGCCCCAGACGTCGGGACTGTTCGCTACACTGGACTATGTTTACAAACGACCTATCAAAGAGTTTTTCTTCAATTCCAACATGACGATGGGACGGAATTGGCGAAACACCATCACCGACTTTACGATTGCCGACGGCAAATATTATCTATCGATGAGAGAACACGACACGCAAAATGACTATTGGCAGGCCGAGGCATCGGTGTCGAAAGGGTTCTACGACCTACACCTAAAGACACGGCTCGGCGGTAGTTTCATTTACGCTAACGGACAACAGCTGGCGGATGGCAACCTGTTGAAATACCACTCACGCACCTACGACCTGATGCCCAACATCGAATTTTCGCCGGCATGGGGAGCGCTCAGCTATCAAGGCCGTTTCAGCTGGAGCAACACCTCTGCGATGACCACGCTGTTTGGCTGGAAACATAGCCTGTCGCTCACCTCCACTTTCGGGGCAATAGACCTGACCTGCGCCATGACACATTATCGCAACGAACTGCAACAAGGCAATTCTGTCAACACTTTGCTGGCCGACGCTAAAGCGGTATGGCGCATGGAGAAGATTCGCATCTCACTGTATCTGACCAACTTGTTCAATAAAAAGGAATACATCGTCAGCCAAATAACAGGAATAAGCTCATCAACCGACTATTACCACCTAAGAGGGTGCGAGATTCTGCTGAGCCTACAGTATTCGCTTTAAATGGATTCCATGAATAAGCCTTTCTGGATTTTACACTTCTTGCTGAACAAATAATGTAAGGGAGCAAAGGAACGTAATGGACAAAAGGGCTGAGCGAACCTACACTTTGAGTCGAAAGGAATGCAAAAGAAGAAAAGACGCAACGCACGATGATTCCACTTGCAATTGCGTTGGTGATTTATAGAACACACCTTTGGAAAGAAACAGACGCTTCGCAGTGAGCTTAGGGCGCCCGACGAATTATGCCCGCCATACGTTTCATCATCTGTCAAAGTCAAATCAGAGTGGCACTGACAATCTGATGATCACACCATCGGAAACATCCTCTTCCGTTTTTCACTCCGAACAGGGTCTGATGTGGATTCCAGCCTCCACCAATAGTCTTGCCGAAGCTCAACAGCCATAAGTCGAAAAGCCAGCCTACACGCATCGGGCAGACCATACCGACTGTCAACCTCAGGTCTTTCACAACCACCCTTATAAAGCACTGTCAATCAACACCTTAGAAAACACATTCCAAAAGGTCAGCTTTCGCAAGGTGAAAGGTGACCTTTCGTCATGTCAAAGCTCACCTTTTGATTCAAAAAACATCACCGCTGAAATTCCGACAGTTTTAACCCAAATCGGTAATTTGAGCATATACTGATTTTGCTTGATTGCAGAGCAGCTTGTTTGTCGTTCGATTGGAGACGTAGCGGACTATGGCCAGAGAGAACGAGAAGAAAGATGCCGACAAGCGAATGAAATCAGGCAGGAAGCATATTTTCATCATCTCATTGCGAACATACGATCCAACGACCGACGATGCGGGCGTAAGCGGACAAAAGAAAGGAAGAAATGTGATGACCGTCATCACTTTTCGAAAGACAAATGACAGACGAATGCGGAGATTTGCTTAACTTTGTATTCGACATGCGCAGCCGTTGCCACTTCCGGCCCATTCAAGTGGGACATCGGGGCATCAACACCGGTTCGGGGACATGTTTCCAATAGATTTTACATCAAATATCAAAAAAAATATGAAATTCCTGTAGTTTTTCGTCCACTTCTTGCGACTTAGAGTCAGAACATTTAAAAAACGAAAATGAGCAATGTAGAGAAAGAACGGCAGTTCGAACAGATGGTACGCGAACATCGTAGCACGATTTACACGATTTGCTACATGTTTTCAAAAGATCAGGATGAGGTCAGCGACCTGTTTCAGGAAGTCCTCATCAACTTATGGAAGAGCTTCGACTCATTCGAGGGCAGGAGCAAGGTCAATTCATGGATTTATCGCATCAGTCTGAACGT
The DNA here is from genome assembly GCF_000430525.1 of Prevotella corporis DSM 18810 = JCM 8529. Classification (GTDB taxonomy): domain Bacteria; phylum Bacteroidota; class Bacteroidia; order Bacteroidales; family Bacteroidaceae; genus Prevotella; species Prevotella corporis. Next base: position 23,377 of record NZ_AUME01000020.1, on the reverse strand, counting down.
CTGCATCTCGCTCGACCGCAAGAAACGGCGGCACCGAACAGAACCTTTAGTAATGGACATCAACCCCTTCGAGGAGGACGACCGCAACTCGCGGCAGATGGAAATGCTACGCCAGCGAATTGGACGGCTGGGAGCTTTTGACCGCGCCATCATCATGCTCTGGCTTGAGAACATGAGCTATGAGGAGATAGGGGCCATCGTCGGCATCAAGCCAAAGAATGTCTCGGTGCGTCTCTATCGTATCAAAGAGGAATTAAAGAACATGTCAAACGATTAAAACCAACAGGAAAAATGGAAACAACGATTCAAAATCAGGATTTGGAACAACTTCGCGCCGAGCTCAGAGAGTTCAAGTCGCGATTGGAGAAACAGCAAATTGTCAATCAGCAGATGATTCGGAATGCCATGAAACAGCATGTGACGTTCATCAATCAAAAGTATCTGGTCATGACGATTCTAAGTATTGTCATGATACCCTACTGCATCTGGCTCTTCTACTTTATTTTTCACCTGTCGATAGCTTTTTCAGTATTCACCGCCACTTTCTTCCTCTTGACGCTGGTTTACACTTACTTCAACGGAAAGGACCTGCGCTCAGACAGACTGATGGAGATGGAACTCACAGAAGTGGGGACACGGGTGGCAAAAGCCAAGAAACTCGATCACGACTGGCTGAAGATCGGAATCCCAATAGCTATCGCATGGTTTCTGTGGTTCCTTATCGAGATAACCGGTCAGGGAAATACGGAGATCGCCACCAGCATGGCCATTGGCGGAACGATAGGTGGAATCATCGGAGCAATAATCGGATTTCGCGTCCACACCCAAATACAGAAGAAATACCAGTCCATCCTCGATTATGTGGAGGAACTGAAGCGCCCTATGTAATCGTGATAGCAGTGTCTCACAGAGGATTCCACGGAACTTAAACGGGTTTCTCTCAACAAGTAGAATTGAAGTCCTCACCTGTTTTCTGACGAGACGAAAAAAGGAGTTGCGAATTTCTTCGCAACTCCTCTTTTAATTACCAATGTAGCGGGACGGGGCTACGATCCCCGGACCTCCGGATTATGAATCCGACGCTCTAACCAACTGAGCTATCCCGCCATCATTTTCAGCTTTCATTTTGAAAAGCGGTTGCAAAGGTATTAAAAAAAAATGAATCGAACAAATTTATCTTAGATTTTATTTTGCGAGATGGAAAATTTCTTAAATTTGCAAATAACAAATTTAGACAAGGGTCTGCATGAAGGAAAAAATCGAATTAGAATACGAGTTGAGGTCTAAGTCTGCTAAATTGATTTGGGCACTCATCAGTACGGACAACGGACTAAAAAAATGGTTGGCCGACGATGTTCAAACCAACGGTGAACGAACAACCTTTACTTGGGGAAATCCAGAACAACTGTCACAAACCCATACCGCCAAGGTTCTGGAGACCGTCAACAGAGACAGAATACGATGGTACTGGGAATACGAAGACGACAAGAAAACTTATTGGGAGATAAGAATGTCGAAGGGCGAAGTGACCGAAAACTACCATTTGCACATCACTGACTTCGCTTCCTTAGAAGACCTCGATGAACTTCGGGAGATTTGGAATGGCAATATAGACAGGCTCAGGTTATCGACAGGAATGTAAAACTGGCAAAGCATCGTCGCCATCATTAGCAATGCGTGAGCGCTACCACGGTAATAAAAAAATAAAAAACGGTGGCTACTCTAATTATTTTGTGTACTTTTGCACGAGATTTGCAAATGAATGCATTTTCTGCTTTTGACGATGTTCAGAATCAAGAAGTTAGACATATTTATTGCAAAGCAGTTCGGGATGCTCTTTGCGGGAACTTTCTTCATCAGCTTATTTGTTCTGATGATGCAGTTTCTATGGAAATATGTTGACACCCTCATCGGCAAAGGACTTTCCATGGACGTCCTTGCACAATTCTTTTGGTACATGAGCCTTATGATGGTGCCACAAGCACTTCCTCTGGCAATTCTTCTCTCTTCACTGATTACTTATGGCAACCTTGGAGAGAGTTCGGAGCTTACAGCTATCAAGGCATCTGGTATTTCGCTGATACAGTCATTCCGCGGACTGATTATCGCCACTGTTCTGATTGCTTTAGGTTCTTTTTATTTTCAGAACAATATAGGTCCTGACTCTCAGAAACACATTGCGCAGTTGCTCATCTCAATGAAACAAAAGAGTCCGGAGTTGGAAATACCAGAGGGCATCTTCTACGACGGTATTCCACAGACGAACCTCTACGTAGAAAAGAAAGACCTGAACACGGGGCACCTTTACAACATCATGGTTTACAGAATGACCGACAGCTACGAAGACCAAGCTATCATTCTGGCTGACTCTGGCATGTTGCAGTCAACAGCAGAAAAGAAACACCTCATCCTAAACCTATGGAACGGGGAATGGTTCGAGAACATGCGTTCGCAAGAGCTGGGCAGCAGTGCCAGTGTTCCTTACAGACGAGAGACTTTCACGCATAAAAAAATAATCATGGACTTTGATGCCGACTTCAACCTGACTGACATGGCGGGCATTTCGAACAAGGCACAAACAAAGGGCATTGGAAAGATATTGAAAGACAAGGATTCACTGGTTCACGTATATGACAGTATCGGAAAAGCATACTACAAGGATGCACAAGCCCTCTACTACCCGATTCAACGCCTGAAACCAAAGGAGTATGCGGCGGTTAAGAAAAGGGTGGCCGACAAGGATTTCAATATAGATTCCATCTACAACAAGCTGAGGCCAGACGAAAGACGCATGATTGTTGACCGTGCGCTTTCGGACGTACAACAGGAAATCAGCGACTTGGATTTCAAGAGCATGATAACCAAAGACGGCGACAATCTCATCCGCCAACACGAGATTGAAATCATCAACAAATACTTGCTGGCGCTTACTTGTATCATCTTCTTCTTCATCGGAGCACCGTTGGGGGCAATCATCCGGAAAGGAGGGCTCGGTGTCCCCATTATCATCAGCGTGCTTGTGTTCATCATTTACTACATCCTGCAAAACACAGGCTACCGTATGGCACGTGCTGGAGACTGGGCCATCTGGTTCGGAGAGAGCTTGTCGCCGGCCGTACTCATCCCGACGGCTATTTTCATCACCTACAAGTCAAATAACGATTCAGCGGTGTTCAACATCGACATGTATCGCAATATGTTCATGAGAATATTGGGATTGCGCATCAGAAGGCATATCAGCAGCAAGGAGGTCATCATTCATACACCCGACTATGCTAAAGATGCTGACATCTTAAGCAACATGAGCGAAAGTCTTGTTGAATATGCAAGAAAAACGAACTTGAAATCACCTCCGAACATCATCAGAACATTCTTCGTCTTTCAGCCCGACCATGAGATTGAGAACATCAGCAAACAATTGGAAGAGGTGATTGAGGACTTGGCGAACACTCGCAACAAAGCTATCATGTCTGAGCTGAATCGGTATCCAATACTTGTCACTAAAGCGCACACACGCCCATTCGAGAAGCGATGGATGAATATTGTGGCGGCCGTCATCATACCTGCCGGATTGTTCTTTTACTTCCGCATGTGGAGATTCAGGCTGAGGCTATACAGAGACCTCAAAGTAATCAAGGACGTCAACGAGAATATAATCAGAGAGATAAGAGATAATTTTAGTTCTGAAAGGAGTTGACATCCCGAAGGAACATACATATATAATACAACATTTAAGGAGACGGGAATACAGACCTACACCTTATATTATAGATCGTAAATATGGAAAACTTCAAACTCAGTAGCATTGAAGATGCTATAAAGGATTTTAAAGAAGGAAAATTCGTTATTGTAGTGGATGATGAAGACCGTGAGAACGAGGGAGACCTTATCATGGCTGCTGAAATGATTACCCCTGAAAAAGTAAACTTCATGCTTAAGAACGCACGTGGCGTACTCTGCGTGCCCATCACCTTATCAAGGGCTGAAGAACTCGACTTGCCACATCAGGTGTCTGACAACACATCTATGCTCGGTACTCCTTTCACCGTAACAGTAGATAAATTGGAAGGATGCACCACTGGTGTGTCTGCCACCGACCGTGCAGCAACCATTAAAGCACTGGCAGACCCCAGCTCCACACCGAAGACATTCGGTCGTCCGGGACATATCAATCCCCTCTACGCACAAGATAATGGAGTGCTGCGGAGATCTGGCCATACGGAAGCCTCTATAGACCTTTGCAAACTCGCAGGATGCTATCCCGCAGGTGTGTTGATGGAAATAATGAACGAAGACGGAACAATGGCACGTATGCCAGACCTTAAAAAGAAGGCGAAGGAATGGAACATGAAGATTATCAGCATTAAAGATATCATCGCCTATAGGCTCAAAAACGAATCAAGCATCGAGGTGGGCGAGGAAGTGGAACTGCCGACTATTCATGGCGACTTTCATTTCATTCCATTCCGACAGACAAGCAATGGTGTTGAACACATGGCACTTATCAAAGGAAAATGGGAAAAGAACGAGCCTATTTTGGTACGAGTCCACTCGTCATGCGCAACTGGCGACATACTCGGAAGCCGTCGCTGTGACTGCGGAGAGCAACTCCATAAGGCAATGGAGATGATTGAGAAAGAAGGCAAAGGAGTAATCATCTATATGCAACAGGAAGGTCGTGGCATTGGGCTGATGAATAAAATAGCCGCCTATAAACTTCAACAGGAGGAAGGTCTTGACACTGTTGATGCCAATATACACTTAGGCTTCAAACCCGACGAGCGCGACTACGGCTGTGGCGCACAGATGCTTCGCCACCTCGGTGTGCATAAGATGCGACTGCTGACCAACAACCCAACGAAGCGAGTTGGCTTGGAAGCCTATGGATTGGAAATAATTGACAATGTTCCCATTGAAATCACCCCTAATCAGTATGACTACAGATATCTGAAAACAAAGAAGGAACGAATGGGACACAAGTTGCACCTATAATCAAAGAATAGTTGTTGAGGATCCAGCTAAAAACGATTTTCTAAGCAAAATGGCATTATTTCACATCGAAAAATGAAATAATGCCATTATTTTTTCGTTAAAACCATATAATTGAGTAAATTTGCAATGAAGAGATATGAGGAATAAAAGAAAGAGATGCAGCTTCAAACACCGAACAAGTGCACAAATTCACTCTATGTGGAATCAAATTATTGGAATACATCCTTAAAACGAACAAGCAATGCAAACTTGAAACAGCTTTTTAAATGGCAAAGTATAAGAAAATAACAAGAATTTCAAACATGAATTGATTCTCTTCGAATCTTGAGCAATAACCTTTTAAAACCTAAGAAAAAAGGCATAAAATGTTAGCAAGAAATTAACAGTTAAAAGTTATTAATTGTAGTTTTAGTTCTTCATTAATTGTTATCTTTGCCAAGAATGCGGAGAAAAGCAAAGGCTGCAAAAGCTTAGGATTTTTCCAAATACTTTAAAATCAATAAGATATTAACAATTTAATTCATTAATAACTAAAAATTAAAATTTTATCAAATTATGGCAACTACACAACAGAAAGCAGCCCAACAGAAAAAATCAGAGGGCTTCAACGGAGTTAGAGGTGCATTTTGGATCATTGTCGTTTGTGCAGTCGTAGCATTCGTATTGTTCTTCACATGGTTCGGAAATGACATGCACTTCCAGGACCCAGGTACAAGAGAAAATCCAGCAGACGTTTGGGGTACTATCTTCAAGGGTGGAGTAGTCGTTCCTGTTATCCACACATTGTTACTCACTGTGCTCGCTATGTCAATCGAGCGTTGGTTGGCTTTGAAGACCGCATTTGGCAAGGGTGCTCTTCCAAAGTTCGTAGCTAACATCAAGACAGCTTTGAACAACAATGACCTCAACAAGGCTAATCAGCTTTGCGATCAGCAGAAGGGTTCTGTTGCAAACGTTGTAAAGGCATCTTTGAACGCTTACAGAGATATGGAAACCGGTGCAAACGCAAACCTGAAGAAAGCTAATAAGGTTGCTAAGATTCAGCAGGCTCACGAAGAAGCAACTCAGCTTGAGATGCCTACTTTGACTATGAACCTCCCAATTATCGCTACCATCGTAACCCTCGGTACTCTTACCGGTCTTCTTGGTACTGTAACGGGTATGATCAAGTCATTCTCTGCTTTGTCTGCAGGTGGTGGTGCTGACTCTGCTGCACTTTCTGCTGGTATTTCTGAGGCTTTGATCAACACTGCATTTGGTATTGCAACATCTTGGTGTGCGGTAGTTTCTTACAACTACTTCTCAAACAAGGTTGACAAGTTGACATATGCCCTCGACGAGGTTGGTTATTCTATCGCTCAGACATACGAAGTAAACCACACAGAAGAAGCTTAATTTTTGCTAACCCTTTAAAAATTTTATCGCTATGGGTAAAGTAAAGATTAAGAAAGAGGACGTCTGGATCGATATGACCCCAATGTCGGACGTTATGACCTTGTTGCTTACTTTCTTCATGCTGACATCAACATTCGTAAAGAATGAGCCAGTGAAAGTAAACACTCCTGGTTCTGTTTCCGATATGGTCGTACCTGAAAACGGTGTCTTGACAATCCTCATCAGCCCCCAAAAGGGAGCCGATGGAAAACCGACTGGCGAAGGCCAGGTATTTATGAGTTACGACAACACAAATGAGTTGAGTCAGATTCTTGATGCAATGCCTACAACGCTCACTGATCAGCAGAAGAAGACATTCCTGACAGAGTCAACTTTCGGCGCTCCACTCGACAAGCTGGCAGCTTATTTGTCAAAGCCTGTTAGAGCTCGTAACGCAGAACTCCCCAAGATGGGTATTCCACTCGATAGTATCCAAGGTCAGGAGATGACAGAATTTCAACAGTGGGTCAATGCAGCCCGCAACGTCAATCCAAAAGTTAGAATTGCGTTGAAATCTGATGCCGATACTCCTTACGGAACGGTTAAGAAAGTAATGAGCGAACTCCAGGACATGGATGAAAGTCACTACTACATGATAACACAGTTGGACGCTAAAAAGGCTGCAGGGGCAGCTGCCAAGGAGGAAAAATAATGGCAAAAGAAGTAAAAAGTAAACAGAAGAAGATGAATGTCCGCGTGGACTTCACTCCTATGGTTGATATGCTTATGTTGCTCATTACCTTCTTTATGTTGTGTACAACACTGAGCAAGCCTTCAACTATGGAATTGACCATGCCAAGCAAAGACGTCAACCAACCTGATGTAAAGAAGAACGAGGCTAAAGAGTCTCACTCTATTACAATCTTCATTGGTGATGGTGACAAGATGTTCTATGGAGAAGGAAAGCCAGAATTGAACAATCCCAACTGGCTGAAACCAGCAGATTGGACATCTGGCAAGACAGGCATTCGCTACGTACTCCAGCACAAGGAAGTTGACAATGGTGCAAGCGTTCCTTATGAAGACTTGCGTATCGCTATGCAGGAGTTAAAGAAGAAGAAGGCTGCAAATGAGGCAGCTTATCCAGATTCTATCTATCAAGCAGAGGTGGCTAATATCAAGACAGGTAATATCAACGGCAAGAAGGTACCGACATTGACCGTTATCATCAAACCGACTGATAAAGCTGCTTACCGTCATCTTGTAGATATTCTCGATGAAATGCAGATTTCATACATTGGAACTTATGTCATTGACAAGTTAAGCGCTGAAGAGAAAGCCTTACTGGCAAAGAAGGGCATTCAAGCTTAAACAATGATGTATAACAATTAAAGAAAAATAACAATGGCAAAAATAGATCTATACGATCCTAAATGGGTCGAAATGGTATTCGCCGATAAGAACAAAACTTACGGAGCCTACAACCTCCGCAAGACCGTTTCACAGCGAAATATCAAAGCATTAGCTATTCTGCTTATTGCTGCATTCATCGGTGGTGGCTACTTAGCATGGCAGATTAAAAAGCACAATGATGATTTAGCAGCACAGGAAGCTTACGCAGCTAAGATGGAGCTTGCAGCTCTTGAACAAGCTAAGAAAGAACAGCAGAAGCGTAAGGAACAGCAGAAGAAACCTGAGCCCAAGAAGATTGAGCCAGAAAAGATTGTTCCTGAAACTCGTGCTACTGTGAAGTTTACAGCCCCTGTCATCAAGGATGATAAGGATGTAAAGGAAGAAATGCCTCCAATGGTCAAAATGAACAATACGGACAAAGCGGTAGGCTCTGAAACAAAGGAAGGTGTTAATGACCGTAGTACTACTGCTGCAAAAAGCACAGTTGTAACTCCACAAGACATCGTACCTAAAATTGAGAAACCAGTTCAGGAAGCTCCAAAGATAGAGGCTCCAAAGGCAGAGGTCGAAAACAAGATTTTCACCGTAGCTGAGCAGATGCCAGCTTTCAAGGGTAACGTGAACCAATGGCTCTCATCACACATCCAATACCCAGCAGTTGCTGCTGAAAATGGAGTCCAGGGACGAGTTATCGTGAAGTTTGTGGTAGGACGCGATGGTAGCGTTAGTCAGGCACAAATTGCTCGCGGTGTTGACCCAGCACTTGATAGAGAGGCGCTTCGTGTTGTAAACAGCATGCCGAGGTGGAACCCAGGTATGAACAACGGTCAGCCTGCCAACGTCTGGTTCACACTTCCTATCACGTTCAAACTCCAGTAAGCTGAAAAAAATTATGAAACGATCCACATTCTACATTTCAGTAGGATTGATACTATCCCTAACCTTTCTCTTCTCCTGTGGGAAGAGGAAGGCCAAGGACGGTAGAACAGATACACCGACGTCAGGGACGATAAAATTCGCCTCTGACGAAAGTTTTAGCCCAATCATCGAGGAAGAGTTGCAAGTATATCAGTACCGCTTTCCTCAAACCCATTTATTGCCAGTCTATACAGACGATAACACTGGCATGAAAATGTTACTTGACCAGAAGGTCAATCTTTTCTTCACCTCTCGAGTTTTAGAGAAAGGCGAAGATGCAATCTTAAGAGGCAAGGGGCCCATCCCTTCCGTTTTTCCAATTGGCTATGATGGAATTGCCTTCATCATTAACCGCAGCAACACCGATTCGTGCATAACCGTTACGGATGTCAAGAAGCTTTTGAAAGGCGAAGTAACCAAATGGAACCAAATTTATCCCAAATCAGACAAAGGTGATATTCAAGTAGTATTCGACAATAAAGCATCTGCAACGCTCCATTACGTTGTAGATTCCATATTAGACGGAAAAAACATCAAGAGTGAGAACATAGTCGCTGCAAAAAACAGTAAGGCAGTAATAGAGTATGTCCACAACACTCCTAACGCAATAGGTGTTATTGGCTCAAACTGGCTGAACGACAGAAGAGACAGCACCAACACCACATTCACAAAAAAAATCCGAGTGATGGCTATCTCAAAGACGAGCAAGGCCATTGACAGTAACAGTTGGCAACCCTATCAGGCTTATCTGCTCGATGGTCGTTATCCTTTTGTCAGGACTATTTACGCCATCGTCGCAGACCCCCACAAGGCATTGCCTTGGGCTTTTGCCAATTTCATCACAGGGCCTATCGGCCAGAAAATCATCTTCAAGGCTGGTTTACTCCCCTACCGAGGTGAAATCAACATTAGAGAAGTAAAAGTAAAAACTCAATAAATCATTAACCATTAAACTTCTGGAGAAATGGAACATCAAATTAGTAAAAGTCCACTTGAAGTTTAACTAAATAATGGAATTATGAAAACGAAGAAATATTTATTAGCTGGAGTATTGATACTAAGCTTATCAACTCCTGCAATCGCTCAAGACGACAGTTATAAGGCTGCTCTCAATCCTATCATCAGTGCAATGGAAGCTGCACCGAACGACCCGAAGGCAGGAAAGGACCTTATCAAGGATTACATGAAAATGTACAAGAAAAACGAAAAGGCCCTTATCGCTTTAGGTAATATTTTCTTGGCACAACACAATTACGACGAGGCTTCAAAAATTGCCAACCAAGTTGTCAACAACAAGAAAATGAACGGTAGCGAAGGTTACCTCCTTCTTGGCGATATAGCTGCGCTTCAGGACAGTATTGGTAATGCGGGTGCTGCAGCAACCCAGTATCAGACAGCCATCAGCCTTGACCCACACAACATCCAAGCTTACGAGCGCTATGCCAAAGTCTATCGCCACGTGAACGCAGATGTGGCTGTCCAAAAGCTGGAGGAGCTCAGAAAAGTAGAACCTAACTATCCTGTAGAAGCTACAGCGGCTGAAATCATGCTCAATGACGGCAAGTATGCCGAAGCACTCGCATGGTTTGACAAGGCACAGCTGTCCAACATGAGTGAGGAGAACTTCTATAAATATGGTTACACTGCATTCATCTCACGCATGTACGACAAGACATTGGATGTTGTAAGAGCTGGTTTGCAAAAGTTCCCAAGCAGTGAGTACATTGCGCGTATCGGCATGATGGCCGCAACGGAAAAGGGCAACTACACCGAAGCCCTTTCGTATGCAAAGACCATGTTTGCTGGCAATGGCAAGAAGGTTGCCAACGACTATGCAGTTTGCGGCAAGGCGCTATGTGGCAACAAGCAGTTCGACGAGTCGCTCGCAAACTTTAAGAAGGCAATGGAGATGGACAAGGAAAATCTTGAGCCACTGAAGGGTATGGCTGATGTTTACGCTGCACAGGGGATGGAAGACAAAGCGCTTGAGATTCAGATGGATTACCTCAACAGATGTAGTAAAGCGAATTCAACTGACTGGTCGAAACTTGCCCAGACCTATATTGACAAGGCAGAAAAATTGACCGACACAGCTGAGAAAAACGCTACCTTAGACAAGGCCATTGGCGTATATGAAAATATGATAACCAAATTCCCATCCATCTCTGATTGGATTTGGTTGAACGAGGCCAATGCAGCCCAGATGAAGAATGATCCAGACATGGTTGCTGACATCTTCAAGAAAGTAGCAGCATACGAAGAGGCAAAAGCTTCACTGACAAATGAGGATAAGAGCTACTTGGAACAAGTTTACTACGGACTGGGTTACTACTACTCAAAGAAGGGCAACAAGGAAACAGCTGATTCCTACTTCAAGAAGGTTCTACAGGTGAACCCTGAAAATGAATACGCTAAGAAAGCACTAGGTATGTAAATAAAATTATCTAAGATACAAAAAGCGGTGATTTATAAATCATCGCTTTTTTATTTGTCACATATCGAGAAAATAAATCATATTGTTCGAACGGGAGCATACAAATAGGCTGTAATGGTACAAAGTACTGATTATCAGCCATTGGCCGTCTATCATGCAAAAGCTAATGTTTTACAACACGAAAGGTCATCTATCACCACCCAATAGCTTACCTTTCATTTTACGATTGATAAGCATCGAAAACAACAAATGCCAACTGACGCAATCTTTGAGGACAATACCCTTGAGAAAAACAAATCTTTACTGAATGATTCCAAAGAGAATTAGAGAATCGGAGCAAGTTTTAGCTTGTCAGAACGAGGACGACTTGGTGAACTTTTGGGACTCAGTGGAATAGGTTCCATTCCACCTTTTTGCGCGACAACTCAACCAAACAAGATCGAGCATAAAAAAGCGGACTTTAATGAGCCCGCTAAAATTTAATCAGTTACGTTTATGCGTTTTCCTATGGAAGGCTAATAGCCTCACTTGGACAAACATCTGCACATGTTCCACACTCTGTGCAAGCATCAGCGTCGATCTTATAGATTTCGCCTTCAGAAATTGCACCTACTGGACACTCATCAATACATGTACCACAAGCGATACAGTCATTGCCAATTACGTAAGCCATAATAATTATACTCCTTTATTTTTATTAATAATGTTTTTGTATAGATATCTTGTATCTACTTTTGTATGTTGCAAAGGTAAAAACATTATTTGAATTTAATCATAAGAACGTTACTTTTTTTCTGAATTTAGACGTCATAAAAATAGAGCCGCCACCAAACTCTTGTATGGCAAATACAATAACCAGCCACGTACAACGTTATTGTTTCAGATATGAAAAAAATATTCTACATAGCCATTTTATCGTTGTGTGCAATCAATGTGTTTGCACAGACCAGAACAGTGCAAAACAGACCTTATACCGATTTGAGAAAGTTTCATTTTGGAGTCATGGTCGGTGCACACATACAGGATTTGGAACTATTGAATGCTGGGCCGCAAATGGTCGACTTGGACGATGGGAATGGTCTCGTTCAAAAGACTGTTTCTGCTGATCAGGACCGATGGGACGCCGGCTTCACAGTGGGTGTGCTTGGAGAACTCCGAATCAACACAACCTTTCAATTCAGGGTTGCGCCAGCCATGTATTTTGGAACACGACACATCACATTCCGCAACCTTTCAGATCGTGACGCAAACGGTGAGCCCACCGAGCAGGTTCAAGACCTCAAGTCTGCTTACATCTCATGTGCACTCGACTTGATAGCTGCAGCCCCACGTTTCAACAATCACCGTCCGTACGTCATGGTGGGCATCAATCCCATGCTGAACTTGTCGGGGAAGGACGATGATTACCTGAAACTAAAAGGCGGTGATGCGTATCTTGAGGCTGGAATAGGCTGCGACTTCTACCTTCCCTACTTCAAACTCAGACCAGAACTCAAGTTTATGTACGGAATTGGGAACTGTCTGAACACCAATCATGCCAAGGACCTCAGAGACAAGAGTATGCTGATGTACACCAACTCTGTCAAAGAGGCCCATTCCAAGATGATTGCACTGACTTTCTACTTTGAGTAGAAAGCCGATGCAGTCAGCGTTCAAATCTGTTTATTTCTTCTTTTTATCAAAGTCGAGCAGCATTTTTCCTATATAAATACCGCTCTTGCCATTCTGGTCTATGCCTACAGGTTTCCCGTCAAGGTTCTTCACATAAAGAAGTTCTTGCAAGAAAGTGTGTGAATGGCCACCGAGTATTAAATCAATACCACGCGTTTCAGCTGCGAGCTCTTCATCGCTGACACCTTCGATATTGACTCCTAAATGTGTAATACAAATGACCAAATCGCATCCCTTGCCTTTTAGAATGTCGGCATACTTCTGCGCACAGGTAATAGGATCAAGGAACTTCAATGGGCCATAGTTGGCTTTTAAAACCAATCCCTCAAGTGCCGGAGATAATCCTATAACTCCTATTTTAATTCCCTTGCGTTTTATGATCGTGTATGGCTTCACAATCTTTGCCAATTCTGTACCAGCAAAATCATAGTTGGAGCAAACAATCGGATAGTTCAGACCTTTGAACAATCTTATCATATTCTCTAACCCAAAATCAAACTCGTGGTTTCCAATCGTTCCGGCATCATAATGCATTTGGTTCATCAGTCCTACTTCAACATCACCTTTATACATGGTGAAATAAGGTGAGCCTTGACAGAAATCGCCACTATCGAATAATAATAATTTAGGGTCTTTGGCACGTTCCTGCCTCAACAATTCAATTCTCCTAACAAAGCCTGCTCTTCCAGCCTTTAGGGTATCAGCCAATGTTGACTTGAAAGGTATTATCTGACTGTGGGTGTCGTTTGTGTGTAAGATCGTCAGCTGTTTCCTTTGCCCCATTGCCACCACACTCAACATACAGAGTGCTGTCAATAATATGTATCTTTTCATAATTTCCTTATTTGTTTATGGTGTGCTACTCCTATTGCCACTTCTTTATTTGGAATCAAATATACAATTCTTCCTTCAGTCCGACTTTCGACGACTTTTCCCTGCGAAGTTAGTTCCTTAAAATAATTAAGGATAATGTATCGCGAATTATTGGATTCCTCTTGTGGGGAATTGAAGTCGGTTTTAGCCTTAAATGCCTCCAACTTATCATTGCCCTGTGCCAGGTAATCAATTGTAGCGATCCGGTATTTGGCATTGAGATCTATCTCCTTACCATTCAAATAAGCGCGCAATAAAGTATTGTTCTTACTCAAAACGAGCTTAACTCCCTTACTTACACCTTCTCCGCCAACATGCGCTATCTGTTTGAAAAGCTCCATTACCTTATCACCTGTGAGCGTAAGAAAACAAATCTTGTTTTCAAAGGGTGCGATGTCCAACACATCGCCATAGGTAACGTCGCCAGCTGGTAAGCCTGCACGGATGCCTCCCATGTTATAGACTGCGAAATCAACCTTTTCATTGTAGGCTTTCGCCCCCCACACCATAATATCGGCCAGCAAATTAGAGAGATCACTCTCCGGTCTTTCAGCTTTCATGTAGTGGTGAGAGTGTGCCACGACCGGTCCCATTATACTATCTACCTGATGCTTGTAAGGAGCAAGGAAGGCAACGGCCTTGGTATCTTGCCTCACATCGTAACGTTGGTCTATCAGTATTCTGCTTCGGTCGATCGTTGTCAACTGATAGTGGGTGGTACAGCTTGTAAATGCCATAATTACCCCTAATCCACCCATTAGAACAAATTTTTTACTCATAGTTTTATGTATTATATAATGTAGATAACGCACATAAATATTTTACAGATTCGCTCATCAATAGAACACTTGCACCTTTCCTTTGCAAAGGTAACAAAAACTTGCTATTTAGTCATCTTTAAAAGAATGCTTATAAGACAATTATCTAAAAATTAGTTAAAGACCAAAGATGAAAGAGCTCATTTCCCTATGTTATTCAATAAATTATCGTAACTTTGCACCGCTTTTCGGTATAACCGCTGGCCTTGGACGAGTCTTGAGCTATGTTATATTGGAACGACAAACAATATTTAATTATCAAACAAAATGGATTTAATTAAAGTTGCTGAAGAAGCATTTGCAACCGGCAAGAAGTTTCCAGAGTTCAAAGCTGGTGATACTGTAACTGTCGCTTACAAAATCGTCGAGGGAAACAAGCAGCGTATCCAGCTCTATCGTGGTGTTGTTATCAAGATCAGCGGTGTAGGTGAGAAGAAACGCTTCACTGTTCGTAAAATGTCTGGCACCATTGGTGTTGAACGTATCTTCCCATTGGAATCACCAAACATCGATTCTATCGAAGTGAACAAGCGTGGTAAGGTTCGTCGTGCCAAGCTCTATTACTTGCGTAAGCTCACAGGTAAGGCTGCACGCATCCAGGAGAAGAGAACAATTACCACAGAAAAGTAATTCCCTTCGTAAATCCAAGGAAATAAAAAAGGTTCAGAGCAATGCTCCGAGCCTTTTTTCTTTTTCAATTAATCCCTCGCTCAATCATCATAATTCAACTGTCCATCGTTCTCACCATGAATAGCTTTCTGAAAATCTTTCCAGCTCTGGAAGCCAGCAAACAATGCCATTCTGTCCAGCGCTTTCTTAGAGGGCTTCTCCTTCGATGCCAAATAACCCCAAAGCTTTTTCAGCGATTTGGAATTCAGATGGATATGATATTTTGCCAGTTTTGCAGACACCTTCTCGAAATCGGCTGCCACCGCATCATAAATCGGTGCTTTATGGCTAAACTCCTCCATCAGACTCTTAACACTTTTGTCCATCTCAACAAAACTAAACTTTACATGTGCAAAAGTACTAAAAGATTGGATAATAGAGTAAAAAGTCATTAGAAAAAACAAAGAAAATCAGCCACGCCGCAAAAATAATATCGAAGTGCCCTACTATCTCCTATCTTTTGAGTATCTTTGCACTATCGATAACATCTATCCAATTAATTTTATGAAAGAATTAGCTCTTAAATACGGTTGCAATCCCAATCAGAAGCCATCCAGAATATACATGGACAACGGCGATTTACCTATAGAGGTGCTCAACGGCCGTCCAGGTTACATCAACTTCTTGGACGCCCTCAACAGCTGGCAACTGGTCAAAGAACTGAAGGCAGCCACTGGTATGCCTGCCGCAGCTTCGTTCAAGCACGTCAGTCCTGCTGGAGCAGCCATCGGATTACCACTCAACGACACACTTAGAAAGATATATTTCGTCGATGACATCACTTTTGAATTGACCCCTTTGGCTTCAGCATACGCCCGTGCGAGAGGTGCCGACCGCATGTGCTCCTACGGCGATTTCTGCGCACTCAGCGATACTTGCGACGAAGCTACGGCACGACTCATCAACAGGGAAGTGAGCGATGGCGTGATAGCACCAGGCTACACTCCTGAGGCATTGGAGATTCTGAAGAACAAGAGAAAGGGCAACTACAACGTCATCAGAATAGACCCTGATTACACCCCCAAGTCTATCGAACGGAAACAGGTTTTCGGAATAACTTTTGAGCAAGGACGGAACGAGGTGAAGCTGGATGATCCCCAACTGTTTGAGAACATTCCTACACAAAACAGGAACTTCCCTGCAGATGCCAAGCGCGACTTGATTATCTCATTGATAACACTGAAATACACCCAGAGCAATTCTGTTTGCTACGTTAAGGACGGACAGGCTATCGGCATTGGAGCTGGGCAGCAGAGTCGAATCCATTGCACACGTCTGGCAGGCAACAAGGCCGACGAATGGTGGTTGCGCCAGTGTCCGAAGGTGATGAATCTTCCGTTCAAGGAAGGCATCAGACGTGCCGACCGTGACAATTCTATCAATATCTATATATCGAATGAATACGAGGACATCTTGCAAGAGGGGACGTGGCAGCTGTTCTTTACCGAGAAGCCGGAGCCACTCACTGCCGAGGAGAGACAGGACTGGATAGCCCGCAACACCAAGGTGGCACTGGGTTCCGACGCATTCTTCCCCTTCGGCGACAATATCGAACGTGCACACAAGAGCGGTGTTGAATACATAGCTCAGGCTGGAGGAAGCATTCGTGACGACCATGTCATCGACACATGCGACAAGTATGGCATCGCAATGGCATTCACAGGCGTACGACTGTTCCATCATTGATTAATGATTTTGAAAGGAAAGAGTTTAGCGAGATTTCTGACTCCTCGGATTATTTGATTCCGACTGCCGTTGTCAGAACTATTTATGGCCGAGGATTGACGAATCTCCTGAATTTCCACTCAAATTAAAGGAAATAACATGAGTGAAATAGATGATATAATTGAAGGCGGAATGGTATTCCGTGGTGCTCCGAAACCAAAAACCGATGATGGCAAGGTGAAAACCAAAGCCAAGAAAAAGAAATATATCACTGGTGCACACGGTTCTGGAAGCGCAAGGCAAAAGGCCAAATACCGCCAACAGAGAGCCAACAGGCATAAATAGCCATGTCAAGTTAGTTGGGGCATGGAAACATGCGGGTACTGGGCGGCTGAAGTGGCATCGCACATCAGCCGTCAATCAAGTTTGAACATCCCATGTGGGTGGTCTGGACTGGCAACGGCATTAAAAACTTATCGGATTCAAAAGGAGTCACTGCGTGATTTTCTACCAAAAGGGATGTTGATTTTCGCAAATGAGAAAATGAAACATCTCTTTTTTTATTACATCAACCATTGCAGCAAACCCTCCAAGGCATTAAACAGATTTCGTTTTATAATCAACTGGTTACCAATAACATAAGAACCTCCATGTGAAAGGTGAGCTTTTACGATGTGATAGATCAGGTATCACCCTTCAAAAGCTAAGCTTTTAAACGAGGATAGCTCTGATGACATCCGACAGCATTCATTTTGTAGCATGTCTTAAATCAGCAAAACAGACTTGGTGTTGGATTATTTTGTCTTCAGACGACTATTCAGACTGTACGTTGTGTCGGAAAACAAGAGAACTTTTACTTAACCATGCATATAGAATCGCATGACAACGATGGACTGTACACAAATATCAATTACATTTTCAGTGGTGTCTTTTCAGCACTAACGTAAGATAAGGGCATTGTAGATGCGCCCCGAATCGATTCCAAGCCTACGTGCGGAGAAATAATCCTCCACAGAATCGAAAGTGCAGATAGCCGAATCCATTATTTTCGATGAGTCGAGGCCTGCCATTTCCAAATCCATGCGATTACAGCGCTTCAAGTCGATGTGCCATTTCATTGGTGGTTCCCCCTCCTTCTTTTCCCTCACGGGATAGAGTTGCGCAATAGCATCCATATCGAAGTCAGCACTGGCAAACTGGTCGTAAACCTCTTGCCCTATTTCGAAGTGCTTCAGCGAGATGCCAGGACCGATAACAGCCATCAGCTCGTTGGCAACCGACCCAAAATTAACTGTCATTTCCCTGACCGTCTTGAGGGCAATGTGTCGCAAAGTTCCACGCCAGCCAGCATGAATGGCCGCAACCGCATGACGATGCCAGTCGTAAACCAGCACAGGAATGCAGTCGGCCGTCGAGACTCCTACGCACACACCGGCCTCATTCGTCATCACGGCATCGACTCCATCCAGTATTTGGTCGCGGACAGGCTGCGAAAGTGAAAAGAAATCGTTGGCAATAAGTTGCGACTCAACACCGTGGACTTGGTGAGGGACTATCAGCCGCTCAGTTTCGATTCCCAACTCAGAAGCCAGAGCCTTGCGATTGAGGGCGATCGCATCAACATCGTCACCACAGTATTTGTTGATGCTGAACGATGCATGGGTGTCTGTCCCCACTCCACCATGCCGGGTAGAGCTGAATGCAACCACTCCGCTACCCAAATCATAATAATGCAGTTTAGGTTTAATCATCGGTATATTCAAAATCGTCGAGTTCCTCCACGTCTTCGATATCCTCATCATCGACGAACTCCACTTCTTCCACATCCGCACCCTCAGCGTGCATTTCGGCTTCGAACCGCAACATATCCTTATCGCGATGCACCAGCGTGTCCTCCGATGTAATGTCTTGCAGCTTATTACTCTCTGCATTAAGTTCTTTCCAAAGAATATCCTTCAGTTCGCTGATGCCCATTCCCGCAACCGCTGATATGAAAACTACGGGAAGGTCGGTCGGCAGCGTCTCCTTCAACATCTCTATAAGCTCATCATCAAGCAAATCCGACTTTGTTACTGCCAGCACACGATGCTTATCGAGCATCTCCGGGTTGAATTGCCTGAGCTCGTTGAGCAAAATCTCATACTCTTTCTTTATATCGTCAGTATCTCCGGGCACCATGAAGAGCAGCAACGAGTTGCGTTCTATATGCCGTAGGAATCTCAGACCGAGCCCCTTGCCCTCGCTTGCTCCCTCGATGATTCCGGGAATATCAGCCATCACGAAACTTTGGTTGTCGTGGTAGCTCACAATGCCGAGCGAAGGCTCCATCGTGGTGAACGGATAGTTGGCGATCTTTGGTTTGGCACTCGACAATGCGGAAAGAAGCGTTGACTTTCCAGCATTCGGAAAGCCTACCAAACCAACGTCAGCCAAAAGTTTCAACTCAAGAATGATGGTCATTTCCTGCATCGGCTCTCCTGGCTGCGCATATCTGGGCGCTTGGTTGGTTGCCGTTCGGAACTGGAAGTTTCCCAGTCCGCCTCGTCCTCCTTTCAGTAAGATTACCTCCTGACCATCATAGGACACATCGCAGATAAACTTTCCCGTCTCAGCGTCATAGACCACCGTACCACAAGGTACATCAATGTACATATCCTTTCCGTCCGTTCCGTGACACTTGTCGCGCCCGCCGTTCCCTCCATGCTCGGCATAGACGTGACGTTGGTACTTCAGGTGGAGCAGCGTCCAATAATTGTGGTTACCGCGAAGGATAATACTTCCGCCCTTACCGCCGTCACCTCCGTCAGGGCCACCATTGGGATTGTACTTGACATGACGAAGGTGCATGGAGCCTCGGCCACCCTTTCCAGAGCGACAATATATCTTAACGTAATCTACAAAATTGGATTCCATAATAAATAAGAGAACCTCCCCAAGGCTCTAAAGTGGGGGATGTCTCTCGCTTGCTGCTGTCAACATTCCCTGCTTTAGAAGGGCTTGGGGAGGCTTTGTTTTTTTACAAATTATCAATAACTTTTGCTATACGGGCAAAAATCTCGTCGATTGTACCCAAACCCTCAACGTGATGGTGGATACCTTCTGCCTCATACCAGTCAATCAGAGGAGAAGTCTGTGTATGATAGACGTTCAGACGCTTCTTTATCGTTTCCTCATTGTCGTCGGAACGTCCGCTTTCCTTACCCCGGAGAAGCAGTCTCTTCATCAATTCCTCCTCTGGCACGAAGAGTTCGATCATGGCTGCCACCTTATGGCCGCGTTCCGACAACATTTTCTTTAATGCTTCGGCTTGTGGTATTGTACGTGGGAAGCCATCGAAGATAACACCTTTGTGTTCTTTGCCAAAGCTATCGTAAACGCTTGCCAGGATGTCGATCATCAACTCATCAGGGATGAGCTGCCCATTGTCGATATACCCTTTTGCAGTCTTACCGAGTTCAGTACCGTTTTTGATTTCAGCACGAAGCACATCGCCAGTTGAGATGTGTCCGAAGCCGTACTTTTCAATCATCTTGTCGCTCTGAGTACCTTTGCCTGCACCAGGAGCGCCGAAAATTACAATATTTTTCATTATTCTTTCACTAATGTGTAAATGTCTCTCAAGTTCCTTCCAAGCTGGTCATAGTCCAGTCCATATCCCACAATGAAGTCGTTTGGAATTTCCATTGCAGCGTATTCAATGTTCAATGGCACTTGCAATTTTCCAGGCTTCACCAGTAACGAGCTGATATGCAGACTGGCGGGCTCGCGTGTTCCCAGTGTTTCCAGCATACGTTTCATGGTCGTTCCGGTATCGACAATGTCTTCAAGAATCACCACATGGCGGCCATGAATATCTTCATTGAGCCCTATCACCTCCTTAATCTTGCCCGAAGAGGTGGTTCCCTCATAGGAAGCAAGCTTAACGAATGATATTTCGCAAGGAATTTTAATAAACTTCATCAAGTCAGCAGCATACATGAACGAGCCATTCAACACGGCGATAAAGAGCGGGTTCTTCCCTTCCATGTCATGGTTCAACTTGTCTGCCACACGCTTGACACTCTCCAGAATCTCCGCTTCGGAGATTGAAGTCTCAAACGTTTTGTCTTTAATTGTTACTCGACTCATTTTACTAATTCTGTTATTTTGCGCAAATTTACGAAAATTATGGCAAACTATCCATAGGATTAGCATTTATTTTGTAAATTTGCGTACGATATGAAGATATTCACAAGCGCTCAAATACACGAGCTTGACAAACATACCATCGAGCACGAGCCAATACGCTCGGTTGATTTGATGGAGCGTGCGGCCAAGGCTATCGTCCATTGCATCATGGATGAATGGAGCACCAGTACCCCAATCATAGTCTTTGCCGGACCAGGCAACAATGGTGGCGACGCACTGGCTGTGGCCCGACTGCTACTGGCAGAGGGTTTCAAAGTGAAAGTCATACTCTTCAATATCTCCAACAAACTTTCCGAAGATTGTGGAATCAACAAACAACGCCTGATTGACCTCAAGTATTTCAATGATTTTACAGAGGTCACCACGACATTCGACCCACCCGAACTGACGGCAGACATACTGGTAATCGACGGATTGTTCGGTTCGGGGCTGACAAGGCCGCTGGCTGGCGGTTTTGCATCGCTGGTAAAGTACATCAACCAGAGCCCTTCGAAGGTGGTGAGCATAGACATCCCATCGGGATTGATGGCAGAGGACAATTCGTTCAACGTCACAGCCAACATCATCTGTGCCGATCTCACATTGACACTCCATCAGAAGAAATTGTCATTCTTCCTGAGCGACGCGCAAACGTACCTTGGAAGAACCAAAGTGCTTGACATTAGGCTAAGCCAAGACTTCATAGAAAAGGCTGAAGCGCAATTCACTTTGTTAGAGGAAAGCATGATTCGCTCACGCATGATTCACCGTAACGACTTTGCCCACAAAGGTCAAATGGGCAACGCACTCATTGTTGCAGGAAGCTATGGGATGGCTGGAGCATCCATATTGGCCACTCAAGCATGTCTGAGGTCAGGTGTGGGAAAAGTGACGGTGCACACTCCGAAGAAGAACTATAGCATCATGCAAATCTCCGTACCAGAGGCCGTTATGCAGATGGACCACGAAGAAACAACATTCTCTGAGGCTGTTGACACAGAAGACTTTGATGCACTTGGCATCGGGCCAGGTCTCGGACAGGTGGAGAACACGGCTATAGCCATGATCACGCAAATCCGGCGCGCACAATGCCCCGTTGTGGCTGATGCCGACGCACTCAATATGCTCGCCAACCACAGAGCCTGGATGCAGCAACTGCCCAAAAACATCATCCTCACCCCACATCCGCTGGAGTTTGACCGACTTAGCGGCAGCCCGGCCAACAGCGATTACGAACGGCTACAGCAAGCACGTGAAATGGCGCAGAACCTTCAGGCCTTCATTATTCTGAAAGGACACTACAGCGCATTATGCATGCCCAACGGGAATGTGGTTTTCAACTCAACGGGCAACAGCGGAATGGCAACAGCTGGAAGCGGCGACGTGCTGACAGGCATCATCACAGGCTTATTGGCACGTGGCTATAGTCAGCTTAATGCTTGCACCGTTGGAATGTATCTGCACGGACTTGCCGGCGACCTTGCCATGAAAGAGACGGGCAAGGAAAGCCTCGTGGCCAGCGACATCATTAGATTCTTGCCCGAAGCATTCAAAAAGGTGAACGACTAAGAGAGCAAAGACATTCAAAGCCGTCAGCTTTTCCTACTTGAAACCGAGTTTTATCAATAGATTCATAGTCTGTTGTGCATCAATGCTTCATGAACTGATTTGTGAGCTATCTTATATCATGACAAGATTTGATAACTACTGATGATGCCCAAAGAAACTCTTCCCCAACCGAAATACGTGCGAATTTGCTGTTAATCTGGCATTTTCGCATTATTTTTTGAAGGTTTCGATTCAATTGAATATACGAAAGCTACAGAAGGAAAACACCTCCGAAACTCAATTGCATAACCAACTTAAATTCAGCCAATTAACCACAGTCATGCAATAGGTCAGCTTTCACGCAGCGAAAGATTAGCTTTCGCACATCAAAAGGTCAGCTTTCGGAATGCGATGGCTGACCTTCCATCGACAAGAGCTCATGCATAATCGAAAAACGAATGAACGAACCAATGGCTCAGTAGAAAATCAATGGGGGAATAATTTGTTATTTATCTTAATAATTCCGACCTTCGCATTATGGAAGAAAAAATGTTACGCACCTTGGCAACTCTTGTTTTGCCTTCTCAAATATTAGATTATTTTACTATCGTTTCTGTCTGCGAGGTTGGACCTGAGTTTCATATTAGTCTTGACGAACGTATGGACAAGACTTTGTCAGGTAATGCCACCTTCGAGTCCAAGGGGTTCATGGAAGCAGTTAATATAACCGACTTCCCTATTCGAGGCCATAAGGTGATCTTGAAAATTCGTCGCAGACGATGGACGGATTTGCGCACGGGCAAGAGTTTTACCCTTCCCATTGCTTTAGACATGG
>NZ_AUME01000019.1 GCF_000430525.1 Prevotella corporis DSM 18810 = JCM 8529 | reverse complement strand
CCGAGCCAATCTAAGAGGAGTGGCAGACAAGAAGTTCTTTTTATTCAGAATTGCAAAACTATATGCCTATCCCCATTGATTTTCTACTGAGCCCATTTTAGAAGAAATCCAAACAATAAACTATATGCGACGCAGTCATGCGCCACATCCAATAACGAACCATTATGACAAATAATACAAACAAACTTCATTTTGCCACAAGACAAATCCATGGTGGCTATCACATTGATGAAACTTGCGCAAGGGGTATCGCTATCCACCCTACGGCAGCTTTCCATTTCAAGTCGTGCGACACCGCTGCCAACCTTTTCAGCCTGAGTGAGGCTGGGAACATCTATACCCGATTGAACAATCCCACGAATACCGATTTTGAAAACCGCGTAGCATCCCTTTATGGAGGGGTGGGGGCATTGGCTGTGTCGTCGGGGATGGCTGCCATTACGGTGATTGTCACATCCTTGGCAAGCAGGGGCGACAACATCGTGGCTTCGCCCTATCTTTATGGCGGAACATACAACTCGTTTAGAATCACATTGCGAAACCTCGGCATTGAGTGCAGAATAGCTGAAGACGACAGCAACGAATCTATAGAAAAACTGATCGACCAGAACACCAAGTTGATTTATCTTGAGAGCATGGGAAACCCAACGTGCGACGTTGTGGATATAGAAGGAATCAGTAAGATTGCCAAGCATTATGACTTACCACTCGTCGTTGACAATACCTTTGGCGGATGCGGATATTTGTGCAACCCGTTTGATTGGGGAGCGAATATCGTATTGGAATCGGCAACCAAATGGATAAACGGTCATGGCACGGCCATTGGTGGAGTGATAGTAGATGGTGGAAACTACAACTGGGGCAACGGCAAGTACCCACAGATAGACGGTCCGTCGGAAGGTTACCACGGATTAAACCTTTGGGAAGCTTTTGGCCCTTCGGCATTTATTGTCAAGGCGAGGGTAGATGGCTTGCGCGACTTGGGATGTAGTCCCTCCCCCTTCGACACGTATCTTCATCTCATTGGTTTGGAAACTCTCTCGCTCCGCATTGAGCATCAGGTGGCCGCTACGCGCCGTTTGGCGGAATACTGTCGCACAAGCCCGTTTATAAAGAAGGTGAGTTATGTGGGATTTGAAAATCACCGAAGCTATGCCAATGCCCGTAAATATTTCAAGCATGGGGCTTCAGGAGTGCTCAATATTGAGCTGAAGGGCGATGTGGAGAGTACGGTGAGGTTTGTTGAGGCTCTACAGCTTTGCGCCAACATGGTGATGATAGGCGACTCCATCACCGTGGTCACTCATCCGGCATCCACTACCCACAAGCAGTTGAGCGATGTGGACTTGAAAGCGGCAGGAGTTACTCCGACCTTGCTGAGAATTTCGCTCGGACTAGAGGATGTGGAAGATATTATAAACGATTTTGAGCAGGCGTTTAAAAGGACAGAGAAATGAAGGAATATCATTACGAACATCCATTTGAGCTGGAAAGCGGAGCATCGCTGCCCAGCCTGACAATTGCCTACGACACCTATGGCACGCTGAATGCCAATGCTGACAATGTGGTGTGGGTGTGCCATGCTCTCACCGCCAATTCAGATGTGGCGGACTGGTGGCCACACACGGTGGAGAGGGGACGCTTCCTTGATCCGGAGAAGTATTTCATCGTCTGTGCCAACTTCCTCGGATCGCATTACGGAACTACGGGACCGCTCCACATTAACCCACAGACGGGAAACCCTTGGTACAACGATTTCCCACCATTCACCATTCGTGATATGGTACAGGCACACCGCTTGTTGGCGGCGCATCTCGGCATCAGCCAAGTGGAACTGCTTGTCGGTAGCAGCATCGGGGGATTTCAGTGTATCGAATGGTGCGTCATTGACCCCACCTTTGCACGCCATGCCTCCCTCATCGCCACTGCCGAGTGCGTTTCACCGTGGGTATCGGCCTTCAATGAGTCGCAGCGTATGGCTATCAAGGCAGACAAGACGTTTGGAATGCCCTCGCCCACAGCAGGTGCAGAAGGATTGGCAGTGGCAAGAAGTATTGCCATGCTCAGCTATAGGGGCGAGGCTGCCTACAACCTCACCCAGACCGATAGCTTTTCCGACGGCGAGCTTTTCCGACGACGCGTACATTCTTACCAACAACACCAGGGAGAGAAGTTGAAAAACCGGTTCAATGCCTACTCATATTTCAGAATAACGCAGGCAATGGAATCACATCACGTGGGACGAGGTCGGGGTGGAATAGAGAAGGCTCTGGCAACCATTCGGGCAAAATGCCTCGTCGTGGCTATATCGTCCGACATTCTTTTTCCGCCAGAAAGCCATTTGGTGATGGTGGAAAATATTCCTAATGTTGAGTACAAGGTGATTGACTCTTCTTTCGGACATGATGGCTTCTTGGTGGAGAGTGACAAGTTAGACCGTATTATCCAATCTTTCCTTAATAAATAGAACAATTATGAAACAGAAAAAAATCAATATCGGACTTTTCGGCTTTGGTACAGTGGGCAAAGGACTTTATGATGTGCTGCAGCGCATACAGCCGCAGAACGTGAAAATCGTCAGCGTTTGCGTGGAGGACATCACCAAAAAGCGCGATGCCGACATTCCGTTCACCAACCGTGCCGACGATATTT
Organism: Prevotella corporis DSM 18810 = JCM 8529; assembly: GCF_000430525.1. GTDB lineage: Bacteria > Bacteroidota > Bacteroidia > Bacteroidales > Bacteroidaceae > Prevotella > Prevotella corporis. The sequence goes on along the minus strand of NZ_AUME01000019.1, from coordinate 51,786 downwards.
TTAACAATAAGGACATCAATTTCATCGTGGAGCTCATCAACGATGCTGAAGCTGCTTACAAAATTGTCAAGCGTGCGCTTGTTGCAGGCCTACCAGTGGTAAGTGGCAACAAACGGATGCTGGCATACCACATCATGGAGCTGATAAAGCTGCAAGAGCAATACAACACACCTTTATTGTACGATGCATCGGCTTGCGGTAGTATTCCCGTCATTAGAAACTTAGAGGAATACTATGACAACGACCTGCTCATCTCCATCAAGGGAATTCTTAACGGCTCATCCAACTTCATCTTATCCAAGATTTTCAACGAGGGAATGAACTACGACGACTCTCTGCGGCTGGCACAGGAACTGGGCTTTGCCGAAAGCAATCCCACTTTTGATATTGAGGGATGGGACTCGCTTTTCAAGCTCATCATTATCACCGTTCATGCATTCGGAGTGTATGTTCCACCGAAGGATGTACTGAACGTGGGTATCGGCCACATGAACAGCTACGACATCCAGTTTGCTAACGAGAAAGGCAGGAGAATCAAATTAGTGGGGAGTGCGGAGAAAATGGACGACAAACTCGTACTCTCAGTAATGCCGCAGCTGATCTCCCGACAGAAATACATTTATAGTGTAGAGGACGAATTTAACGGTGTCGTGATAAAAGGCCTGTTCTATTACAAGCAGTTCATGTTCGGACAAGGGGCCGGAGGGCATCCAACGGGATCAGCGGTGCTGAGCGATATCACCGCCCAATTGTATGATTACAAGTACGAATATAAAAAGCTGAACAGCCGCCAACACCCGCACTATACCACCGACATAACTTTTCGCATTTATTTCCGTTTTACCAACGAAGAGGATCAGTCGCTGTTGGATTTCGAGAGCACCAGCGAGCGTTATCTCTCGGCGAATTATAAATATGTGGTGGGAGACATATCACTCGCCCAACTCATAGAAAAAGTAGATGTGTTAAGAGAAAAAGATGTGTTCATCGCTGCTTATCCCCATGACTGATACGGTTTGGAACTATCCAGCCCGCCACTTGCGGGCGGTCTCACTTCTAAATCCTGGAAGTAAGGTTTCGGGAGGTGAAAGCTCACCTTTAGCCATGCGAACGCTTAGCTTTTGAGAGGTCATAGCTCACCTATCTCGAAAGGAAGGTTTTTGCACTGATTATCAGAATGTTGCGGATGCAAATTCTAAGAACTATTTTTACTTTCAAACCCGCAGTTACGGAATATTCCGAACACTTAAGCCACTTGCACATTTCTCTTATCAGCTGCAACTGATAATTCATCCATTTAAAGTGTAGTGTGGATAGGGGCTTTTCGTTGCCTTTGCAACCTAAAGATTAAAATAAAATTGATCAGTAAAGCTTTTCTTATGCAAAAAGAAAGTAAAGAATGGCTTATGGCTGTCATTGTGGTATTTAATTGGTAACACAATATGCGGTTTTCGTTCTGTCAATGATAGGATGAAAGAAGCCCTACACTCCTTTTTTCAAGAGTACCCTTATAGTAGGAGTAAACTCTTATGAAATATTGATGAGGACGAAAACTTCCTTCTGATACCATTTAGATGGAGTCTGCGGGCATGGCATCCTCCACGCCAGAACCATTATTGTCAGGCGAGATACCAAGCTCGTCAAGCAGTCCACCAAAAGCAGTGCCAATCATATCCGTGATAGCTTTAGCCGCAGGGTCAATCACATTGTTCCTCAATGCCTGTTCTACCTTTTTCTGCAAGTCTTGTTCCACTTTTACTTCAGCATCCTTGTAATACATCTCAGCTGCGGTCTTTAGCTCATCCTTGTCAACTGTGAAGATATGCTTCAGCAATCCCACTGAAACGATGTGCTCCTTGTTGTCGTAATTCACTTTGCCAATTGAGCAGACAAAGTAGTTGTCAACCGTGATAAGATTGTCAATCGCTTCCTTAACCACTCTGCCGGTGAAAGCCTTGCTGATGGCATTGAAAGCCTTTGCCAGAAAATCGTCCTCCATGCTGGAGCTTGTCTCTTGCACTGCGTCGTTGACGGTGGCTGTCACCACATCCGACAATGCCTCTTTGTGATCCTGTGCGTTGGGACAGGTGAAGATGAGCAAGGCGATGATGGCCGCAAACATCACAAATCCACTTATGAGACATCCTGCATGGCTTTTCCTTTTTGTCGGTTGGACAACGTTATTGGTCTGTGGCATGGGACTTGCCTGAACGTAGGGTATCTCCTCGGCAGGCTGTCCAACCACTGGCTCTTCCTCCTTGTTGTTAGCCTCGGTTGCCGTTGATGAATATACTGATTCTTTCCCATTTATCAGAATCGGGCGAAGCTCATCGATTTGCCATGCTGGTGTCCAGTTGGTGCCATCAGTCGTCATCACCAGTGAAGTGGCTTCAAGCCCCCTCTCTGCAAGTTCCTTCAGGTTATAGGGTCCATGCTTCTCATTGTTAATGCTGATAAAATATTCCATTGCTTTACTTCCCCTTAAGTTAACTCCTTAAATTATTCAATAATACTTATTTATAATGGATGCGAATTTAAATATTATTTCTGAACAAGCAAAGTTTTTTCATATTTTTTAGCCGAGTAGATGTTTTATCAAAGAAACTGTAAGCGTGAAAAAGATTTTTTTTTGCAAAAAAAATCTTTTTCTTTCGTATTTATTTACCTTATTTGTTATCTTTGCATATATTTCAATAAAAGTATATTAATAGATAATGTTTGAAAATTTAAGCGATCGTCTTGACCGGTCCTTTAAGATTCTTAAGGGTGAGGGCAAGATAACTGAAATAAATGTAGCAGAGACATTAAAAGATGTCCGCAGAGCACTGTTAGATGCCGATGTTAATTATAAAGTAGCGAAATCTTTCACTGATACCGTAAAGCAGAAAGCCTTGGGTATGAACGTACTTACGGCTATTAAGCCAGGACAGTTGATGGTGAAGATAGTCCACGATGAGTTGGCCGAGCTCATGGGTGGTGAGTCTGTAGATCTGAAACTTGAGAAAAAGCCTGCCGTCATCTTGATGAGCGGTCTGCAAGGTTCAGGTAAGACTACCTTTTCAGGTAAATTAGCGAATTTTCTAAAGACAAAAGAACATAAGAATCCACTGCTTGTTGCCTGTGATGTTTATCGTCCTGCTGCCATCGAGCAGTTGAGAGTAGTCGGAGAACAGATAGGTGTGCCCGTCTATAGCGAGCCTGAGAGCAAACAGGTGAATGAGATAGCCGACAATGCCATAAAAGAGGCGAAGGCAAAGGGCAATGACGTTGTAATCGTAGATACGGCAGGCCGATTGGCTGTTGACGAGGAGATGATGAACGAAATTGAGAGCCTGAAGAATCACATCAATCCTGATGAGGTCTTGTTCGTCGTCGATTCAATGACTGGTCAGGATGCCGTGAATACGGCAAAGGAATTCAACGACCGTTTGGATTTTGACGGTGTCGTTCTGACAAAATTGGATGGTGATACGCGAGGCGGTGCGGCTCTATCAATCCGCACTGTCGTCACGAAACCAATTAAATTCATTGGTACTGGTGAGAAGATGGAGGCTATTGACGCTTTTCATCCATCACGTATGGCAGATCGTATATTGGGAATGGGCGACGTTGTCTCCCTTGTTGAGCGAGCTCAGGAGCAGTTCGACGAGGAAGAGGCCAGGAAACTTCAAAAGAAGATTCAGAAGAACAAGTTTGACTTCAACGACTTCTACAACCAAATTCAACAAATAAAGAAGATGGGTAATCTGAAAGACCTTGCCTCAATGATTCCTGGAGTGGGCAAGGCCATTCGTGATGTCGATATCGATGATAATGCGTTCAAGGGCATTGAGGCTATCATTCAGAGTATGACACCGAAGGAACGTACCAATCCCGAATTGTTGAACAACTCCCGCCGTCAGCGAATTGCCAAAGGGTCGGGAACAAACATACAGGAAGTGAACCGGCTCATCAAGCAATTCGACCAGACTCGCAAGATGATGAAAATGGTGACGGGTTCGAAAATGGCCGGAATGATGGGCAGAATGAAAAATATGCCTAACATGAAGGATATGGCGGGAATGCCGAATTTACCGAATATACCTAAACTATAAATAGTAAAAGACTAATCTAAAAACATTGGATAAATTATGGAATATCAGCTTATTGACGGAAAAGCAACCGCAACGACTATAAAAAGTGAAATCTCGGAAGAGGTACAGAGAATAGTGGCAGCTGGTGGAAAACAACCACATCTCGCAGCAATTCTTGTTGGTCATGACGGAGGAAGTGAGACTTATATGAAGAACAAGGTGCTGGCTTGCGAAAAGTGTGGATTTAAATCTACATTGATTCGCTTCGATGAGGATGTGACGGAAGAGGAACTCCTGGCCTGTGTCGATAAATTAAATAAGGATGAGGATGTTGACGGCTTCATTGTACAACTCCCACTTCCAAAACATATTGACGAGCAGAAGATCATTATGGCCATAGATTATCGAAAGGATGTTGATGGCTTTCATCCAATCAATGTTGGACGCATGTCTATTGGATTGCCATGCTTCATCTCTGCAACGCCATTGGGTATGCTAACATTGCTGAGGCACTATAATATTCCTACATCGGGAAAGAAATGTGTCATTCTTGGAAGGAGTAATATCGTGGGCAAACCTATGGCTCAGCTGATGATGCAGAAGCACTATGGCGACTCGACGGTGACGGTTTGCCATTCCCACTCAAAAACTTTAAAGGAAGAATGCCTGGAGGCAGACATTATCATAGCAGCCATTGGCAGACCGGAATTCTTGACTGCTGACATGGTGAAAGAGGGGGCTGTTGTCATTGACGTTGGTACGACACGCGTGCCAGACGCATCTCGTAAGAGCGGATTCCGCCTTTGTGGTGACGTTAAGTTCGATGAAGTAGCGCCAAAATGCTCTTACATAACTCCTGTTCCAGGAGGGGTAGGCCCAATGACCATCTGCTCTTTAATGAAGAATACGCTTGCAGCAAGCAAGAAAGAGTATTATAAGTAAAGTGGGTATTGCATTGCATTTTGGTGAATTTCTGTTTCCGAATCGATGCAATCTCACTATAAACCTACACGAACAAAAACATTATGACCGCAGACGAATATTTAAAACTTGGAAACGAGTATCGCAAGAAAGGTGATTTCCCAACTGCAATGAATAATTACATGGAGGCAATAGAACTCGATCCAGATTCACCTGCTGTAGAAGCTAAAAAGATGTTAGAGGACATCCTCAATTTCTATAATAAAGACGCATATAATCCTTAAAAACAAAAACAATGAGCAAGATGAAGGGAGCTATTGTCGTTAATACCGACAGATGCAAAGGATGCCAATTGTGTGTCGTTGCATGTCCAAAGAATGTAATTTCTTTGGCTCAGAAAAAAGTGAATGCCCATGGCTACCCATACGTGGAACCATCCAATGCAGAGCTTTGCATCGGATGTGTTTCATGTGCAATTGTGTGTCCTGACGGCTGTATTACAGTTTATCGTAAAAAAGTGGAGGAATAATCATGGCTGAAAAACAGGAAGTAACATTGATGAAAGGTAACGAGGCGATTGCTCACGCTGCCATCCGCTGTGGAACCGATGGCTATTTCGGCTATCCGATTACTCCACAAAGTGAAATTATCGAAACGCTGGCCCAGCTGAAGCCTTGGGAAACAACTGGTATGGTTGTATTGCAGGCTGAGAGCGAGGTCGCTTCTATCAACATGATATATGGTGGTGCAGGAGCTGGTAAGCGAGTATTGACCTCTTCTTCCTCACCTGGTGTGGCTTTGATGCAGGAGGGTATTAGCTATATGGCTGGTGCAGAACTTCCTGGGGTCTTTATCAACGTTCAGAGAGGCGGTCCTGGTCTTGGAACTATCCAACCAAGTCAAAGTGACTATTTCCAAGCAACACGTGGTGGTGGTAACGGAGACTACTATGTTATTGTATTGGCACCAAACTCCGTTCAGGAGATGGCTGACTTTGTTGATCTGGCTTTTGAACTCGCATTCAAGTACCGAAATCCAACAATGATTCTCTCAGATGGTGTCATCGGGCAGATGATGGAGAAGATTGTTCTTCCGCCTATGAAGCCACGCCGCACAGAAGAGGAGATTAAGAAAGAATGTCCTTGGGCTGCTTTTGGGCGAGCAGGTAAGCGCGCGCCAAACATCATCACATCCCTGGAGTTGAAACCTGAGGTTATGGAGGCTCGTAACATCCATTTACAGGAGAAATACAAAGAAATCTGTGAGAAGGAAGTCCGCTATGAGACGACCAATTGCGAAGATGCTGAATACATTATCGTAAGTTTCGGTAGTGCTGCACGTATCGGTGATAAGGCGGTTGAGCTTGCAAGAGAGCAAGGGATCAAAGCTGGCCTTTTCCGTCCGATTACTCTTTGGCCATTCCCAAGCACACAATTGCGCGAAGAAGCTAGGGGAAAGAAGGGTATTCTTGTAAGTGAGATCAATGCAGGGCAGATGGTTGAGGACGTTCGCTTGGCCATCAACGGTGCATTGCCAGTAGAACACTTTGGACGTTTGGGAGGTATCGTTCCCGATCCAGAGGAGATAGTGGAGGCATTAAAAGAAAAACTGATTAATAAATAAGGAGGAAAGCCTTATGGCTAACAATATAATTTCACCAGAAAATCTGGTGTATTCAAAGCCAAAGTTGATGAATGACACGACAATGCATTATTGTCCCGGTTGTTCACATGGCGTAGTACATAAGCTCGTGGCAGAAGTAATTGCTGACATGGAGATGGAAGAAAAAAGCGTTGGAGTATGTCCTGTGGGATGTGCTGTCTTTGCTTATCGATATCTTGACATCGATTGGGAAGAGGCTGCTCATGGCCGTGCACCAGCGGTTGCAACAGGCATCAAGCGTTTGTGGCCCGATCGCCTTGTATTCACTTATCAGGGTGATGGCGACTTGGCTTGTATTGGTACCGCCGAGACTATCCATGCATTGAACCGAGGTGAGAATATCACCATTATTTTCATCAACAATGCTATTTATGGTATGACTGGTGGACAGATGGCACCCACGACTTTGATAGGTCAGAAGACCGCAACATGTCCTTATGGTCGTGATCCTGAAATCCATGGTTACCCTCTCAATATGACAGACTTGGCAAGCCGTTTGCAAGGAACTTGTTACGTGACTCGCCAAAGTGTGGATAATGTCGCTTCTATAACTAAGGCTAAAAAGGCAATTCGTAAGGCTTTCGAGGCAAGTATGCAGGGTAAGGGTAGCTCATTGGTGGAAATTGTTGCAACTTGCAATAGCGGTTGGAAGCTAACTCCTCCAAAGGCCAATGAGTGGATGCGTGAGAATATGTTCCCTCAGTATGTCAAGGGCGACTTGAAGGATACAACCGGAATTTAGTCATCAAAAATGATTTTGACACATGAAAAAGGAAATTATTATTAGTGGCTTTGGTGGTCAGGGGGTACTCTCTATGGGTAAGATTCTGGCTTATTCAGGCCTCATGGAAAATAAGGAAGTTAGTTGGATGCCAGCTTATGGCCCTGAACAGCGAGGTGGAACAGCCAATGTCACTGTTATTGTGAGCGACGACCGTATATCCTCACCTATTTTAAGTAAGTATGATGTGGCTATTGTGCTCAATCAGCCTTCATTAGACAAGTTTGAACCCAAAGTAAAGCCAGGCGGTATTCTTATCTATGACGGATATGGCGTTATGACTCCACCGCAGCGCAAGGATATCGAAGTTTATCGCATTGATGCCATGGATAAGGCAGCAGAAATGAAAAACGCAAAAGTCTTCAATATGATTGTGTTGGGTGGTCTGCTGAAAGTTTGTTCTGTTGTTAGTACAGATGGCTTGAACAAAGCCTTATACAAAACACTTCCTGAACGTCATCATCACATGATCCCCTTGAACATGGAAGCCGTTGAAGAGGGGCAAAAAATTATTACAAAAGTATGAGAAATGTGTGATATAATTTAATATATTTTTTATAACTCTCTAATTTGTTTTGGAGGATTCAAAGCAGTGAATGCTATGGAGTCCTCCTTTTCTATTTTGGACTAATAAAACCTTCTAAGACTTTATTATATAGGAATTATTCTCGCTATTTTTATCTTAAATTGCTCAAAAAAGCTCTTTTTGTATGATTTGACTGCACTTTTTGTGAAATTTATTTGGTGGTGTGAGTATTTTTTTATTACTTTGCACTCGTAAATAGATTGAAATTCATTTAAATATTAATTAATTCAGAGAGACATGAAAAAGTTAGTTTTATTGTTTGCTGCCGCTACATTGGCAGTTTCTGCCTCAGCACAGACTGTGTCAGAAAGCAAGACCTTTGATAACATCTACATTGGCATTAATGGAGGTGTTGCAACAAAGACAACTGGTCATAAGTGGTTGAGCGATCTCAATCCTAATGCAGGACTTCGTATCGGTCGTTACTTTACTCCAGTTTTCGGTATGGCTATCGAAGGTAATGCATATTTCTCAAACAAGCCTTGGGCTTCTACAGGTACTGTAGTTCGTGCTATCAACACTCAGTTGTTGGGAACAGTTAATTTGAGCAACTGGTTTGGTGGTTACAAGGGCGAGCCACGTGTATTTGAAGTAAGTGCTCTCTACGGTCTCGGATGGGGTCATGTATTCAACAACAAGAAAAACATGGAACCAATCAACCGCATGACATCGAAGGCTGCTCTTGACTTCACATTCAACTTTGGTTCTGCAAAAGAGTGGCAGTTCTACATCGAGCCATCAATCAACTTCGCATTCCTTGGTCAGAGCCGTAACCGCGCAGAGGCTGATGGTAAACCACTTGCTTCAGGTGCTCAGTATGGTTTCAAGACAACTACAAACGGTGATCAGCCTACTTACAACATCAATAACTCAATGGTTCAGTTGAATGCAGGTTTCATTTACAAGTTCGCGAATTCCAACGGTACACATAACTTCACTATCGTTGTTCCACGCGACCAGGCTGAAATCGATGCTTTGAATGCACAGATCAACGAACTTCGCAACCGCAAGCCAGAGGTTATCACTAAGGAAGTCATTAAGGAAGTTCCAGCTGTTAAGGAACTCACTGTATGTGACTTGGTATTCGTAACATTCGCTCAGGCTAAGTACAACTTGACAAACGAGGCTAAGAACGCTCTTGATAAGATCAAGGAAGGCAGCCACGTTCAGATTGTTGGTACTGCATCTCCAGAAGGAAATCCACAGTTCAACCAGACATTGTCTGAGAATCGTGCTAAGGTTGTTGCTGATTACCTTACAAACCGTGGCGTTGTTGTTGACGAGGCTACTGGTAAGGGTGTACAGGGTACAACATCTAACCGCTTGGCTGTTGTTTACGTAAAGTAATACAAGACAAGTTTCCAAAGTTAGTAAATTAAATTACTATACTTCGCCTCTGGTGCAATTAGCATCAGAGGCTTTTTTATAAGAATGGTATTAGTCTCATGTTCTGTTCTATTGAATTACTTGTGGTTGTCCAGTGTAAGGTTAGTTGAATATTATGATGCTTTCTTCAGCTTGTTCTACGTCCATTGTTGGAAAATGCAAACGTCATTATTTCAAAGTCGTGCTATTTCATCGTTCTTTTCTTATAAAATTCGTACCTTTGTAATTGTTAGTTTCCTTACAAATAATATTATATACTATTTATTATGAAAAAATTCCCCAATGTTGGATGTTATTCTTACGTAGCAGAACCGTTTCATTGCGATTTCTCAAAACGTTTGTTTATAGGGCACCTGGGGAACCACATGCTCAATGCCGCCGATTATCACAGTAGTGATCGTGGTTATGGCATGCACTTTCTTAACTCCATCAATAGGACATGGGTGTTGAGTCGTCTTGTCATTGAAATGGACGAATTACCATCCATGTATGATAAATTCAATGTAGAGACCTGGGTTGATGGTGTTATCCGAAGCTTTACCAGTAGAAATTTCAAAGTGGTAGGTACCGACGGACGTGTGTTTGGCTACGGTAAGAGCATCTGGGCGATGATAGATACTGAGTCGAGACAACCTACAGAAGTCCAGAAGGTAAGCAACGGCATAATAATGGATTATATAGAAACTGACTATCCGTGCCCCATAGAAAAATCATCGAGGATAAAAATTGGAGCAACCGCCCCGCTTGTGGCTTCGATTGATACTCATTATTGCGACGTAGATATCAACGGGCACATAAATTCAGTCAAGTATATTGAGCATGTGCTGGATATCTGGGATGTGGAATGGTATCGTAAGCACCACGTCAGACGGTTTGAGATCGCTTATATTGCCGAGGCTCATCAAGGTGACCAATTGAAGTTTTATCGTGAGAAGCTGGCCAACTCTGATCAGAAAGAGTACTGTGTGCGAATTACAAAATGCAATTCCGACGGTGAGTCGGAGGTCTGTAGATCGAAAATCTTTTTTTAGAGATTTTTTCCCTGTGTAAATCTTTGCTCTTATTTTGAGTGTCTCATCTAATCAAATCAGCTTCAAAAGCTTGTTAGCAATAGGTTGATAATCAATGGAATGTGATTCTCATTGCAAAAGGTGAGCTATTACGTCGTAATAGGCCAGCTTTTGTGACTCAAAAGGTCATCTTTCGTAGGACAATAGTTGAGATGCTCTTCTCCAAAGAGGCTCGAGATATTGGAGAGAGGTTATCATGTAATGCTAACCAATGCCTGATTACCTGGAAATAAGGAAATGACTGCAGCGAGAATAAACTCGTTACATGAGAATTTCCTTGTCAGTTGTTAATGTTTCCCTTGCCGTTCAGTTGAATGTAGCTGCCATCCATATAGACCTCCTCTTCATCTAACAGTGTCTTCAGTGTTTTTCCAACAATCTTATCATCGTCAATCGGTTGGTCTGTCCTGATGTTCTTGAGTTCAGTAATCATGTGTCTTTCTCCGTCAGCCAACAAATTCAGTATCTTTTCCCTGATTTCTTGTTGTGTATCGCCTTGTTCTTCTTGTTTATGAGCAAGGCACACATCGCACTGCCCACAATCTTCTGTCCTGCTTTCTCCGAAATATCTGAGTAGTTGCCGGCTTCGGCATACATAATCGTTTTCAGCATATTTGATGACAGATGTGATTCGTTCGGTAAATTTCTTCTTGCGTGCCTCATAAATTTCTTTCCCAAGTACCACATTCTCACCATCTTCCCGGTCTCTTGCATATCTGATGATAGGGATGTTTTTTCTTGGTATGAAGTCGAGTATTCGTTTCTTGCTTAGATTTTGCAATATATGATAGGTTTGGTTGCGGTCGAATCCAGCCTCCTGAGCTACATAGCTCTCGTCGATGTAGCAATAGTCTGAGAACAATCCACCGTAGTTCCGCAATAGGGCAGTGATGACTTCGTTCTCGTCTTTAGAAAGAGAGTCAAGTCTGTAGAGGTCGTCACGGTTTAGAAGGAAATGAATCCTTGCTTTCATGTCTGGATCAGTCTCATATTCAATGTAACCCGCTCTGCTCAGGAGATGGAGTGCGGCGTTTACCTGAATGGGAAAGTGCTTGAAGGCAACGCAGAATTTGTCAATTGGAAACTCATAGGTGACATCTTGCCCGCTACCGACTCCCAGTTGATAGAAGTAGGCCAGGTGGTCATATACTGATCGAATATAATCCTTTGGAGGGAATGTGTCTTCTATTCTTTTCCGGAGGTTGCGCTCATCGTAATTTCTTGTATGGAGAAGTATGGCATACGACTTTCTCCCATCTCGTCCGGCGCGTCCTGCTTCTTGGAAGTAGGCCTCAAGCGAACTTGGGAAGTCTGCATGGATGACAAGTCTGACATCGGGTTTGTCTATACCCATACCGAAAGCATTGGTAGCTACCATCACCCTGATTTTATCGTTCTGCCAGTCGTTTTGTCGCTGCTCTTTTACTGTGGGCTCTAAGCCCGCATGATACCATGTTGCTGATATATTAGCTTTTGAGAGTAGGTTTGCGATTTGTTGTGTGCGTTTCCGGCTCCTGCAATAGACGATGGCCGCACCGTTCACCGCTTGGAGTATGTGTAAAGTTTCTTCAAATTTATTTTCGGTCTGCCGCAATACGTATGCTAAATTTTTGCGCTCGAAGCTCATCGTAAAGGCATTCTCTTCTTTGAAAGCCAGCCGTAGTTGTATGTCTTTGATGACTTCTGGAGTGGCCGTAGCCGTCAGCGCAAGTATTGGGGCATCGGGAATTAGTTTTCTGATGTTTGCAATTTCGAGATAGGAGGGCCTGAAGTCATAGCCCCATTGACTGATGCAGTGGGCTTCATCAACTGTGATGAAACTCACTTTCATGTGTTTTAGCTTGATTTGAAAAAGCTCTGATGATAGTCTTTCAGGCGAGACATAGAGGAGTTTCAGTCCTCCGAAGATGCAGTTTTCTAATGTGGTGACGATCTCATCGCGCGACATTCCTGAGTAGATGGCTGCCGAGCGGATGCCTTGATGCTTCAGGTGGTCCACTTGGTCCTTCATCAAGGATATAAGGGGAGTTATGACAATGCAGACGCCTTCTTTACTTATAGCCGGCACTTGGAAAGTAATCGATTTTCCACCGCCAGTAGGCATCAGTCCAAGAGTATCCTTTCCTGCTCCGATGCTTTCAATCACTTCTTTCTGGATGCCTCGGAAGTCAGGATATCCCCAATACTTATGAAGGATTTCCTTGTATGTCATTTGTTGCTGTAATGTCAGGGCCAGTTTGGCTATTCATCTTCAGACGGTCGAATGCCTTCAATCTGAAGTTGGACAGCTCCACGCTTGAAAATGTTGTCTTCAATAGTGTAGGCAATGTCGAACGAGCGCTTTGACTTGATATAACGTGCCGAATCGCTCTGTCCAAATGCAATGCCGTTCATTACGTTGTTTGATTTGGAATCGACGAGTTCTAATTTGATATGCTCTTGTTCGCGTCCGACAACTTTACTCGTACCAAAGTCAAAGACGTTCTTCGTGCAGAAGAGAGGCTTTTGGTTTCCGGGGCCGAAAGGGGCAAACCGCTTGAGGTCGTTGTGGAGCTTCTTCGTGATATCCTTGAAATCAATGAGCGCATCAATGTTGAGAATTGCTTCTGTCTGTTCCGGCTGGATATGTTCGTCAACGTATTGCTGGAGTCTGATGCGAAATTCCTTGACGTCCTTCCATTTAAGTGTCAATCCAGCAGCATAGGTGTGTCCGCCAAAGTTGAGTAGCAAGTCGCTGCAACTCTTGATGGCAGAATAGATATCGAATCCTGCGACACTGCGAGCTGACCCCGTGGCCAACTCTCCGTCTTGAGTGATGACGATAGTAGGGCGATAATAAATTTCCGTGAGCCGTGAGGCCACAATTCCTATGATACCTTTTTTCCAGTGTTCGTCGTACAACACGATACTGTTCTGATGTTTCTGACTTTCCAATCGCTCAACAATTTGGTTCGCCTCATCGGTCATCTGCCGGTCAACATCCTTCCGTTTCTCGTTGTATTCGTCAATGTGTTTGGCTTCGAGAAGTGCAGTGGGAAGATCGCGCTCGACAAGCAGGTTGACGCTTTCACGACCGTTCTCCATGCGTCCGCTGGCATTGATGCGTGGTCCTATCTTGAAAATAATGTCGCTCATCGAAAGCTCGCGTCCGTTCAGTCCGCAGATGTCAATGATGGCCTTTAGACCAATACTCGGGTTCTGGTTAAGTTGTTTGAGACCGTGAAACGCAAGAATACGGTTTTCTTCAACGACAGGTACTAAGTCGGCTGCAATGCTCACTGCGCAAAAGTCGAGTAGGGGAATAAGACGAGAGAATGGAATGTTGTTGTTCTTCGCAAAGGCTTGCATGAACTTGAATCCCACGCCGCAACCGCACAGATTCTTGAAAGGATATGTGTCGTCTGGTCGTTTGGGATTTAAGATTGCTACTGCAGGAGGCATTTTCTCGTCTGGCACATGGTGGTCGCATATAATGAAATCAATGCCCAACTCTTTGGCATACGAGATTTCATCATTGGCCTTTATGCCACAATCAAGTATGATAATGAGCTTCACCTCAGTATCCTTTGCATGGTCTATTGCCTTTTTGCTGACTCCATATCCTTCTTCGTATCGGTCTGGGATATAATAGTCAATGTTGGAATAGAATTGCCGAAGAAATTTATACACCAATGCTACAGCCGTGCATCCGTCAACATCATAGTCGCCATAGACCATAATACGCTCTTTTCTGCCCATGGCATCGTTCAGCCTATCGACTGCAATGTCCATGTCTTTCATAAGAAATGGATTAATGAGGTCGGATAGCTGAGGCCGGAAAAACCTTTTGGCCGCACTCTCTGTGGTAATCCCACGGTGTATCAGTAATGATGCGAGTGTTGGGCTCATGTTGAGTTTCTCCCCTAATTCCTTAGCTGCATTTGTCTGTTCGGTTGTAGATGGTGTGTAGTTCCATTTAAAATGCATTTTAATTGTTTTTTATTCTGACCGTAAAGGTACAAAAAAAAAGCGTAAGTCTATGTAGATTTACGCTTTTTTAATTACTGTCCTTTTATCTGTTTTCAGATTGTAAAATAAGGACGGATTTATTTGGATTGAGGTTTAGAGACCCATTTTCTGACGTATGTTTGCTGGGATGGCATTCTTGTTGACCATGTAGTCCATGGTGTTTGCTGCAATGAAATTCTTGCTCATATACCAAACGCCCTTGTATGCGCCTGTCTCACCCCATGAGTTCTTAACCATGTAGTATTCCTTACCGTTTTGGTCTTTGGCAATACCGAAGATCAGCATACCGTGGTCGTCAGTGAGTTCCCAGTTGTCGTAACGATTCTGGCGCTGCTCCTGTGTTGGAGTAATTTCAGGTACGTTAACACCAAGTTCGTCGATGATGTCACGTTTCTTTGAAGCTGAAAGGCCAAGCCATTTAGCCATATCGCTGCCATGCAAACTTTCAACCTTCTTACCATCAACCATGTATGCGAGTCCGTCGCGTGTGAAGCCTGGCTCACTAACATCGCCACCCCAAGCAATGCAGTAACCGTTCATAACGGCATTGTCGATGATTTCCATCATTTCGTTCATTGGAAGGTTGTGAGACTGTGGCATACGCCAGTTATCTTGTACCTCAACAGCGAATTTTGTATAGAATGGGTGGTGTGTGTAAGAAGTCACAGTGACATAGTCGTTCCAATCCAAACCAAGGCTTGAAGCGAAAGACTTCGGAGTATATTGCTTTCCTTCGTAAGTAAAGGTCTCTGGGCACTTTCCGAGATAAGCATCGAGGATTCCCTGGAGACCATGCTTCCACTGATTAGAAATCTTACTTGCCTTGTTTGTTGCAACAGCGTTCACGTATGGTTCCATCACTGAGAAGAACTCGTTGAAGTTGTACAAAGAATCACCTGTGAGTGAGCCTGGGAAAGGCATAGCGTTTTCAGGGCAAATACCATAGTTTATCATGCAATACAATGGGTCATAGCAAGAACCACCCTGAGCAAATTGGGCATCGCCGTGCATGCGAACGACGGTTATTGCTCTGTCCATGTATGTCTTGTTGGCAACGAAGCTTTCGCAAAGGTCATAAGTCTTGCCAGTTTTTCTCAGGATTTCAGCTTCAAAGTAAGCTAATGTAGAGTAGTCCCAGCACGTACCTGAGCGATTTTGGTTCTTGATGCTTGTGATAGGATTTTCCTTCACTACAGTGAATACGGGCTTGTTACTTTTCTTTGTCCCCTTCTTAGGAGCAGCAGCGTTCATGCTTGTCGTAAAAACAGCGAGCAATGCGAATACTAAAACTTTTCTCATAATTTTTGAATTTACCAGGCTATCATCGGTTAATGATGTACGTCTGGTTTGTTTAAATTGTAGTTTGTTTAATTATTATGGTTTATTTATAAATCTATTTCTGAATCTCTGATTAGGCATTCATGTAAGCTTCGACGTCTTTTGGAAGATAAGGGATACGGTCTTTACCGATGAAACGACATCCATCCTTTGTTATCAGTATGTCATCTTCAAGGCGAATACCTCCAAAGTCTTTGTAAGCATCAAGCTTATCAAAGTTGAGGTACTCCGAACAGTGCTTCTTCTCTCGCCATTCGTCGATGAGAGCTGGAATAAAATAGATTCCCGGCTCATCAGTTACAACGAAACCTTCCTGAAGTCGTCTGCCCATACGCAAGCAATTTGTTCCAAATTGTTCAAGGTTTGGGCGTGTCTCTTCATCGAAACCAACGTAGATTTGTCCGAGCGCTTCCATGTCGTGGACGTCCATTCCCATCATGTGACCAAGTCCATGAGGCAGGAACATGGCATGCGCGCCTGCTGCTATGGCTGCATCTGTGTCTCCCTTGGCTAAACCAAGTTCTTTCATTCGGTTAAAGATGATTCGGCAGATAGCGAAGTGAACATCAGCATATTTTATCCCAGGCTTAGCCAGTTCTAAAACTGCGTCGTGAGCTTCTACCACCACATTGTAAATGTCTAATTGCCTTTGTGTGTACTTCCCATTTACAGGGAATGTGCGAGTGTTGTCCGAACAATAGTGATTGATGGTCTCTCCTCCACAGTCGCAAAGCACCAATCGGCCATCTTTCAACTCTGCCATTGACGGATTTCCATGCATGATTTCCCCGTGCTGTGAGAAGATTGTTGGGAATGAAACCATTGAGCCGTGGGAGTTGGCCACTCCGTCAACATTTCCAGCTACAAACTTCTCTGTCAGTCCTGGCTTTGTCAGTCGCATGGCAGTCGTGTGCATCTTGTACCCAATGATAGCTGCGCGTTCCAATTCTTCTATTTCCTCGGCTGTCTTGACCGAACGCATCTTCACGATCGCATTGATGAGTTCGAGACTGGCAGATTCCTTTTGCTGATTGGGATGAATTCCTATCAGATCGAATATCTGGATTTTAATGTCTGAACGATAAGGGGGAAGAAAATGAATCTTTCTTCCGCTGCGCATAGCATTGCTACAGATAGTCTTCAGCTCTTTCATAGGGGCTGAGTGCATCACTCCGACTTGCTCTCCAAGTTCTTTTACTGTGTCAACACTTCCAAACCAGACAATGTCTTCTATGTCAATATCATTGCCTATCAGTGTTTCTTTGTTTTCATCAATATCGATGACACCAACGAGTCCTTCTCTTTTCTGTCCGAAATAGTACAGGAATGATGAATCCTGACGGAATGGAGAGTATCCATTCGCTGGTGAATTTACTGGCGACTCGTTGTTGCCAAAAATAATGATAATGCCGTCTTTCACAAGCTTCTTTAGCTCAGCACGACGGTCTATGTACGTTTCTTTGCTAAACATATTGGCTTTTTTTCGTTGTTTAGCTGCAAAGATAATGAAATTTCTACTAATTTCCTTAACTTTGTACTCAAATTAATCAGTTTTTTATGCTTATCAACAAAAATACGGGTTTGGTGTTGGAAGGCGGTGGCATGCGTGGTGTTTTTACGGCCGGCGTTCTCGATGCGTTCATGAAGTATAATTTTTATTTTCATTATGTCGTGGGAGTGTCGGCGGGTGCATGTAATGGCTTGTCCTACATGAGCCGTCAGCCCGGCCGTGCTCGTGTTTCCAACATTGATTTATTGGCTAAATATGATTACATCGGGTTGCGCCACCTCGTTACCCAAGGTTGTATATTCGATCCTGAACTTCTCTACAAACGCTTTCCCTATGAAATTATCCCCTATGACTACTCATCGTATTTCAAGAATGTACAAAGGGGCGATGTCTATGAGATGGTTACAACAAATTGCCTTACTGGTCGATGTGAGTATCTTCAGGAACGAAGTGGTGACAGCCGCCGGCTGAACGAGCTGGCCAGAGCATCGAGCAGTCTTCCCTACGTCAGCAAGATTGTCAACATTGACGGGATTCCCATGCTTGACGGAGGTATAATCGATTCTATACCCGTGTTGCGTGCAATTTCAGCAGGGCATGAGACGAATGTTGTCATCTGTACGAGGAATAAAGGATGGAGAGACCAGGGTAAGGACCACAAGTTGCCGAGATTCATCTATCGGAACTATCCCAGACTAAGGGTGGTGTTGAGCCATAGGCTGAATGCCTACAACCAGCAATTGGATTTGGTTGAGGACTTGGAAGCAAGTGGAAGGATTGCGGTTATCCGCCCCGAGAGTCCGATTGTGGTAGGAAGGATGGAGAAGGACATTCAGAAACTGGAAACTCTCTATGACGAAGGATTCCGATTGGGTGAACGATTTCTTGTCGAGCATGGAGCTTAATTGCTATGTATGGCGATTAAGCTCCAAGTATTTTTTATACTTCTTCAATATATTTGGGAGATGGCCCGTACTTGTTGGCCTCTGGCTTGCTGTCCAACAATGTGAAAATAAAGGTGGCAACACCGACAATAAATACCAGAAGGTACAATATCAGCACGCTGATTCCTGCGGTAGGATTTTTGCTGAATCCATCGGCGATTACCTTTGAGATGGCCATGGGATCGTTGTCCTGTGCCGCATCCATAATTTCTTCAAGAGGTACGGTTCCGAAGATGAGGAATCCAATTCCTATCATCAGTAGTGCGGCAATACCCCACCACCAACCACTTCTACCAGTGTCGTGCAGACGGCGGAACAGCATGGAAATGCAAGCAATCATGATGAAGCAAGCAGCTATTTGTCCGATGATGGGAATCAGATTTACAACAAAATAGCAAATCATCAGTACCAGATAGCCCCACCAATACTCCGAACGGCGGATGCGTCCTTTGAACTGAAACATTTTCTTGAAAGCGTTGATTGCAGCTTCTTTGAAACCTACTTGAGGTAATTCTTTAATTTGTACCATAGTCTGTGATTATTTGGTGAATAATTTTAGATTATACTCATTTCAGCAAGTCGGGGCGCAGGCATTTTGTCCGCTCCATGGCTTGGTCAAATTCCCATTGTTTGATTTTCGCTTCGTTTCCGCTAAGAAGTATTTCGGGAACCTCCCATCCTTTGTAGTTCCTGGGGCGTGTATAGATTGGAGCCGAGAGAATGTTGTCTTGGAAACAGTCGGAGAGTGCACTTTGTTCGTCGCCGATAACTCCTGGGACTATTCTGACAACAGCGTCTGCGATGATGGCCGCTGGCAGCTCGCCTCCCGTCAGTACATAGTCGCCGACGGATATTTCTCTGGTGATGAGGTGGTCGCGTACTCGTTGGTCGATGCCTTTGTAGTGTCCCGCCAATATAATAAGGTTGCCACCCAGTGACAGTTCGTTGGCTATCTTTTGGTTGAAAGGCTCGCCATCGGGTGATGTGAAAATCACCTCGTCATAGTTGCGTTCTTCTTTCAGTGCGCTGATGCATCGGTCGATGGGCTCAATCTGCATCACCATGCCTGCTTGTCCTCCGAATGGATAGTCATCCACACGCCTCCATTTGTCTTTAGTGTAGTCTCGTAGATTGTGCAAGCGAATCTCTGCAAGGCCTTTCTTTTCAGCTCTTGCCAATATGCTCTCATGGACAAAGCCTTCAAGCATTTCTGGTAAAACAGTGATGATATCTATTCTCATATACAGCTACAAAGTTAACAAATATTTCATTAGAGACATTAATGATTAGGATTTTTTTGTAACTTTGCAGCCAAATTTTAATACCAAACATGTAAACCTATGAAAAGAATCTTTTCCCTCGCCATTGTTTTGATGGCAGCTTTTGCCTCGGTACAGGCTCAAAACGTACAATTACACTATGACCTTGGTCGCACCCTCTATGATGATTTGGACAGTCGTCCATCTGTCACCACTACGGTAGAGATGTTCAAGCCAGACAAATGGGGCTCGACTTTTCTCTTCACTGATATTGATTATAAGAACGATGGTGACGTGGGGGCTTATTGGGAGATTGCCCGTGAGTTCAATCTGTCAAAGAATAGGCGCTGGGCAGCGCACGTGGAGTATAATGGTGGTCTTGCCTCTGGAGAAGTGCCAGCTGGCTATTATGCCAACCGATTTCAGCATGCATTCCTCGCTGGTGGGGCATGGAACTGGGCGAACAAGGATTTCTCGAAAACTTTCAGTGTGCAACTGATGTATAAATATTATTTCAAGAATGCGCATACGGGTGTCAGTCCTTTCAGCGGTTTCCAGTTGACCGAAGTGTGGGGAGTGAATTTTGCCAAAGGGTTCTGTACGTTCTCCGGCTTCTGCGACCTGTGGTACGACCCGACGGTAAATGGCAAGCTCATTGTGCTTTCCGAACCGCAGTTCTGGTTCAATATGAACACCTTGAAAGGATGGGATAAAGTCAACTTGTCTCTCGGTTCTGAGATTGAAATCAGCAACAACTTCGTGTGGAACGACAAGGGTAGGAATAATAAGTTTTATGCCATCCCGACGATAGCGGCTAAGTGGACTTTCTAATTATTGTTGGGTCTACAGGTACTGTCTTGTAAAAGTGTGTAAGCTCCTTTTTTTATCTTTGTATTTTAAGGACACGACCTACCTCTTTTGTTTATGACATCTCACTTGTCAGATTGAGATGTCATATTTGTCCGATTGAGATGTCTCAATTTGAACTTTACCACGAGAAAGGGCTATCCTACATTTCATTTTTATGTCTTTTTGAGCTTTACTGGACAGCAATATATTTACTTAAGCCCAAACCTGTCAGCATTGTTTCTGATAACGGTTTGGGTCTGTTCTTTCTCCTCTGATAGAATGTGTGGCTTAGGAGATTTCTGCATTTTCTATTGCTTCAGTAATTTCAGGTGAATCGCTCTATAAACTGTTCCTCTGAGATAATCTCAATGCCGAGTTGCTTTGCTTTTTGATTCTTTCCGGAGGAACTGTTCGTGTTGTTGTTGATGAGGAAACTGGTGGATTTTGATACGCTGCCAGTTACTTTTCCTCCTTGGCTCTCAATATAAGCTTTCAGTTCGTTGCGGTTTTTGTAGTGTTCCACATCTCCCGTCACAACAAACGTGAGTCCTTGGCAGAGCGTGCCTTTGTGTTTCGTAGAAGTTTGCGAGACTTCGAGCTGCGTAAGCAAGTCGTCAAGCTGTTTTTGATAGTTGGTATCTTGCATCCAGCCCACGAAACTTGAGCTTTTCTCAGGCCCGATGCCGTCGATTGTTGAAAGAAGGGTAGGGTCTTTTGCCGTTCTGGCTTTGTCAATGAGCTCAGATAGGGGATAGGTGGCGAGCAGACGGGTGCAGACATCTTGTCCGATGAGTGGTATGTTGAGAGCGAAAAGTAACTGTCGGGCTTCCACTTTACGTGCCTTCTCAATGGCTTTCAGCAAGTTGGCCACGCTCTTTGCTCCGAATCCATCCATAAGACGCAACTCATTGGCATGCTCTTGGAGCTGGAAAAGGTCGGAATATTCGCTCACCCAGCCAAGATTAATGAACTTCTGTACGGTCTGTTCTGACAATCCGTCTATGTTGACACCTTCTTTTGATACGAAACGGGCGAATTTTTTCAGTTGTTTGGCAGGGCAGTCGGTGTTGGTGCAGTGAAGCGTCTTGGTGCCACTGCTCTCGCTTTCGACGACTTCCGTCCGTGCTTTGCAGACAGGACATGAGTCTGGGACGGCGAAAGTTCCCATCTTTTCCACTACATTGATAACCTTCGGGATAATCTTGTTGGCTTTAATCACATCAATGCGTGTGCCTTTGTCGCCGATGCCTAACCGTTCGCACTCTGAGATGTTGCAAAGGCTCGCACGTCTGACGGTCGTTCCCTCCAATTCTACTGGCCTGAACACGGCGACGGGTGAGATAGTGGAGGCTGCGCATGACCATTCAATATAATCAAGCTCAGTCTCTGCGCTCTCATCCTGCCATTTGAAGGCATATCCGGCCCGCGTTGCGTGGTGACCCGTCACCGAACCGCTTGCCGCATATGCGGTATCATCATACGAAATGACAAGTCCGTCAACAGGATAGGGATTGGTACGGTTGATGACAAGTTCAGACCATTTGCCTATTACCTTATCTATATTGTCGAGAGTAGGAATCGCAATCAACTCGTGCTCTACGGTTTTAAAGCCGTTTGACTCAAGAAATTCCATCTGTTTCCCCCACGAATTGATGTCCTCCTCGCTATAAACGAGTGTGAAAGGTATCCAGCGGATGTGCCGTGCCTTAACTTCGTTCACGTCTTTCAGCGTCAACGAACCAGAGGCAAGGTTGCGGGGATTGGCATACTCCTCATCGGCCTCCATATTAAATTGCTCGAAATCAGCATAGCTTATCACCGCCTCTCCTCGTATTACCAGATGACCCTTGTTGTTGATGGTGGGCAGAATGCCATCAATGGCTTTGCTGAGGTGGGTGATATTGGTGCCAACATGTCCATTTCCACGTGTCACCACCTTTGTTAGCGTACCATTGTCATAAGTGACAACAAGCGTCAGTCCATCGAGTTTCCATGAAAGCCAGATCGGACGATGTTCCGCCCACTTCACAAGGTCTTCTATCTTTTTGGTTTTTGCGAGCGAAAGGGTGGCAAACTCATGCTCTTCCTTTGCGCCGGCTACGTCATCGGCGCTGACATTTATGGTCGGGGAATCCGGAAGGATAGTGCCAGTCTCTTCTTCCAGCTTCTTAAGCTCGTCGAAGGTAGCATCCCATTCATGGTCGGACATGAGCTCGCCCTGTCCATTGTAATAAGCGTCGGACGCTTGGTTGAGCCTTTCGACGAGAGCCTGCATGACTTTGAGTTGATTTTCTTGCATAACTATTTGTGATTGTTAATCAAAAATGAGGTAGAATTTCATGGCTTGTTTTTGGAAGTCTAATACATTGAGTAGCTTCCTCCGTCACTCTCACAATATTTCCGCAGCAGTTCTTGGATGAATTCAGCATTCTTGCGAACCGTTGCCTCATTGCCATCGTAGCCGTTGATGAGTACTACGAGATGCGTGGTGTTGATATCTATCTTCGTGCGCTCGTTGTCAGAAGTGGGCGTTCCTACGCCTCCTTGAGCGTCACGATATACTGGGAGTCCATGAATGTTGATGTAGCCGCGTCCGATACCTTCGTATGGCTCTCCTTCCTTGCCAATACCGAGGGTGAGTTTGTTGCCTACAAACTTGCCAGCATCAAAACCGCCGATACTGTATCCGTAGGCAATGGAGGCGAGATTGATAAGATCTACCAGCGTGTTGATTTGGTAAAGTTCCTTGCCTTGTAACATACGGCGGATCAGTGACTCCGAAGCTGGCCTATAACGCGAGGGATCTTTGCCGCAAGCACGATATACTTTGCGTGTCGCCGCTATCCCAGAAAGTTCTTTCAGACTTTCTGTTGTCAGTTCTTTCCTAAACTTTTCGCCAAGGGAGTTGATTTCCTCCCATAAGACTTGGCAGTATTTAGAGTTTTTCACCTGTGCATCGACGCATGCGCCAACGAAGTTTGGACATACGGTTTCTATCTCTTTGCTAACTATAACCTCCATAACATGTCGATTAATTTCTTATCTGCCTCAGTCCATTCCAGGGAAGAAAATTCCTCTGTTGTGAGCCATTTTGAGTCCAAATGTGCAAGTAACTTGAAGTTATTGTTGCGTGCCATACATTCGTATGCTGTTAGATTGATGATGAAATCTGGGTACTCATGTTTGATAGTTCCAAGTCGGCGCCCTACAAAGATATCCCAATCCATTTCCTCTCTTATCTCCCGTCGCAGAGCCTCGTAGTCATTTTCGTTGTCTTCTACCTTTCCGCCTGGAAATTCCCAGTGTTCCGAGGTGTAAGAAGGGCCTTTACGCAATCTCTGTGTGCAGAGATATTTGTCTCCATCACGCATGATGGCGCACACAACATTCATTCTTTTCTTTTCCATGTCACATTGATTTTGCTACAAATTTACTATAATTTATGGAAAATGCCATTCAATTTCAGAAAATTCCCTCAACAATTCGTTATGACTGATAACTTTTGATTATCTTTGCGTTTGTTTTAAATTTATATGAAAAATGTCAACTCTAACAATTACAATTATTGTCGTCTTCGTTTTGGGCTACGCACTGATAGCTACAGAAAGCTTGACGAAAATCAACAAGGCCGCTATTGCATTGTTGATGTTTGTATGCTGCTGGACCCTCTATGTGTTTGAGCCAGCTCCTTTTGTGCAGTTGATGCACCCTGACTTCAAAGGTGTGGGTGAGGAGGTTACACAGTTTGTGAACGACGTGATAACCCATCATTTGGGTGATACGGCAACGACCTTGTTTTTCCTGATGGGAGCCATGACCATCGTCGAGATAGTCGATCAGAATGGTGGTTTCAATTGGGTGAAAAATGTGATGAAAACCAAGTCCAAGAGGGGATTTATGTGGCGAATTGCCTTCATGACGTTCATTCTTTCCGCAATTCTTGACAACCTTACTACAAGTATTGTGATGATTATGATTTTGCGCAAGCTCATTCACGACCACAACGACCGTATGATATACGCCTCGTTGATAATCATCGCTGCCAATTCAGGTGGCGCATTCTCGCCAATTGGCGACGTAACGACCATTATGCTTTGGAATGCAGGTATGATTACAGCTGCTGGTGTCATCAGTGAGATTTTCATTCCTTCGCTGGTGTCTATGGTAATTCCGGCTTTGATTCTCCAATATATGTTGAAGGGAGATATTGCCGGGAGCGTTGACACACACGAGGCTGCCAATGACGAGGCGGAATTTGATAACAAGCAGCGTAAGTCAATCTTCGTTATCGGTGTGGGCGGACTCTGTTTTGTGCCAATCTTCAAATCAATCACCCACCTTCCCCCATTTATTGGCATCTTACTCGTACTGGGTGTGTTGTGGACCGTGACAGAACTGTTCTGTCGCCACCAGCATCGTAAGAAGGGAGGTGGTGAGGACTTTGCCAAACGTGTAACCAACATCTTGAGCAGAATAGACATGTCAACTATTCTGTTCTTCCTCGGCATATTGATGGCCGTGGCTTGTTTGCAAGAAATCGGAGTTCTGACCCAGCTGGGAGGCTCTTTGAATACTGTGTTCAATGAAAATCACTATGCCGTTACGGGCATTATCGGTGTGCTTTCGTCAATTGTCGATAACGTTCCGTTGGTAGCCGGTTGCATGGGCATGTATCCTATTCAGGCCATGGGCGATATGTCAGTAGATGGTATCTTTTGGCAGCTTCTCGCTTATTGTGCCGGCGTTGGTGGCTCTATGCTCATCATCGGTAGTGCGGCGGGTGTTGTCGTTATGGGATTGGAGAAAATCACTTTCGGATGGTATATGAAGAAAATCTCATGGATAGCTTTTGTTGGATATATTGCTGGTATTTTCTGTTATTGGCTTATCCGTACTTATATCATGACAACCCCAATCTAATTCATTTTAAAGTATCATTACCGAGGGCATCTTTCCATCTGTGGGAGATGCCCTCATGTCGTTCATGACTCTTTTTCGGGATATTTTTTATTCGAAGAAAATCGATAAGTATCTTTATTCTGATTGTTGTGCTGGTGTTTTGCAATCGATTGGAAATCAGAGTTGTATGAGTCGTTTGTTGAAAGCTCATCTTCCGCTTTGCAAAAGGTGAGCTTTGGTGTTTCAAAAGCTCACCTTTCAATTAGTGATAGATGAGCTATTGGAATGTCAGAGAAAAATCGTCACCAGATGATAGCTGATTTTTTTTATTTATAATACTAAATATCCTTGCAGAATAACTCTGAAATCGGTAAGTTTGCAGCGACAATTCAATTCAAGAATAAAGATATGAACAGATGCGAATGGGCAACAACCGACCCACTGCTGCAGAAATATCACGACGAAGAGTGGGGTATCCCTGTACATGATGATCGTGAACATTACATGTATATGCTCATGGAGAGTATGTCATGTGGGCTCTCATGGTTGTTGATGCTGAAGAAACGTGAGGTTTTCAGAGCGTGCTTTGCCAATTTCAACTATGAGAAGGTGGCACGATTCACCTCCAACGACGTGGAGCGGATAATGAATACGGAAAACATGATACGGAGTCGACGCAAGATTGAGGGCATGATTGCCAATGCGAGAGCCTTCATCAAGGTGAGAGAGGAGTTCGGAACATTCGACAATTACATTTGGCGCTTTTCCAAAGGCGAGACCAAGGTCTATTCTTCGCATAAGAATAAAACATGTGTGAGTAACGGCTTGAGCGACAAGGTGTCGAGCGACTTGAGGAAAAGGGGATTCAAGTACATCGGGACGGTAATCACCTACAGTCATTTGCAAGCCATCGGAATGATTGACGATCATCAGGAAAATTGCTTTAAGTACCACGGCAAGTAACTTATTCTCAAAACTTTTTACTAACTTTGCAACTGTTATAGCGCAAACAATATTAGAAAAGTAACATAATACAATGGATTGGAAGAAATTGCAGAATGGTTCAGACATTCGGGGCATTGCACTTGAGGGAATAGAGGGTGAGCATGTTAACCTTACCGACGGCGTAACGAGGGCTATAGCCAAGGCTTTCGTGGCCTGGCTCAATGAGAGAAAAGGCGAGAGGAAACAGACCGTAGCCGTGGGAAGCGACTCACGTCTCTCAAGTCCTGCCCTTCGCCAGGCATTTGCTGAGGGTGCATCGGGCATTGGTGCGAAAGTAATGGATTTTGGCATGGCATCGACTCCAGCAATGTTCATGTCAACGATAGACAAAAACCTGCAAGTGGATGGTGCGGTGATGGTGACGGCGAGCCATTTGCCATGGAATCGCAATGGATTGAAGTTCTTTACCGCTGATGGAGGTCTCGACAAGGCTGACATAGCACGTATATTGGAGTTGGCACCACAGTATTTTGAAACAGGAGACGACGTTAAGGGCGATGTGGAGCAAGTTGAATTTATGGATATTTACAGTCAGATGCTTGTCGATTATATCCGAAACGGTGTCGGAATGGGCGAACAGCCGTTGAAAGGCATGAAGATAATTGTCGATGCCGGCAATGGTGCGGGAGGTTTCTTTGCCCACAAGGTACTTGATTGCCTTGGTGCCGACACTACAGGTAGTCAGTTTCTCGACCCCGATGGGCACTTCCCCAACCATGTTCCTAATCCAGAGGATAAGCAAGCCATGGCCTCAATCTGCAAGGCGGTGACGGATAACAAAGCCGATCTTGGCATTATTTTTGACACTGATGTGGATCGCTCGGCCATCGTTGACAGAACGGGTGAGCCAATCAACCGAAATGCGCTCATTGCGCTCATCGCAACGGTGATTCTTCGTGAACATCCAGGCAGCACTATCGTCACCGACTCTGTCACTTCCGACGGACTCGCAGAATTTATTGCCAACCGCAAGGGCATCCATCATCGTTTCCGCCGTGGATATAAGAACGTCATCAACGAGTCGTTGCGTTTGAATAAGGCTGGGAAGGAATCGTGGCTCGCCATCGAGACATCAGGGCATGCTGCTCTTCGAGAGAATTATTTTTTGGATGACGGTGCCTATCTCGTGGCAAAACTCATCATTGAGGCCGCCCGACTCAGGACTGAGGGGAAAGAGCTCCAAGACCTCATTTCCGACTTACGACAACCAGAAGAGAGCAAAGAAATAAGATTCAAGATTACAAATGCCGATTTCAAGGCCTACGGGCAGAGAGTTCTTGAGGATTTGCAGACAGCTGCCTCCAGTCAGGAGGGATGGGAAATCGTTGCTCCCAATCATGAGGGCATACGCGTTGCCTGTACGTCAGCTGGTGAAAGAGGATGGTTTCTGCTCCGTCAGTCGCTCCACGATCCCGTGCTTCCGCTGAATATAGAATCGGATGTTGAAGGGGGAGTTACGCATATCGAAAATAGATTGATGAGGTTGCTCTCTTCTTATACCGACTTGAAAAAGTAGAAAGACAATGTTTCATTCATCACACCTGTTTCATTAATAAGGAATATTCTATAAAAGGAGTAAAATCTCAGATAGTCACGTTGTCAACCTATTGGTAAAAGAATATAAACGGGGCTATTGCCTTTAAATGATTAAAAATCCGTACCTTTGCATTATGAGAATAACAATCGAAAACGCACGGATAGAACAATCAACAACCATTGCCCGCATGACAATGGAAGCCATGAATCACGAGTGTTGTCAATGGTTTGCTGGTAAGGAACACTCTTTGGATGACTTCTTTGACCTGATGAAAGAGCTCGTAGAGAGTGAAAAGACTCAATATTCATATCGTAACACTTTGGTAGCTAAAAACGATAGGAATGAAATTGTAGGCATGTGTATAAGCTATGATGGAGGAATGCTTCGTGACTTACGAAAGGCCTTTGTAGATGGGGTAAGACAATCATTTGGAAGAGATTTCTCGGAAATTCCAGATGAGACTCAGGCAGGGGAACTCTATATCGATTCGCTTTGTGTTGATAAGGACTGTCGTGGGCTGGGTATTGCAAGCCAACTTCTCAAGGCAACCATAGAAAAGGGTAGGAATTTGAATCTTCCTACTGGCTTGCTGGTGGACAAGAATAACCCGAAAGCCGAAAAACTATACAAAAGAGTAGGCTTCGAGTATGTTAACGACAATGAATGGGGAGGGCATGCCATGAAACATCTGGTCTTTCCGCTGTAGGTGTCAAACCATTGGCGACCTGCAGTCCACGTCTAAATAATAGAGGATAATTATTTATCTCTTTATAAACTTTGCATTATCTTTGCCATTGTAAATGGTTAACAAAATTATGCGATAAAAGGGACAGTAGTGTGAGTCTGGTACTGTCCCGCAGTAGCTATTTGGGCTGATGGATATTACAACAATATCTGGCGTAATGGACAATTAGAACTTTTTCAGCCTACCAAATGTCCATTACACCAAATTTACTTTTGTCCAATATTATCCCCTTCTTAGGTATAGTATCACACTTTTATCATATTGGCTTTCATTGCTCTATAATTCTGAATTTGAATTTCTTGCATTATCCAAGGAAATGAATTTGACCAATGAGGAAGAGCAGTGCATAGCCCAATACCAGTGAAATGATTCCGCAAGTGAGACCTGTCTTCAACATGTCTTTCTGTTCTACCAAACCAGTAGAGTATGCAATGGCATTTGGTGGAGTAGAAATAGGCAAGCACATAGCTGTAGATGCAGCAACAGCAATACCAATGATGATGGTACTTGTTCCACCGATAGAGTCAAGTTTGTCGCCCATACCACGGCAAACAACAGCGAGGATAGGTACCAACAATGCAGCTGTGGCGGTATTTGAAATGAAGTTTGAGAGGAAATAACAGATGAGTCCTGAGATGATGAGGATGATTACAGGGCTCCATTTGCCGAATGGAATACTTTCTATGGCTGCATCGGCAAGTCCTGTCCCATTCATTCCCAGTCCAATGGCAAATCCTCCGGCCACCATCCAGATGACACTCCAGTCAATTTTCTGCAAGTCCTTGGCTGTGATGACACCCGTTACAGCAAATACTCCCATTGGAATCATGGAAACAGTGTTGGTGTCGATACCAGTCACGCTCTTTGGAATGACCCAGAGAAGAATTGTGGCGATGAATGTTGCCATAACCACCCACATACGCCAACCTCGGTGAATCTCACCTGTGATTTCCAAATGTATGGTCTTTTGGGTGAACGGGAAGTATTTAACAAGTACTCTCCAGCAGATAAACAGAAGCACGATCACCAATGGGAACATAAAGACCATCCAATGGAGGAAATCCACATTCATGTTCAGACCAGCGGGGTCGTTGAGGTATTTTTGTGCGATGAGGTTAGGAGGCGTACCTATCGGTGTTCCCATACCTCCGAGATTGGCTGCCAATGGAATTGACATGGTGAGTGCCACCCGTCCTCGCTCGTTGCTTGGAAGAGCCGCAAATACTGGAGCAAGGAAGGTTAGCATCAATGCAGCTGTGGCGGTGTTTGAAATGAACATTGAGAATAGACCTGTAATCATGAGGAATCCCAACAATACATTTTCGCTCTTGTTGCCAAATGGTCGAATAAGGTTCTTTGCGAGCAAAGTGTCCAGTCCCGACTTTGATGCTGCGATGGCGAGAATGAATCCAGCGAGGAAGAGCATAATGATAGGATCAGCAAATGAGGCCATAATCTCTTCTGAGTCCAATAGCTCACCTATGTCATCACCCTTGAAGAGTTTGAAAGAGTTTTGAGACACAGTAGTACACATGATTGTAATGATGGAGAGCGATGTTGCCCATGCTGGGATACATTCTGTCAACCAAGATAATGTTGCAAACACAAAAGTTGCAATGATGCGCTGTTGAACTACTGTCAAGCCATCAATTCCGAATGCTGATGTCGGCAAATTCCATACGATGGCCGTGACGATGATAATAGCAATTAACTCCCAAACCTTTTTCTTCTCAATTTGGTTGGTGAGTCCCGTTAATTTTTTTTCTGACATGGTATAAATAATATTGTGTTTAAATTAATTAGTCCCAGTGTTTCTTCAAAGTGGTTGCTAAATTACTAAAAAAAAAACTAAAAGTGCAAAAATTAATTCTTTTTTTGTACTTTTGCATAAAATTTTTTTTACGCTATGCTTAAACAACTCTTTACGTATCTCTTTTTATTGTTGGTGTTTTGTGGTTGCAATAATAACAGGAAAGGCACATCTTCAACCCAGAACACTTCGAGTGCAGTCACTTTCAAGTATGCCAAGAATATCAGTGTGGAACAACAAGCTGATTATATCAAGGTCAGTTTGGCAGACCCATGGAAAGCGGGTAATGTGTTGCATACTTATTATCTTGTACAGAAAGGGTCAGATGCGAAGGTACCTGATGATGGAACCGTGATTCAGATTCCGATGGAGCGGGGCGTCTTTTTTGGTACGGCACATGCCAATCTGATGGAAATGCTGGGGAATCAAAAGGTGATAGCAGGTGTTGCTGATGCTAAATACATGCTCATCCCCGATGTGCAAGCTCGTTTAAGGTCGAAGAAAATTGTGGATTGTGGTGATGGCATGAAGCCCGATATCGAAAAGATTATTGATATGAAACCCGATGCACTCTTGCTCTCTCCCTTTGAGAATAGCGGAGGTTATGGAAAACTCGATGAGGTCAAGATACCGATTATTGAGTGCGCTGATTACATGGAGACTTCCGCACTCGGCCGAGCTGAGTGGATGAAGTTCTATGGACTCCTCTTTGGTTGCGAAGCTGCTGCCGACTCGTTGTTTAATGAGGTTGAGGAGAATTACCTGGCTTTGAAGAAAAAGGCCGTTAAATCGAAGCAGACACTTTCTGTGCTTCCTGACCGCAAAACAGGTTCTGTTTGGTATGTTCCAGGTGGGATGAGCAGTGTGGGACTACTCTATAAGGATGCAAATGGCAAGTATGCTTTTTCGGCTGATACTCATAGCGGAAGTCTGGCATTACCGTTCGAGACGGTACTGGATAAGGTTGGTGACAGCGACTTTTGGATAATGAGTTATAATGGAACGATGAATCGCAACTTGCTGTTGGCTGAATATCAAGGATATAGTGCCTTGAAACCAATGAAAACAGGAGAGATATACGGTTGCCCAGTTGATAAAACTCCTTATTTTGAGGAGGTGAGTTGGCGCCCAGACTGGCTGCTGAACGACCTGATTCAGCTTTTCCATCCAGACTTGAACGAGGGAAAGCTGCGGTATTACCATAAACTGTAATTCAGAATTATAGGGAATGACAAAGGGAATACAAATCTGCTCTGCCCTCATTCTGGGCATTTTTCTCTTATTTGTCCTGAATCTTTACATTGGTTCGGTGAGGATTCCCTTTGCCGATGTCGTGAATATATTCCGTGGTAGTTTTGCAGGCAAGGAGAGTTGGAGGTTCATTGTCATGGAAAACCGTCTCCCCCAGGCTTTGACAGCTATCTTTTGTGGGGGAGCACTGGCTGTTAGTGGTTTAATGTTGCAGACTGCGTTCCGTAATCCGCTTGCAGGTCCTGATGTTTTCGGTATTAATTCAGGGGCGGGTTTAGGCGTTGCTTTGGTCATGCTGCTCCTCGGAGGCAAGGTCTCTACGGTGTTGTTTTCCGTTTCAGGCTTCTTGGCCATACTTGTCGCAGCCTTTGTCGGTGCCATGGCCGTGACTGCATTGATTTTCTTTTTCTCCATGATAGTCAAAAACAGCGTTTTATTGCTGATAATAGGTATCATGGTCGGATATGTGTCTTCGTCCGTCGTCTCGCTGCTCAATTTTTTTGCCACTGAAGAAGGAGTGAAAAGCTATATGATTTGGGGCTTAGGCAACTTCGGTGGTGTCTCAATGGATCACATACCCTTGTTTGTTTCAATTGTCTCTTTAGGGCTGTTGTGCTCTTTGCTGCTCATTAAGCCCTTGAATGCCTTGCTTCTTGGGCCTCAATATGCCGAAAGTTTGGGTATCGACACACGTAGGGTGCGCAACTATTTATTGGTCGTGACAGGATTGCTGGCTGCCATCACGACGGCTTTTTGCGGTCCGATAGCCTTTATTGGACTTGCCGTCCCCCATATTTCACGTCTTATTCTCACAACAGAGAACCATCGGCTGCTATTGCCGGCCACAATACTTTGCGGCTCATTAATAGCACTTCTTTGCAACCTTATTTGTTATTTGCCAGGCGATGGTGGAATAATTCCGCTTAATGCCGTGACACCATTGATTGGCGCACCTGTCATCATCTATGTTTTGCTGAAGGGCAAATAACAGATTGCCCAACTCTATTTCTATTTTGCGCCTGATAAAGGAAATCCATGCCTGATAGATGTTCCTCTGGCGACTGTAATTAAATGGTCATTCCCTTCTGCTCTATATTATAATGTGATGTCTGCCTGACGATATTCCTCTGTCGCCAGACAGTCATTATCTACTTGCCGACAATAAGTTGAGCTTTCGCATTTCAAAAGGTGACCTATTGCGCTGCAAAAGGTGACCTATTGCAGAGTGAATGCTTACCTTTTGATTGAAGGTAGCTTTTGCGCTGTTTTTAAACCCAATAGGACATAGTGTCGCAAGTCGGCCATTCCATATTAACAACATCACTTCCCGTTATCTATTATCTACTGATCGGCGTACTCTTAGACTTTATGTCCTAAAATTTTCCGTCTTGTCTTTGACAGAAATGGGAGACAATTCGCTTGACTATCGAACAAAACCAGTACAGGCATTGATGTCTTTATCGTTCGATATGTAGGTGAATTGGTGCTTTATCACATCAATTTGCTTGATTTTCACCAGTACGTTGTAGCTGTAGAAAGCCATCAAAATGATGAGGAGTATCGGGGAAATGGGCTTCGGTATGTCTTCAGCAATGCTCCAGTCCACCAACCTGACAATGCTGGCTTGGTGCCAATGGTTGTGGAAAGAGATGCAAGGGTGGGGCAATGAAAAGGACCTGTAAAATCGTTATGAAGAGATTGATTAACGCACTTTTATGACTGGTAAGGTTGAAGCCCCGCATAAGGACAAACAACAGCACGGTAGTGATGTTGGAAGCCAATGCTGACATAGTTGTAATCAAATTAGAACATGGTTCAAAGATATGAAAAAAAGGCAGATTAACTCATCTGATCATTTCTCAATTTTATCGTTTTAGTAATATTTCTGGTTGATAATTGACAACTTTATGATGAATTTTCACTAATTTTGCAGCCAGAACCGATAGATTCAACCAGCCGTTTTATAATCTTAATCTAAAATGAATACAACCAAATTATCTCCATTAAGACGAACCGTAGTGGGTGTTCAGTTCCTATTCGTGGCCTTTGGCGCCACAGTTCTCGTACCATTGCTCGTTGGTCTCGACCCGGCTACGGCTTTGTTTACCGCTGGCTTGGGTACTTTCATTTTCCATTTGGTCACCAAAGGTAAAGTTCCAATCTTCCTTGGCTCTTCTTTTGCATTCATAGCGCCCATTATCGCAGCTACAAAGCAGTGGGGGCAAGCAGGTGCTTTGGCGGGAATTATTGGCGTTTCGCTCGTTTATTTCATTATGTCCGCACTGATTAAGTGGCAAGGCAAAAAACTGTTGGACAAGCTTTTCCCACCCATTGTCATCGGACCAGTCATTATTCTCATCGGACTTTCGCTCTCGACATCGGCTGTAGATATGGCAAAGACCAACTGGCTGCTGGCTGCCATTTCGCTGACGGTGGCAATTCTCGTGTTGTCGTTAGGGAGAGGACTCATAAAACTTGTGCCGGTAGTTTGCGGAATTGTGGCTGGCTACATTGTGGCGGTCTGTATGGGCGATGTTGATTTCTCACAGGTGGCAGCTGCTCCGTGGATTGCTTTGCCGCCGGCACTGTCTGATTTCCATCTGCCGCAGTTTGCTTGGGAACCGTTTCTCTATATGATACCTGTCGCTATCGCACCAGTCATTGAGCATATTGGCGATGTTTATGTCGTGGGAGCTGTGGCTGACAAGGATTTTGTGAAAGAACCTGGACTTCATCGCACCATGTTGGGCGATGGACTGGCATGTCTGGCTGCTTGCATCTTCGGCGGCCCTCCTGTAACAACTTATAGTGAGGTGACGGGAGCCATGAGTATTACTAAGATAACTCATCCGCAGGTCATCCGCATAGCTGCCGCCACGGCCATTGTCTTCTCTGTCATAGGCAAACTGAGTGCACTTTTGCAGAGCATTCCATCTGCTGTGTTGGGAGGAATTATGCTGCTGCTTTTCGGCACAATCGCCTCGGTGGGTATTCAGAACCTGATACAGCATAAGGTGAATTTGAACATAACACGCAACACTATCATTATTTCCGTAACGCTAACAATGGGTATCGGTGGTGCAGTTCTCAGTTGGGGCGACTTTGCCATCAGCGGTATCGGCTTGTCTGCGATGGTGGGTATGGTGCTCAATCTGCTTCTTCCGAAGGAAAAGGAGAACGACGGCAATGCCAAAGCCGACGAATAGTGGTCCTTATCTTGTTCGTTTTAAACCCAAATCGGTCATTAGAAAAAAGTTTTGTATATGCCTTATTCATAAAATTATAGGATTCCTCTTTGTCGTTCGACACTGAGAAATCCTAATGACCGATTTAGTTTAAAACAAAAACAACTCCTGTCGTTGATAAGACGGAAGTAGTTTGTCAAAATAATGGTAGGAATGTCGCTTCAACTGATTATCAATGAAGGGTGTTCCGATAGCGTTCTTTGACTCTTTTTTCCACCTCTTCGAGGGTGTTTTTCCCTCCAAGTCTGCCTTTTATGATCCTGAAGCCCAACCATACGAGAATCATTCCGGCAATAGCGAGAAGGTATTGCAAGATGATATTCATCCCCAGACTCTTCGTGAAGTTCTCACACATTACGAAACCCAATATTAAGATGAGGTAATCAGTCCATCCCCAATTGGTGTAGCTTTTGCTGATGCGCTGGTATTCATCATCATTGGCAAGAACTCGATTGCGGTTCTCTTGCCATATTCTTTCAAATTCTTCGTTTGTCATAGGTGCAAAGATAATATTTGTTAGTCAATTTTAATCATGTCCGTAACCTTTTTAGCTTTAGAGCTTGTATGGTAAATGATGGTTACACAAACATCAAGTCGCTCATAATGGAGTCGCTGACAAAGATGCCATTTCGAGTGAGATGTAGATGGTTATCGTCTATCTTTAGAAGGTTGGCCTCGATGTGCGGTTGGGCAACTTTTAGAATATACTTCCTGAGTTTAGAAGGGAGGATACTTGTGTCGATGCCTTCTGTTGTTCGGAGTGCTGTGGTGATCAAGTCGTTGTAATGTGTGTTCTCGTCTATGATTTCCTTTTCAGCTGGTAGCTTACCTTTCTCAATGGCATCGATATAGACTTTCAAATCTGAAACGTTCCACTGTCGTGATATCCTGTTATAGGAATGCGCTGATGCTCCGATGCCAAGATAAGCTGTATCGTTCCAATACGAACTATTATGTCGGGAACGGTAAGGGGAGATAGAACGGCCTTCAATGATTCTGGCAAAATTGCTAATTTCGTATTGCTCAAAGCCGGCATTTGTGAGCCTGTTGGTGAGCTCTTCGTACATCTTTCGATACGACTCCTCGTCAATCTCTTTGACTTTCCCACATTCGAGTAGATGAAAGAGTGGAGTCCCCTCCTCATACATCAGGCTGTAGGCGGAGATATGTTCGATGTTGAGAGCAAGAGCTTTGTCAATGTCTTTTTTCCAATCATCTAAGTTCTCTTGAGGGAAACCAAACATCAGGTCAATGGAGATGTTTTGGATTCCAATGTTGCGTAATCGTCTGACGGCCATTCCTATTTCCTCGGCGTTATGTCTTCGTTTGATGAATCGTAAACGGTCGTTCGAGAAAGTTTGCACACCCATTGATATGCGATTGATGGGAAGTCTAGAGATTTCTGAAGCGAAATCATCGGTCACATCGTCAGGGTTGCACTCTAAAGTGACCTCCATTGAGTTGTAGTCGTCAAGAATTTCGCTATAGACGGTCGTAATCTGATGAAAGATTTGCTGAAGATTTCTGAAGGATAGTTGAGAGGGTGTGCCTCCACCGAGATATATGGTTTTTAATTTGCTGTTCTCTTCTTTTACGATCGCTTTGTTGACGATATACCCTTTTTGCAATTCCATTTCTTTGCAAATAGCATCCGTGTATCTGTCGATAAGATAGGGTGCGCCATTGCCAACTTCTCCTGTTCCGATTGCTTTTTTCGGAGTGATGGTTGAGTAGAATCCGCAATAAATACATCTGCTTGCACAAAAAGGAATATGTATGTAAAGTCCCGACATATATAATAGGTGAGGAAATAAATCGCTAATAATCTTCTTGCAAAAGTACTAATTTCTTTTAATGCTTTCGCTTTTTCTTGCAAAATGTTTTGGCTGTTTGCATTAAAATGTATAACTTAGACCGCTGAAAGTATGGTAAGTTTGACTTACCACCATGAAACAGAAAAAATATTACTAACAACTTAAATCTACAGTGATATGAGAGTATATCAGACAAACGAAATCAAGAACATTGCCTTGCTTGGCAGTGCGGGTAGCGGCAAGACAACTCTTGCCGAAAGTATGTTGTTCGAAGCAGGTATCATCAAACGTCGTGGTACAATTGAAGCAAAGAACACGGTTAGTGACTATTTCCCAGTAGAGCAAGAATATGGCTACTCAGTATTCCCTACTGTTTTTCATGTTGAGTGGAACAATAAGAAGTTGAATATCATTGATTGCCCAGGAAGTGATGATTTCGTGGGTGGAGCGATAACCGCTTTGAACGTAACCGACCAAGCTGTTATACTAATCAATGGTCAGTACGGCCCAGAAGTAGGAACCCAAAATAACTTCCGTTACACTGAAAAATTGAAGAAGCCAGTCATTTTCTTGGTTAATCAGTTGGATTCCGACAAGTGTGACTTCGACAATCTGATTAATAGCATGAAGGAAATTTATGGTTCGAAATGCGTTCAGATTCAATATCCAATCCAAACTGGAGCTGGCT
Organism: Prevotella corporis DSM 18810 = JCM 8529; assembly: GCF_000430525.1. Taxonomy (GTDB): domain Bacteria; phylum Bacteroidota; class Bacteroidia; order Bacteroidales; family Bacteroidaceae; genus Prevotella; species Prevotella corporis. Next base: position 14,405 of record NZ_AUME01000019.1, on the reverse strand, counting down.
TCAATAGCTTGATTGATGTTCTTCTGATGAAGAAATACAGTTGGAAGCCTGAGGGCGGAGCTCCCATTGTCGAAGATATACCTGCTGAGGAGATGGGCAAAGCAATGGAACTTCATAAGGTTCTCGTTGAGGCTGCTGCAGAGAATGATGAAGGCCTGATGGAAAAGTTCTTTGAGTCCGAATCACTGACAGAGGACGAGCTTCGTGAAGGTATCCGTAAAGGTTTGGTATCCCGTAGCATCTTCCCTGTATTCTGTGTGTGTGCCGGTAAGGACATGGGAGTACGCAGATTGATGGAATTCCTTGGAAATGTGGTGCCATTTGTAGATGAGATGGATAAGGTTCACAATACGCGCGGTGAGGAAGTTGCGCCAGATGCCAATGGTCCCGAGTCTGTATATTTCTTCAAGACTGGTATGGAGCCTCACATCGGCGAAGTCAGCTACTTTAAGGTGATGAGTGGCAGTATTAAAGTGGGTGATGATTTGACCAATGCCGACCGAGGCTCTAAGGAGCGTATCGGCCAACTCTATGCTTGTGCTGGAGCAAATCGCATTGCCGTTGAACAGCTGAATGCTGGTGATATTGGTTGTACAGTCAAATTGAAGGATGTAAAAACTGGTAATACTCTCAACGGAAAAGGTGTTGAAAATCATTTTGACTTCATCAAGTATCCAAATTCAAAATACACCCGTGCTATTGAGGCTGTTAATTCTCAAGACACTGAAAAGTTGATGGCTGCATTGTTGAAGATGCGTCAGGAGGACCCGACATGGGTTGTTGAGCAGAGCAAAGAATTGCGTCAGACGATTGTAAGTGGTCAAGGAGAGTTCCATTTACGCACATTGAAGTGGCGTTTGGAGAACAACGAGAAGATTCAGACTATCTTCAAGGAGGCAAAGATACCTTATCGTGAAACGTTGACTAAGCAAGCCAAAGCGGAATATCGCCATAAGAAACAAAGTGGTGGTGCGGGGCAGTTCGGTGAGGTACATCTTATCGTTGAGCCGTATGCAGAAGGTATGCCTGATCCAACGGTTTACAAATTCAATGGTCAGGAATTCAAGATGAATATTAAGGGTAAGGAAGAGAAAGATTTGCCTTGGGGTGGCAAACTCGTATTCATCAATTCTGTTGTTGGTGGTGCTATTGACACTCGCTTCATGCCTGCCATCTTAAAAGGTGTGATGGACTGCATGGAACGTGGTCCACTGACAGGCAGCTATGCGCGCGATGTACGTGTTATAGTCTTTGATGGCAAGATGCATCCAGTAGATTCAAATGAACTTTCATTTACATTGGCTGCCCGTCATGCTTTCTCGGATGCCTTTAAGAATGCAGGACCGAAGATTCTTGAACCAATTTATGACCTTGAAGTCTATGTCCCAGGTGATTACATGGGCGATGTCATGAGCGATTTGCAAGGCCGTCGGGCCATGATTATGGGCATGGATTCAGAGGCCGGATATCAGAAATTGCAGGCAAAGATTCCATTGAAGGAACTTTCCAACTATAGTATTTCTTTGAGTTCGCTCACGGGTGGCCGTGCAAGTTTCAACACAAAGTTTGCAAGTTACGAGTTAGTACCGAATGATTTGCAGCAGAGTCTCATTGCAGAGCATGAAGCCGAAATTAAGGAGGAGGAAGACTAACTCGCTGCTTGTCGTTCCTTAATATAGGAAGGTTTCTGAAAACTATAGCTTTTGCTTATGGGGATGTCATCAAGAATGACATCCCTTTTTTGGGTAATGTTTTCTTTTTGTATAGTTGATAAATATTAATTATGTTTTCTTTATATTCTTAAAATAATTAAATACATTGCGATTTGTTAACTTTTAGTTGTTAATATTTTAATGTTTTCGTTATCTTTGCTCACGTAATCAGAAAGTAACATACAGATGAATTATCAATAATCATTTGTGTCACCATAAATATGGCTTAAATGAAGAAAAGGACGATTTGGACAATTGCGGTAATCATGGGGCTCTCATTCCTTGCATTGCTTCTTTTGCAACTCAACTACATCGAAGAGATGGCTGAGATGAAAAAAGAACAGTTCGACGAGTCGGTGAACCGTGCTCTATATCAGGCAGCTAGAAATATGGAACTTAACGAGACGCTTCGTTATTTGGAGAAAGACGTAAACAAGAATGAAGACAAATCGTCTAAGAATAATGTGCCCAAAGACAAGGAGAAAAGCAGCACCCATCAGTCCTTACCATCAGATGATCAAGACGGTGCATTTACGTCTTTTGAGTCGAAACTTGTACAGAGCAATCCGTCGCTGACCCCAAAGGCATTGGTTGTAAGAAGCGATAGTGGCTCACTCTCAGCAACGAAAAAAAGGATGCAGGAGATGGTTCGTAACCGTTATGTCTATCAAAAGGCACTTTTAGAAGAAGTGGTTTACAACATCTTGTATTCTGCATCGGACAAGCCGTTGAACCAACGAATCAATTTTAAACTGCTCGATCAGGACTTGAAGGCCGAGATGATGAACAACGGAATCAACATTCCCTACCATTTTACAGTCTCAACACAAGACGGGCGAGAAATCTATCGTTGCCCTGACTATGTTGGCGATGGGCAGGAGAATGGTTACTCGCAGGTGTTGTTCCGTAACGACCCCCCGAACAGAATGGGTGTGGTGAAGGTTCATTTCCCCGACATGACCAACTACATTTTCTCCAGCGTACGCTTCATGATTCCGTCGATTATCTTTACCATCGTGCTATTGGTGACATTCATTTTCACGATAGTGATTATCTTCCGTCAGAAACGATATACGGAGATTAAGAACGACTTTATCAACAATATGACCCATGAACTCAAGACGCCGATAGCCAGTATTTCGCTTGCTGCACAGATGTTGAACGACAAGAGTCTCACAAAGTCGCCAAAGATGATCGACCACCTCGGAGGAGTTGTCAACGACGAGACTAAACGTTTGCGGTTTTTGGTTGAGAAAGTGTTGCAGATGAGTATGTATGATCAGAAAAAAGCCGTGCTGAAAAAGAAATACACCGATCTCAATGAGATGGTTGAGACCATTGCGCATTCTTTCACTCTCAGAGTGGAGCATACCGGCGGAAAGGTATATACGGATATCGAGGCTGTTGAGTCGAAAGTTTATGTCGATGAGATGCATTTTCAGAATGTAATCTTCAACCTGCTGGACAATGCCGTCAAATATGCCAAGCCCGACAAGCCGTTGAACGTCTATCTCAAAACATGGAACACCAATGAGCACCTCTATCTCACCATTAGGGACACAGGGCAAGGCATCAAAAGAGAGAATTTGAAGAAGATATTTGAAAAGTTCTATCGCGTACACACTGGAAACCGACACGATGTGAAAGGATTCGGATTAGGGCTGGCTTATGTCAAGCGTATGGTTGACCTTCACGAAGGCGAGATAAAGGTTGAAAGTGAATACGGCAAGGGTACGAAGTTTACCATTATTTTGCCAGTATTGATTGATGAATAAATTTTAAGAACAAGAATAAATAATAACCAAAAATTGATGGATATGGAAGAAAATTTCAAAATTCTATTGTGTGAAGACGATGAGAATCTCGGAACACTGTTGAGTGAATATTTGCAGGCAAAAGGCTATCAAGCCGATCTCTGTCCTGATGGTGAAGCTGGTTATAAAGCTTTTTTGAAAAATAAGTATGACATTTGCGTGCTTGACGTGATGATGCCAAAGAAAGATGGCTTTACACTTGCGCAGGAAATCCGTCAGACCAACATGGAAATCCCTATTATTTTCTTGACTGCCAAGCAGTTGAAGGAAGATATTCTGGCTGGATTCAAGATTGGTGCAGACGATTATATTACCAAACCCTTCTCAATGGAAGAACTCGTATTCCGTATTGAGGCCATCCTCCGTCGTGTACGTGGTAAGAAGAATAAGGAATCAACACTCTATCAGATTGGTAGGTTTACCTTTGACACTCAGAAGCAGTTGCTGACGCTCGACAACAATCCCGATAAGGCAACCAAGCTCACGACGAAGGAAAATGAATTGCTCGCCCTGCTTTGCTCTCACTCAAACGAAATACTGCAGCGCGATTATGCCTTGAAGACTATCTGGATTGATGACAACTATTTCAATGCCCGCTCCATGGATGTTTATATCACAAAGTTGCGTAAGCATCTGAAGGCCGATGATCAGATAGAAATCATCAACATCCACGGCAAGGGCTACAAGCTCATCGTCCCAGAGGAAGAATAAGAGAGCCTTCTTTCAGCCTTGTTCATCAGGGACGGAAGACCTCAGGTCGCTTAGTAATAATTGATAATTGATGTCGGCTTCGTAAGTCAAAATCTTATGGAGCTGGCATTTTTTTGATTTAGCTCAATCATCAAACACCGTTCCTCTTATTAAAAACAGTTAAGCCACAGTCCCAAATAAGTAATTTTTATTGACAAATTGATTTTTGTCTGCCTGTTAGCAAATGGTTGAGTGTTAGAGCGTTATGATATTGCTGATAAAAGCTTAGGTTTCACAAGACAAAAGCTTAGGTTTTGCATTCCGAAAACTGGCCTTTTGAGCGTCGGAAGCATACCTGTTGATTAACCGTAGCGAAATAGTTTTACAACCGTCTCTTTCAAGAAGAAACCATCAGCTTTGAATTGATGGCTTATTTTTGTAGTCTGACATGTGCGATAGTCCCGCCAATAACCATTGCCAGTCCTGTTAACAACAGAGCGTTTCCCTTTACACTTGCCAGAATATGAACTGCAAATAACACGAGGCCTAAAGCAACAGAGAAAAGTCCTAAATACTTGATATATCCCTTCATAGAGTGCAAAATTACAAAAAAGATTTGGTTGATTGGCAAAAAATTAGTAATTTTGCACCGCATTTTGCGTAAGCAGGTGTATATGTTTTATAAATTATTTATTTAAAAGTAGTATGAATCAATACGAAACCGTTTTCATTTTGACTCCCGTTTTGTCTGATGAACAGATGAAGGAAGCGGTCGCTAAATTCAAGAAGCTGCTCACCGACAACGGTGCTGAGATCTTGAACGAAGAGGCTTGGGGTTTGAAGAAGCTCGCCTACAACATTCAGAAGAAGTCGTCAGGCTTCTACGCTTTGTTGGAGTTTAAAGCTGAGCCAACAGTTGTCAACACTCTCGAAACAGCATTCCGCCGCGACGAGAAAGTTATTCGTTTCATTACCGTTAAGCAGGATAAGTATTCAGCAGCTTATGCAGAGAAGCGTCGTGCTAAATGGGCATCTAAAAAGGAGGCTTAATCATGGCAGAGCAGAAAAAATCAGAAATCCGTTATTTGACCGCACCTTCAATCGACACCAAGAAGAAAAAGTACTGTCGTTTCAAGAAGAGCGGAATTAAGTACATCGACTATAAGGATGGAGAATTCCTTAAGAAGTTCCTGAACGAACAAGGAAAGATTCTTCCACGTCGTATCACTGGAACATCTTTGAAGTATCAGCGTCGAGTAGCACAGGCTGTTAAGCGTGCTCGTCAGATAGCATTGCTTCCATACGTAACCGATTTAATGAAATAATAATAAGGAGGCTAAGGATATGGAAATAATACTTAAAGAAGATATTATCGGACTTGGTTACAAGAACGATATTGTGAATGTTAAGAACGGCTACGGTCGTAACTATCTCATACCTACAGGCAAGGGCGTTATCGCTTCTCCGGCTGCAAAGAAGCAGTTGGCTGAAAACCTCAAGCAGCAGGCTGCAAAGATTGCTGCCAAGAAGGCTGAGGCTGAAAAGCGTGCCGCACAGTTCGACGGTGTTGAAGTCGTTATCCCAGCTAAGGTTTCTGCCACAGGCGTGACCTATGGTTCTGTGAATGCAGCCATTGTTGCTGAAGAACTGGCAAAGAAGGGTCTCGAGGTTGACCGTAAGATCATCACCATGCGTGATATCAAGAAGGTTGGTACATACGAGGCTACTATCCACTTCTTCAAGGAAGTAGAAGTTAAGCTCCCTGTAACTGTCGTTGCAGAGAACCAGCCAGAGCCAAAGGCAGAGGAAGTTGCTGAAACTCCAGCGGAAGCTCCCGTAGCAGAAGCTGAGGAAACACCAGTAGCTGAGGAAGAAGCTCCAGCAGCTGAATAATCTTGGTTCTCTCTTTCTTGAGAGTTTTATGAGAGTTGAATTTTGCACTGTAAAGCATTATTATAACGATAAATCCCTTTCATCTTTCAGATGATTGGGATTTTTTAGTTAACAATTGGATAAATGAAAAGAATCGTACTGACCGGTGGTCCTTGCGCAGGCAAGACAACTGCATTGGTAAAGATAATTGAACACTTTTCGAGTCTGGGCTACAAAGTTTTTATCATTCCGGAAGTGCCCACGCTTTTCAGTCAGGCTGGTATGGACTACCTTACTGATAATAAGGATTTTTTCTACGAAGGCGAAAAGGCAACTTTGGAAATGCAGCTGGCACTTGAGGAAAAGTTTATGCGTATGGCCGAAACCCTGAATGTTCCCACCATCATAGTATGTGACCGCGGAACAATGGATATCTCTGCCTACATGAAACCAGAGATGTGGCAGGAAATAACCTTAAAGATGAACACCAGTTCCGAGACACTGCGCCAGCGGTATGATGCCGTACTTCATTTGGTGAGTGCTGCCGATGGAGCGGAACAGTTCTATACAACGGCCAACAACAGTGAGCGCACCGAAGGTCTGGAGTTGGCAAGAGAATTGGATAAGAAGATTATTCAGGCATGGATGGGACACCCACACCTACGGGTAATAAACAACCATGAGGACTTCGATAATAAAATTAACCATGTGCTGCAGGAAATTTCCAATGTGCTGGAACTACCACAGCCCATCGTCGAGGAACGGAAGTATATAGTTCGCGTGTTTGGGGATATTCCGGGAGCAATTGAAAGTCACATCTACCAAACCTATCTCACATCAGAACCGCGAAGCGAGGTGCGTCTTCGTCGCAGAACACTGAATGGAATATCGGTAAACGTCAGGACAACAAAGAAAACCCTACCATCGAATGAGCAGGTTGAGACAGAGCGCCAGATAGACAATAATCTCTACAAATCGTTGCTTCGACAGGCCGATCCTTATCGTCAGACTATTCATAAGAAGCGTCAAACCTTTATTTGGAAAGGGCAGTTCTTTGAGTTGGATACGTATATTCAGCCCAATGAAGGTCTCCAAATTCTTGAAACGAAGGGAATTGTCGAGCATGAGGATGTTAATTTTCCTCCTTTTCTTGAGGTGTGCGAGGATATAACGGGTAAGACTGAATACTATAATTATAATCTGGCATTGCGGAAATAGCAATAGATTCTCAAATTTATAATGCATGTTTACTGGTTGGCAAATGTGCATTTGCATATTTAAATAATATGAAATCAGGTAGTTTTAACCTGTTTCTCCCGATTTTTCTGTATCTTTGTAACCTTAAGTATTATTAATTACACATTTAAGAAAATATGAAAGCATTTGTATTCCCTGGACAGGGTTCACAATTCGTAGGCATGGGGAAGGACCTCTACGACAATAATCCATTAGCAAAAGAACTTTTCGATAAAGCAGACAAGACCCTTGGGTTTAAGATAACTGACATAATGTTTGCTGGTACTGATGAACAGCTTAAGGAAACAAAGGTAACACAGCCAGCTGTTTACCTTCATAGTGTAATTTCAGCACTTTGCTTGGGCGATGAGTTTAAACCCGAAATGACTGCCGGACATTCTCTGGGCGAGTTTTCAGCCCTTGTAGCTGCTGGCGCATTGAGTTTCGAGGACGGACTGAAGTTGGTTGCTGCCCGTGCCAATGCCATGCAAAAGGCATGCGAGAAGAATCCTGGTACGATGGCCGCCATCATCGGTCTGCCTGATGAGAAGGTGGTTGAGATTTGTGATTCAGTTTCCAAAGATGGCGAGGTGGTTGTGGCAGCAAACTTTAATTGTCCTGGTCAGTTGGTTATCTCTGGCTCGAAGAATGGCATTGACAAGGCTTGCGAGCTGTTGAAAGAGGCTGGTGCAAAACGTGCTTTGCCATTGAAGGTGGGTGGCGCTTTCCATTCACCATTGATGCAATCAGCAAAGGACGAGTTACAGGCTGCAATTGAAGCTACGAACATCAATACTCCCAAGTGTCCTGTTTATCAGAATGTTGATGGGAAGGCACACACAGACGCAGCTGAAATAAAGACCAACCTGATTGCTCAACTTACCTCAAGTGTTCGTTGGACTACCAGTGTTCAGAATATGATTGCCGCAGGTGCCACAGAATTTGTAGAATGTGGACCTGGCAAGGCATTGCAGGGCATGATAGGGCGTATCGACAAGAATGTAAATGCTCACGGAATAGGTTAAACCGTCGTGCTTTTCTCTTGTTGGAAGAGAATCGATATGCCCGATAGGGTAGTTGTCGATTACTAAAAAAATGTTGTTCATAATAATCCTTGATATCATTAATTATTATTTTGAATGAAATAGGGAAGTTATAAACAACATTTTTTTAATTTAAACTGAACTCACTTCTTGTAAAAGAAATTTGAGGATATGCAGAAACTAATTATCTATCAGGTTTTTACTCGTACATTTGGGAATAGAATACAAACTCGACAGGTGAATGGAACGATGTCTGAGAATGGTGTGGGGAAGATGAATGACTTCAATGCTCCGGTGTTGCGGCAAATCAAAAACTTTGGCGCCACGGCGGTTTGGTACACAGGTGTCATACGTCATGCTACTTGTTCGGATTATTCTGCGTTTGGTATTCCAAAGCAATCATCCCGTATTGTTAAGGGAAAGGCAGGCTCTCCCTATGCGATAACAGACTATTATGATATTGATCCTGATATCGCAGAGAACGTGACAGGCAGGATGGAAGAGTTTGATGCTCTTGTTTCGAGAACTCACAAAGCAGGGTTGAAGGTCATTATAGATTTCGTTCCCAATCATGTTGCTCGCCAATACAAGAGCATTGCGAAACCTTTTGGGATTAGTGACTTGGGCGAGGATGACGATACGGGGAAGCATTTTGACGCGCAGAATAATTTCTATTATTGTCCGAATGAGCATTTGGATTTGTCTGCTGTTGCTTTTCCTGACGAAATAGATTCTGTTCCCTATGAGGAATTTCCGGCAAAGTGTACGGGTAACGATCGATTTGATGCCCATCCCCAGCAAAATGATTGGTATGAGACAATCAAATTGAATTATGGTATTGATTATTGTGATGCAGGAGGGCGTAGCTATCACTTTTCTCCATTGCCATCTACTTGGCTAAAGATGGCTGATATTTTGCTCTTTTGGGCAAGTAAGGGTATTGATGGTTTTAGATGTGACATGGCTGAGATGGTCCCTCGTGAGTTTTGGTCTTACATTACTGGGCGAATCAAAAATTTTTATCCACACATTGTCTTCATTGGTGAGGTGTATGAGCCTTCAAAATACCGGGATTATATATCTGCTGGCTTTGATTATCTATATGATAAGGTAGGGATGTACGACTGTATTCGTGACGTTATGTGTGGCAGACGACCAGCAAGTTCCATTACAAATGCGTGGCAGAATACAGATGATATTCAAGAACACATGCTCTATTTCCTTGAAAATCATGATGAGCAGCGTATCGCATCCGATTTCTTTTGTGGCAATCCACAAAAAGGAATCCCCGGAATGATTGTCTCATCATTATTGCGGGCTAATCCTCTCATGGTCTATGCTGGACAAGAGTTCGGAGAACGTGGTATGGATCGTGAAGGATTCTCAGGAGTTGATGGTCGTTCAACGATATTTGACTATTGGTGTACCGATAGTGTGTTCAAAGGATTCTTCTCTCGCAGTGAACTTACACTGGAGCAACTGTATTTGGAGGGTATTTATGCCAAATTAATGAATATTTGTAACGAGGAAAAAGCGGTTCAGTTTGGTAAATCCTTCGACCTTATGTATGCAAATATGGACAACGAATGGTTCAATCCCGATAAACAGTTCGCATTCATGCGTAAGGATGGAGGCGAGGCCTTATTGATTGTAGCCAACTTCGATGATAAGGATGTGGATGTGGAAGTTAGAATCCCAGCGCATGCTTTCGATTACATGCAATTAGTGGAGGGTAAGGTTATGATGACCGATCTTATGACTGGTGAGTCCCTGACCTCTGTCCTTTCAAAAGATACCACTTGCCGAATCCATATCAAAGCCCTAAGGGGGAGAATATATAAGTTTATGAATTAGTTTATGGCGTTATACGATAACGAGCTGAATCCTCATAATAAGGATGAATTTCCACCTGCTCATACATCCGAACACCTTCTTAATCAGTTAATGATAAGAATGTTTGGGACTGCGAGGAGCAACAATGCACATATTGAACGTAAGAAAAGTAAGATGACTTTTGTTCTCGACCATAAGCCTGATCGCAAGATCGTGAGGGCTATCGAAGATGAAATGAATCGGCTCATTGAACTCGATATGCCCGTGACTTATGAGTTGGTGGACAGAGAGCATATTCCCGAAGGGGTCAGTCTTGACAAGTTGCCTGAGGAAGCGACTGAAAAGATACAACTTGTGAGAATTGGAGACTACGATGTTTGTCCCTGTATCGGGAAGCATGTGCGCTCAACTGCTCAGATTGGTCGCTTTGAAATGCTCGGTACCAACTGGGATGAGCATGCAAAGACATTTAGAATACGTTTCAAGGTCATACCATAGTTTAATATTTAAAGTTTAGTTTATCATGATTCGTTCTGATAAAGATATGTTATGGAAAGTGATTGATGAGGAGTACATCTTCAAACGACCATGGCTTACTGCGCGTAAAGATAAAGTTAAACTGCCCAACGGTAAGGTTTACGATGAATATTATGTGCTTTCTTATCCCACATGGGTGAATGTCATTGCAGAGACAACAGATGGATTGTTGATTCTTGAACGACAATATAGGCATGCTGTTCGGGAGGTTTCCATAGAAATATGTGCAGGTTGTGTTGAAGAAGGTGAGAATCCGCTCGAAGGTGCAAAGAGAGAGCTAAAAGAAGAAACTGGATATGGTGGCGGTGAGTGGACTGAACTGCTGAAGATAGCTCCCAACTCAAGTACAATGGATAATTTCTGTCATTGCTATTATGCAAAAGGTGTTGCGCGAATATCGGATACAAATTTTGATGATACTGAGGATATAGAGTTGCTTTTGAAAACCAAGGAAGAGGTATTTGAAATGTTGAAGCGAGGCGATTTTCATCAAGCGATGATGGTTGCCCCACTTTGGAAATACTTTGCAACATATTGTCGAACAATGATATTATGATAACAAGACACAGTATAGAGACCGCCCATGCGTTTTTGCATCAAAAATCAAGAGTGTATCAATTCTCAACGATGGAGAAGCAGAAAGAGGACATCGAATATGCAGTTGGTTGCTATGCGGAAGAGATGAACAAAGAATTGTACATGATAATGTCGAAAGGAAGAGAAGGCTTTTTGCTGAATCATGCTTCTTTTGCCAAGGATATTCAAGAAGCTATAGAATTTTTGGAAGGGAGGTTAGAAAATGAATTTTGATACAACGCAAGACGAGATGCGGACAGCAGAATTAATTAGTATCATAGAACATTCTGTTGAGCGATTGTCGCTGGCAGAACTTGAAGCGCTTTATTATGACATGGTGGCTAAGGATTATATAAAATAGTTATAAAAACAGCGCGGATACAAACTGTGTTGCATCCGCGCGTTAAGTTAAACTTAAACCATAAAATCGTCATTCCGTACAATCTTCTTCCCTAACTAATACTTATTCTTTCCTGAAACTTTCTTTACCTAAACTATTTAAATACTATTATGATTGAATGACATCACAAAATTAATTAAACAATGCGATGAGGCTATTACAATAATTGCGTTTTTTATTATAATTACTACGGTATAATATATTTTCGATGTGGTTTGGTAATAATTTTGCTATTTTTATGCGATTGAATATGTAAACTTGTAAGTATGAGTCGAGAGAATAATGAGATTTTGCGTTTGGCGATTCCGTCAATAATTAGCAATATCACGGTTCCTTTGCTGGGATTAGTTGATTTAACGATTGTCGGACATATAGGCAATGAGAGTTATATCAGTGCCATTGCAATAGGAGCTATGATTTTCAATATCATCTATTGGGTTTTAGGTTTTTTGCGTATGGGGACAAGCGGCATGACATCTCAGGGATACGGTAGTGAAAATTGGGAAGACACATTGAGAATCTTATTACGCGCATTGATGATAGGACTTGGTATAGGTGTGTTGTTCATTGTTTTTCAGCGGTTGATAGAGTGGGGGCTGATTCGCATCATGAACACTCCGGCCTCATCACTTCATCTCGTGAGCGATTATTTTCGAATCACCATTTGGGGAGCTCCAGCCATGTTAGGGCTATACGGACTGACTGGTTGGTTCATAGGAATGCAGAATACTAAAGTTCCCATGTTAATTGCTATTGTGCAGAATTTAGTCAATATTGCCGCTTCACTATTTTTCATTTTTATTCTTGGGTGGAAGATCGAAGGAGTGGCTACTGGCACTTTAGTAGCTCAATGGAGCGGCTTTTTGATGGGTATTGTTATTTTGCGTAATGGTTTGAAGCATGATTATTTCTTTGCCAGTGAGCGAAACGAACGCATTACTCTGCAATTATTTCGTTCCACGTTTCGGAACTTGGGCGCATGGAAACAGTTTTTTATTGTAAACAGGGATATTTTCCTACGGACCTTGTGCCTTATAGCCGTCAATCTCTTCTTTACAAGTGCCGGAGGCAGTCAAGGCGCCATGATGCTTGCCGTGAACACTTTGCTCATGACGATGTTTACGTTATTCTCTTATGTGATGGATGGTTTCGCTTTTGCCGGTGAGGCTTTGAGTGGCAAGTATTATGGGGCGCGTGATTTGGATGGTTTCAGAAAAATGGTCAGACGTCTGTTTGGCTTTGGTGGTGTCATGGTAGTTGCATTCACGCTTGTTTATGCTCTCGGTGGATTGGGATTTCTGCGACTGTTGACCGATGACGAATCTGTTATTATGGCATCAAGACCCTATTTGCCTTGGGTATATTTAATACCGCTGACGGGAGTTGCTGCCTTTATCTACGATGGGGTATTCATCGGCTTGACGGAGACAAAGGGAATGCTGGTGACATCGGTCGGAGCAATGACGTTTTTTTTCTTGTTTTACTATCTCGCATGGAGTTCTATTGGGAACAATGCTCTGTGGATATCGTTCCTACTGTTTCTCGGTTTAAGGGGTTTGTTCCAATATTTCTGGGCTAAGAGCTTTCTATTGAAGAGGTTTATCAACAAATAAAATATTGAATAGGTTATGAATATCATTTGGGCAGTAATTTTCTTTCTCCTACTGTCGTTAGGTATAACTTATGTTTCTTGGCATATCTGGCAAATATTGCCCATTGGCATTCTTGCCAAATGGGTTGTAGTTAGTTTGCTGCTTGCGTGTATTGTTTGCTTTTTTACAAACTTCTTTGTAGGATTAGACCATTATCCCATGGCTGTCTCCAAGTTTCTTTATGAACTGGGAAACTCATCTATATTCATCACTCTATATCTGGCGATGGTATTCATTATCTTGGATATCGGGAGAATTGCCCACCTTATTCCCAAAAGTTTCATGTTCGGTAGTCGGTTGGGCACAGCCTCTATTTTAATACTGGTCGTTGCGATTTTCATCTATGGCTATTTCAATTATGAAAGAAAGGAAAGAGTGCAGCTGAATGTTGAAACAGCGAAACCCTTAAAGCGACCCCTTCGTGTTGTAATGATGAGCGATTTGCATTTGGGCTATCATAATACGCGTGCGGATTTTCATAAATGGGTGAGCGACATCATGGCCGAAAATGCTGATTTGATACTTATTGCTGGCGACGTTATTGATGGGAGCATTCGCGCGTTGCTTGAACAGGACATGGTGACTGAGTTCAGGCGTCTCAAAGTTCCTGTTTATGCCTGTTTGGGCAATCACGAATATTATAGCGGACGAAAAGAAGCCATACAGTTCTATAAAGATGCTGGTATCCACTTGTTGGTGGATGAGGCAGAAGAAGTGGAGTTGAGGGGCGATACTATTTTACTTATAGGTAGGGATGATCGAGTGAACGAGAATCGTAAATCGGTAAAAGAGCTTCTATCAGGTTTCTCTAACAATCGATACGTCATCCTGTTAGACCACCAACCCTATCACCTTGAAGAGGCAGAACAGGCTGGAGTAGATTTTCAACTGTCAGGCCATACTCACTATGGGCAGGTCTGGCCAATTAGCTGGATAGAGGAAGCCATTTATGAGAAAGCTTTTGGCGCTCTTAAAAAGGGTGACACACAATATTATATTGGTAGTGTCCTTAAAAGTGTGTAATTCATCTTTCCTTTCTC
>NZ_KE387159.1:55882-56973 GCF_000430525.1 Prevotella corporis DSM 18810 = JCM 8529 | reverse complement strand
AAAAAAGCGGACGCTTCTTGTACTACTTCTCTGTCTATGTAAATCTTTCAAAGAACAACTTTTAAACGCAAACGCAAAATTTATTGCGAAAGCGAGTGCAAAGGTATAACAAAATATCATACGCTCCAAACTTTTTCGGAGTTTTTTTCGTAAAAAGTTATTTTTTTTATTTTTTCCGTTGACTTATGGGCGCAGAGCTGTTATCATTTCGCTATTCCCTGCTATCCCGATGCTATTTTCTCACCTTGTAAATCTGCATTGTGAAATGGTAGATAACAGCTATGATGACAAGTAAAATGAGGTAAATGATGGTGTTGTGAAGTGGCACGAGCTGTGCCACTGCTGCCACGACGTAGAGAAAGATCAGGGTGATAAGGAAGGTGACCCATGCTATCATGTGTGAGATGATTGGTTTTGTCTTCACCTTATTTATAATAGCAAACGGCAGATTGGCGATGCCATGTTTCTGACAGTAGAGTAAGAGCAGATAGACACCCACCGATATTCCTGAGAGCGGCAGTATGAGCCATGTCTGCCCGTATCTGTCAACGTTGCCTCCGAAGCTCCAGTGTGCGGGGACGTAAATCTCGTCGGTGGTGTAATAGAACCAGAGTGACAACAACACGTTGGCTATCATGAATATGGCGGAGCAGATATTGATTATTTTCTTCATTTTATCTTCTGAGTTTAGATTGTATTTGCATTGCTCGCAACTGATCATCCGCCAAGAGTCAGGATTCTCCCAACTGGTTTTTCACCGTCTGAGGCGACGGCAACTATTGCGGCATGGTCGCAAGTCTTGACTTGTAACTTTATAACGTGGCTTTGTGTGAATTATTATACTGATGCTATAAAATTGTGGGCAGCCTCGAAGAGAAAGGCGTTTCGACGGCACTGAATTCGGTGGACGAGACACAATTCCTTCACGCAACGACGGAGCGGTTTGGGATGTATGTCGGTCAGATGCTATGAGCAGGCAAATGAGGAGATCTGAGAAAAATGAAAAATAAGATTGACCTCAAATCCGCAACTAAGCCCTTGAACGTCCTTATTGCGTTTACACGTCCTCTCATTACTGAATTTGCAGATAA
>NZ_KE387159.1:0-54867 GCF_000430525.1 Prevotella corporis DSM 18810 = JCM 8529 | reverse complement strand
AGTAGATACTCATGAGAGAACGGATGATTTCGCTGTACTGATAACCGAACGATCCACACCTTAGACCGAGGGTTGAGTCGATTACAGATGATAATGTGGAGTCAAATTGCTCCATGATTGAAAATAATCCCCCAAAAGGAGTGAGTCTCTCAGATTTAATTTGTATCTTCGCCATGTCTATCGTCGGATTCTCTTTTTTTGCAGCACTAAGATAAGTGAAAATTCTGACATGGCAAAATCCTGAGCAACTTTTTGTTGCTCAGCTACTTAAAAAGTTTAATTTATAATAGTGTTGCGGAATTAAGGGAGAACAGAAAAAAGATGAAACATATTATAACTTTGGCTATACTTATTACCTTTCCCTTTCAAATAGGGAAGGGTAATAAGTCAGTATTACAAACATATGATATAAAATCTTCCATTGTTATACGAATACAAGAAAAAGTATGTTTTGTTGTTCAATTACTTAATGGATTTACAGAAAAAGGTATTTATTCTGAAACACTCTCTATCAAAAAAAACAAACAAGAAATTACAAGAATAAATTTACCTTCTTCTGAAGAAATAAAAAACATTAACGTTAATATAAGGAAATATAGAACCGGCTTTATACTTGAAGCCTTTTACGGTGGAGGAAATAATCTCTATAATCGTCGCTTCTATTTCAAGTGTGCTAAAAGCAGTTTATATTTATATAAAATTGTAGGAAAACACATAGCACCAAACTCTAATAAAAAAATAGTTGAGATAAAGAATATACAGCCAAGAATTGATATTAAAGATTTTAAGATCTTATCTTATTTAGAAAATACTTGACTCCAAAAGTAATTAAAATGATGCTATTGTTAGAGAATGTTGAGCAGCGCACCTACCTCAAGTACTGCAACGGAGCCGAGACCTTCTATAGCTATGACCCGCAGCACCGCAGGTTGCAGAACCTCGTGGTGAACGCCAAGGCAGGCACCATCATGGACAATGCCTATACCTACGATGCGGTGAGCAACGTGCTGGGCATTCAGAACAACGCCCCGCTCCCGCAGAGCGGCAAGGCCGGTGGACGGATGAGCCACAGCTACACCTACGATGCGCTGTACCGTCTGGCAAGCGCGACGGGAACGTATGCAGGTGCGGACAATAAATCGGCATCTTATACGTTATCCATGGGCTACGACAACATGCATCGCATAACAACCAAAAAGCAACACCTCTCACAGACGGGTGTACAGTTCGATGGTACTCTCAATGCAGGCTATGAACTCTCCTACAGCTATGGTCACGAAGAGGGCAAGAAGTTTCAACTTGACAATGTGCGTGACATCAATTACCGCACGGAAGAAGCACCGACAGACAGCACGACCATCAACAATGGACACAAGTACGCTTACGACCTCAACGGAAACCTTGTCTATATCAACACCTCTCGTGTGAAGAAAGACGGCAAGGAAGATGAGAAGGCAACTGAGCAGAAGTACCGTTGGGACGAGGAAAACCGCTTGTTGGCAGCCGATGAGAACGGTTTTGTGAGCAACTATTGGTATGATGCCGATGGTGAGCGCACAGTGAAGACGTCAGGTGAGAATGAAGCGATTTATGTGAATTCTGAATTCTCGGGTGGTAATACTGGTACAGCACGCTTCAGCCTTTATGTCAGCCCATACCTCGTGGCAGGGCAAGGTGGTAAGTACACCAAGCACATCTATGTGGGTAGCCAGCGTATTGTATCTAAACTTGGCGACCTCGCCAGCTATGGTGCAGACCCAAGACGCATCCCGTATGCAGGAAATGAAGCGGATGGATTGTCTATCAATTACAAGGACAAGTATGCACAGCAACTCCAATCCATCAAGGATAATTACAAAAGCTTTGATATTCCATACAACGGTAAGGACAATGATGACTACGTGAACGGTCAGGGTTTCTGTTGCAACGATGGCACGCCGGAGGCGGCACAAGCCCGTGCGATGGCACGCACAAGAGCTGCAAACGATAATTTCCACGATAAGGATAATTATGAGAAGATGCAGTTCTACTACCATCCCGACCATTTGGGTAGCAGTAGTTACATCACCAATCTTGACGGAGAAGTATCGCAGCATATCGAATATGTACCGTTTGGCGAAGTATTCATAGAAGAACGCAACAACACCTGGAATACCCCTTATCTCTTTAATGCGAAGGAATTTGACGAGGAAACAGGTATGTACTACTATGGTGCGAGGTACTATGAGCCGAGGTTGAGCTTGTGGATGAGTACGGATCCAAAGGAGGAGAAATTTGCTAATATAAATACCTATTGCTATACAAACAACAATCCTATAAGATATGAAGATTTTGATGGAAGAGAGTGGGGAATAAAATATAATGAAACTGGAGGTGTAGTGTATGCAAATGTTGAATTACAAGTAAATCCTAATATTGACCAAAAGATAATAGAGCAATATAAACAAGATATTAATGCAGAATTTAATCGTATGATAAAAGAGGTTTCTTCGGGGAAATTCTCAGGAGAGATAAATTTCAATGTACCCCAAAAGGAAGATCAACTTTATTTGATAGTATCATTTTCTGATTATTCGCCAACAACTTTTGCTGGAATAAATTGTAAAATAGGAATGGCAGATGCAACGATATATAATAATCGAAATCAAGTGAAAGAGGGTTATGTTTTTGCTGCAGACATTATCCATGAATTGCTCCATACTTTGGGAATGCCAGAATTAGTCGAACCGAGTTTTTCTGATACAGAAGTAAAAAATATATCATCAAAAGGACATAAATTTACTTATAGTTCTACATCGAATACAGTCAAAGATGTATATAAAAATGTAATGAATAATTATGCCAATACAATTGATGGAATACAACTAAGAAATGTCAAAGAATTGCCACATTCAAATATCACTCCCCAGCAATTTGAATTTATCAAAAAACAAATAATTCGTCAAGAACATGGGGAAGGACGCTCGCAGTTTGATAACTTTTGGTTTATTGATAATTATTAGTTTTGGCATATATCTAAAAAATGAGAATATTAATATCGCTATTTTTATTTTTGATGCTTCTTACATCATGTAGTACGACTAAAGTTATTTATGATGTAGAACTATCTCCGTCTTTTGCTACAGGAGATAGTGAGCTTTTTTACTATATTACTAAAAATTTCAACATTCCAAAAGATTATGGTGAAAATGGGGCTCCTGGGCATATAATTGTTCAATTTGTTGTAAAGGAAGACGGAACTCTTAGTAATTTCATTGTATTAAAATCTGTGTCTAAGAGTTTTGATAATAATTTTATACGAATGCTTAAAAAAATGCCAAAATGGAAACCTGGGAAAAAGAATAATATAAACGTAAAAACTATATATATATTAAATTATTTTGTAGGAAAGTAAAGAATGAGCATTAAAGTTCAAAATATGATGTCATACACTCTAAAATATGACGTCTCAATCTGACAGATATGACGTCTAATTCTGGTAAAAATGACGTCTCATTTTAGTAAATATGACGTCATAAATAAAAGAGTAAAAAACGTGGTACGAAAACGCAAGCCACAATAGCGATAGAGAACAGAATGTATAATATTAAAACTACAAGTCTATGGTAAACTACATATAGATTGTTTGAACTTACCCATACAAGGGTATTAAAAGCCGTAAGCAATAAACTGGAAAGAACGACGTTAAATAATTGATAACCATAATTAATTAGATATTATGATTGAATTTGAAGTAAAATCAAAAAAGCAGTATATATCAGTGAGCATAAGAGACAGATCCAAGACGAATACCGTATGCAGGAAATGAGGCAGATGGCTTGACTATCAATTACAAGGATAAGTACAATCTGCAGTTACAATCCATTAAAGACAATTACAAGGCGTTTGACCTACCTTATAATGGTAAGGACAATGACGACTACGTGAACGGTCAGGGCTTCTGCTGCAACGATGGCACGCCGGAGGCGGCACTGGCAAGGGCGATGGCACGCACAAGGGCTGCAAACGGTAATTTCCACGATAAGGACAATTACGAGAAGATGCAGTTCTACTATCATCCAGACCATTTGGGCAGCAGTAGTTACATCACCAATCTTGACGGCGAGGTGACACAGCACATCGAGTATGTACCGTTTGGAGAAGTGTTCATAGAAGAACGCAACAATACGTGGAACACGCCGTACCTCTTCAACGCCAAGGAATTTGATGAGGAGACGGGATTATATTACTATGGGGCAAGATACTATGAACCAAGGTTAAGTCTGTGGATGAGTACGGATCCTATGGAAGAAAAGTATCCTGATATTTCATCTTATACTTATTGCCATAACAATCCAATTACTTTAATAGTTCCTAATGGTATGACGGATTATTATAATTTAAACGGAAAGCTTGTTAGAAATGTTGATGATGGGAAAACTGATAGAATTATGTTACTGATAAATAGTAAGAAGGATGATAAAGTTAACGCTGCAATTGAACAAGGTACATTTATAAAAGTACCTTCAAATAAAGTTGTAGACAAAATGGAAGAGGCATATAATTTGACAGAGAACACAGGAAAAGAACATGGATTTAGAGTAGGAAATAAAGGAACTATATCAACGATGGTTTCTGGGAGAGAAACAGAAATTGGTCCAGACGAATGGAAGCCTGCGGTATCAAGTATTGTGGAACAAGGAGATCTTGTCTCATATGATGTTCATACTCATCCTAAACCAAAATATGAACAGGGTAGTCAAACCATTCCATTTAATAATATGCCATCTGAAACAGATCAAATGAATACAGTAGGTAATCAGCCAAATGTTGTCCTTGGGTACTATTTCCAGGAAACTCGAAATGTAAATACCTTTGGTAGCGGGCAGACGGATGTAAGTTTACATCGTTCTATCTGTTTCTACAACAAAAATGGTGCTATTAATTCGGAAGAGATAAGGTTTTCTGATTTTAAATCAGCAGTAAAAAAGATCAACAAGGAACAATAGGCATATGAGGGTTCTTTTATTTATAGCCCTTTTTGTATGGAATACTGCAATTAGGGCGCAAACTGCAAAATTAACAGATATGGGAACATATTGGATGTTTAAATCATATGTAAGTATAGCCATGCCTGATGGAAATTTCTTATATCAATATCCTTCTTATATGTTCCCTCTTCCTAAAACATTAAAATGGTATACGGAAATACCAGGGAAATTAATGTTTATATTGGACAAGAAACAAACCATTTTTGTGGAAATCATTAATACCGAAATACTAAATGATACGGCATATATTCCTTCTGAAGATTTTATGATAGATATTATATCCGAAAAATTCTCTTATCTCCGACATGAAAGAAATTATAAAGCCATATCTTCTCTTTTGGAGAAAATAGATTATCATAAGAAGAGTTATTGGTTGTTGCAACAAAATAATTGTAGGATATTATTATTTAATTTCCAAAAGTCCAATCTTACCAAGACTCTCAGATTGTTGCGAAGTATACAGATACAAAAAGGATGATGTTTATAAAGTATTATAAAGGAAAATTATAATCATTACCCTTATATGGGTATTAATAGCCATGAGCAATAAACAGGAAAGAACGACGTTAAATAATTGATAACCATAAACAATTAAAGAGTATGATAGAATTTGAAGTAAAATCAAAAAAGCAGCATATATCGGTGAACATAAGAGACAGACCCAAGACGAATACCATACGCTGGCAATGAAGCTGACGGTGTGACTGTCAATTACAAGGATAAGTACAATCAGCAGTTACAATCCATCAAGGACAATTACAAGACATTTGATTTGCCATACAACGGTGTAGACAATAGCGACTATGTCAATGGTAATTGTGGCTCTAATTTTGATAACGGTTATGGATAAATATTTTTTTGCATTAATCTTCTTTGCGAACTATCAATTTTATGCATATAGTCAAGAAGAGATGGTAAAGATAGAAGGATTTCTTATAGAGCGTTACAGCAAGAAAGAAATCTTTAGAAAGGATACATTGTCAATAGATCACTCAATGGACACTTTTTATTTTACGACCCAAATAGATAGTATTCGTATAATGAGTCCGAAAGAAATTTATTCGGCATTAGTTTCTCCTTGCTATAAAAATGTAGAAATTTACAAGTTTTCTCCATTTGATAGGGAATATGGTAATTATATTGCCCCCAACATATGTCCTGTTCCTCTAAAGAAGCAAAATCTTTTCTATACTTTATGCTCAGATTCTGTTTTTGTGTATAAAGTTTATTCTGTGAAGGGACAAGCGATTAGATTATGTATAGCGAATGATTATCTGAACAGCAAAAAGAACATGGAATTGGCTGTTAAATGGAATATTTCTCCGACATCAATTGATAAGCGAATTCCTTTCTTTTACATATATGTTTTTTTTGACGTTATAAATAATTCTATCAATACGGGTATACCTGTTTTCTTTAAACCAATTGTATGTTGTGACCTAGGAATTCAAGGAAATCCCAAAGGGAAACCTTGATGAATTTTGATGATTATGTGGAGATGTTTTTGTATTTTAACACAATATTGCCCCCTGCTGCCGTGCGATTGAATCGCGTGACAATATTGGGTTTAACACCCTCTCTAGGCTGTCGTGCGATTGAATCGCATGGATTTGTTTTCATTATTGCCACACGATACAATCGTGCGATAAATGACAACTACAACGGTATGCCGGAGGCGGCACAGGCGAAAGCCATGACACGCGCAGCCATCGACGGCAACTTAACGGAGTTGAACCTTGGCGGCATTCGGCAAACTGCAAGCGAGCTTGCTTTGCACTCGTTGGCACAAGGTTTCAAGCCGAATGACGACTACGAGAAGATGCAGTTCTACTATCACCCTGACCACTTGGGAAGCAGTAGCTACATCACGAACTTGGACGGTGAGGTATCGCAGCACATCGAGTATGTGCCGTTCGGAGAAGTGTTCATTGAAGAACGCAACAATACGTGGAACACCCCTTATCTCTTCAATGCCAAGGAGTTTGACGAGGAGACGGGTATGTATTACTATGGTGCAAGGTACTATGAGCCGAGGTTGAGTTTGTGGATGAGTGTAGATCCACTAACAGAAAAGTATGCTGGGTTGAGTGGGTATGTCTATACGATAGATAATCCTGTAAAATTGATAGATGTTGACGGGCGAGATATTTACGAGTTAGATATAGAGGGTAATATTAATCTCAAAGAAAAGACTAAAGAAAATATGGATAGGATTATAGCCTCCAATAATCCTAATAATTATATAGATGTAAATAAAGGCGTTCTTGAATCTCATGAGACGCAGAATATTAGAACACGTTCGATAACTTATGGTAATGGTACTACTGTATTAGATTTATATAATTATAAAGAAGATTTTCATGATGTGTATCAATTTTTAGTTGATAATTCAGAAGTTGAGTGGGCATATATGTCTTTGAAAGATCAATCAGGCTCTGATTTATTTTATATGGGTACTTCTCACTCACACAATACTAATGCAACTCCATCATTTGTATATTATCGATCTTTAGATAGGAATTATACAATTCTGTCTTTTGAACATAATCACGATTTAGGTAATGATGTCGTTTCGTATGGCGATGTGGAGATAGCCAAAACAATACAAGGGAAATTCCCAAAAGCATCATTAAAAATAGGATTTCCATTTACTACAGAAAAAGTTTTTTATGACAGAAATACGATCCCAGCAACTTTAAAAGGAGTTGAAGTGGTTGCACCTTTACCAGAAAAATTCAAGAATAAACAACATAAATGAGATGAGAAGTTTTCTGTTGACTATATTATTGAGCATTTTTATACAGCAGTCTGCTATATGCCAGAGCATTATAAAGTATTATACCAATATTCGGGATTCATCAAGAATATCGAATTCTTTCTATGGGTACAATCTTTGTGTCATAAGACGTAAAAAAAACGATTTATATAAAATTCTCACAAGACTTTCAAAAGATAGTTTATCTGAAGTATTTATTCTTAGATGTGATAAAATAATGAATGACATTACCATCTCTGTCCAAAATTGGGAATATAAAGATTTACCACCAACCAATATGGAGGTATATGGTATTTTCAAAACATCTAAAGGAAAAGATTTTTTTATATGTTATGATAGTTGTGAAAGTATAAAAGTTGTAAAGAAGATATTTCGGAAGATAAAGCAAAAAAACTTCTATCAAATAGAAGTAGAGGTCTTACCAAACGATATATATATAATCAAAAATGATATGACAACGTATTACAATGGTTATTATAAAGGAGAATGTCTTATAACGAAGAAATTAATAATCAATAATAAAAAAATCTATTAATAATTCCCGGTAGGGTAAACTGAACTGTGTCACGGCTCTGTTTTTTATTCTTTGCCTCTTATTTGTATGCAGATTTCATATCTGCATACAAATAAGAGGAGCCTTTCACAGGCAAAGTTACATAATCTTGAACCTATCTCCAAATTTTATAGCAAGTTGTTGTGATATCAGTGCCCAATTAGACAGGGGCATAGTCCATTTCTCACTAATGTCTCGATAAGCAAGATACACAAGTTTTTCAAGTGCGGTGTCTGACGGGAACACACCCTTGTTCTTCGTTACTTTGCGCACCTGACGATGATAACCCTCAACCGTGATACTCATGAAAGAACGGATGATTTCGCTGTACTGACAACCGAACGTTCCACACCTTAGACCGAGGGTTGAGTCGATTACAGATGATAATGTGTGGAGTCAAATTGCTCCATGATTGAAAATAATCCCCCAAAAGGAGTAAGTCTCTCAGATTTAATTTGTATCTTCGCTATGCCTATCGTCGGATTCTCTTTTGTTTGCAACACTAAGATAAGTGAAAATTCTGACATGGAAAAATCCTGAGCTACTTTTTGTTGCTCAGGTACTTAAAAAGTTTAATTTATAATAGTTTTGCGGAATTAAGGTTTAAAAAAATCGACAATTTCTTGGAAAATTAAAAAAATATCAATATATTTGCCACTGATAAAAATAGTACGAGCGTAATATTATTCTCATACAACTAATACTTGTATAAATGACAAAGAAAGAAGAACGCAGATATAATATCCTCTTGGGGGCATTCAGGCTCTTTTTGGTGAAGGAATATGCTGACGTAACGACAGCAGATATCGAGGAAATAACCGGGTTGTCGCGTGGTGCCATATATTATAAAGTGAAGAACAAGGAAGGGTTATATCGGGCTGTCATTGACAAGTTTGTCCTCGATTTTCTGTCCGAGTCCTTGCACAACAATATATCAGTTTCGGAAGAAACGCCGTTTTGGGATTTCATCATGAGCGATTTAGAGCTTATACGGCAGAGAATGGAAAGAATGAAAGCCGCTAAGGCAGAGGCAAGTTCCACTCAGTTTGTCAATTTGTTGTCTTCTGCGGATTTTCACTATGAAGGTTTTGAGGAGAAGTTCAAGGAACTGGAAACGAATATCTCTGACCTGTGGATTGAGTATTGTCGCCGTGGCATCGAGGCGGGCGAACTCAAAAAAGACCTTGACCTAAATCTGGTAATTTCTACGTTTCGCTCCTTGTATTATGGAGATTCTTTCTGCCTTTCCATGATTGGAATGGAGCTGGATATTGAGAAACTGAAGAGAAAATACTCGTTATTATATAATACCATACAATCATGAGGTTTGTCTTTATAATAGTTCTGTTGTTTTCGTGCAAAGTTCTCAACGCCCAGATATCCGGAGTGATAATAGATGAGGAAAAACTACCTGTCGAATTTGCAACTATTGGGCTGTACCAAATTCCTGATAGTGTTCTGATTGCCAGTACGGTATCTAATAATAAGGGATATTTTTCTTTCCCGAATACTGTCTCCCAGCAACTTATACTAAAAATATCTTCCGTGGGTTACGAAACGATATGTTTTGCGGCCAAGTCTCATCACGAAATCATCTTGAAGCGGTATTCTGAAGAACTGCAGGAAGTAGTTATTTCTGCAAGGGAGATTGAGACTTTCGGAAGTAAGGACAAACTACTCATCCCACAAAGTCTGAAAGAAAGAGCCTCCTCTGCCTTGGCGGCCTTGGGAGAAATGCCACAATTTCAATTGAATAGAATTTCAAATATCCTTCAAACGACAGACCGGCAGAATATACTCATTCTCATAGATGGCATACAAGCGAATGAAAATGACTTAATGGCTCTATCTGCAAAAAAAATCAGGAGGGTTGAGTATTTTACACAGCCACCAGCAAGATTTGCCAATAAAAACATAGGTGCAGTGCTAAGCGTCTTTACCATTAAAGAAAAGGATAGCGGGTTTAACAGTTTTATCAATACAGTAAACTCATTTACAACGGGTTACGGAACAAACACTATCAATGCGAAGTGGTACACACCCAAGCACCAGATTGCCCTTTCTTATTTCATTGATTATAGGAATCTTAACGACAACAGAATCAATCAGACTTACGAGTATGAGATAGACCATGCAAATTTCTCCAGCAAACTGCAAGGACTTCCCGGTACTTACAAGGGGGAGTATCATATCATAGGGGCAGATTACATGTTTCGTCCGGATGACAACCAACAGTTTTCTGCTAAAGTAAGGTATCGCCTCAACCCGGGGCGGGAAAGCCATCAACAAACTGCAACAACGAAATTTGGTACAGGAATTCTACAACAAGGTTATTCGGCAAAAAAACTTAAAAGTAATTATGATGCTATATCATTGGATTTGTATTACAATAGAAAATTGAAGAACAACCAGGAATTGACAGCCAATTTTGTGGGATCTTATTTTGATTCCAAATCGGACAATCAGATTTCCCAAGAAAATTCAGATAATACAATAGCTTATCGGTACAACAACCATCTCAGGAATTACTCTAATTCCATCATATCCGAGTTGCTTTACAACAAGTCCTTTTCCAATGAAAATATAAGCATCGGGGCAAGATACTTTTATAAGCAGCTTCGGCAGACCTATAATGAAAACACCCGTTCTACAATGGACCAGCAAGTCTGCTATATATATTCAAATCTTGCAGGCAAGTTAAAGAATCTCCATTACACCATAGGTGTAGGTATAGAACATAGTATTCAAGACAATGGAGAAATGAAGGCAAGGCATTATACCGTGTTCAAACCTTCATTTTCTGCGAGCTATCAGATTGGTCACTCCTCTTCCATTAGGCTTAACTCGCTTATATTATCCAATGTTCCTGACATCTCACAGCTCACCATCCATCCAGTCTATCTCAACTATCAATATTATAGTGTGGGCAATCCTCATCTTCATCCCTACTATACTTTCTATAATCGTCTTCAATACCAACTGAGTCTGCCTACTTTCTATATGAGTGCCGCAATACGGCATTCGTACCTGCGCCGCCCTTATATGACATTATTTGAGAGTAGAGACGCAGAGATAGTGAAGACCCTTGAACATTTTAAACACACCTCATACACAGCTGCGGACCTCAGCCTTCAATGGCTTCCATTCCCATTCTTGAAAATCCAGCCGTTCGCAACAATTGTATATTCCAGTACCATAAAGCCTGATGGCGCCAGTCTAAGTGAGTGGTCAAAATACTTTTCTATCACGGCAAGCATTTCTTACAAAAAATTTTCCATATTAGGAAACGTAGGTAGTTCTATGACCGATCTATTGGGGGATGTAACGGAAAAGAAGAAAGCCTATGTTTTTAGTGAGCTATCTTACTCCAAAAACAATGTATATGTGGCATTGCAGTATATTCACAATCCTAAGCCATCTGCCATCTATTCCAACAATAGTTTGATAAACTTTAAGGAAGAAACGATTTGGAATAATTTCCAAAATCTATTTGCCATAAATTTTAGATACAATTTTACGATTGGCAGAAAGAAAAGCATCAATGGTCCCACCAAACTTAATAATCAAGATAATGTAAGTGGATTAACCAACGATGCGACTGCGAAGTAAACGAATATCGTGTTTAATTAAAATACATCTAGCCGATGATAAAGAATATATCTTTTGAACAACAACGAGACACAATGGATTGTGGAGTTTCATGTTTGATAATGACAGCGGGATATTATGGAAAATCTACTGATCGAGATAGATTAAGACTATTAAGTGACCTTAGCAAGGATGGTGTTTCTCTTCTCGGCATTAGCAAAGCTGCTGAAGAGATTGGGTTTAAAACAGTAGGTGGCCGTTTAGGCTTTGAAACGCTTGCCGAAGAGGCTTCACTGCCTTGCATCGTCCATTGGAACCAAAATCATTTCGTTATTGTCTATAAGATAAAAAAACATAGTAAGGACAGATATACGGTTTATGTCGCAGATCCGGGCAAGGGTCTTGTAACCTATACAAAAGAAGAGTTTTGCGAGCATTGGATAAGTACTCAAACTAATGGTTAAGAAAAAGGCATAGCCCTGATCCTTGAACCGACAGAGCAGTTTTATGCTCAAAAAGATAAACCTCAAATCCGCAACTAAGCTCTTGAACGTCCTTATTGCGTTTACACGTCCTCTCATTACTGAATTTGCAGATAATTTGAACTTGAAGCACCCACTTCTGCCTGCAATATCCCCTTACCCCACAATGTGACTTGAGGCAATACACAACATCATTCCCATAAGTTGTAGGCATTATCCAAAATCAGTCTGGAAAACATCTGCGTAAGCATTATTACAGGTATAGATATTCAGCACATACCGCCTTGATGTCGTGATCCACTTGGCTGGTACAGAGATAAACCTGAAGACAAACGCTTTTATGCGACTT
Organism: Prevotella corporis DSM 18810 = JCM 8529; assembly: GCF_000430525.1. Lineage (GTDB taxonomy): Bacteria > Bacteroidota > Bacteroidia > Bacteroidales > Bacteroidaceae > Prevotella > Prevotella corporis. Next base: position 42,089 of record NZ_KE387159.1, on the reverse strand, counting down.
GTTGCATTGAGTCCGAACTTCTTTACGTCAAGTCTTTGAATAATGGCCTTGTAAAAGTTACGGATAAGTGCTGTAAGAAGGAGGAACACTGTGTTCTCTGCCATGAAGGATTTGGGCAATCTGTCCCACCCGAAACCATTGTTCATATCATCGAAGATACGTTCCTTTCCTCCACGAAGGTTATAGAACCCGACAATTTCTCTTACGGAAGAATCATAGTCGTTAGTCAGGATACAACGGTATGTGTATTCTCATTCCCAAAAATCCTGCACACCAGCCATCCGTTTCTGTCTTTGAATCACAAGTCGCGGTATGCCTTACAGCAGTAAAGTATTGAGAGTGTCCGCCGTATTGGAATCGTAGTTCTTACCCGTATCTGACGTGTATGAGATGTTTTCTTGCGTCAGTTCCTTTATCGCCCAGAGGATAGTGTGGAGTCAAATTGCTCCATGATTGAAAATAATCCCCCCAAAGGAGTGAGTCTCTCAGATTTAATTTGTATCTTCGCCATGTCTATCGTCGGATTCTCTTTTGTTTGCAACACTAAGATAAGTGAAAATTCTGACATGGCAAAATCCTGAGCTACTTTTTGTTGCTCAGGTACTTAAAAAGTTTAATTTATAATAGTGTTGCGGAATTAAGGATTGATAAAAATTTGCAGATTCCGATTTTTTCTTACCTTTGCAGCGATATTTTCAGATTAAACGAAAGGGACAATCTATGGCATTGAACTCTGAAACGAAACAGGCCGCACACAACCGGCTGAGCTTTATCGGCGTCATCGTGACGCTGGGCATTGTGTTTGGCGACATCGGCACATCGCCACTTTATGTAATGAAGGCCATTGTGAAGGCCGGCAGCACCATCAATGCCGAATACATCACCGGTGCTGTGTCGTGCATCATCTGGACGCTGACGTTACAGACCACTATCAAGTACGTTCTCATTGCGCTCCGTGCCGACAACAAGGGTGAGGGCGGCATTCTGGCCCTCTATGCGCTCATCAGGCGGCACAGCCGCAGGTGGTTTTACCTACTGGCCATCATCGGTGCGAGCACGCTGGTGGCTGACGGTGTAATCACTCCCTCCATCACGGTGCTCTCGGCCATCGAGGGACTGAGAGCCTACGAGCCAGAGACACCCATCATTCCCATCTGCCTGTGTATCATTACGGTGCTGTTCTTCATTCAGCAATTTGGAACGAACGCCATCGGGCGATTTTTCGGTCCGCTGATGTTCGTCTGGTTCACGATGATGGGGGTACTGGGAATCGGTCACATCGCCGACTTTCTGCCAATTCTCAAGGCTTTCAATCCCTATTATGCGCTGGAGCTTCTGATACATGATCCCGAATGGTTCCTCATCCTTGGGGCGGTGTTCCTCTGTACGACCGGCGCCGAGGCACTCTACTCCGACCTCGGCCACTGTGGTGCGCAGAACATCCGCGTGAGCTGGGTTTTCGTCAAGTCGATGCTCATCCTCAATTACTTGGGTCAGGGAGCTTGGATCATCAACCATGCTGACAGTCTTGCTCCGGGCGTCAACCCTTTCTATGCCATCATGCCCCGCAGTTTCCTGTTTTTCGGCATCACCACGGCCACCATCGCCGCCATCATCGCCAGTCAAGCCCTCATCAGTGGCTCGTTCACTATTTTCAGTGAGGCGATGAACCTGAAGTTCTGGCCGCGTCAGAAAATCAAATACACCACCGACGTGAAGGGACAGCTCTACATACCGTTTGTCAACACGGCGCTCTACGTGCTCTGCATCCTCGTCATTCTGTTCTTCGAGAGTTCCGAGAACATGGAAGCCGCCTACGGTCTGGCCATCACCATCACGATGCTCATGACCACCTTCCTGCTCTTCGCCTATCTGGGGCAGCGCCGTGTGTCGCCGCTCATCACGATACCGTTTGTGGTTTTCTTCATCGGACTTGAGGGTATCTTCTTCATTGCCAACATGTTCAAGTTCGTTCATGGCGGATGGGTGACGATGCTCATGGCCGGTGTCATGTTCGTCGTGATGTATGTATGGCACAATGCCAAACTCATCCGCAGTCAACAGGTCGATGTGCGCGACATCAGGGAGTGGTATGGCGTGATTTCGGACATCAAGCACGACACCACGATAGCCAAGTTTGCCACCAATATCGTCTATCTGAGCAAGCTTTCGGGCACTTACGACATCGAACAAAAGATTCTCTACTCCATCATCCACAAGCACCCCATGCGGGCCGACCACTACATTTTGCTACACATCGACTATCAGGACGAGCCGCAAACACTGGAATACGAGTTCACGACGCTGATTCCAGACACGCTCTACCGCATCAACCTGAAATTAGGGTTCCGCGTTCAGCCGCTGGTGAACCACTATTTCCGCCAGATCATCGAGGAGCTGGTGGCCAGCAAGGAGTTCACGCTCGACAGCTGCTACCCGTCGCTTGAGAAACACGGCATTTCGGGCAACTTCATCTTCGTCATCATCAACCGAATCTATGCAGCCCTCAACCACTTCTCGAAGAAGGAGCGCCTCATCATGAGCCTCTACTCGCTGATTGCCCACTTGAAACTGAGCATGTCGCGCGCACTGGGTCTCGACACGAGCAACGTGTTCATCGAGAACGTACCCTTAGTGGTGAAGCCCCATCGCCTGCGCCCCATCAAACGAGTTGACAACGACGGCGACAGCCTTTAGGCGTCCACAGCGACCCTTTGCCAACAAAAACAACATCGAAATCCAACAATACTGAATTTGCAAGCTCACCTATTTATAATATAGGAGAAAATGAACGGACACATGCCAAACAGCCAACACATCACCGCCAGACACCTGACGGCAATCATCGCTGCCCTTCTGCTGCTGGTCATGGAAGGATGCACGAGCAGCCGGTTTGGCGAGGGCGGCCACACGTTCAGGCAAGACAACCCCGAAATAGACAGACGATTCCAGATAGCCGACTTGGGCGGCCAGCAACTCGAAGCCGCCACTCGCTACGGACTGTCGAAACCCATCAGACGGCGCAGCGGAATATGGCTGCGAGCCTGGCGACTGAGGAAAATCAAAACCAACCGATACTATCTACTCGACCCCATGCCCCACTCGAATCCCTACCTCACCAGTGGCGGGAAATGGGTTCTAAAGACCATCGCCAAGCGATTTCAGAAGAAACTCCGGAAAGCCGGCTACCGAGAACACAGAATCATCGTCACGTCGATGCTCCGCACCCGTGAGGATATCGGCGGACTGAAAAAAATCAACAGGGTCGCCGCCACCAACTCGTCGCACATGTACGGCACAACCTTCGATGTCAGCTTCACTCGCTTCAACCGCATCAGCATGGACGGCATGCAACCGAGCAACCGTCTGATGGCCAACCTACTGGGCGAAGTCATCTGCGAGTTGCGTGAGGAGGGCGAATGCTGGATAATCTTCGAGCGGAGCCAGCACTGTTACCACGTGACGGCAAGACGGTGAGACGACAAAGAACGGTAAGTTTAGATAACAACAGTCATCCATTTAAAACTGAAGTTTATGCACTCGCTAATCATTCAAAAACATTTTATTATTTTGCCATAACATTATTTTTTCATACATTTGCTTAAAATTTGACTCCACCATGATAAATTGCCCCAATAATTGGCTCAAGATCTCATGTTTACACAGAGGGCAATCATTGGCTTCAAGTGGACTAATTAACTGACTTTGGGAAAAATAGCATTCATCCCATTGCTTAGCAAATATGATGATGTTCTATAGAAATTGTAAAAGTAATTGATTCTTTGACGAAAAAAATAAAAGTTGTTGAATTAATGATTATTTGAATATGGTAAAACCAAAACCTTTTATCAAATGGGTTGGCGGCAAGAGTCAACTCCTGGAACAGTTGGACTCTCAACTTCCAGCTGACTTTGGTAATTGGAATGATGTAACCTACATTGAATCCTTTGTGGGTGGCGGAGCTATGCTTTTTTATATGCTATGGCATTACCCCAACATCACGAAAGCTGTTATCAATGATATCAACCCCGATTTGTTCATATGCTATCAGACTGTCAGAGATATGCCTGAACTACTTATAGAGTCGTTGAGAGATATAGAAAGTTCATATCTTGCTTTGGAAACAGAAGAAGGGAGGAAAAGCTTTTATATTGCAGCGCGCGACCGCTATAACGAAAAAAACCTATCGCCAATAGAGAATACTACAAAATTCTTTTTCCTTAATCGAACCTGCTTTAATGGATTATATAGGGTAAATAAAAAGGGGCTCTTCAATGTTCCTTTTGGAAAGTATTCCAATCCTACTATTTGCGACACAGAAACAATTTTAAGAGATAGCAAATTGTTGAAACGTGTTGAAATACTGAATGGCGATTTTGAGACAACTTTCGATTATGCTCAAGGTAACACCCTATTTTATTTTGATCCCCCCTATCGCCCACTGAGCGATACTTCAAGTTTTAACGATTATACAAAAGAGGCGTTCAATGATGAAGCACAGATACGATTGAAAAAGTATTGTGACAGAATTAACGAAGCCGGCTACAAATTCATGCTGAGCAATTCGGACTGTAAAGGAAAGAATGAAAAAGACAACTTCTTTGACTCTCTTTATAGGGAATACCAAATCGAACGTTTATGGGCTTCAAGGAGCATAAACTCAAACCCAAAGAAAAGAGGAAAACTGACAGAGATATTAGTACACAACTATAAAAACACCAAAGCCAATACTTATCCGAACAGCATCATTATCGAACCGGGGATTGTGGCTGAAGATGATAAGATGGCAAGCATGGTTTAATAAAAAAATACATGAAAAATAAAAATGACTAAGGATTTTAATCAGTTTATGTCTCAACTTCAAGAGACAAATCAAACATTGGATTTCTTCTGTGATTTTGAAAAGATAAATAACAATGTTGATAATATCAGGCTAAGCCTTTGCATGTTGAACAGTCTTTTAGGTACAACAGACCTCCGCAAGAGTGTCGAAACCATTTGGTATCGGGACAAAACTGCATTTAGAATCATGGATATTCTCATTGCAGTCCGAAGCGAAGGTAAAAAAATAGTTTTGAATTCCATTGGCGAGAGTATTGTGCTTGATAGATTATTTAAAAGCGTTGACGGAGTGATAGAATACCTTGAAGGCACAGGACTGGCAGATATTTTCAGAAAAAGGAAAATCAATGACTTGGTCGATTATGTCTTTGGTATTGAGACTGGTCTTGACAGCAACGCACGCAAGAATAGAAGTGGGCATGTAATGGAAGGAATGGTAGCCAAACTTTTTAGAGAAAATGCTATCAACTATCGCCAAGAAATTTATTCGACTGAATGGTCTGAGCTACAGAAAGTTCTCGGTGATGATGAGAAACGCTTTGATTTCGTTATTGAGACTTTGAACAAAACTTATCTTATCGAAGTAAATTTCTACAGTGGCGGAGGTTCAAAACTGAATGAAGTCGCACGTTCCTACTCTGATATAGCACCTAAAATTAATTCTGTTGATGGATTTGAATTCGTTTGGGTTACTGATGGAATAGGCTGGAAGAGTGCTAGAAACAAACTACAGGAAGCCTACGCTATAATCCCAAGAATTTATAATCTAACGAACCTAGACGATTTTATTAATCTTATTAAAAATATCAATCATGGCATGTAAAAAAGATCACACAAATTTATCGGCAAAAATGGATTCTATCCCAATTGATCAAGGTGGAGTTGGTAGGCATAAATGCGCAGCATGTGCTTATGAAGCAGGATACAAAGCTGGCTACAAGTTGAATGGAGAACTGAATATTAACTCTGTTCTAGAGAGGCTTGAAGATAGTCAGGCAGGCGCACAAAGACATAAAAGTCCTCATGCTGCCTTCGCACTTGGATATTACCATGGTGTTTGCACAAGAACTAATAATGACAATTAGTAATGATTAAGGATGGTATAGGTGGTGGTAATACTATCACAGGGCTTATTTATGAAGCTAAAGTAGATTTGGCAGCCTTTTTAAACTCTCAAAATAACTATAAAGTTATAAATACGAAGGTTTATTTCAAGGATGAACTTATAGCACGATTATTTAAAAAACATGCCTTATATACTTTTTTGAAAGAGGTTGGAATTGATTGGACAAAACATATATCCAAAAAGTTGTTGCCAGACAATTGTATATATGTAATTATCAATAATACTGCATTTATCATAGAAGTAAAACATCAAGAAGTAGCAGGTAGTGTTGATGAGAAATTACAAACATGCGATTTTAAGAAGAAAGAATATACAAAACTTTTTTCAGAATTAAATTATAGAGTAGAATATTTTTACATTCTTGACAAGTGGTTCTTAAATAGTAAATACAAAGATACCCTTGACTATATAATTAGTGTTGGATGTAAATACTATTTCGACTATATTCCTTTACAAGAATTGGGCTTGCCTGTTCCTGAACAAGCAAGCGATTCGGTGAATTCTTATGATATAGAATGATTCCTTCCTATTACAAATCACCCTCTAACGACTTTACCCTTATAAAAGGCGATTGCGTGGAAACCTTATCAAAGTTCAAATTCGGATTTGACATGGTTTTTGCCGATCCTCCGTATTTTCTGTCAAATGGGGGGATTAGCTATCAGAGTGGGCGGATAGTATGCGTGGATAAAGGGGATTGGGATAAACCAACGACACCCGAAGACATGGATGCCTTCAATCTGCGTTGGCTTTCGGGAGTTCGTGACCACATGAAAGACAATGCCACTATTTGGATTTCAGGAACTCACCATAACATTTTCAGCGTACAGCAACAGTTGTTGAAACTGGGATTCAAAATTTTGAATGTTATTACATGGGCGAAAACCAATCCACCGCCCAATATCTCATGTCGCTATTTCACATTCTCGACCGAATTTATCATCTGGGCCCGTAAGTCGCCTAAAGTTCCACATTATTTCAACTACACATTGATGAAACTATTGAATGACAACAAACAGATGACTGATGTCTGGAATTTGCCAGCCATAGGGAAATGGGAAAAATCGTGTGGCAAACACCCCACGCAAAAGCCTCTGGCAGTACTGGCAAGATTGATTCAGGCGAGCTCCGAACCTGGCTCATGGATTCTCGATCCGTTCAGCGGAAGTGCCACTACCGGAATTGCTGCCAACTTGCTCGACCGCCGTTATCTTGGACTTGAAATCGAGGAAGAATTCCTGGCCATGGGTAAGGCGAGAAGAGTGGAGATTGAGGAAAATAAGATACGAGACAATTATATTAACAGATTGACAAAGGCTAAAGTCATTCTACCCAACACGAATTTCAATGTGGAAGAGAGCCCTATGCCGGAATACGAAATTCCTTGGATATGACAGGGGGCTTCATCTGACACCTGCGACAGAGCAAGGCGAAGGAAGAAGTGAAACGGCAACGACGGACGGCATCAGAGAAACGGGACTGCGAAAGGTGAGCTTTCACACGGTCATCTCTGCCCTTTCGCAACGCAAAAGGTCAGCTTTTGGATTGCCGCGGCTTTTGTGGCAGCTGACAGGGGGCTGAAGACGACCTACTCTATCGGCTCTACCTTGGGCGACTTGATTTCTATTTTCGGCGCTTTTGTCTCCGCAGGGGCTGACTCTTCTATCACCGTCGGGGGTGTTGACGGCACGATGATGGGCTCCGGTGCCGGTATGTTCTCCTCGTCGGCTTTCGGGGCTGGCTCGACGTAATCGACTTTCTTGTGGTCCTTGACCTCGACTTCCTTGGCCTCTTCCTTCGTCAGCACGGGAATCTTCGACGTGGTATCGATGCCGATGACCGAGCCCGACATATCGACCTCGTACTTGCGAGGTGGTGCCATGTCGCGCGTAGCCATCAGAAAGGCCAGCAGCAGCGAGCCGAACACGAGCACGGCGGCGCAGATGGCCACCGGTACGGTATAGGTGGGTTTCTTATTGGGTTGTGAATCCATAAACTATCTTATCTTCATCGGCAAAGTTACTGAATATATCCAATACCACCAAATAAAAGAACGAAAAGAAAAAAATTGAAAATTTACTGAAAAACATTTCCGTTTGTCGTTTTTAATAATTACATTTGCTGATGAATTATCATACAATCAATTAGCATGAGAATACTAATTACCGCACTGACGACACTCCTCTGCCTGACGACCATGGCGCAAGGGTTGACGACGACTGGGGCGCAGACCTACCGGCCACGATTTGAGAAAGGTCAGAAAGCCACCTACAGTTTCCAGATTACCACTGACAGCGATGGCGTTGAGGAGACAGATGTCCCCGAGTACTACTCGCTCCTCGACCAATCTGACCAAATACAGCTCATCGTGTACAGCTATTTTGGTATCTCTGGATATGCCTTCTCCGACGAAGTGTGTCACAAGTTCACGCTTGAAGTGATTGACACGACACCCTACGGCACGGTTTTCTCGCTGCTCATTCACCAACCGAAAGAGAAGAAAGAGACTGATGTCAAAGAGGTTGACAAGGTCTCGAAAGCCATGACAGAGTATTTGGAGGAAAACAAATTCACAATGTTCTTCCCCAACGACATGAACAGTTGGATGCTGGTGGGCGGAAAAGAACATTGGGACAATCTGTCGGAGCGCATGGGAATACGGAAAGGTACGGACTACGATGCGAAAAAAGCAGAGGATTACCAGCTCCAGTACCCGACTCCCCGACAAAGACTGTTGGAATTTTTCATCCGCATGGCATGTCCCGCCCTCCACTGGTTCGAGAAAGCCTACAACACACCTTTCTGTTTGGGGCAGAAAACCACGGGGCAACCAATCAACGACAGCGATAAGGAACAGACATACACGGTGGAAAAGGCCGAAATGGCTGCCGACAACTCGTTCGAAATGACATCCGACCAGTATAGTCGCCGAGCCATCGCTTGGTCATACGATGAGGCAGACTCCGTCGAAATAGACAGCGTGTGGACTGATGGAAACGAAAACGGGAACACGACAGATCCGCAACCCGACGAGAAGGCGCAGAAAACCGCCCGATTTACCTTGGAGCACAGGCACTATCACCTGATTATCGGGAAAGACTCGATGCCGACTCTCTACGAACAAACTTACGAAATTGAAAGAGACGGCAAGAAGCCTAAAGTGGGAATCATACTCAGAAGAGAACAATAAGCTGCCAACAACCCAACAAACGACCATCATGAGAAAAATAATACTATTGCTGCTCGCAGCAGTCTGCCTACCAATCTTGGCACATAGACACACCAACCCCACTGTGGACAACTACCATCAGAAATTCAGAAAGGGGCTCAAGGCAAGCTATTGCCTCACCATCGACAACATCCATCCTGAAACAGCCAACATGAAAATTCCCGATTTTGGCCTGTTCGCACCGTTAGAAATAATGCCGGAAGCCTCCATGCAAACACAATACATAGGCGGACTGGCAATGGCACTATACAAGAACCAGCTGAAAAACCGATTCACAATAGAGATAAACGATGTAACCCCGTACGTCATAGTAGCCACTTTGGAGATTGCCGAGACACCCGAATACAACCAGTCGGACGCCGACAAGGAGTTTGATACACTGGTGGGAGCGGTGTTCGATTACTTCAAACAAAACAAAATCACCGTACTCCTGTCTCCCAACATGGACACATGGACCATCATGGACGGACAGCGACATTGGCAAAAGATATGCGAAAAGATTCATGAGATACTGTTGACATCGGGAAAGGCCGACAAAGAGACGGAAAAGGAAATGGAGGAAACAATGAAGATGCTTCAGATGCCACAAATAGGCAGCACACTCACCAAAATTTTCCTCAACGTCTGTTGTCCGGGGTTCACTATGTGGAACAACTTCTATCACATACCATTCAAAAAAGGGACGGCAACCATCGGGAAACCGCTCGACGGAACCAACCGAAACAACAGATACACGACGCAGACAGCCAAGTTGAAAAAAGACCTGAGCTTCAGCCTCGAAAGACAACAACAAAAATACGAATACATCTACACAACCGTATCCGACTCCACAGAGGTTGACACGATGGTGGCTGACACAGCCTACCTCGACAGTTGCATAGATGCGGCAAGTTCTGCGGACTCCGCAATGACGGTCGAAGACTACGAAAAAATGGAAGTAGAACCCCAGAATGCACTCGAAAACGACACAACGGAACAGCAATACGACTATCAGAACGACACGACCGTGACCGAAGACTACAAGAAAATTACCTATAAGCAAGTCATGAAGGCAGGTAAGGACACACTCCCCCTACTCTATGAAGCCTCCTACACAATAGAATTGGAGACCACCCAACCCACCATGACAGCCATATTGAAAAGAGAAGAATAACGAAAAGAAACCGCCCGATAAGTTATATATTGTTAATTCTTTATAATATACCGAGGTTACCCAAGCCGTCAGGACAGTTAATAGAAACAATTTTTGTAATTTTGCACCGTTTTTTATGCCGAATGGGCTCGTATAAGTACAGGAAAGATGCTCTGTCGCCTATCGGTGAAACCGTTTACAACAAATAAAATGTACGCAATCGTAGAAATTAACGGTCAGCAGTTCAAGGCTGAAGAGGGCAAAAAGCTCTATGTCAACCGCCTGAAAGATGCCGAAGAAGGCAAGACTGTTGAGTTTGACAAGGTTCTGTTGGTCGATAACAACGGAACAGTCACAGTTGGCGCGCCTACTGTCAGTGGTGCAAAAGTAGTTGCTGAGGTGGTAACACCACTCGTGAAGGGCGATAAGATCATCGTCTTCAAGATGAAACGTCGCAAGGACTATCGCAAAAAGAATGGTCATCGCGCACAGTTCACTCAGGTAGAGATTAAAACAATTAACGCTTAAATTTAGGAGGACTAAGAAATGGCTCATAAAAAAGGTGTCGGTAGTTCAAAGAACGGCCGCGAATCACATTCAAAGCGTTTAGGTGTTAAGATCGGTGGTGGTCAGAAGATTATCGCAGGCAACATTATCGTTCGCCAGCGCGGTAACCGACACTATCCCGGTGTAAATGTTGCCCAAGGTAAGGACGACACTCTCTATGCACTCACAGACGGTGTGGTCTATTTCCACAGAGGAAAGTTCAACAAGAGCACAGTCTCTGTACTCTCTGAGGAAGCATACGCAAGCAAACAAACACCACAAGCGTAAGCAAACAAACAAACTATTCCAAACAAACAACATAATCCCAGACCCCAACCGAGGTCTGGGATTCATGCGTTTACAGGGCAAGGAGACGGGAACGAACGGGAAAGGCACACCAAATGCGACGGAATCAGAGTGCCAGCGTGAGGCGGGGCAAGCAACGGAAGCCGACGGGTCAAAAAAAATCACAAGAAATAGTGATGATTTTCGTGAATTTAAAATATATTTTTTGTAACTTTGTTCACTGAATAATGAAAAATTGTTCTGAGATTTGCCCTCACAGGCTTTCGGATGAGCAACACTGCCCACTCCCTTTGACAACGCACGGCACACCCTTGCGGCGGTCAACAGAGAGGAGAAAGGCAGTCAACAGCCCCCAAACGCACCACGACGAGGCTGCGGCAAGGCCCGTCCGCACAGCGAAAAAACTCAGAACAAGCACAATTTTAAGGTAAAGAAGCATGCTCACATTAAAGCTTATCAGTGAAGAAACAGAACGTGTAATCAAAGGTCTCGAAAAGAAACACTTCCAAGGAGCCCGCGAAGCCATCGAGAAGGTACTGCAGCTCGACAGGATTCGCCGCGAATGCCAGCAGCAACTCGACGGCAACAAGCAGCAGCAGAACCAGCTTTCCCGACAAATCGGGGGCTTGATGAAGGAGGGAAAGAAAGACGAAGCCAACGAAATAAAAAACCGTGTGGCCGAGCTCAAGACCGCCGACAAGACCCTTCAGGAGCAGATGGACGAGGCACAGGCCGGCATGACTGAAGTGCTGCTGACCATTCCCAACATTCCCAGCGAAGAAGTGCCTGAGGGACGCGACGCCAGCGACAACGTAGTGGTGAAGGAAGGCGGACAGAAGCCGTCGCTTGGCAGAGAAGCGCTCTGCCATTGGGACTTGTGCAAGAAATACAACCTTGTGGATTTCGACCTCGGTGTGAAAATCACCGGTGCGGGATTCCCTATATATATAGGTAAGATGGCACGCTTTCAGCGCGCCCTTGAGGCATTCTTCCTCGACGAGGCACGCAAGAGCGGCTACTTGGAGATTCAACCGCCGCTGCTGGTCAACCAAGCATCGGGACTGGGCACTGGACAGTTGCCCGACAAAGAGGGACAGATGTATCACGCACAGCTCGACGATCTCTACCTGATACCCACGGCCGAAGTGCCCGTAACTAACATTTTCAGGGACGAAATACTCGATGAGGGCGACCTGCCCATCAAGCGCTGCGCCTACTCGTCGTGCTTCAGAAGAGAGGCCGGTAGCTATGGAAAGGACGTTCGCGGACTTAACCGCCTCCACCAGTTCGACAAAGTGGAAATCGTACGCATCGACACACCACAACACTCCTACGAGTCGCTCGCCGAAATGCTCGACCACGTAGAGCAGCTCCTCATCAAACTTGAGCTCCCCTATCACATTCTGCGTCTCTGCGGGGGCGACATGAGCTTCACGTCGGCCATCTGCTACGACTTTGAAGTATGGAGTGCGGCACAACAACGCTGGCTTGAGGTCAGCTCGGTATCGAACTTCGAGAACTATCAGGCCAACCGACTGCACTGCCGTTACCGACATGCCGACGACAAAAAGATCGAGCTATGCCACACCCTCAACGGATCGGCGCTGGCACTGCCACGCATCGTCGCCGCCATCATCGAGAACAACCAGACACCCGAAGGCATCCGTGTGCCGAAGGCTCTCGTGCCCTACTGCGGCTTCGAGATGCTCGACGACAAACTGTAGCCTCCCCCCTCGCCATCCCGCCAGACGCCGAAACAACCGCCGGCGGGCAGCAACAGGGGGCTAAAGGCAATCAACCAAGGGGCTGAAAGGCTGCAACAAAGGGACAATAGACAAGCAACCAGGGGCTGAAAGGCTGAAAACCAGGGCTGAAAGGCTACGTCCGACGACAAAAACATGGCCTCGTCATGAGCTGGTGACTGACATGCCGCCCTCGCAAACATCGCAGAACAAGCCCCGAACGAATACCACATGAAATAAATATCCTATTACAAAATAACCACCGACTCCAACTATCAAACCCTCTTTCAAACGAGATAGTTGCCGAGAAGGACAATCACTCTATCATGAACAAGATTATCAGCAAAGAACAATTCTCAGAGAAGGTCTTTTGCATCGTAGTCGAAGCACCACTCATCGCACACAGCTGCAGAGCTGGCAACTTCGTCATCGTGCGTGTTGACAAAAATAGCGAGCGTGTACCCTACACCATCGCCAAGGCCGATCCAGAGAAAGGAACCCTCACCATGGTCATTCAGGAAGTGGGACTCTCATCGACCAAGTTGTGTGAGCTCGAACCCGGCGACTCCGTGCTCGACATCGTGGGGCCGTTGGGCAATGCCTCGCACATCGAGAACTACGGAACGGTCATCTGCGCAGGAGGTGGCATCGGCATTGCGGCCATCCTTCCCATCCTCACAGCATTGAAAAAAGCCGGCAACCGTGTCATATCGGTACTCGCTGGCCGCACAAAGGAACTGGTAATCATGGTCGATGACGTGGCAAAGTACTCCGACGAAGTCATCATCATGACCGACGACGGCTCCTACGGAAAGAAAGGCGTCGTGACAGTGGGCGTAGAAGAAGTCATTCAGCGAGAGCACGTTGACAAGGTGGTCGCCATCGGCCCTCCCATGATGATGAAGTTCACCTCGCTGATGGCCAAAAAATACGGCATTCCCAACGATGTCTCACTCAACACCATTATGGTTGACGGAACGGGTATGTGCGGAGCATGCCGCCTGACCATAGGTGGAAAGACAAAATTCGTCTGCATCGACGGACCGGAGTTCAACGGCGACCTCGTCGATTGGGACGAGATGTTCAAGCGCATGGGCACTTTCAAAGGTGTTGAGCGTGAGGAGATGGAACGCAAATCGACCAACGTGCGCCACACCGACGACACCAGCGACCGCCAGACCATCCCCACCAAGGGCCAGATGAAGCCCTCCGAGGAGACAAAGGCAGAGCTATCGGAGCTCACCGACCGCAATGCCGAGTGGCGCACCGTCCTCCGCAAGAGCATGAAACCAAAGGAGCGCACCGCCATTGAGCGTGTCGTCATGCCAGAACTCGACCCCGTCTATCGTGCCACCACTCGTCTTGAGGAAGTGAACAAGGGCCTGACAAAGGAAATGGCCATGCGAGAGGCACAGCGTTGCCTCGACTGCGCCAAGCCAACCTGCGTCGAAGGCTGCCCCGTGAACATCAACATACCAAGTTTCATCAAGAACATCGAGCGCGGACAGTTCCTAAATGCGGCACGCGTGCTCAAGGACACATCGGCACTACCGGCAGTATGCGGACGCGTCTGCCCACAGGAGAAACAGTGCGAGAGCCGCTGCATCCACCTGAAGATGAACGAACCGGCAGTAGCCATAGGCTATCTGGAACGCTTTGCAGCCGACTACGAGCGTGAGAGCGGCAACATAGCACTCCCGGAACTTGAGCCGGCAAACGGCATCAAGGTGGCCGTCATCGGTTCAGGTCCCGCTGGTCTGAGCTTCGCAGGAGACATGATCAAGCGCGGTTTTGAAGTATATGTCTTCGAGGCACTACACGAAATCGGAGGTGTGCTGAAATACGGCATCCCAGAATTCCGACTCCCCAACAGCATCGTTGAAGTAGAAGTGGAGAATCTCCGCAAACAGGGCGTACACTTCCAGACCGACACCATCGTGGGAAAGACCATCAGCGTGGAGGAACTTGAGCAAGGCGGATTCAAAGGCATATTCGTCGGGTCTGGAGCAGGACTCCCCAACTTCATGGGCATACCGGGCGAGAACAGCATCAACATCCTGTCGAGCAACGAGTACCTCACACGCGTCAACCTTATGGACGCTGCCAACCCCGACACCGACACGCCTATCATCATCGGAAAGAAAGTACTCGTAGTGGGAGGAGGCAACACCGCCATGGACTCATGCCGCACAGCGAAGCGACTCGGAGCAGAGGTGACACTCGTTTACCGACGCTCGCTTGAGGAAATGCCGGCACGAGCCGAAGAAGTGAAGCACGCACAGGAAGAGGGAATCAACTTCCTCACACTACACAACCCGAAGGAATATCTTGCCGACGAGAACGGACGCGTCAGCGGAGCCATACTCGACGTGATGGAACTCGGAGAGCCCGACGAAAGCGGACGACGCCGGCCGAAGACAACAGGCAAGACCGTCACCATCGACTGCGACCAAGTGGTGGTGGCTGTCGGAGTGTCGCCCAACCCACTGGTGCCCAAATCGATAGAAGGCCTTGAGCTCGGACGAAAGAACACCATCGCCGTCAACGACGAGATGCAAAGCTCCAAACCGGAAATCTATGCCGGAGGCGACATCGTGCGTGGCGGAGCAACCGTCATTCTCGCAATGGGCGACGGCAGACGCGCCGCACTCAACATGGCCAACAAGCTGCTGGGCAAGGCATAGGCTGCCTATCGGATGACGGGCAACGGCCGAAATGAAAATCGGACCAACACCCGACCAAACATCATAACAAACGGGCTGACACTTCGTCAACCCGTTTTTTTATTGTCCCAACAGCCTCTTTTTTACGTTCTTCGTCCACGCATAATCATGTCTGGTGAGCACACAAACTTATTTAGCTTTAGTCTAATTTTCGGCCTTCACTGCAAAAGTAAGTAAATAAATTATACTTTGTAATGGAATAATTGTATATTTGCATTTGTTACTGGCTGCATTAGCAAGTGGCACACAGCCGACACAAAAAGCAAGGCAAGGATAACACAAGAGCGACACAAAGCTATAAAAGAGGCGACCCAAAGACAGCGAAGGGCCGACGAAAGGCCATCGCCGAGCCACAACAGGAAAAAGACGGCACAGCGGCAGCACATAGACAATAGCTCCGACGACATACGAAAACGAACAAGATGTATCATTCTATAAATACAAGAACATTATGAAAAAGAAATTTATTTGCACCGTTTGCGGTTACATTCACGAAGGAACAGAAGCACCGGCAGAATGCCCGGTATGCCACGTAAAGGCAGAGAAGTTCAATGAGTTCAAACCAGCAGCCCTCAAGGGCACAAAGACGGAGGCCAACCTCATGGCAGCCTTTGCAGGCGAGAGCCAGGCACACACCAAGTACCAGTATTACGCATCGAAAGCACGCAAGGACGGCTACCAGCAGATTGCCGATATCTTCATGGAGACATCGCGAAACGAGAAGGAACACGCCAAAATTTGGTTCAAACTCCTCCACGAAGGCGATATTCCTACCACAACCGACAACCTTTCCGACGCAGCAGCGGGCGAGAACTACGAATGGACCGACATGTATGAGAAGATGGCCAAGGAAGCCATCGAAGAGGGATTCCCTGAGATTGCAGTGAAATTCCGCAGCGTAGGCGCCATCGAGAAGGAACACGAGGAGCGCTATCGCAAGCTGTTGAAGAACATAGAGGACAAACTTGTGTTCGCAAAGGACGGCTCGGCCATCTGGCAGTGCATCAACTGCGGCCATATCGTAGTGGGCAAGCAAGCACCAGCCGTATGCCCGGTTTGCAACCATCCTGAAAGCTACTTCCAGATAGCACCGAAGAATTATTAATCGCCGATCCCCCACCCAGTCAGCAAAGGCTCGTGAGGGGGTGACCGACACAACCAACGGCAGACACCCGACGAGGCTCCGAAGCCCTGACGGTGTCTGCCTTTGCATTCCCCACGACCGTGCCGACGACGGCAAACAGATGCTCGACACCGAAGAGGCGACAGACCATCGCCACAAAATCATATAACAAAAAACAGGACTGAAAACTCACTTCGTAAGCCATTGCTAATCAGCAAGATATTGATTGAAAACTAAAAGATAAGCTTTTGTTCGCCCATTCATGACCTATCGCATGGCAAAAGGTCAGCTTTCGCAATCAGAAAGTAAGGTGTGGTACAGATTAGCAAGTGTTCAAAACCGAACATACCTATTTCCTTAGCGTTTTTTATTTCAACTTGCTACATTCTTTCCGCCTCTTTTTCGTCATTCTTCAGTCGTTCATCGGCCGACAAGCCCACAACAAGCCCACTTTCAAGAAAAAAATACTGACTGGAAAAGAAACGAAAATGAAGGGGCAATGAATGGGCAACAACTCTTTAAAAACCGAATATACGGGACACTATTGGGATTTTTTTAAGAAAAAGAGGCCGGTTTTTCTTTTTCAAAACAGATTTTCGTATATTTGCAAAAATAACAATCAAACTGGCGCATCAGTCATCTTCAATAGCCTAAACTTACCCACCTATGATTGAATATAATGACGAATGGATTATCAAAACTGACAACATCAACCTGACCGACGACGCAAAGACACAGGAAATGACCCTCTATGCCTTCTGTATGAAGGGCAGCAGCGACCTCACCTACGACGGCAAGGCCTTCGAACTCAAGCCCGGCATGCTGCTCGTGGCCAACAACTGCAGCGTGATGAGCGTCGGACGGCAAACTGACGACTTCGCCGTCGAGGGCATGTTCGTACACCCGAAATACCACAACCTCACGGCCCTGCGCTCAAACTACACCCTTCGTCACATACTGCTGCTCAATGCCAATCCCGTCATGGAGCTGCTGCCCAAGGAACAGGAGCGGTGGCACAGAGACTACGAGAATGTGTTCTACCAACTCTCTGTGAAGGAAAACAAATTCCAGCACGAAATGATGATAGCGGTCAGCTGGCAGCTCATCATCGACTGCTTCGACTTCACAAGTCGCATCTACGGAAAGGGCGACACATCGACACAGGCATCGACACTGGCCAACAAATTCTTCGAGATGCTTGAGCAAGGCGACTTCCGTGAACACCGCAACATACCACACTATGCCGAAAAACTCTTCGTCACGTCGAAACATCTATCGGAAGTTATCAAGAAAGTCAGCGGACACAGCGCCAATTATTGGATTACGCATTACACCGTGGCAGAGCTGCAAAACACGCTGCGCGGAACGGAAAAGACCATGACCCAGATTGCCTACGAGTTCAATTTCTCATCCGTGGCCTATTTCACCCGTTACCTACAGACCAACCTCGGCGTAACGCCCACACAGCTGCGCGAGTAGAAGGCGGAAGCTCCGGCCAGCGACAGCAAGGCAGAACGGAGAGAGAGCACAGGGCAATAGCCGGCTAAAAAAACGAAAAGATGCTTACTATTCAATACAAATTTCCACCTTTCTGATATTTTTTACGTAAATTTGCAGTCGATTTCACTTTGGAAGGGTCCAAAGAATCAGCCTGAGTAGATGATGTTCTCGATGGCAGAAAGCCAAGCGTCAGCGAGCCAGCAACGATAGAATACCACACGGTCGCCACGCACGCACTCCGAGAAGCAAAGAGGACAAAGGCCGACAAGGCGTCAACCCATGCACCTCCATGAGGCAATCACGGCGACGACGCACAAAACCCACCCATAACTCTATTCAAATCAGTATGACAATTATGGTTAAATCAACAAGCGTGAGACTCACAATGCTGGCACTCCTGTTGGCACTGACACTCACATCGTGCATCAGGGACGAAGCCCTCAATACAGAGGCCGACATCGTTTCGTGCCAAGTAGATGGCGACTTGCTCATCCGCAAACCCGTCATCACCAACAACGAAGTGCGACTCTACGTCAACGGCTGGGACGAAGTGACACAACTCGCACCCAAGTTCACCCTCACCGAAGGAGCCACCATTGAGCCCGAAAGCGGAACAGTGCGCGACTTCACCACCCCACAGACCTACACCGTGACATCGCAGGACGGACAATGGAAGAAAAACTACAAGGTTTCGTTCATCTCCGACGACGTTGCCACCGTCTATCATTTTGAAAACATGAAATGGTACGAGTACGCCAGCAGCTGGGATCCAAACACCCCACCACACAAATTCTACCACATCTTCTACGACACCACCATCGACGGCACGGAGATGACATGGGGAAGCGGAAACGCAGGCTTTATGTTCACCAACGCTGCCGACCCAGCCGAATCGTATCCCACAAGCCAGGCAGACGGAGGAGTGCAGGGAAAATGCGCGAAACTTCAGACCGTCAGCACAGGAGCAATAGGAGCGTCGTTCGGAGCACCACTGGCCGCCGGCAACCTGTTCATGGGAACATTTGAAATCAATATGAAGAACATGGCGAAATCGACCCGCTTCGGACAGCCGTTCCGCAAGACTCCACAGGCACTCGTGGGCTACTACAAATACAAGGCTGGTGAAAAATTCACCGACAAGAAAGGAATCGAAGTGCCTGGCAAGAAAGACGAATTCGACATCTATGCCGTGTTCTACGAAGTGACACCCGAAGTGCCGTATCTCGACGGAACCAACTCACTGACAAGCGACAACATCGTGCTCATGGCAAGGCTCAACGACAAGAAAGAGACCGACGAATGGACACGCTTCGCCATCAACTTTGAACCAGTGAAAGGGCGAAAAGTGGATGCCGCAAAACTGAAGGCAGGCCAATACAACCTTGCCATCATCATGTCGTCAAGCAAGGACGGGGCAACGTTCAACGGAGCAGTGGGAAGCACACTCTACGTCGATGAAATGGAACTCTTCTACGAGTAAACCCTCCCACCGGTCGTCCCGGAAAGGGAAAGACCCCCAGAGGGAGGCGGAAAACAAGGCCAACCAATTATTAACGATTATCTGAAAAGAAGAATGAAGACAACATATTCAACAAGCAACACAACCGACGGAACGACAACCACCGCACGAATGGCGACCGTCGGCAAGGCAATTATCGTAGGCATGGCACTCCTAATATGCCCCTTCGCACACGCACAGGACGTAAGAAACGACGTACTTGAGCAGTCGGAACGCAACGGATGGGAATTTGAGGTGAAGACTGGCGTCAACATCGGCGGCGCATCGCCCATCCCACTGCCCGTGGAGGTACGCTCCATCGACAGCTACAGCCCACGGTTCAACGGCTCGCTGGAAGGCATGGTGACCAAATGGCTCGACAAGAACCCACACTGGGGCGTGTCGGTAGCACTGAAAGTGGAGGAGAAAGGCATGATAACAGGTGCCAAGGTGAAAAACTACAGCATGGAGATTATCGACGATGGAAGCCGCGTGGCAGGCCGTTGGACGGGCTATGTGAAAACAAAATACAACTCTACGATGCTCACCATACCCGTGATGGCCAACTACCGCTTCAACAACGCTTGGAAAGTCAGGGGCGGACTGTTTGCCTCGCTCCGGTTGGACGGCGAGTTCACGGGACACGTCAGCGACGGATACCTGAGAGAGACCGATCCAACGGGCGAGAAACTCGCCTTCACCGACGGCAAAACCGCCGCCTACGACTTCAGCTCCAACCTCAACCACTTCCAATGGGGAGCACAAGTGGGCGGAACATGGCGGGCCTTCCGACATTTCACGGTTAATGCCGACTTGGCATGGGCCTTCACTGACATCTTCGAAAAAGACTTCAAAACCATCACGTTCAACATGTACCCCATCTTCCTCAACGTGGGATTCGGCTACACCTTCTAAGGAAAGTGGCACGAACGGGGAATGGAAGAAAATGAAAAATGCAGGGCATCACGCTCTGCATTCTCTATTTAATACTGTATTATGTTCTTGTATGAAGCTTGATTTTAGGTTCGTACCTCACGGTACTACCCTAAATCTTGCATCATTTTGTTACCCTTTTAATGAAAAAATCTTAATTACCTAAACTAATCCTATTTGCTTGAATCCTGAACAATCGCTTTGTTCTTTACCTAAAAAACTACTAAACCTAATCTATTACTACTAACCTAAACAATCTATTAATCTTTCTTGTAATGCAAAAGTACAACAGTTTGCGAACACAAGCAAACAAAACAGCGAAAAAATCGCATTTCTCCTCGAATTTTTGATTTATATCAATCAACCCGTCCTTATCCCTATCGCATTCCAAATAATTTGTTCCATCAGTTCAAGGTCTGCCGATCATTTCCCGAAAGCTGACCTTTTGCCATGTGATAGGTCATGAATGGCGTGGCAAAAGCTCACCTATCAGTATCCCGTTGCTATTATTCTGATTGTCAGCAGATTGCGACATACAATTCCAGCCCCTGTTATTTTGAGTAACAGCTCTGTTCTCCCACACCTCCAAAAAGCCCGCCATATCCCCCATCACTCGCCCGTGAGCAAGCGAACTTTGAAGAAATAGGTTTGTACACTCAGGTGTACCTCCTCATCTCACTTTCTGCTCCAACAGTTTCCGATATAAACGCACATCTGTTATAAGTTGTTTAAAATAGTTTAAATTAAGATTCATTATAAAAAAATATGCTAAAAAGAAAGGGGGAACGTATCTTTTTTCAAAAAAAAAAGTATTTTTGTAAATAAAAATTTCTAGTCGATTGGATTATCAGACTACACTGTAAAAGAAGCAGTAGCCGAAAAGCTTATAACAAAAGAGTAGGCACAAAAATTATTCACTATGAAGAAATTCTTTTCAAAAGTAAGTCTATTGGCATGCCTTTGCCTTTTCCCAGCAATACCAATGATGGCACAAGATGATAAACCCGCAACACTACAAGTAGCTAACAGTGAGCCACAAAAAACTTACACTGTTATTATTTTCGAAGATGGAACACGAGCTATCTATGAGGGAAAATTAACAAATGAAGAAATTGCAGCTATTTACACTGCACATAATTTGGAGAAAAGAAAAGTCAATTAAATCATATCTTATAATTAAGTAGCTTGAAATATTTCAAGCTACTTAATCATGAAAATAATGCGAAGATATTTACTTTTATTCATTATGTCCAGTCTCAACATATTCGCGGGATATGGACAAAACAACATAAGCATCACTTACAATATGAGCCATAGGCAAGTGGAAGAAATCCAAAAGCCGGAAAACGATATCATGGTATTGGACATCAGCAATGAGCAATCCATATTTTATTGTCTGACTTTTGAACGAAGCAGAGTTGTCACGGACAGTTTGCTGAAAACCGGTCACAATGCTTATGAAGCTCACGAAGAAGTGATAAAACGCAATCTGACTGACTACTCAACGGCAATGAGCGTATTGAAAAACTTCCCGGAAAAAGGAAAAATCGTTGTCAGCGATGTATTCTTCAAGCCATTCATGTACGAAGAAGATATGCCGAAAATGAAATGGACGCTTGAAGAAGCCGATACCACAATAGCGGGTTACACCTGTTATAAGGCCGTTACCACCTATCGCGGACGAACATGGACAGCCTTCTACACTCCTGAGATCAGCATCGCTGATGGACCTTGGAAACTATGCGGTTTGCCGGGAATGATTTTATACGCCCGTGACGCAAAGGGAGATTTCGCATTCGACTGCATAGGCATCGCAAAGGGTAACCAAAGCAAAATAGGATTGAGGGATGAGAAGTACAACCACTGCACCGCCAAGGAAATGGAAGAACTGAGCATGTTGATGAGAAAGAACTCCGATGAACTGCTGAGCCGGGTGATGGGCATACGGGTGCTTTCCAAAAAAGATGCCAATGGAAGGGACATAAGGCAGAAGGCGGCAACGGCATGCCTGATTGAGACTTTGAAGTAATGCAACGACTTACAACACTTTTCATACTGGGCATACTCTGGCATTTCCAGACCTTTGCACAGTCCTTCAACGGGTACGTCAAAGACAAGGACGACACGGCTATGGAATGGGCAACCGTCATCCTGAAGAATGTGGAGGGAAAGCCTGTCGCATACACCCATTCAGACCAAAAGGGGTATTTTGAGGTGGATGTACAACCCGGCAAAAATCCCGCTGAGCTTTCAATCGGAATGATGGGATATGAAACGCTGAAACTACCCGTAAACGAGTTCAAGAACGGTCGCACTTATAAAATGTACGAAACTTCCTACGAACTGAAAGAAGTAAAGGTGAAAGCGCAGAAAATAAGGCAGACAGGCGACACATTGATTTACAGCGTGAACGCCTTCAGGCAGAAGCAAGACCGAAGCATTGCCGATGTCATCGCAAAGATGCCGGGACTGCAAATAGGAGCCGACGGAAAGATTTCCTATGAGGGGAGAAACATCAACACCTATTATATAGAAGGCATGGACTTGTTGGGCGGAAAGTATTCCATAGCCAACGAAAACATCAGTGCCGACAAGGTGAAAAGTGTGGAAGTACTGCAAAACCACCAACCGGTAAAAGCACTGAAAGGAATAAAGTTCAGCGAGCAGGCAGCCATCAATATTGTCCTGAGAGATGACTCAAAAAACATCTGGCAAGGGATAGCTGATGTCGGAACAGGCCTTACATTGCAACACAAGACAAAATGGCTCAGGGAGCTAAGACTGATGGGAATGTTCATCTCTCCAAAAATGCAAAGCATATCGCTGCTGAAAACCGACAATACGGGAAAAGACATTGAACACGAAGTGAGCGACCTCACCCCAAACCGATCACTGACGCTGGGAAACGGATTACTAAGCGGTATAGATA
Organism: Prevotella corporis DSM 18810 = JCM 8529; assembly: GCF_000430525.1. Taxonomy (GTDB): domain Bacteria; phylum Bacteroidota; class Bacteroidia; order Bacteroidales; family Bacteroidaceae; genus Prevotella; species Prevotella corporis. The sequence goes on along the minus strand of NZ_KE387159.1, from coordinate 18,460 downwards.
TAAACAGACCCGCACTTGCCGGCAGACGCTACCGGCTGAACGACACGTACATAATAGCTTCCAACTGGCTGATAAAGACTGGCAAAAACAACGACCTGCGGTTTCAGCTCAACGGATTGACTGACAAAACAGAACAACAAAGCAGAAACGAAAAAATATATCTGGACGCAGAAAGCGGAAACGCACTCATTACGGAAGAACAAAATGCCTTTACCAAACGCAACGAATGGAAAGGCGAGCTGTTGTATAAGGTAAACAAAGAGAAAATCTATCTCGCAAACAGTTTGAAAGGATATATTGATTTCGATTACGCCAGAGGAAACACGCTGCTCAACGGTATCTCCGTTCACCAGGAAGTAACACCGCGCGCACGATACATTGCCGACGACTTGGAATACATCACCAATATGAAAGGCAACAGAAGTTTCTCAGTTTCCTCACAGTTTATATATGGCTATCAGCCCGGCAGACTATTGTTGCGCAACGGAATAACGGAAAGGCTGGGACTGCACACCGTAAAATGGAACACCTATTCCTATTTCCGACACAAAACAGCGGGGTTCAACGTCACATACAAAGTCGGAGTCGATTTCCAAAACAAGCACCTAAACACGGCAAACGATCTGACGGATAGAAGAGACTGCTACACGGAGCTACTGCCATACGTCTCACCAGTGCTTGCCTATCAGGATAAGAATATGAAACTGACGTTGTCCGGGCGGCTGGGATGGATGTATCGCAAACTGAACTCTCTGTCAAAAAGTACATTCACCGCCGAGCCATCACTCTACTTTAAATACGATTTCTCATCGAAAATCAATACCACTCTGACCTACTCGATGGCGACTATCGCAAACAGCATGGATGAGTTGAGCCTCTCACCGATTTACATAAACTACATGACCCTGACGAAAGGCAAGGGAAAACCGGAGGACGTCACGGTGCACACTTTCAGAAACTCGTGGAGCTACAGAGATGCCATAAGCGGTTTTTTTACAAGCATGGGCTTTACCGCAAACGTCATCCGAAACATTGCTTTGTATGCGGCAACACTCGATAAAGGATTCTACAAACGCGAAGTCACAAATGAGCACGGAAAGAGAGAAAGTTGCGTGATAAACGGAAGTTTGGGAAAATCAATAGGATGGGGAAAATTCTCTGTGTCGGCAAAAGCCCTGTACGGATGGGACAAATATCAACTCATGCTCGGCGGACAGCTGACCGACCTCAAAATGCAAAGAGGCAGTCTGGGCATTGAGACTTCGTACCACCCGATAGATTTCTTCTCCGTCGAAGAACGCAGCTCCATGAACTACATGCGGCAGGATGACAAGCTCGCCGGCAATGATAAAAGCTCATTACGATATTTCCATCATGAATTGAAATTCTTCATCATGCCGGGAAATTGGCAGATAGAATGGGACAACGAATTATACCACAGCAATGATAAAACGGTGAACACCAACTTCTTCTCTGACTTGTCAATAAATTATCGCACGAAAACTTACGAAGTGAGCCTGAGTTGCAATAACCTATTCGGAGCGAACCGTTACGAGAGAAGATACGTTACCACAAACGAACGGATTTTTTCCATCAACAATCTACGAGAACGCAGCTTGACAGCCAAGGTGAGTTTCAATCTATAAACGATGTCCGTTCGTGACAAGAAAACTTAGAAAAGCCCAATAGTCTTGAACTCTCCATTTGCCACGGCAGAGCAGCTTTATTGTCAAAGAACAACAAGGCGATTCACTGGAAACGATTAATCGTTTTAATGAAAACGTATAATCGTTTTGGTAAAAACAATTAATCCCAAATCGATCATTAGAAAATTTTGCTTTCTTTTTGCACAAAAAAATCTCCAATGAACGATTGGAGGACTCCGTCCGACAGGAGAACGGACCTCAGCAAAGCAAAACTGGCTGACTCATCACGAGCCAGCCAGCTTCTCAACGATTAGTTGTTTGAGAAAATTATCACTATTTTATTGATTGAGTTTCTTTGTACTTGCCGTTCAAAGGCCTGCCGTCGTCCGATTGACGGGCTGATGCAGCACAGACCTATTGTGGCAGCCGACGGCGCATCAGAAGTAAATCTCCTGTATGCCGTTGACCGATATGGAATCGGCGGTCTGACACGGGTTGAAGTTGGCGGGAATGTCGAACTTCACCGATGGTGAATAGCCTAACCGCTTGTCGGCATAGACCAGCTTCATGTAGTAGGCCCAGATGGGCAATGCCATGGTGGCACCCTGCCCCATTGACGTGTTGTCGAAGTGAATGTCGCGGTCCTCGCCACCTACCCAGCAGCCACTTACAAGCTGTGGCGTGAAGCCCATGAACCAACCGTCGGAGTTGTCGTTGGTTGTACCGGTCTTGCCGCCTATCTGTCCGTCGATGTTGAAGCGAGAACGCAGTCGTCCGCCCGTTCCTCCGTTGATGACTGCCTGCAGCATATCGAGCATCTTGAAGGCACTCTCCTCTGATATGACCTCGTTCATGAGTGGCTGGAACTTGGCGATGACATTGCCATGACTGTCTTCTATCTTCGTAACGAAGAGTGGCGCGCACCTCACACCACGGTTGGCGAAAGTGGTATAGGCACTGCACATCTCGCCCACTGAAAGCTCGGACGAGCCGAGGCAGAGCACAGGCGACGTGAAGCGGTCGATGTCGGGATTGTAGAATCCAAAGTCGTGTAGGATGTTGACGAACTGCGACGGACCAAGGAGATTGATGAGATAGGCCGAAATCCAGTTGTTCGATTGCTGCAATCCCCATCTCAACGTTACCTGTTGTCCGTAGCGTGCTCGCGAGGTGTTGCGCGGCGTCCATCCGCCGTAGGTACGTTGCACGTTGGGAGCAGTACTGCAAGGTGTCATTCCGTTTTGCATGGCGAGCGCATAAAGATAAGGTTTGATGGCGGAACCCACCTGTCGGCGTCCGACCATCACCATGTCGTACTTGAAGTGTTCGTAGTCGATGCCCCCGACGTAGGCTTTCACCGCTCCCGTGTGGACGTCCATGCTCATGAAAGCTGCTCTCAGGAACGACTTGTAGTAGCGTATGGAGTCGATGGGCGTCATGAGCGTGTCAACATTACCGTGGTAGGTGAAGAGCGTCATGACGTGTGGTGTTCGGAAGCTGCGTACGATTTCCTCGTCGGTTGCCCCCTGCTCCTTCAAAGTGCGATATCTGACGCTCTGCTTACACGAGCGGTTGAGAATGTCCTTGATGGTCTTTCGTGTGATATTGTTGGAGAACGGTGCGTTCTTCTTGTATCGGTTGGCCTTGTTGAACTCTGCCTGCAGGTATCCTCCCACGTGTTTGCGTACTGCCTGTTCAGCATATTGCTGCATGCGTGTGTCGATGGTGGTGAAGATGCGCAGTCCGTCGGTGTTGACGTCGTAGTTCTCGCCGTTGCGTTTCTGGTTCTTGTTACACCACCCATAGAGAGGATCGCTCTCCCATGCCACGGAGTCGAGCACAAATTCACGCATGCGCCACTCCTGATAGTTCTCCCGCTCCGGCTTTTCGGCCATCATGTACTGGCGGAGGAACGACTGGAAATAGTCGGCCGAGCCATCAATGGGCTTGGCACGGGTATAGACAATGCCGAGTGGACGCTGGATAAGCTCTTTGAACTCCTCCTGTGTGATGTAGCCGCACTTCTTCATCTGCATGAGCACGACGTTGCGACGGTTGCGGCATCGGTCGGGATAGCGCAGCGGATTGAAGAGCGACGGATTCTTGCAGAGGCCCACAAGTGTGGCAGCCTCGGTGACGCTCAGATGGCGTGGCTCCTTGTTGAAATAGATGTTGGCCGCACGCTGGATGCCCACGGCATTGTGGAGGAAGTCGAAGTAATTGAAATACATGGCCAATATCTCCTCCTTGGTGAAATGTCGCTCCAGCTTCACGGCGATAATCCACTCGATAGGCTTCTGCAACAGTCGCTCAAGGGTGTTGCGGGCCTTTTCGGAATAGACTTGCTTGGCGAGTTGCTGGGTGATGGTCGAACCGCCTCCGGCACTCGCTTGTTGCATGACGCCACGCTTGACGATAGCTCTGCCAAGGGCAATGAAGTCGATACCGGAATGTTCGTAGAAGCGCTCGTCCTCGGTTGCTACGAGGGCATGGACGAGGTGTGGCGAGAGACTGTTGTAATCGATCGCCACACGGTTGGCGTTGTCTTGGTTCCATGTTCCGATGAACTGGCCATCGCTGGAATAGACTTGTGAGGCAAGCTTATCGACAGGATTCGAAAGTTCCTCCATGTCAGGCATATAGCCCACCCATCCGTTCCAAACGGCCACGAAAAAGACAGTCATGGAACCGACAAGAAATATCAGCGTTCCCCAAAAGAAATGTACGAGATGTCGTCTCATGTATCCATATTTCTGTCATCATGTCGCCGGCGGAATGTCGGCCAACTGACATAATTCATTTGCAAAGATAGTTTAATTTAAGGAAAGCACAAAATTATTGCCTTGTTTTTTGGGAGTGACAAAATTATTTCCGTACCTTTACAGTCGAAACGGTCAAACTCACAAATTTCAATGGAAAGACATAATTTCGTGAACATCCAGAAGCTCGGACGCGAGGAGATACTCTATCTCATCGACATGGCAAAGGAGTTCGAAGCACACCCCAACAGAGAGCTACTCAAGGGAAGAGTCATCGCCACCCTATTCTACGAACCTTCGACACGCACGCGCCTCAGTTTCGAGACGGCGGCCAACCGACTGGGGGCAAAGGTGATAGGATTCACCGACGCCAAGGTGTCGAGTGTCAGCAAAGGCGAGACACTGAAGGACACCATTCTCATGGTGGGCAACTATGCTGACGCCATCGTCATGCGACACTACATCGAGGGAGCGGCGCAATATGCCTCGGAAGTGGCACCAGTGCCCATCATCAACGCAGGCGACGGAGCACACCAACATCCATCGCAGTGCTTGCTCGACCTCTACACGATCAGCCAAACACAGGGTACGCTTGAAAACCTAAACATCTACCTCGTGGGCGACCTGAAATACGGGCGGACGGTGCATTCGCTGCTCATGGCCATGCGCCACTTCAACCCCACCTTCCATTTCATAGCGCCACAGGAACTGGCCATGCCCGAAGAATACAAACTCTACTGCAAGGAGAACGGCATCAGATACACCGAACACGAGGACTTCACACCAGAACTGATTGCCGACGCCGACATACTCTACATGACACGCGTGCAGAAGGAACGCTTCTCAGACCTCATGGAGTATGAGCGCGTGAAGAATGTCTATATCTTACACAACAACATGCTCACGCTGGCAAAGCCGAACATGAAAATCCTACATCCACTCCCACGTGTCAACGAAATTGCCTACGACGTGGACGACAGTCCGCACGCCTACTACATACAGCAGGCACGCAACGGACTCTTCGCACGCGAGGCCATCTATTGCTACTCGCTCGGCATCACACTCGACAAGGTGAGGGCAGACAAGACGATACTATAACCCATGCGGGCCACTGCCGACACCGAAAGGCCACGACCCGCCATCGCAATTCAACGAGAATAACTACAAGTATGAGAAAAACAAAACACATCGCATGCTGCCTGCTTATGGCAAGCGCATTGCTTGGCTTCACCTCCTGTGGCGACAAGACCGACCCAGTGGGATTGTGGGATCCAATGGAATGGGTAGCTGATCACCCAGGCAATCCCACCAAGATTACTGCCGAGGCGAAAGGAGGAACGTTCGCCGTCACCTGCACAAACTACAGCCGACCATGGCTCGATTCATACGTCACCGTTGATGGCAAGAAATTTCTCGCCGTCGAGGAAGGCAAAGAATGGGACTACCGCCATATTAAAAAAGACTGGTACGAGATTGAGGTGAAAGGCAACACCTACTGGCTCACCATCGAACCCAACACGACGGGCAAGGAACGCACCCTCACAGTTTATGTAACGGCAGGCGACATCTTCGACACCATAAATATAGTACAGAAGAAGGAATAGGACAAAGCCATCCCTACCCTATTATCAACACCAACAACAAAGAAAGAAAATGTCAAAGAAAGAAAGACTTGTAGCCGCCATCGAGAACGGCACCGTCATAGACCACATACCATCGGGAAAGACATTCCAAGTGTTCAACCTGCTCGAACTGCAGCAACTCGCCACACCCGTCACCATAGGCTACAACTTCTCATCGAGCAAGGTGGGAAAGAAAGGCATCATCAAGGTCAGCGACAAGTTCTTCACCGATGACGAGATATCACGTTTGTCAGTCGTGGCGCCAAACATCATCCTCAACATCATCAAGGACTACGAGGTGGTGGAGAAGAAAAAGGTGACGACACCCGACGAGTTGCATGGCATCGTCAAATGCAACAACCCCAAGTGCATCACCAACAACGAGCCGATGACCACCATCTTCAACACCGTTGACAAGACCCACGGCATACTGAAATGCCACTACTGCGACAAGGAGCAATATATAGATAAGGTGGAACTCTGCGAATGATGCCGAGAGAAAGATGCACGATTGTCCCAAAGTGAGAAATCAGGGGCACAGTATCAGCCAATAACAAAGGCCGAAGACAATATTTTCTATCTTTTATTTGTGCGATTTACAGATTTTGCTTATATTTGCAAGCAATAATAATAACCTAGTCTTCGAAAGCATTACACTATGAAAAATGTTAGCTGGAAAAGACAATAAACACTTAAACAATATGAGAAGAGATCTTGAGATTTTTGATCTTATCGAGAAGGAACACCAGCGCCAGCTGAAAGGCATGGAGCTTATCGCATCCGAGAATTTCGTAAGTGACGAGGTCATGCAGGCTATGGGCTCATACCTCACCAACAAGTATGCAGAAGGCTACCCCGGCAAGAGGTACTACGGTGGATGCCAGGTTGTTGACATCGTGGAGAATTTAGCTATTGAGCGCATCAAGAAAGTTTTCGGAGCCGAATATGCCAACGTGCAGCCACACTCAGGCGCACAGGCTAACCAAGCAGTATTCCTCGCTTGCCTTAAGCCAGGCGACACATTCATGGGAATGGACCTTGACCACGGCGGGCACCTTTCTCACGGAAGCCCTGTCAACACATCAGGTATTCTCTACAACCCCATCGGCTATACCCTCAACAAGGAAACAGGACGCGTAGATTACGACAACCTTGAGAAACTCGCACGCGAGCACAAGCCAAAGCTCATCGTTGCCGGCGGCTCGGCATACAGCCGCGAATGGGACTACGCACGCATCCGTAAGGTAGCCGACGAAATCGGCGCTATCTTCATGGTTGACATGGCACACCCAGCAGGTTTGATCGCTGCCGGACTGCTCGACAACCCAGTGAAGTACGCCCACATCGTCACAACCACTACCCACAAGACTCTCCGCGGTCCACGTGGCGGTGTCATCCTTATGGGCAAGGACTTCGACAACCCATGGGGCATCACTCTTAAGAACGGAAACCTCAAGAAAATGTCAGCAGTGCTCAACTCAGCAGTATTCCCTGGCAACCAAGGCGGTCCATTGGAACACGTCATCGCTGCCAAGGCCGTGGCATTCGGCGAAAACCTTGAGCCAAGCTGGAAGGAATACGCAACACAGGTGAAGAAAAACGCAGCAGCACTCGCAGCAGCACTCATCGACCGTGGCTTCGACATCGTCAGCGGCGGTACAGACAACCACTCCATGCTGCTCGACCTCCGCAGCAAGTTCCCCGAACTGACTGGTAAGGTGGCAGAGAACGCACTCGTTGCAGCCGACATCACCGTCAACAAGAACATGGTTCCATTCGACAGTCGCTCGGCATTCCAGACCAGCGGTATCCGTCTCGGAACAGCTGCCATGACAACCCGTGGCACGAAGGAAGACATGATGCAGCTCATCGCAGAGCTCATCGACACCGTCCTCTCATCACCAGAAGACGAAAAGGTCATTGCAACAGTTCGCGAGAAGGTGAATGCAACAATGAAGGACTATCCTTTGTTCGCATACTAATCCTTCGGCGACAAACCATTGCATTTAAGGTAAAATCATTAATCATTTGATAAGAGAAATCCCTCACCGTGACGGTGGGGGATTCTTTTTTCCCTCCAATCTCGATATCGGCGGTTTCACACCCACACACGGTTGCCGTAAGCCATCAGTTGCGGACAGAACGACCAGCAGCAACAACGCAAAACAAGCGGGCATTTTCTCAATCGGCATTCCGACATTGAGCCATCGGCAACAAAAAGATGACCTTTCGTCGGCTAAAAGGTCAGCAATGGCGGCGCAAAAGGTAACCTTTCGCCCACTCATCCGTATCATACTCACAAACACATTTTCCCGAACCCGTCAACCCACTCTGCCACACTGCCTTTCAAAGACTGTACATTACATTGAACGTGTGGCAGATTTCATTGGGCGATGGATGGGATAGAATCGGCCACACCTTATAGATATCAAGGCGACGGGCCGACAAGCGGCGACCGTAGTCACTGTGCTTGTCAGCCCGTTGCGCTGGTTATTGTGGCCGTTTCCGACCGTTGTGGGTATTGTTTATTTCACTACTATCTTGCGTCCGTTGCGGATGTAGATGCCCGGCTGCAATGGTTTGCCCTGCGGCATCTGAACTCCCTGCAGCGTGTAGGTAGCGTTGTTGACGTTGACGCCAGTTGTCTCCACCTCGATGGTGGCTATTCCGTTGGATTTTGTTTCCTCATAGAGCATGGGGAACAAGTTTTTGGCTGACGTTGTACTGTAGTTGCCGAACGATTTGTACTTGGTTGAGTACTGGATGGTGTTGCCAGAGTCGGCGGCCTTGATGGAATAGGTGCCGTCGTCATTCTTCACAACCGTCCATACGTCGGCCTCGGTTGGGTCGGTGGTCGGCGTGAAGGTGCTGTAGTTGTCACTCTGGTAGTAGTATCGGCCCTTGCTGTCCTTGATTTTGAATCCTCCGGCTGCTGCCTCGAATGTGAAGGCGAGTTCATCGGTTTCGAGTGTTATCTTCGATTCTTTCTCCTGAACGTCCGCCACCTTGAGATAGCCGTAGCCCTTTGTGCCCTCTACCACTGGCTTTGCAGCCTTGAGCGTTCCGTTGTTGACCACGATGAGATACCGTTTGCCGTCGGTCGGTGCGGTGGTGAGTTTCGAGAAGTAGTACATGTCGTCGGCATTCTTGAGCGTGTAGTTGGCCGTTGCCACTCTGCTTGCGTCGGTTCCCTTCACTGCTATGGCCTTGAGGGTGGTTGTGGTGTTGAGCGTCAGCGGACTGTTGTATGGTGTGCTGGCCTTAGTCGGCTCCGTTCCGTCGGTGGTGTAGTATATCGTCGCACCTGTGGTTGCGCATGTAATCTCAACCGTCAGCGGAGCGATGTATGAGCCTGAGGTCACTGAGAATGTCGGTGTGGTCACTGCCGGCGGTGTTTGGCTGCCGTAGCGGTAGTCGTCGGATGCCGTTGTGACGGATGTGTAGGGGTCGAACGGACGGTCGATGCTGTCGCCCCAGATGTATTCTGCCAGATAAGGGTAGTCGATGAACAGGTTTCGGTTGCCCTGAATCTCAGCCACGGCGTTGTTGCGTTCAATCTCTATGTCGCTCACGGGGTCGTTCTTAATCCATTCGGTGTAGATGGTGTAAGCCCATTGGCGAAGTGTCGGCCACGAGTTGTTCTCCAACTCCTGCAAGCCCTGTGTGCCTTGCCACGTCAGGTTCTGATAGGCAGTTGCCATATACATATAGGTTCGGCTGAAATCGCCCTTGAATTGGTCCGCCGGTTCGAACATTTTGATGAGTTGTCCGTTAGGACCGGGGCCCATTCCCACCTTCTCGGCACCGTCAGGGGCTGACGAACCGCTGGTGACAATGCCCATGGGGTAGTTGCTCTTGCTGCTGTTTGCCTTTGCGTCGGAGGGATAGAGGTGGTGCAAGTCCTGGTAGGCATTGTTTTTTGTTTTCCCCCACCAGCTCTTGGGGAACGAGTGTTCGATGTTCATTCCTGCGATGGATTTACCGTCGTCGCCAGTGAAATAGAACTTTGCATCGCTGTAACGGTTGCGGCATTCCATCGTGTTGCCGATGCGATCGGTGCGGTAGAAGCCCCACCACGTTTTCCTGTAGCCGCTGCCGTACGACAATGTCTTGAGGTTGCCTATGAGATTGAAAACGGCTGTTTTCAAATCGGCTTTCTTCTGGCCCTTGAGCGAGCTGGCATACTCACTGAGCGCTTTGCGATCGATGGCCTGCGCTGCCAGTGTGGTGCCCAACAACAATAAAGTCGTCAGTGTTTTGAGTAGTTTTTTGTCCATAATTTTCTTTTTATTTGATAGTGATTATTTTTTATTGTCATAGAGAACGGAGTACAAAGATATAAAAAGGATTTGGCTTGAACAAACAATTTTTGTGCGAATGTTGATTTTCGGAAAAAATTTAAGAGTGCGACGGGGGAGCGTCGGGGTTAAAAACTGATAACAAGATAGGCGGATGAGTACGGAAGTGACGAAAAATGGGTATCTTTGCACGAAATCCCGCAACAACATCGACGGGCAAACACCTATTATAATATGAAGAGACTACAACAGATTCTGATGCTGCTCGTCTGCCTCTGCATCGTGGCTACGGCAGCCATACAGCGCGACGGCTGCCTGTGGGGACACCGCCTCGGCGAAAAAGGAGTGGCTACGGAGACGCACAACGACAACGACACCATGCGCACGATGGCCGACGGCACCCTCGTCGTCAACACTTCGGCACTCGGCAGCGACATCAGAGGCTACGGAGGACCCGTTCCCTTGGAAATATACATCAGCAAAGGGAGGGTGAAACGGGTCAAGGCACTGGCCAACAACGAGACACCGGCATTCTTCGGACAAGCCAAGGAGCTGCTCGGACGTTGGAACGGCATGACCATCGACGAGGCCGCACGCACCCAACCCGATGCCGTGAGCGGCGCCACCTACTCGTCGCGTGCCATCATCGCCAACATGCACAGGGCGATGGCCTATGCCTCTGCCAATGCCACCACACCGAACGACCTGCTGGCTGACTCCCCCAACGCCAAGACCGTGGCCGGACTGGTGGTGGTGATGCTGGCAGCCATCGTGCCACTGCTCGTCCGCAACCGACGCTACCGCACGCTACAACTCGTGCTCAACGTGGTCGTGCTGGGCTTTTGGTGCGGCACGTTCCTCTCGTGGTCGCTGCTGGTGGGCTTCGTATCGGGCGGAATCGACTCGTGGATGTCGCTCATCCCCATCATCATGATGGGCACCGCCTTTGCCTATCCGCTCTTCGGCAAGAAGAATTACTACTGCTCGAATGTCTGTCCGTGTGGCTCGCTACAAGATCTGGCAGGCATGGCGCACCGTCGCAAATGGCACATGAGCCAGAAGGTCGCCCTACGGCTGGACTACTTCCGCCAAGGGCTTTTCAACGTGCTGGTGGTGCTGCTGGTCACGGGCATATGGACCGAGTGGATGGACTATGAGGTGTTCTCGGCCTTCGTCTTTCAGACTGCCTCGGCCTTTGTTCTCGTGCTGGGCATCGTGGTGGTGGTACTGTCGCTGTTCGTGCCACGCCCCTACTGTCGGTTCGTTTGTCCCACCGGCACGCTGCTGCGACTGGCCGAAAACCGCCACTGACAACCGCCACACGGCTCTGCCCCATCGGCCAACATAAGCTACGGCAAAACCATTGGTGAGCTTTTACTCATCAAAAGGTGAGCTTTTGCGCGCCCATAGCTCACCTTTCGCCACAGGGCAACATTTTTTTAGTCGTGACGATGAGCGGTATCAGAAAAAAAATGGGTATCTTTGCAGTACAGAACCGACAAAGCCAATGACACTACAACAAATGGAATACGTGATGGCGGTCCATCGCTTCGGACACTTTGCCAAGGCAGCCGACTATTGCAACGTGACACAACCCACGCTGAGCTCGATGATTCAGAAGCTGGAGGACGAGCTGGGGGTGAAGATTTTCGACCGCCGCAAACAGCCCATACGTCCCACTCCAGCCGGGAAAATCATCATCGACAGGGCATGGGGCGTGCTCGTGCGGGCACGGAGACTGAAAGAAGTGGCGCAGGAGCAGAAACAATCGCTGACGGGAACATTCCATCTGGGCGTGCTGCCCACCATTGCGCCCTACCTCATCCCAAGATTCCTGCCGCAACTGATGAGCGACTATCCCGACATCGACCTGCGGGTGACCGAACTGAAGACCGAAGAGATGCAACGGGCACTGAGACGCAACGACATCGACGCCGGCATACTGGCCATGGTCGAAGGGCTCGACAACTTCGACTGCCACCACCTTTTCTACGAGAAGTTCTACGCATACGTGGCCAAAGACAACGACCTCTTCGACCGCACCGCCATCCGCACGGCCGACCTCACAGGCGAATACCTGTGGCTGCTCGACGAGGGGCACTGCTTCCGCGAGCAACTCGTGAAGTTCTGCCAGCTGAAAGCCGCCGCCAACAGCAAGAAAACCTATCATCTGGGCAGCATCGAGACCTTCATGCGAATCGTGGAAAGCGGCAAGGGAGTGACATTCATACCCGAACTGGCCACCTACCAGCTCAGCGACGGACAGAAACAGCTCGTCAGACCCTTCGCCCACCCCATCCCCACACGCGACATCGTGCTGATGACCAGCCGAAACTTCATACGCAACTCGCTGCGTGAACTCATCGCCGGCAAGATAAGGCAGTCCGTTCCCACCGAAATGCTTGAGCTCAGAGAAACGCAACGGACTGTGTAGGAGTTATTTTGTGTGAAAATCTTTGCCAGTCTCAAATATTTTTTATAACTTTGGGGACGAAAACCAATAGGAGCTTGCTTCACAAGCACAATGGTACACCACGAAAATACTGACGGCAAGGATAACAAACGGTTTCCACCCAACGAAAGCAACACCCCCAATGTCATCGTGTCACTCCTATTAAGATAAGTTTATACATTCAAATCACATTAATAAATTATAAGGTAAAATTATGAAGATTGAAAAAATTCACGCTCGTGAGATTATCGACTCTCGTGGCAATCCTACAGTCGAGGTAGAAGTAACACTCGAAAATGGCGTAATGGGACGTGCAAGTGTGCCATCAGGCGCATCAACAGGTGAGAATGAAGCACTCGAACTCCGCGACGGCGACAAAAAACGCTTCGGAGGAAAAGGTGTGCTCAAGGCCGTTGACAACGTCAACAACATCATCGCACCGGCACTCAAGGGATTCTGCGTGACAGCACAGCGTGCAATCGACTATAAAATGCTCGAAATCGACGGCACACCAACCAAGAGCAAACTCGGAGCCAACGCCATCCTCGGCGTGTCGCTCGCAGTGGCACAGACTGCCGCAAAAGCACTCGGTATGCCATTGTACCGCTACATCGGCGGAACCAACACCTACACACTGCCAGTTCCGATGATGAACATCATCAACGGCGGTGCACACTCCGATGCCCCAATCGCATTCCAAGAATTTATGATACGTCCCGTAGGCGCACCATCGCTTCGTGAGGCACTCCGCATGGGAGCTGAAGTGTTCCACACACTGCAGAAGAACCTCAAGAAACGCGGACTCTCAACAGCAGTAGGCGACGAGGGAGGATTCGCTCCCAAGTTCGACGGCATAGAGGACGCACTCGACGAAATCATGAAAGCCATCAAGGACGCTGGCTACGAACCAGGCAAGGACGTGAAGATTGCCATGGACTGCGCAGCATCAGAGTTCGCAACACAAGAGAACGGACAATGGTTCTACAACTACCGTGAGCTGAAAGACGGCATGCCGAAAGATCCTAACGGAAAGAAACTCACCGCAGACGAGCAGATCGCTTACCTTGAGCAGCTCATCACCAAATATCCTATCGATTCTATCGAGGACGGACTCGACGAGAACGACTGGGAAAACTGGGTGAAGCTCACAGCAAAAATCGGCGACCGCTGCCAGTTGGTGGGCGACGACCTCTTCGTGACCAACGTGAAGTTCCTCGAAAAGGGTATCAAGATGGGCGCTGCCAACTCTATCCTCATCAAGGTGAACCAGATCGGCTCGCTCACAGAGACACTCGAAGCCATCGAAATGGCTCACCGCGCCGGCTACACAACAGTGACCTCACACCGCTCTGGTGAGACGGAGGACACAACCATCGCCGACATCGCAGTGGCAACAAACTCTGGCCAGATCAAGACTGGCTCTATGTCGCGCACAGACCGCATGGCGAAGTACAACCAGCTCATCCGCATCGAGGAGGAACTGTGCTGCACAGCCAAGTACGGCTACAACAAGATTAAATAACAAGAATAAATCTTGAGCTAAATAACAAACAGACGTGGTTCATGCAACATGAGCCACGTCTTTCGTTTAGTCAGGTGTCAGTCGGGGGGCGAGGCCCACTGGCTAAAGGAGATAGATGATGTCGTTCCAGCGGGTGGTAGGGTTCTTGCTCCTGAAATTGTGCTGTATGGCATCGGCGAAGCCCACTGGTTTCCCATCGGCACCCTTCTGCGCATACTGTTGTGAGCTGAGAATGATCGAGTCTCTGCCGTTGATTCGGTTGAGACGATCGATGACTTTGCCGAGTGCAGCCATTTTGCGCGCCCGTTCGGAGTCGAAGTCGATGAAGTTGGTCTGAATCTGTCTGTCGGAGGTGATGCCCATGACCACCACCCCAGCCTTTTTGTAGTGGTAGCCTTCGATGAAGATGTGGTGAAGCCCATCGACGGCCGCCTTCACGATTTCCTGCGTGGCATTCGTCGGTGTGAGTAGGGTTATCTCTCGTGTGTTCCAGTATTGCGGCAGGTCATCCCTGAAGGCATTGGTATGGAGGAACACGGTGACGACAGATGCCACGGAGCGTTGCCGGCGTAGCTTCTCGGCACAGCGGGCGGCGAAGTTCACCACATGAGTCCTCACAGTCTCGAAGTCGGTGGTCATCCCCGTGAAACTTCGGCTGGTGCAAATGCTTTTCTTGCGTGTGATTTCCTCGTCGGGTATGCAGTCGATGGCGTTGAGTTCCATCCACGTGCGTGTTCCCACGATGTTGAATTCCGACTTCACCCACGACCGTGGCTGGCTTGCGAAGTCGTAGGCGGTCTTGATACCCGCCAAGGTCAGCCGTGCCTCGTACCTCCGTCCGATGCCCCACACCTCGCCTATGGGGTAGAGTTGCAGCGCCTTGGTGCGCCGTTCGTCGGTGTCGATGATGCAACAGTGACGGTAGCCACTGTATTTTTTGGCAAAATGGCTGGCAGTCTTGGCCAGTGTCTTTGTCCGTGCTATGCCGATGCTGATGGGTATTCCCACTCCTTGCATGACATCTTTCCGCAGCTGTTCGCCCCACTCCTTCAGTTCGTCGTGGCTCATGTCGGGCAAGAGGCAGAAACTCTCGTCGATGGAGTAGCGGAATGTGCGTGGCGAGGCCTTCCTGATGAGCGACATCACCCGTCCTGTCAGCTCGCCGTAAAGCTCATAGTTGCTTGAGAAGACGGCGATATCTGCCCCGGCGAACTGCTCTCTCAGCTGGAAGTAGGGCATTCCGGCCTTGATGCCCATCCGCTTGGCCTCGTTGCTGCGGGCCACCACGCAACCGTCGTTGTTGCTGAGCACAACAACGGGCTTGCCGTTCAGACTGGGGCGGAACACTCGCTCGCAGCTCACGTAGCAATTATCACAGTCGCAGATGGCGTAATACATCTTATTATGAGAGATAATGAATGGCACTTCGGGCCGATGGTGGTACATCGTGACGACGCACAACAGCCGTGACGGCCACACCAGACAAACAGTTCATCGCTTCCAACACTTGATTGTCCAGACCACAACACCCCACACCCTGAAGTTGTCGAGGTCGTCAACCCTGATAGGGAGATAGCGTTCGTTGGCGGGTCGCAGCTCTATGTAGCCCTCATCCTTGTGAGTGGTGTCGAGGAACTTGATGGTAAATTCGTCGTTGATGTAGGCCACCACGACATCATGGTTCGACGCTTCTATTGCCTTGTCTATGACAGCGATGTCGCCATCGTTGATACCCGCATCGCACATCGAGTCGCCCGATACGCGGCCGTAGAACGTACTCTCAGGATGGCGGATGAGATCGCGGTTGAAATCGAGCGAATCCCTATTGTAATCCTCGGCAGGGCTGGGAAATCCCGCCTTGATGGCTGGTGCAAAACTCAGCTCACGTGACTGGCTGAACGAACTGTCGAAAATCTTTATATTGCCCATGGAGCTTTTTGACCACAAAGTTAGGAATTTATTAGCCGATAACGGCATCTTCCAACCATTTTTTTGACCCTCCCTCCGATGTCCGAACACCCGGCAGAGGGATGCCCCAACGTGCCAAAATCTCTCTTTAGGACAGTCAGGCTGACAACGACGGGAGAGAAAAAATATCACACAAGGACAAAAAAAAGAAAAAAAGAGGCGATTTTCTCAACCTTTTTACATACCTTTGTCACCATAGAAAAATAATTTTTTGTAGCATCTAATTACTGGCAATGCTTTCTCCGGCCTTCTCTTGAGAATGGATTTATCATCGCAAGAATTGTACTCCAAATGAATTTTCTGGGCCAACGCCGACATCACAATACGAAAAAGGCATGGCTGACTGATTGAAAAGATGATAAAACCAACGGCATAAGGCAGGAGGAAACACGACAAAAAATCATGTAACTTCCAACAACATAAGCAATTAGCGGAAAAGAGCGAAAACGTGACCATGCCACCATTACGCTCCGACCACCGCCATACAACCGTCCCCACGGCAACGCAAAACAGACCGAACAACAGTGGCCGAAAAAAGGGAAGACAACCGCAGAACGTGGAATTTCAAACATCAAACTTTATACATTTAAAACAAATCGACAATGAACATTTATGTTTCAAACATCAACTTCACAACTCTCGACGAGAGCCTGTTCAATTTATTTGCAACCTACGGAGAAGTAGCGTCTGCCAAAATCATCACCGACCGTGAGACTGGGCGCTCACGTGGATTCGGATTCGTAGAAATGAACGACGAAAACAACGGTCAGAAGGCCATCGACGCTCTCAACGGAACTGAATTTGAGGGAAAAACACTCAACGTGAGCATTGCCAGACCAAGGGAAGAACGAGCACCACGCAACTCCTACGGAAACAACCGGCAAGGCTACGGAAACCGTACAAACTACGGGAACAGAAGAAGTTACGACAGAAGAAACAACAACGGATACGGCAACGAACGACGAAACTATGGATTCGACCGCCGCAACGACTTCGACAGCGACGATCGTTTCTAAAACCATACGAAACAAAAGCAAGCACAGGCGGAACCGACTCTGACAACAGGTGCGGCTCGCAAGCAACCATACAATAGAATGATGTGTCCGACCTTTCGGACACATCATTTTTTTTCACTTCCTCACGGCTCGACCACCAACCACCAACGGCGACGGAAAAGATGACCTTTCGCCAGCTGATAGGTCAGCAATGGGCACACCGAGGATGACCTTTCGCCAGCTCATCCGCATCAAGCTGGCACACAAGTCATTACAATGCGGCTGGGGGTATGTCGGATTCTAAGGATTTTTCTCTGAGTCCGGCGGATGGCGAGTGCCATATAATCCTCCCCCGATGGCGGGGCTTAGACAGCGGAAACCACGATGAGCCCAGCTGCAATTACGGGGGCTATTGATGGAAAACACCCGAATGTTCTTGACAAATCATTTCGTTGATTCAACGAGAAATACTATCTTTGCATTGTAAACCAAATGCAATGAGACATGCGATCGCAATAACCACACTGTTCATCATATTGCTGGCTGCATGCAACAAATCCACCTACCGGGGACAACTTGAAACTATCGACAGCCTGATTGCGAGGGGGGACATGGCCGCATTGACGATATTGGACAGCCTTTCTAAAAATCAGCGGAATTTTACGAAGAAAGATTATATGCTTTATCATTTTCTTCTGGCAGATGCCCACAATCAGTTCTTCATCCCAATGAAAGCCGACACCTTTATGACCGACGTGGCCGATTACTATGACACGCCTCATCTACGGAATACTTTTCCTTGTATCAGCTATATCGGTAATCGGATATTTACATAGGAAAAAGATGGCTCAGTAGAAAATCAATGGGGGAATAATTTGTTATTTATCTTAATAATTCCGACCTTCGCATTATGGAAGAAAAAATGTTACGCACCTTGGCAACTCTTGTTTTGCCTTCTCAAATATTAGATTATTTTACTATCGTTTCTGTCTGCGAGGTTGGACCTGAGTTTCATATTAGTCTTGACGAACGTATGGACAAGACTTTGTCAGGTAATGCCACCTTCGAGTCCAAGGGGTTCATGGAAGCAGTTAATATAACCGACTTCCCTATTCGAGGCCATAAGGTGATCTTGAAAATTCGTCGCAGACGATGGACGGATTTGCGCACGGGCAAGAGTTTTACCCTTCCCATTGCT
>NZ_KE387158.1:8960-60540 GCF_000430525.1 Prevotella corporis DSM 18810 = JCM 8529 | reverse complement strand
CTGATAGAGAAAAATCCGGACATTCCTATTTATAAGATAGGTTTTCCAGACCATTGGAATAGGGAATCTATCTGGCAATAATTTTGTACGGGAATTTCAATTGCAATATTCCCGTACTTTATTTATGTCTACTAAAAAAAATGAAAGTAAGACATTTTTGCTTCCATTGGATAATAAACATGCGTTTAGTGTCTCCATTTGGGTCTGAAGTTTTGTGAACGATTGTCTTCTTTCTTGTCATGAGTAGGATAACTCTCGTTCTTTACTCCAGCTGAGTGATTGTTGTTAGACAAATTCTCTCCTTGGTTTACTTTCTCCGTCTCTTCTTTTTCCTCCTCTGGCGGTGCAAGCGTAAGCGCAATCTTTCTGTCCAATTCTGCTGCCTCCCCCTTGAGCACGCGCAGTTCGCTCTCTTTCTTCCATGAGCCCTTGGCTATATTGGTGTAAACGTCTTTGTTGGCTGCTGCCTTTGCCATTTCCTTCTCATGCGACTCTATCACTTTAGGGATACGCTCCAAGGCATTTACGAAGTTCTCGCAGGCAAGTTTCGGGTCTGCCGCTAACTTACCGTTATTATAGGTATAGTGGATGCTTTCCTGTCCCTTGACAAAGAAGCGGTTCATCGAGCAGTCGAACAAGTCCTTGGAAGTGCTCTCCGTCTTGACCATGATGGAAAAGCCGTAAACCTCGCCAATCTTGTTGTACTCGCTCTTGGTACGAGCCTTTTCCTCTATCTCATGCAGACGGGCGGCGATGACCTTTATGTCGGTGCTGTCCTCTACACCTTTGATTGTCAGTTTATTGACGGGCAGTCCCTCCTTGTCCCGTTCCACACGCTGCTCAAAGCAAGCCAAGTCAGCTTTAGCTTCCTTAATCTTGTCGGAATGGAAGGACACGGAACTCTCAATCTCTGCCAGCTTGCCCGTTGCGGCATCACGCTCACGGAGAAAATTCTTGCGCTCTGATTCCAAGGTGGTAATCTTCTTATCCAATCTTGCTTTCTCCAAAAGGTCTGTGTTGCCTGAAAGCACTGCTACATATTCTGAGAAGTTCATACCACTGTCCTCGTCCATCGAACCCTCATCAATGGTACGGCTACCCAAGGTGTTTGTTTTTAGCTGGTTGATAAAGAGCTGTTTGTTGTGCAACAGATTGAACTTATAGCTATCCAAGGAACGCTCTACGGCATAGATGATGACATCGACCTTGTTGTCCGCAAACTCCTTGGCGACAAGATTTCCCTTTCGGATGGCACGCCCATTGCGCTGCTCCAAGTCCGAAGGTCGCCAAGGCGTGTCCAAATGATGGATAGCCACAGCTCGTTGCTGGGCATTGACTCCAGTTCCCAACATAGAGGTAGAACCGAAGATAATGCGAATGTCACCACGATTCATCGCATCTACCATCGCTTTCTTTGCTTTCTCGTTCTTGCACTCCTGAATAAAACGTATCTCGTATGCCGGGATATGGTAGTCCTCCACTAATTTACGCTTTATCTCCGAATAGACATTCCATTCGCCGGGCTTGTAAGTCCCCAAATCAGAGAAAACAAACTGCGTCCCTTTCTGCGCATCATACTTTTGATAATAGTCATTGAGCATCTTGGCACAGTGACTTGCCTTGTTGTCGATATGATCTGAGTAAGCATTTTCATCTATCATGCGTAAATCTAAGCTCATCTTGCGGGCGTAGTCGGTTGCTATCAACATCTTTGCCTTTTCCTCGCTCTCGCTGAGCGGTGCACGTCCCAAGAGTGTGGCATTGCCCGTCTTGGCGAACTCCATCAGCTTGCCGATGAATTCTTCCTGCTCTGGCGTGGGCGGTATGTTGTGCAGTATCTCGTTTTTCTCGGGACGGTCGATACCGATGTCCTTTGCCGTGCGGAAATCGCAAATCTCCGCATAAAAGGCAGCCAGCTCTGGCACCTTGATGAAGGTGCGGAACCGCTCTTTCTGGATAATCTCATTGGTGATGGAGAACTCATAGTCGGTCGATTTCTTGGCAAAAACTGCTGCCCAAGCATCAAAACTGTTGATACCCTGCTTCTCCAAAGCCTGCGGGCGCAGATACTTGAACAGAAGATACAGTTCCGTCAGACTATTGGAAATGGTCGTTCCTGAAAGGAAAGTAGCTCCCAAATCCTTGCCCGACCGTTCTTGTATGGTACGAATGGCAAAGAGCATGTTCAGGGCACGCTGCGAGCCGTCCGGATTGCCCAAGCCCGACACTCTGTCATGGCGAGTGTTGAACATCAGGTTTTTGAATTGGTGGCTCTCATCCACGAACAAATGGTCGATACCCATCATCTTGAAGTCCACGGCATCGTCTTTTTTTTCGGCGATGCTGTCCTGTATGTTCTGTAACTTGGCTTCAAGTGTCTGCTTGCGCTTTTCCAAGCCTTTGAGCATACCACGGGAAATCTCCGCTCCTTGCATACGCAGGACTTCGAGGTTTTCCTCCACAGAGTCCTTCTCCTTCTGCAAGATAGCCTCTTGTACTTCCAAGGCTTGCGGTATCATGCCGAACTGCTCGTGCGTGAGTATGATACAATCCCAGTCATTGTTTTTGATGTCATTAAAGATGCGCTGGCGGTTCTGCTTGCTGAAATCATTCTTGCCCGGATAGAGAATCCTTGCATTGGGATAAGCCTTGCGGAAGGTATCGGCAATATCGAATACATTTGCCTTCAGTCCGATAATCATCGGCTTGTTTGCCAGTCCCAACCGCTTCATCTCATAGGCTGCCGTACACATGATGAGTGTCTTTCCCGCTCCCACCTCGTGGTCGCAGATGCCGCCACCATTGGTTTTGAGCATCCATACGGCATCCTTCTGACTCTTGTAGAGGTCGGCAATGCCCAATCGTCTAAGGTCAAGGTCTGGAAACGTCTGGTGCGTGCCGTCAAAGTTGGGTCGTACAAAACAATTGAAAAGGCGGTTGTAACGGTCGGATAACTGCTGCTTGAAGGTGTCTGGCGTGCGTCCGAGCCAATCGACAAAGCCCTGTCTGATTTCCTCAATCTTGGCATTTGCCATCTGTATGGCGTGTCCGTCACGCACCTTGATGGTCTTGATTTCTCCCGTAACCTTATCCGCCACCTCCTTGCTCTTGTTGATGTCGGGAATGGTATTGTGCAGGGCGTGCTTCAGGAGATTGATACCGTCATAACGGCGGAACTCACCCTGTACGGCATACTTGTGCCAGATATTGGCATTCTTTCGGTCGCAGACAATGCTGTACTCGTCCATGTTGGAATGGTAGGATACGCCAATATCCGTGCCGAAAAACTCCGAAGCGAACCTACCATAGACCTTGGCAGGTATCCAGCGTTCACCGAGATTGAAGTCAAGGTCTGCAAAAGGAATGGGTGTTGGCGTGGCTGCACGCAGCGCAGCAAGGCTCTGCTTTGCCTCTTCGTGGTCGGGATGTTCCAAGAGC
The DNA here is from genome assembly GCF_000430525.1 of Prevotella corporis DSM 18810 = JCM 8529. Classification (GTDB taxonomy): domain Bacteria; phylum Bacteroidota; class Bacteroidia; order Bacteroidales; family Bacteroidaceae; genus Prevotella; species Prevotella corporis. Next base: position 57,102 of record NZ_KE387158.1, on the reverse strand, counting down.
CATGACTCAATACGCTCCGCCTTTTCTATTACATTGCCCGAAATGAACTTGTCCGCAACCTCATAAGCATTCTCTTCGGGATTGAAATAGATGCGGCCTTCTAAGGAAGAAATGATGTCGCTTTCCTCCATATCAGGTAAAAGCGAACTCATATAGTCAAGTTCCACCGTACCGTACTTGTTAAGCGATGCGCCCAGTGCCTCCATCGGGTCTGTGGCAACGGTCAGCTCCGTGGTAGAAAAAACTGTTGGATGGTCAAAGATGTCCGCCTTGACGTACCTGCCGTTTTCAGAGCGTTCCAAGAAGAGCATTTCCACGCCTGTGGCATCCATCTTGATGATGTCGGTGTTCGCCTTCTGGTTAAAGTAGCCCCAGCGTGCAACATAGTCATCATATAGGTGGTTGAGCCTGTTTCTATCTTCCCTGTCTTCTGCATGGTTCTCTGCCTCGTAGTCATAGAGACGATGATAGCACTCCCGTATCTCGATATAGCTTTTTAGTCGGGAAAGCTGCGCATACGGCAAGTCCATCGGGTTAAAGGTTGGATGTCGCTTTAAGTCGGAAAGAAACCCCACCTGACCTTTCTGCACGACAATGGAACCATCTCTCAGGTGAGAGTCCGGCAATGATAGAAAAGGGCGTGGTGAAGCGTCAAACTCTTTCTTAACCTCTGTTATCGGTTGTGGCTTCCGCTCTTCGGCTTCGTTCATAAAGTCAAAGAGGGATGGCTCAAGGTATGAAGGGGAGGCAGTCTTATTATTGCCCTTTCTTTTGGTTTTACGCCCCGGAGTGACAGTCGAGTGTGTTTCCTTGTTCTCCTTTCCTACTTTGTTTTCTGGATGCTTTTGGACTGTCTGAACCTGTGGTTTAGGGGCTTCCTTAATCTCGCCGTTCACGCGCTTTACTTCCTGCGTCCAGAGATTGTATTCCACCGGAGCGAATAGTGAAGGCTGCTCCGTTTCCTGTCGCTCGTCCATGCTGTCCATCACCGGGTGGTGGTCATCATCAAAATAGACAGTCTGCCCGTTCATCTCCCGTGGGGCTTCCACATCGGTGCGAATTTCTCTCACCTTCTGCTCATATTGACGGTGAAGGCTAAGTACGGGTACGCCCTCTGGGACTGATTCTTCAATAGTAGAGCCTGCCTCTTGTATCTGTACTGTCTGCTCACCGCCCGTTTTATCCACTTGCCCACTTACCTTTTCAACTTGGACTTCCTCTTTGGCATTTTCCGTAGAAAGGCTATCCTCCATTGTCGGAGTCTGAACTTCGGGTGCAGCCTTTTCCTTGATTTCCTCTGTCACCACTTCTTCTTTGGTATATTGTCCCCTGACGACTTCTTCCAGTTCGGCTATCTCGTGCAATTTCTTAGGAGAGAAGTACAGGTCTCGCTCAATACCCAATCCATGTATCTTCACTTCCTCCATCTCGTCAAGCGACATATTACCCAACTCCCAGCCGTAGCCCATTGTTACGACACCGAAACCAATGCGAGTTTTGGGGTCATATTCTAAGAGATAAGCCGTATATGCTCCCATCGGGAAGAAATAACGTGCGTAGGCGACCTTATCACCAATAAGTTCCTTTTCCGTGCTGTAAAGTTTAGGTAGTTGCTTCCTGATACTGTCGGGCATCAAATTATAGGCATTCTTCGCCTCCTTGTGCACTTTGGGATCCTCTTTGGGTAAATTTACCGTTATACCTAACTTTCTCAGTTGTTTTTCAGCTTCTTTCTGCCGTTCCTCCTCCGTCATAGGTATGCCTGTTTCATAGAGTTTTCGATCAAAGCGTTGCTCAAATTCCAAGGAGAGCTGTGCCCTGATACTCTCCGCCATATCGTCAATGCTGCCATCGAAGCGATACTCCCATGCAGGCTTGCCGTATGGGTCTTTGCCCATTATGCGTTCCGTGGCGATGATACGGTGGGCAATGTCTTTCCAATCTCCTGCAAAAAGTGAGTTGTGCTTGAAGACGACAGAAGAGCCTTCTTCTTTGGGAACGGAAAGAGTTTCTACAAACTGCTGTTCAATCCCCTCGCTGATTTCTTTACCAGTCTGCTTCTGCAGGACGATGAGGTCACTGCCTACGTCTGTTCCTGCATTGTCTGAAAACATACCTGATGGCAGTCGGAGAGCAGAGATAAGGCGGCTGTTCTGCATAAGATAACGACGTATGGCTTCATTGCGGGGACTGTCCAATACACCCTGCGAGGTGATGAATGCCAGCAAGCCACCTTCCTTGATGCAGTCCAATCCCTTTACAAAGAAGTAATTGTGGATGGCTCGTGTGGATTCCCTCTTAAGAACATCCTTGCCCTTGCTGTACTCACGGTCATAGACCATAAAATCCCCGAAAGGAATGTTACTTGTAATAAGGTCGTATTTTTCCTTATCTTCCAACTCTCCGATGGCTTCAAAGGGTTCTTGGCGGACAATGATATTGCCTTGCCCATAAGGATGAATGGATTGTGAGATACGGGCAGTGAGCAAATCTTTTTCCATTGCATCGACCATTCCAGCCCTTTTAGCAAAAGTCTCGGTAAAGGCTCCCATGCCTGCCGAAGGGTCCAAGCAGCGACGTATGGGTACATCTACAGAAGTAAGCGCATCGGAAATGGCGGCAACGATACGGGTATCTGTATAGAAAGACGTTAGTACGCTTGCCTTGATGCTCTCCCAGTACCGCTTGGCGGTATTGGCATCGACGGCATCACGGTAAATCATCTGTTTGAGCCTTTGGGTAGGCTCGAAGAGTTGTTGCTCCGACTGGCTCCAATAGCGGAGATCATCGGGACTGTCACATCGGTTCAGCACGCATTTCAAGCCACCGAAGCCCTGATAGTTGCGCAATATGTCTTTCTCGGCTTCGGTGGCTTCGCGGCGTTCTTTTTCCAAGCGAAGCACAACACGGATGGCTTCTGTGTTGGCTTCAAGGACGTTTTTCTTATTGTATGCCATAGTGTTTCTTTTTTAATTAAGGAGGAGGAAAAAGGTCGGAAGATAAAAGAATATCACCTTCCGACCTCTTCTGTTCCGCTTTGTTTCTATAGAGATTATCTCCCTCGTTGTTTTCCTTTCCTGTTTTCAAATTCAAAAGATGTGGTGTAATCTTCATTAAGGACAAGTCGGGCGTTGAACTTTTTGCCTGCCTTGCTCGTCAATCCTCTGAGGATGGGTGTATGTCCTGTAGCCAGCAAGTCCTGGATATGGTCTTCTGTGAGAAGCGTGCCGCAAACCTCACGGAAGACGCGGAAGTCGCAGCCCTCGTGCCTGCATTTGGCGACTTTGGTATAGATGCCCACGCTCTCACTGCCACACTTGGGGCAGCGATAGGTGGGATAAGACTTCTGTTTGGGGGCAAGAGAAAGCAGTTCCTCACAAATGGTGCCAACGTAGGAGTTGATGCCTTGTGCAAACTTTTCGGGCGGCATCTGTCCTGCTTCGATGGCAGCAAGGGTAAGTTCCCATGAGCCTGTCATCTCCGCATTGGCGATTCGCTTGTCCTTGACAATCTCATAGACAGCCAAGCCTTTCTCGGTCGGTACAATGGCTTTCTTCTCTCTGCGGATGTAATCACGGAGGATAAGCGTTTCGATGATGTTGGCACGGGTAGCAGGTGTTCCTATACCGCACTCCGCCATTGCCTTACGCTTGTCTGACTCCTCCACATCCTTACCCGCATTCTCCATAGCAGAAAGTAAAGTAGCCTCCGTGTAGAGTGGTTTTGGCTTGGTCTTATGCTCGGTGATCTCAGCAGAAACAAGAGGCAAAATCTCTCCCTCTGTCAAGTCAGGAAGGGAAGGCAACACCTGTTCATCATCGTTTACCTTTTTCTCTACATCAGCAACCAGTTCTTTCTGTACGGCTTTCCAACCCAAAGAGATTTGTCGGCATGCTTTCCAAGTAAAGGTGTTGGTGCCGTCCGTGAACCGTACCTGCATATGCTCTTCCTCTGAATTGGAGGAAAAGGCTTCGACAAAGCGATTAACCACCATTTGATAGATAGTTGTTTCATCTGCCGACATTCTTGAAGGCGTTTCTCCTGTAGGAATAATGGCGTGGTGGTCAGTAATCTTGGCATTGTCCACCGAATGACGGTTAAGCGGAGTCGGAAGTGTTTCTCCTATCTTGCGGAGCAGGACGGGTACTTCCTCGAAAACATCCTCACTGATGTATCGGCTGCCTGTTCGGGGATAGGTCGTGATTTTCTTCTCATAGAGGCTCTGGGCTATTGAGAGGGTTTTGTCTGCTGAAAAGCCGTGGCGTCTGTTGGCTTCCTTCTGCAAGGCAGTAAGGTCGTACAAGAGTGGTGGTGCGGTATGTGTTACCTTTCTTGCGACCGATTCTACCGTAAGCTGGCTCTGACTGCGAAGCTGGGCGAGAGCAGTCTGTGCCGATGCTTCATTCTCATAGTCTTTACTGCCAATGGCTTTCAGCGACAAGCCCTCTTTTTCCATGAGTGCAGAGTGTTTCCAATAAGGTACGGAAGAAAAATCACGATTTTCTATGTACCGATGGCAGACCATAGCAAGGGTTGGAGTCTGTACCCGTCCTAAGGAATAGCCTCCTTTGCGGGCGATGGACAGTGCACGGCTTGCATTGATACCCATGAGCCAGTCGGCTTCGCTTCTTGCCTTGGCGGAATAATAGAGATTGTCGTAATGGCTTCCCGGCTTAAGATTGGAAAGTCCTTCACGGATAGCTTTGTCCGTCAATGATGAAATCCAAAGACGGTCGAAAGGTTTTCTGCAACCAATATGTTGATAGATGTAGCGAAATATGAGTTCTCCTTCCCGTCCTGCATCGGTGGCTACGATGATGCGGTCTGCTTTGTCAAAGCAGGAACGTATGACTTTGAGTTGTTTTAGTGCCGTAGGATCTGATATATATTCCTTGTCCTTGCGCACTTGGCGGACAATAAGTTGGAAAGGATTGGGACGAATGGGCAGGTCTTCGGCTTTGTAGGCAGAAAAGCCGTAGGCTTCAGGCATAGCAAGGGTGATGAGGTGTCCCATCGCCCATGTAACAAAATAGCTGTTACCTTCCAATTGAAAATCGGCGGACGGAGTGGAAGCCAAATATCCGTCCTGCTTGTTCGTTGCCCCAACGATACGGGCTATATCTCTGGCTACCGAGGGTTTCTCGGCGATAATACAAGTTGTCATAGTCGATAATAGAATTAAGGGTTACATCTTACGTCCACGAGACTTCTTCTGTTTGTTTTCGTCCGGTTTCTGCTTTTGGGCGGCAGTGGGCTGTGTTTGCCCAGTCTTCAATGGCTCTTTCACATTCTTCGTGGCTTCGTTGGTCTTGCCGTCATTATTGACCGCTACCTGCGTCTTGTGTTCTTCGGCTACGGCAACCACCTTTTCCTTGCCAGTTTCCTGCTTCTTGTCAGGATTCCACTTGTAAAAACGTGGGCGGTTCTGTTCCTTGTCCATGCGAACATAGGCGTTGAATGATTGTCCCTGTTTGTCCACCATATTCTTTAGATATAGTGTACGACCGCTATCCAAGGCTTCACGCTGTTTATCAGATAACTCTAAGCCGCAAAGCTTATGTGGGACGCCTTGCTGCTGTGTCTGTTTGTGTTCCTGTCGTTCTCTTAAACTCTTGTTGTCGCCAAAGATGAACTCAATGCCTTTCTTCTCGGCATTGACCTGCAAGGTGGCGTTGAAAGACTTGCCGCTCTTGGCGGTCATATCCTCCACCTTCACGGCTTTGCCTTCCACAAGGTCTTTATACTGAGCGTCAGAAAGGGTAACGCCCTTGATTTCCTTGGGAATGTTCACACGGTCGGCACGCAGGGCTACAATTTCGTTGGTCTGTGGGTCGATGGAGACATAGGCTGAAAAAGGATTGCCGTTCTTTGGCGTTACTTCGATTGTCTTGCCAAGGTTGCCCGTAGTGAGTAGTTGTTCTTTCTCTTCGGGAGAGAACTTGTAGCCCATATAGGGGAAGTCAAGCTGTGGCTCCTTGCGTAAAGGATGAATAGCCAAGCCGATATTGCCGCTATCGTCCGTACGGAAAGCAAGGCGGGCTTCGGTGTAGATAGTTGTATCACCAATAGGTACGGCAATAGTAACAAGGTTACTCTTCTGCCAAGAAAGCATCTTTTCTAACTCTCCACTTTGTTTCAGTCGTTCACGGGTAAGACCGAGGTTGTCGAGTTGCTTCCAATCAATCTTTGATTCATCAATGACTGTGGTGTTCTTCTTTTTCGGCAGATAATCGTCAAAGGATACTCCAATCTCTGTCAGTTTCTGTTTGCTTTCTGGCTTTTCGCGGCTTTGCAACATGGTGCGAAGATTGTCCACACCTTGTTCTACATTGTTTGCCAAAACTTTGTACAGTCCGAAACGAGATGGGTCGTTGAACTGACGGAGAAAATTGCTCATGAAGTTTTTTAGAAGTCCGTCCTTGTTGTTAAACTTCAAGAACGCTGCCTGATTCGCAGCGATTGCTTCGGTGGTTTTAAGGTTACCCTTGTCGTCAATACCTGAAACTACGGAGAGTTTTCCCGCTTCTTTCTCATTCTTCACTTCCGTGCGGTCTTCCAAGACCAGCACATAGTTGTCATTGTTGTTTGGTTCCATATTTTTTTGTTTTTAAGATGAATAAATAACTGTAACACAGCGAAGTTATAAGTATATAATAGAAAAGGCAGAAATCGAGGATTAGGTAGGATAAATCGGGAAATATTGGGAAAAATGACGGATTTTCAAAAATTTCTGTCATTTTCTTCGTCAATCCAATAGACAATGAGTAACTTTGTAGGATATTTAATGGATGAAGAAATAAATAAAATCATCGTATGACGATAATAAATAGAATTAAAGTTGTGCTTGTGGAGAAGCAGCGTACAAGCAAATGGCTGGCAGAGCAACTTGGAAAATCCGAGAATACAGTTTCAAAATGGAGCTCCAATAAGACCCAGCCTTCTTTGGATACTCTTTTAGAAATAGCGTTGGTACTTGATATTGATATTAGAGAACTTCTTGTATCGACAAAATGCACATAACTGTTTGTCTCTTTATCTTTACAATCTTTGCCATTATGAAAATACAGACAGTTTTCATAGCCCTCTTAAAGAAAAATATTGCTTGTTATCGAATAAGCATATTACTCTGTACTTTACTATTGAGTACAAATGTATCCTTTTCACAGACAAAAAGCAATTCCATACAACAGATAGGTGATCTGAACAATATGTTTGCACGTATTGCGGAAACCAATGCATATGTAGAGGATCTGAATTATAACGAAGAGGAGGTAATAAACCTTCCAATCGCCATGAAACGTACGATTGGAGGTATGGAGATAACTATCGCCATAAGTCGCTTTGCATTGCGGACTTCTTCCACAGAAATTGGCGTTTATGCAAAAGCTGTTATTCCACAGGGGGCAGATGGCAAACGTACGGTTCTTTTTTTTGGGGCAGAAGGAATAAAAGGAACGCATACCGGTGGATTGACAGGAGAACTAAAACTTTCGCTTCTGCATGATGTCGAAATACCCTTTAATGGAGGTAACACGAAAATTGTCCTAAAGGGAAAAGGACTTAATAAAGAGCGAGGATTTTCTCAAAGTAACACCTATATGACAATTGGGTGTGATGGCTTCCATAATCTTGCAATGGATGCAGAAGTCCATTTCCCAACCTCACTGATAGTAAAGGCTGGGGGACAAAATATAGAGAGAAACGAAACAAAGAACGGACTATCAGCAGATGATTTTGATAAAGAAAGTAATTCCTTAAATCAGGTTATCGGGCATTTCAGCACAGTCATAGAAAGTTGGGATGATTTACTTGTTTCTTTAAATCTGCCAAGTTTTGAGATAAAAGGGTTGAAAGACTATATATTCTCACTTGATAATGTCATTTTGGATTTCAGTAGCAGGCGAAATTCCAACATAACACGTTTTCCACAAGAATACCAGCAAGGTTATCTTCCTGATGAACAAGCTTTGTGGAGGGGTGTGTATGCAGAGAATGTGTCAATAACCTTACCGAAGGCCTTTTCAAGAGCAAGTTTTTCTGCCAAGGGATTACTAATAGACGATTATGGCATTACAGGATTATTCGCTGCCGACAGCATTCTTTCACTAGATAGAGGTAGTGCAGACGGATGGCGTTTCTCTGTTGATCATTTCGGTTTAAACCTTATTGCCAATGAACTTGTTTCCGCAGAGTTCTCCGGTAAGCTTGGCTTACCTTTTAAAGGCAAGAATACAACTTTGGGCTATGAAGGCTATCTGCAGCCCAACAACGCGTATACATTGCGGGTTAAAAATCAAGAGTCTCTTGATTTCTCTATTTTTAATGCAAAGGCATATCTTGAGAAGAACTCAAATATAACTCTTCGTTTAGTAGAAGACCATTTTGTCCCGGAAGCTGTACTTCATGGATATATGACTCTTGGAAAAGAGGGAAACAGCGACTCCACATCACAAACAAAATTTGATAAGATTAGTTTCCGCAGTCTTAAACTAACAACCGTAGCACCTTATATTTCCGCAGAATATTTCGGTTATGAAGGAGAAGCAAAACTAGGAAACTTTCCATTATCTATAAATAAAATAGCACTTAACAATTCTGATACTAAACACGTCCGATTGACCATTGGTGCGGGGCTAAATCTTGGACAAAACTTATTCTCCGGCGCTACGGAACTATCTCTACTTGCCAAATATGAGCAAAACACTTGGATGTTTGATAAGTTGGAAGTAGGGACTGTTGCCGTAAATTCTGTCATAGCAGGAGTTATACAGATGAAAGGAGAACTCAATTGGCATAGAGGAGATGCAATATATGGTTATGGCTTTGCTGGAGACGTAACTTTGGGATTCTCCTTTAATGGCAAAATAGACAAAAACACAAAAGAACGGGCTAAATATGATGCATCCATTACTGCACGTGCAGCCTTCGGGTGCAAAGAGGATTTTCACTATTGGTATGCAGATGGAATGGCGACTTTCCAGCCCGGTGTGCCCATTGTTGGCGCAATGACATTGAATGGTATTGGAGGCGCATTAACCTCAGGCGTACGTGCGGAAGGTCGCAATCCTAATGGTGGCCGTTTCACGAATGCCAATTATATTCCGGATGCTTCTATGGGATTTGGCTTCAAGGCTTCTACGGTTATTGAAATAGGCAAGGCGGCTTATGGAGAGGCTGCTTTTGAAATGGTTTTCTCAAAAGCAGGTGGCTTGGAATCAGCAGGTTTTTATGGTTATGGAGAGTTTCCTAACAGAGGAGGTGGTAGTGCCTCTACCAGCGAAAAGTTAGAGAAACAGCAACGTACTTTCCCTGCCAAGTTATCAGAACAGTTCAAACAGAATGACTGGACGCAACTGGCTGAAGCCATCAAATCCATGCCTGATGCCATTAAAGATATGGGATTATCAGGTACTTTATGTTTCCAAATGGACTTCCAGAACAATGTACTGTATGCACGTTCAGATGTTTACCTCAACACCCCTTCGGAATTTATCCGTGGCGTAGGAGAACGTGGGAAGGCTGGTTGGAGTGTTTTACATATAGATCCAAAAGAATGGTATCTACATCTTGGTACACCAACTAACAGGTTGGGAGTACAGCTAGCTGTTGGAAATATTCTTGCCGTAAAAACAGGGTCATACTTTATGGCAGGAAATCGTATCCCCGATATGCCCGCTCCTCCGCAGGCCGTTGCAGACCTCTTGGGACAAGACATAGGAAGACTTAGCCTTGGGAGAAATCTTGATGCACTAAGCACTGGTAAGGGGTTTGCCTTTGGCTCTGAACTTGCAGTGAAAACCGGAGACCTTCAGTTCCTAATGATGTATGCTAATTTCAATGCTGGGATTGGATTTGACATCATGTTAAAAGACTATGCACAGGCGCAGTGCAAGGGACGCTCCGGTACCATTGGTATGGATGGATGGTATGCTCAAGGACAGACCTATGCCTATCTACAAGGAGAATTAGGCGTAAAAGTAAAACTATGGTTCATCCGTATCCGCGTACCTGTAATTAAAGGAGGCGCGGCTGCGCTTTTGCAAGCGGGATTACCAGACCCAACATATTTTAAGGGATATTTAGGAGTGAGTCTCAATGTTCTTGGGCTAATCAAGGGCAGGGCACGGTTTAAACTGACAATTGGTGAGAAATGCGATGTCATCATCCCTGGCAGCTCTCCTATAGATGAACCTATGATCAATGACCTGGCCCCTGCTGATGGCGAGCAGGATGTCAGTGTTTTCTCTGTACCACAGGCAACATTCAATATTGCAATGGATAAGAGTTTTGAGGCGACTGGTGAAGAAGAGCAGACTGTTTACTATCGCATCAGTCTCAAGGAGTTTGTCGTTAAAGATAAGGAAAATCATAGCATTGCAGGAAAACTCATTTGGGGAAAAGATAAGACTGATGTCCGCTTCCAGTCTAAAGAGATCCTTCCACCTAACACAGAATTAACGGCTGAGGTCCGCATCGTTTTTGAAGAACTGAAGAATGGCGAATGGAAACCAGTGATGACTTCCGGTAAGCCTGCCTATGAAGAGAAGGTATGCCATTTTACTACAGGAGGTGCTCCATCGGATATACCTGTACAGAACATTGTATATTCTTACCCTGTGCTTGGCCAGAAATACCTTCTGACCAAGGAGTATGGCAAGGGATATGTACAATTGCAGTTTGGACAAAAATACCTGTTTGAGAAAGGGTTTGACTACAAGCTGGCTTTCGTTACGAAGCAGAATGAAAGCATAGTTACTGACTTTAGCTATAATGAAGCTGAAAATCGTCTGGAGTTCACCCTTCCTGTCTTAAAAAGGCAAACTGAATATACATTGGATTTATCATATTCTGCCACACAGAAAGACAATGCAGACACAAGTGATAAATCTTCCGAAGGCTTAGAAACAAATGGCGACGAAGACTTTTCCGGGCATATTGGCGGAAATAAGGCCAGTGCAATGATTTCCAGTAACCTTGAACAGTCTATCCTGGCATACCACTTCGCAACCAGCCTTTATGAGACGTTTAGGGATAAGATGAGAGGTGTGAAAGTCCGTGACGATGTTGCCATAGATGCAGGTGTTGGCCTTACATTGGGTGCGGAAGTGCAAAGTAAGGAATCCTTTGACGAAGCAGAAGTCATAGGCGTGGAGAAGACACAATACATACCTTTGCTCTCTTTTCATTCCGACCTCAATGAGGAGTATTTTACAAACACAGTTATTCCACTTGTCTATGAAGGATATCCTTATGGTAATATACACCTTGTAAGAAGGGAAGAACTGCCAACAGGTATTCCTCCATATAAGGCATTCTCGCCAAGTCAGAATTATCTTTCCTTGTTGCAGTCTGGATCAATAAACCTGTCCCTGTTCCGGTTCCCATTCACATTCGATGCATCTCTAGTGTCATTCAACGACTACCGAGATTTGCAGAATTCCATCATTAATAATCGGGAATCCGTTACTCCACAGATCTATACCAGATTTGTCATCGGCTCGTTGCCCATATTGAAGAAGGGCAGATACAAGTCAATTATAAGTTATACCCTGCCAGATGGGACTGTGACAAGTGATTATGAGTTCATCTATACGAATCAACTCAATTTAAATAAATAAGCATGCGCCATATAAAAGTAATAAGCCTTTTTGCTTTTCTTTGCATATACCCCCTTATGAGCATGGCCCAGTTGGGTCAAACACCAGCTATTAGGATGCGTGCAGAAGCACAATCTGACCGTATCTTGCTACGCTGGATTTCAACCGATGCAGAAAGTTGGGAACTGCTTAATAAGTATGGGGTGCGTTTGGAACGTCTAACGGTAGCCCGTTCTGGTGTTGTTCTGGAACATCCGGAAATCAAGATACTCCACGAAAATCTCAAGCCGGAAGAAACGGAAACGCTAAAAAAACTTGCTGCTGAATATCCTATGGGAGCTGTCATTGCGCAAGCAATCTTTGGAGAGGATTTTGAAGTCAGTCTTGGTGATAATTCTATATCTAAAGCCATCTCTCTTGATGAAATGCGTCAGCAGCGTTATTTATTCTCACTTTATGCAGCAGATCTGTGTTTCCCTGTAGCTAAGGAAGTTGGATGGGGATGGGAAGATAAGGATGTTAAGAAAAGCGAGCGTTATCTTTATCGTGCAATATCTCTTGTTCCAAAGGAAAAAAGAAATATCGAGCAAGGGGCAGTATTTGCTATTGCAGATGAGACTGTCAAACTAGTAAAGCCCATAGACCTATCTGCCCAGTTCAGCGAGTCTGGTGCGCTTTTATCATGGGATTATAATACGTTGTCATACCTTTATTCCTCCTATTTCATTGAACGGAGTGAGGATGGTAGGAACTTTAAGCAGATTTCGGATTTACCGGTTACCCGCATGGCGGATACAGACAAAAATCCTCATGCTCCTATTACTTATTTGGATAGCATACCGTTAGGTAAGACCATATATTATCGTGTGGTTGGCGTTACGCCCTTTGGTAGCAAAGGAGAATATAGTGCTGTTGTCTCTGGAATTGCTTATCCTGCATTGAAAGAAGCTCCTATGATTACTGATTCAAAGTTTGATAAGGTTGGTGGAGCAGACATTGCTTGGCAATTTGATAGTGCACATCAAGACCTTATCAGTGGATTTAACATACTCCACTCTACGGATGATAAGACCTATAGTACCCTAGCCAATAATATCGGAGCAAACGAAAGAAATTACCATATAGAAAAAATTGGGAAAAACATATATTATAAGGTAGAAGCTAAAGCTAAGCACGGAGCATCTACCCATTCGCTTCCTGTACTTATCCAACCTGTTGACAGTGTTCCACCTGCAATTCCACAAGGTCTGAAAGCTCATATAGACAGTCTTGGTGCAGTACATCTCTCTTGGGATGCCAATCATGATGCCGACATTTACGGTTATCGCCTTTATCGTGGGCAGACCAGGGGAGAAGAGCTGATACCCATTACTGACTTGGCTATTCGCGAAACATACTACACGGATAGTGTAAACATCAATAATCTTAACGATAAGGTTTACTATGCTTTGACATCCCTTGATGAGAGATACAACCAATCTGGACAATGCGAAACTATTGAAGTATCCAAACCACAGACTATTCCACCTGCTGCACCGATCATCACTGGAGGGATTGCAGAGATAGGCAAGAATATTATAGAATGGGTCAGTGGAGATGAAATATCCATAGATGGTTTTATTGTGCTTCGTAAAGATGCTGAAAATGAGGAAAAACAGAAAGTTTTGCGTATTGAGAATCCTACAGCTATCAGACACGAAGATAATGATATTGAATCAGGAAAAACGTATCAATATCAAGTGATGGCTTATTCCGCCAATCAGCAGCGCTCCCCTTTATCTTCTCCCATTAAGATAAAATCGTTAAAAGAAGAGGACGAAAATGAAGCTATTAAATTTGATTTGGAAGTCTTGCCAGAAGGCATCGCTATTAAATGGAATATACCCAACAAGGATGTTATCTCTATTTCTTTATATAAGATAGACAACACAAATACACGAGTTCTTTACAGAGAGAACTTGCCTGTATCAGGAGAATTAGTAGATGCTGACATATTACAAGGGGGGAAAAATGAATATATGATAGTTGTTAAAACAAGAGCACATAAACCAATAACCATCAAAAAAGGTGTAGCATTATGAAAATGACATATATCCGCAAATTTTTATTTACTACATTTTTGACTTTATTACCACTGTGGGTATACGGACAAACAGATGGAAAATATAGGCTTAGTTTGTCTTTTGACCGAATTGTAAATCATGGCAACTCGATGAAATTTGTCGAACTTGAATTTTATGGAAGTAGCTATGGGCATGAAGAGGAGTTATTTCGTTGGCGACATGGTGGCATAGATAAGCATAGTATAGGAGATGCCCCTCCTACATTCACAAGGGACTATTTGACAACTGCAAAAAATATACCTAGTCAAATTAGAATATGGAGCAAAAAACAAACACCAGCTTGGATAAAACCTGGAAAATATTATGCAGAGGATATAAAAAGATGGAATAATAATCTGCCTTATATTAAAATGGATTTTGACAAAGGAGATGCTGAGAAGTCCTTTATTGATAAGATGACTTTAATGGTTCATCTAGAAATTATTCCTATCTCCATCAACCTCCACTATTTTACAGATAGAGGACAAGGAGCAGAAAGTTCATTGAAACTGTTACCAGACAATGATGTTATTACGCTGAAAGCAACCAAGGGATTTGTCGAATCTACTTATAAGTGGCAATACCAAGTATCGGGGGAAAGTACTTGGCATGACATGCCTAATACAGTATCTTACAGCGAAGGAAAATCTGTTGTTACATTCAAGGGAACAGACCTATATGACCAAAATATATTTAACAGCCTGATACAGCAAGGTAAGAATATTCTTTTCCGCATCAATGCCATAACCAATGAGACAAGAAATGAGGTAGATTATAAAAAGATTATATTGACACCGACCTACTCGGCCCCTCATATTCTATCCCATGATATAACATTGGAACAGTGCCATCTATCGGGAGATGCCTCCATACGCATTTTTCTGGACAGACCCCTTTGGCCAGGTGAGGTTTTGGCATTCTTTCAAGTAGGAGGTGCAGGTTTTAATGTGAATGCTCTTGATGCTGAAAACAGTTTTAGGATCAACAATCTGGTCGCAGGTACATATACATACCAGCTAAGGGGAACACACAGCAACGGCTTAGCCACATACACTGAAACACCCTATCACATCTTAAATACTACAATCAGTAATCGTCCAGCCATCACTCATTCTTTCACCCAAAAGAATGTTAGTTGTTTCTCCGGCCATGATGGGGAGATAACACTGACAGCATCAGGAGGAACAGGAAATTTTACTGCAGAATTGATGGATGCTGGAGGCTCTGTTGTACAAAGAGAATCCTTCAATACCGGAAGTACTACGTTTAAACAATTATCGGCAGGTAACTATACACTTCGCCTACAGGACAGTAATGGTTGTGTTGCGAAATCAACTTCAGGCGAAGAACTTGTCCACCAAATAACATTGACAGAGCCTGACGAGGCAGTCAGTATAAAGGAAATAGCAAAAACAAGTCCATTGGCCTATCAATCATCAGATGGTTCCATACAGATTGCAGTTTCCGGAGGTTCGCCATCTGCATCGGGATATACCGTTCACTTTATCCGAACAAGTGATGGACAATCATTTACACCAACGGAATCACGGTCTGACGGTACCCAATACATCTATACACTTCGAAACATTTCCCGTGGGGAATATACGGCTATTGCAGAAGATATGCGATACTCCTCACTTGAAAACGGAGACAAGCAAGAACCTTGTGGTTGTCATGCACAATTAGCGATAACCCTTTCAGCTCCTCCCTTGTTGACTGTAGAGGTTGAAGAAACTCATTTCGTCAGCTGTCATGGCGATAGTAACGGTGAACTGACGGCTCATGGGAAAGGTGGCAAACCTATCGTTTCTGCCCGCCTCCCATATACCTACACTTGGTACAAAGTATCAGATGGTGCCAAAGAAGAACTTCCCTTGCAGGTGGATAGTATAGCGCACAACCTTGTGGCAGGCCAATATCAAGTCAAAATTACTGATGCGAATGGTATTTCCGCAGAATCGGCTGTTTTTGAACTCAAACAGCCCGACTTGCTTGCTCTATCATTTACCACACGACCTCCATCGTGTAACAGTGGAAGTGGGCTTATTTCTACAACTGTAACAGGTGGCACGCCTCCTTATACTTATGAGTGGAATAAGGAAGGAGCGACAGAGGCTAATCTGGCCATTGAGGAAGCGGGAAGTTTCTTTGTCAGAGTTGTTGACAGTCGTGGTTGTTTTATTACCGGCAATGTAGAAGTTACAGCACCGGATGCAATATCCATCAAACCCACTATCACCAATCCAACTTGCCATGATGCAAATAATGGTGCCATATCTTTGGAATTGTCAGGAGGAACTGCACCCTATACCATACGTTGGGAAGATGATAATAATGTCACAACAGCTAATCGAGAAAATCTGAAAGCAGGTGAATATGTTGCTGTCATCACAGACAAAGCCGGTTGTTCCCTACACTATAGAGTTGTGCTTGAACAACCGGAGGCCTTAATTGTGAAACTTGGTGCGGGCTTTACACTCTGCCATGAGCAGTCTCGCAAGATAACGGCTCTGCCTAATGTGGAAAATGTAACTTATCAATGGTTTCACAATGGACAACAATTAGAGGAAACGAGCAAGGAACTAATTGTATCAAAAGCGGGTAAATACCGTGTTGTCATCACCAATGAAAATGGATGTACCGCTATGGCTGAAATTGAAATCAAAACAAGTAGTACAGCACTTCCTTTGGATATGACAGCTCCTACGTCTGTTACTGTAGGAGCTCCTATTCATGCAGTCAACATCAGTCGAATCCGTGCGGATAAACTGGAGTGGATGTTGCCTGCAAATGCAATTGTAACAAGCAAATCTGATGAAAGGGTAACCTTTACAATCCCCGAAGCTGGTGTTTACGAAATAACCCTCGTTGGCTATTTGGGAGACTGTTCTACCGTTGTAACCCAACGGCTTGAGGTACTCGCTGAAGGAAGTGTTGTACTACCCGACGGTAAGGACGGATTTATCAGACAGTTCTTAGTTACTCCAAATCCGACAACTGGTGATTTTAAGGTATATGTTGAACTGAAAGAACCGCATGACTTTACCCTACGCCTTCTCTCTCCGACTGGTACAGAAATGGATAGAAAAGCTGTACAAAATGTCTCTAAGCATACATTTGAATATGAATTGCGTGGTGATATTGACGGAATATTTGGAGTGGAGCTTTCCGTAGGTAATGAGAAATCGACACTCAAGATTACAAAGAAAAAGAAATAACTCTACATAAACAGGAAGTATGAGCACAAAATCGACGAACTTTTGTAAACTATTCAAAACACTGTTAGTAGCCATCCTCCTTACCGTGGTGGGAGGTGGGCGACTCTATGCCCAATACTATCCTGTTCATGCTACTGTCCAATGGCCATCACCCCAAAGTCCATACTTGTCTGATTACTATAGCGGAAGCCGTGACAGGCTGATAGTCAATCTGCTCAACCGCGACCTACAGCAACCCCTGCTCTTTGCCAGACTGCGCATCAAGATTAAGAGTACAGGTTTTCTTGCCACTAGCCGTGAGGAAATCAACTACCCGATGCTGGAGCTCAGTGCAAATGTCCCGACCCGCCTGACCAATATAGATCTCGCCCCTTATCTACAACCTCAAAACCTCCAAACCAGCGGGAATCTGAGGAACGGACAACTTCCTGTGGGATATACAGAGATTTCTGTTCAGGTTGTGGATTATTATACCGGTCGCGTTTTGTCTGACTGGCATACAGGCCGCTCTTATCTTGATGTAAAGAAACCTCCTTTGCTTAATTTCCCGGAGAAAGATGCCCAAATAGGTATCACAGAGCCTCTCTATATCCGTTTCCAATGGATGCCCCGCCATCAGGGACTTGCCGGAACAGAGTATGAGTTTGTATTGAAGGAACTGCCGGACAATGGCGCAGCTCCTCAGTCTGCGTTTGCTTATGGCAATGAGATATATCGTATCCGTACCCGTAATACAACGTTGAACTATACCCATCTTGAACCTATCCTTTTTCCAAATCGATGCTACGCTTGGCAAGTACAGGCAATTGCCCGTGACGGGGTTGATGAAGTCGGCATGTTTGAGAATGGCGGTTTCAGTGAAATCAACTGGTTCTATCTTAATGACAATTGTCAAGCACCGACTGGGTTGAAAGCTCTTCCCCGCTTTGCCAAAGTGGAACTTTCATGGAACAAGGTCATTGGCACAACGGGGTATGTCGTGGAATGTCGTCCTAAGACGAAGCTAAATGTTTACGAATGGAGCAGTACACGTGTTGCCGGCGAATACCTTACACTTGCCCAATTGAAACCGGGATGGACATACGAATGGCGTGTAGGTACGCTCTGCACGGATGATCGTCCTGTCTTTTCGGACGTACATGAGTTTACGCTCAGTAGCCGGAATGACGAGCTGCTGGCTGACTGTGGCAAGGAACCTGTGAGAGAAGACCTTTCGCAGGAGCCTAACTTGCGGATTAAAGCCGGAGACATTGTTACCATTGGTGGCGACTATCCGATGACCATAACAGAGGCTGTCTCATTAGGAGACGGTTGGTATTCCGGCCGTGGGAAAACACGACTAAAGACAATTATCGATGCTCCCGTATCTTTACGTTTTGATCGTCTCCGTATCAATGTGGATAACTTCCAAATAGACGGAACGGTGGAAGCGTCCTACGATGAGAAAAAAGCAAAGATAGCCAATCTTGACTATGTGGATGACGGCGGCAAGGACATCAAACCGGCTACGATCCGTATGCGTGAGCATAAAATGGACTTTACCCTTCCCGACATACCGCAGTTTACATATAATCCTGAGAGTGGAGCGTTAGAAACGATCGATGCCGACGGTAACCCACAGACCATCAAAATAGATGTGCCGGAAAACGCCTCGTATGAGAGTATTTTCCCCATGTTGGTTACGGACAATAAAGGAAATACCTATCAGATCAGTCCGGCAGAACAGGATGCCGGAGGGACAAATGATGATGCCGAAAATGGAAATCAAGATAAAAACATAAAACTCACCTGTGAGCCTGTAACTCGTATTGGAGATTTCAATACGGAATCCCTATCAAGCAAGTATGGCTATATACACTTTGAACGCGGAGACGGGAAATATGCCTTTGATGCCGGTCGGGAGAAATGGTATAAGAAGAGTGTCAAGGTGGATCGTTTCTACAAGCCGTTTGCAAAGGGGTATATTGCGCCTTGGAAACTTGTCCCGACAGGAGAGAATGATATTGTTACGGCAAGGTATGACGGTCAGAAGAAAATAGACCTGAAGAAAGTTCATTTTGTTTCCGATCCGAATTCTGCTGCATTACCTGCACAACTCAACGAAGCGGAGCAGACATGGACGATTAGTCTCCGTTCTGTATCGGCCGGTTCCGGTTACGATGTTTTTGCAGTTTACGAGGGAGTGGTCATTGGCAAACTCCGCGTGGTAAGCTATGCCAATCAGCAGCACAAGGTAACCCTTGTTCCAATCAACGAGGCAAAATTGGATAAAGCTGACATTGAGCAGGAACTCAATGCCATCTATAATCCTGTTGGCGTGCAGTTTACCGTGAATGTGGATGAGCGCATGCGTGGCAATTACAGTAGGGAAAGAAAAACAGAAAAAGACAGTCTGTTGGGTGTCGTTAGTAAGTCTTTTTGGGGCTATGACAAGGAAGTCAAAGAGACTCCAGAGATGCTCAATCTGCAAAAGACTTACCAACAAGCAGCAGGAACATTGGATGGTGTCTATTTATTTGTGCTGAATGGTGCTACGGGGCTTGAGGGGCAAAAAGGCGATTTACTGGGTGAAATGCCTCGCAAGAGCAGATTCGGGTATATCTTCGCAGGTAACAGCCCTAATACAGAAGAAATCGTTCATACCATTGCCCATGAAGTAGGGCATGGCATTTTCACACTTCAGCATACTTTTGATGCAGAGTATGGCAAAGGCACGCAGGGCACAACTAACAATTTGCTTGACTACACAGAAAAAGGAAAAGAACTTGCCGCCTTCCAATGGAATGTTATGGCCAATCCTGCCGTGTTTACAGCGATGGATAAGACTGATGAAGGGGACATCCATTTAGTTAAAGGACAATATCTTGGGTTTACGCCTGATGGTCGGATTATACAAGCACGTCCCAAGGAATATGCTGGAATATTTGACAATGATTCAACATACTTCATCTATGCTTTTAAAGATAACAAAGGCACATTCTACAAATGGAATAGGGATAAAAGAATCTATATAAACGATAACGGAGATATTTTTAAAGTTCCGGATGTAAAGGTGACCGGGAAAGTTGCTATTTGGAGAAACAGCAGCAATCCCCAATGCTATGTCTGGTATAAATTTTTGGACGTATATAAATATACTTCTGCTCAGTTTGAACTGATCAAACAACGTATTGCCAAAGATGATGGATCACAATGGGAGCTTGATTTGGTCGAAGGTGCAAATGCTTCACCTGCTTGTAAAGATGCTGCAAACGCCGAGAATGAGAAATTGACTTCTCTCCAGTCTTTTATCCATTTTACTGATCACGCCAATATTTCTCGTTTTCAAATATTGTCCAAACTGGCCAAGGTTTTCCAGACAAATCGAAAGAACACACTGACAGATAATAAAGAATTTGATAAGGACCGTGTTATCATTATTAGCATAGAAGGGTATGATGATAATGAAATAAAAGAACTAAAAAGTAAATATAAAAAATATTTACATTTCATTTTTTCCAATGAGAATGGAACTATCAAATTCTCACGAATAGAAAGTCCGGATGAATTTATAGATAAGCTATCACATATCAGTGAGCTAATCAAAGATAAACCTTGGGCAGCACAAGCTATTATTCTCTATGAGGTAGCAGACTTGTTGGACAAGGGTATTGAAAATTTTAAAATTCCAGATTCCGTATGGGGTTGCAATACAGAATCGAATATTTATAAAGATGTCATCATCTTTTTATTGAATACTCAAGACTATTGGATTGTAGTAGATAAACTTTCTGATGGCAGATTTAGTGACGAAAGTAAATTTGCATTTGTCTGCGGTTTATGGAATGGTACTGTTGACATTATTCAGTCGGTACCGAAACTTGCTAAACTTTTGACTTGCGCTTTTCATGAAGATTGTGCGGAATCAGTATCTTCACAATGGGAAAGTTTTAAGAGTGCAGTGATTAAAGATGAGAATGGTAATATTCTATGTCAGCAAGACGAATACCTCTGCAAGGCAAAGCATATGATTGGTGCTGCTCTTGAGGAACTCGTGGAGGACGACTGCAAACTCGCTCACACTGTGGGTTCTGTCGTTGGACCCGTTGTAGCTTTGACTTTGGGAGATTATGCCGCAGCACCAGGGCTATTGGAAACGTTGAGCACAGTCGGTAGTGGGCTAAGATATGCCATTAAGGGATTACAGCTCTGCGACAAAGTAACAGATATAACAAGACCATTAGCCAAGGGGCTGAAAGCTACGACAGTACTTATAAAGAAAGCAGGAAAGCTTGTACCTGAAATACATATAGGAAATAATATCACCTTACATTTTGATGGGGATAAACTGTATCTTCGTAACCCTAAGGTTGATGCAGGTCGCGGTGTTGCTATAGAAGAGTCGAAACTTTCACAGAAAATAGAAGATGCTCTGTCTACTGAGGTGAAGGAAATAGCATCCGCTAAGTTTACAAAGTCATTATCTTCTAATAAAAGTTTCATGGACGTACTCAAAGGGGTACGAATAAAGGGGAAGCCCATAGAACTGGAGGACTTAGCAAAAATATTTGAGGATTTGCACAAAGCAGTTCCGGCAAACTCTGTAAAACCATTAAAGGATGTAATGGACGACTTCGTTTACTTGGTAGATCATCACTTGTCAGACATGCTGAAAAGACCCAATGGAAAGAAACAAATAACAGCCTTCATCAATGAGTTATTGCAATCAAAAGACAAGTTCAAGGCGGGAACCACCACTTTGGAGGTAATACGTAATCCCCAAAAGTACATTTCCAATACGTACCACAATACCCTCAGCAATCTTGAATTGGAAGATCTTATTGCTTATGCAGATGATACAGGTGATTTTCGATTTGACATTAAATGGGAAGCAAAAACCAACCAAAATGTAGCAGGGAGGCGAGAAGTGAATATTTTTGTGGACACAAAAAACTACTCGTCTGCTCGCAACATGTTTAAAGATTTGAGGCAATTTAAGGCATATCTTGAAGCAATAGACAATTTTGATCAACTCTATATTATCCAGCAAGGAGGCCGTGATGTAACAAAGAAAGATATTATCAAGAAGCTGGAAAAAGCCATAGCAAACGATGCAAAAACTGTGTTTGAGACTAACCCAAAATTATGGGGGAAAATAGGAATAAATCGTTCTGAATTGTTAGAACAATTATGTCACAATCACACATTATCCAAAGGCCCCCAATACGAACCATTTAGAAATATGATATTAACAACAAAATAGTTTCAAGTATGAGATATATTGAGTCACAAAAAATAGAAAATGTCAAAAGCTTCTGTCCCAGTAATGGGGACTATGCCTATACCAAAGAGCAGAAAGGTTATTTGTATATCGATGGCGTGCTTTTAGAAAAAGATGATGCACCTTTAGAGCTTTCTCTTAGAGGTAAGTATATGTATGTATGGTATAGTCATTTGGGGAGTCTTGAACTATACGAGGGGCACACACTTTTGAACAGTATAGAACGTAATGTTATTCTGCTAAATGAGCAAACTCAATATATAGGTAAGACCTATGAGGAATTTAATCCTTTTCGACAGGGTTATAACTTCGCATCTCCAATTGATGGACAACTGATATTGCCTGAGTTTATTCCGTACATGCTGTATGTGGAAGATGATATAATTATCGCCTATGATAATTTTAGCGGAGAGTTCAAGCGAATAAATACTCAAATCGAAACTCTCTGGCAATTTCCTCTTTCTTTATTGGGAGGGACGGAATATGAACCTGACGGAACCGACAAAATAGACAAGATATTGGGAGTTATTCACGGGAACATCTGGTTTTATACAGATTTTTATAGATTGGTAGCTTTGGACTTGGAAACGGGAAACAAAGTATATTCATTTGATTGCTTTGGTGTCTATTTAGACAAAAGAACAAACAACATATTTGCAATTTCATCAAATGTGATTACGATAATCGACACGGAAAAGTTAGCAGTTATAGAACGGTATGATTTCCTTGAAACTGATCCCACGGGTATAGGAACATACCGAAGAGTATTCAGTCCGATGCTTCAAGGAGACTATTTTACCTTTTTGGGTGAGAAAGAGGAGGACTTCGGTAGCAACATGCGTCGGATCGGCATTTTCGATTATAAAGCTCGCAAGCTGGTTTGGGAATATGAACTCATCAGCATAGATGAATACGAACAAACACGTAACCACTTAGTGCCTTCCAAGCCTTTGTATATGATAGGCAATAAATTATACATAAAGGACTTTAAAAATACTTTACACATCTTTGAACGAGAAGATATTTGATGACAAGCTATGAATACAATACATAGGCCATATCGGGCTGTACTACTCTTTATGTTGACGTGCTTGGTCTCTTCCTGCCTCAAAGAAACTGCTGTCCCTATCGAATCGGCATTCACCATTGAGACATCAGAAGATAAGACCTCACCTGTAACTATCCAATTGAAAAACGAAAGTTATGGGGCAGACGAATATGAATGGACATTTGAAGGAGGACAACCTAGTAGTTCTACAGACAAAAGCCCAGGAAAGGTTGTATTCACGCAGGCAGGTGAGCACAAAATAACCTTGCGAGTTTGGAATAGTGTAGAGGAAAGAGCAAGTCAGCAGACCATAAGGGTTGATTCCACCATGACTATAGACTTTGATTTTTCAATCGCCCTCAATGACATCGCCCCAGGCGTGGTATCTATTACCAATAAGAGTAAAGGTGGAAGCCAATACGAGTGGGCATTTGAAGGAGGTGTTCCCTCTACATCCAACCGACAGCATCCGGGCACGATAACCTTTGCGGACGGTGGTGAGCATAAGATCCACCTAAGAGTATTCAATGGCAGTAAATACGAGGAACGTACTAAGGCGCTAACCCTACAACCTCCTATGCAAGCCGATTTTTCGTATGCACCTCTGCCTGTTGATCAAGACTGGGAAGCCCCACTCACGTTGAAGACAACCAATCTCACCACAGGAGGGTTGTCTTATCATTGGGTATGTGCAGGAGCCAATGTGCTGTCTCCTACAAGTGAAACGACGACCATTCGCTTCGAGGACGCTGGTACTTACAAACTACAGATGATTGCTGGCAATGGCAAAGAAAAAAAAGTTGTGGAGAAAAACATTGTTATCAAACCAAACAGTGGCATTATTAAGCAGAATGATCTAAAATTTGGCATCAATGAGGCAAAGAATAGTGTAGGTTGTTTTTATTCAGCCAAGGAAGGTGGTGTGGTAACATCAAGTAAGATTGTGGAGAAACAGTGTGGAGCATGGGTTGACTTCGGTTTCTTTGCCCTTAACTCCTCTTTCAACTACTGCTACTTCTTTGCACCCAATCAGGCTAAAGCCAATTCATTCCCAAAGATAGACAATGCTCAAGATGCTACTTTTATTAATAATCCCAGTTCAATGGGAATCAATATCACAAATGCCATTTTTGACAACATCAAAAGATCTTCTGACATGAATCAATTTACAAAGTGGTCGGAAACTAATCAAACAAACTTCAACAAAACCAGTACACCACATTTCGTGCTGGTACGTACTGCTGATGGTAGAAGGGGAATCATCAGAATCAAGGAGTTCGTCAAAGATGGCTCGCAATCTTATATTGTTGCGGATGTCAAACTTGAAAAGAGAGCAGGGGAATAACAATATACGCATATAAGACATATGAACAGACCTCATATCATACGAATAGTCTTGGGTCTCTTCATGTTTATGACATGGAGCAGCGCCGTATCAGCCCAAAATGTGGAGGAGATATTAGAGTTTCGCAAGAAGAAGCCGCTAAAAATCAGTGGTAGCATTTCAGCAAACGCAACTCAATTCAATAGTACGCCCAAGCAGTCTCGTCAGTCTTTTACCTATCAGCTGTCAGGCTCTATAAACATGTCGCTGTATGAGTTGTTTCATATCCCTATCTCTTTCAATCTGAATAACTATGGAACAAAATTCTCCTATCCATCTCTTCCTAATCGGCTGAGCCTTCATCCTTCCTACAAATGGATTCGGGCACATATAGGAGATGTATCGATGAGCTTTAGCCCCTATACGCTCAACGGTCACCAGTTCACCGGTGCCGGTATTGAGCTGACTCCAGGCAGATGGCAAATCGCCGCAATGGGCGGTAGATTATTAAAACGCGTGGATACTGACTCTTTGAATCCATCTATCCGTCCCAACTATGAACGATGGGGATATGGTGCAAAGGTCAGATATGAGGCCGATAAGTTTGCGTTAGGAGGAACAGTTTTTACGGCAAAGGATAAAAGGAGTAATATTTCTTTTGATGCTGATGCCTTGGGAATATATCCTAAAGGAAACATCGCTATTGGACTGGAAGGAAGTCTTAGCATAATCAAGGATTTGAAACTATCCTTAGAATATGGTCTAAGCATCATGCAGCGAGATTTAAGAGTAAAGGAGAAAAGCTATTATCATGCTATCAAAGCGGATTTAGCATATAGCTTCTTGGGGAATACCATCGGTATAGGCTATGAACGAATCAGCCCGGATTATGAAACACTCGGTGCCTACTATTTCAATAATGACTATGAGAACCTTACAGTCAATTACAGCCGTAGCCTTTTTGACAACAAGATGAGTATTGCACTTAGCGGAGGTGTGCAGCGAGATGATCTTTCGGGACAAAAGCAGGAGAAAAACAAACGGTTTGTTGGTTCTGCCAATATCAATTTTACTCCCAGTGAGAAGTTTTCAGCCTCTGTTTCTTTGTCAAGCTATCAGGCACATCGCAATATAAAGTCCTCATTTGATTATATAAATGAGCGTACACCGTATGAAAATCTTGACACCCTGAGGTTTACCCAATTGAATAACAGTATGGATATAAATATGAACTGGCGATTACTGAATAATGAGAAACAGACACACAACCTTTCTGCCACAGCGAGTTATCAGGAAGCTGCCGACAAACAAGGGCAATATATCATGCCCGGTAATCTGACACACTTTATGAATCTCGGTGCCAATTATGGTATTGATTTTATCCCATTGGATCTCACTATAACAGCAGGAGTAAATGTCAGCAACAATTATGCATCACGCAAGAATGTTCTGACATTAGGTCCTACACTCACCGGTACAAAACGGTTACTAAAAAAAGCCTTAACCACAGGACTGACTTTTTCGATGAATCAAACTCAGGAAGAGGATAAGAAATTGGCAACCATCTATAATATTCGATGGCATGCCAGTTATCGTTTCCTTAAACGACATGGATTAAATGCCAGCGTAGCTTATCAACACCGCTCCTTGTCAGAAGCATCTTTGAGTAACTCTTCATCCCTAACCAGCCAGGTAAGTTATAGTTATTCATTCTAAAACAACCAGAACATGCAATATTGTACAAAAACAAAAATTCTCATTTTTATCATAGGCGTAGTTTGCTTATTCTCTTGCCAAAATGAGACTACCGACTTTGTTGAAAATCCAGTAAAAGCATATAGTGACACGATTGCAGCCAACACTGCCGTAGATGCTCTTTATGCAACGGGGCTTCCACAGCTTTATCTTTCGGCAGACCAAGAATATGGTATTCCCTTGGCATGGGGAAGCTATTTGTCCGGACTGTTTGAAAGTGAAGCTACGCAAGGGTATTTCCCGGCATTGGAAAAACAAAATTTGGAAGACCCTTCTGTCCGGGATTTGGCCAAACAAATATATACGTCATGTTTTGATGGAATTGAGGCCGCCGATACTGTCATCTTACAGATTCCCAACACGTCGGGATTCACCCCGGCAGAGCAGGCAAAACTTGTTGGTGAAGCTAAATTCTTCCGTGCATTCAATCGGTTTTATCTTATCCGTACATTCGGTTCTTTCCCGGATGAAAGGCATGCCTCCGCGTGGCTGAGTATGGAAAAGGCATATTTGAAAGTGGAAAAAGACTTGCTTGATGCCATTGCCACCTTACCGGAAAAGAATTTCCAAGAAAACAATTCACATGTAACGGCATTTACCGCCCGTGCCCTATTGGGTGATGTGTACCTGCATATGAGTGGGAAACCATTACAGAAGAATAAATATGAACAGGCCGCCGCTATTCTTCGCCCCATCATACGGTCGGAGAAGCACCATCTCGCAGCTAATGGTGCTAACGAAACAGTGTCTGCTATCAATACGCTTCGAACTACTCCAACCAATGACGAGTACCTTTATGTTGTTTATGGGGAAACATCATTGACACGGGCATCATTCGCTTTTCCCAAAATGGCCAAAAACTGGGAAAATGTCAAGGAGCATGTAGCTTTCAATGCCTTCAAGCCCATTCAGGCGTTTATGAGATGCTATGCCGATGGAGATATAAGAGGAAAGGACCGACAGTATTTCCATACTTTCTTTAAAGTTAAAGATGAGGGAAAGACAATCTTTGAAATATTTGATCCGGCTCCCTATTTTTGGCTTGCTTCTGGGACAGATATAGCTGCTTCTAACAAACAGTACTGGGGGATTTATCGTTATGCGGAAGTCCTGCTTATGGCAGCAGAAGCCATAGCCCATAGCGAAGGAGTTACTCCGGAGACTGTAAATTATCTTGCCCAAGTTCGGGCTCGCTCTACCTCTGATTCTCAGATTGAATTAAGCAAACAACTTTCAGTATTATCCGTAAATAAGTTTATCGAGGAAGTTTGGTTGGAGCGATTAAGAGAATTACCCTATGAGATGAAACAACTTTCAGATATTTTGCGCACAGACCACTACCCAGTATATAAAGATAGCACACTGCAGTTTGTTCCACTTCAAGAAGCTGGCACTTCACAAGATAAATTATTTAATAAACAATCTTTCTTTCTGCCTAAACCTACTCCTTGATTAAGTGAGCAAGGGCTGGGTTGCTTTTTATCCGTTCTATTTCTGAATCCACAAGAGATAATACATCTTGTTTGACACATTTATAATTGGCTTCGATAGTCTCTTTGAGGTTGTCGGAGCCATTTTCGTTTATGAAGTTTGCTATTACAGGGATTGATTGGTAGGCTTTCATCTCAGCAGAGACTTTGGCACTATCCACCACGATCTCCGCATGGAAAATCTTTTGGTCAATACGCTCATCGAAGTTGTCGGACACTGCTCCAACGAACATTCCCTGTGTGAGGTTACTGATTTTGGATGCAGGGATAAGGCTGTCCATTTGTGTGGAAATAGAGGTGGATTTGTCATTGCGGTTGATGGTCATAGACTGCCGTTGTTGAAGCACCTTGCCGAAACGTTCTGAAAGCGTTTTAGCAGTTTCGCCCACCACCTGTCCACTGAACACGTTGCCCACGGTATTTTGTATCACCTTACTTTCTTTGTCCCCATAATCACGGGTGAGCTGTGAGAAGTCTTGAAAGCCCAGACATACCGCCACCTTGTTGCTTCGTGCTGTGGCAATGAGGTTATCCAAACCACGAAAGTAAATCGTCGGCAACTCATCGATGATAACTGAGGATTTGAGTTGCTTTTTCTTGTTAATAAGTTTCACGATACGGCTGTTGTATAATCCAAGTGCTGCCGAATAGATATTCTGACGATCGGGATTATTGCCTACAACCAACACCTTTGGCTCATTGGGATTGTTAATGTCGAGTGAGAAATCATCGCCCGTCATCACCCAGTATAATGCTGGTGAAATCATTCTTGACAAAGGAATTTTTGCCGAAGCTATCTGTCCCTGCAACTGGTCCTGTGCACCTCCCTCCCAAGCGTCCATAAAGGGGGAAAGATAATTGGCTAATTCATCGTAGGAAGTGAGTATCGGGAAAATCTGTGCATAAGGACGGTTGAGAAATTCGATGGCATGAGGAAAGGTGCAATACTTTCCGTTCTCATAGATTTTCAGAAACCATATAATGGCAGCCAGCAAGATGATGGGTGACTCCACGAAAAAATCTCCCTGTTTCTGTGTCCAACTGCGGTTTAAGTTAAGCATAATGGTGTAGGCACTCTCGTAGGCGTCCGATATATCCGTCATAAAGGCGGGATTGATAGGATTGCACCGATGGCTTCTTCTTGGGTCGTCGAAGTTTATCACGAAGAACTGCGGCTTTACCTTGTAGGCATCCAAATGATGAAGCAAGTGATTGTAAGCAATCTCTGAAAGGTCGGGAAACTTGTAATCGTAGATGTACATGGCAAAGCCTTTCTCAATCTGCTGTTTGATGTAGTTGTTGACAATGGCATAGGATTTACCAGAGCCCGGCGTGCCCAGCACCATTGATGCGCGGAACGGATTGACTACATTGATCCAGCCGTTGTTCCACTTCTTTTTATAGTAGAAGCGTGTGGGGAGATTGACCGAGTATTCATTTTGCATCAATCGTGTTTCCTGCATGAAACTCTCATTCTCCGTGTTGAATACATCGTCCATCAGGTTGTTCTTGAGCAATCGACTCATCCATACGCCGCCCATCAGCAAGCAGATATAGCCAATGGACAGCGTAAATATATAGAGCGAAGCCGCCCCTATCTTGCCAATGGGCAATGCCAACAGCCACCAGTTGAGAAAGAACAAGACGAAGCCGGAGAAAAGCACCGTCCAAATCTTTGGCCATGTGATTTTCTCTTCTTTCACGCCTTTCGTCCCTAAACAGGACAGGGCAAGGAACACCACACAAAAAAGTTTCGTCCAAAGGATGGATGAAAACAATCCCGTAGTTCGCTGGAAATTCATCAGTATCTTGTTGATGATACCGAGCGTAAAGTGCCACTCGTTAAACGCCTCGTAACAGAACCAATAACAGTTAATCAAGAGAAATATCACTGATATTCCCCGCATAAAGTCCATGACTTTACCCAATGCCCTTAAATCGTCTTCCTGTGCCATAATCGTATTGTTTTGGGAGCCTCCCCCAACCCCTCCTAAGGAGGGGAGATAGAAATGCTCGTTTGTTTAATGTTTTCTTCGTCTAAGATTTACCTTACTTTGTCTTCGGAGTTTACGCTGCCATGCCGCCTCCTTCCAATCATCGTTGCCCGTAGATAGGAAAAAACCATCTGCCATATCCTCGATAAGTTCATCGACAAGGTTGTCGCTGTCCTCCGTATTTGCCTGCAAAGGCTGGACAGTTGTCGATTGATCCAAACGGGCAGCAGGATAGCCATACAGCGTTTTGTCCAAGAACGGGTTGTCCGTTGGATTGGAGAAATACGTATGAAAGACATTGGCAGCATATCCCTTGCCCAATCGGGAGCCGTTGAGCGCAATTCCCTCTTTATCGTCAATAAAGGTAATGCCATAGATACGACCGCTTTCGTTCTTTCGGATAACCACCCGCAAGCCCTGTTCCTCCAATCTTTGCCGAAGTTCTTTCTCCGTATTGGGAGAGGTACGCATTGTTTGTAACACCCTGTACCTTATGATTGATATCAATGGCTTGATAGCTTGTTTCGACTTCTGCATCCTGTTCTGTACGGAAGTATAACCTACGCCACGCCCGATGTCCGAGGCATGGATGGGTGTGCCTGCCTTGTTGCCCTTATCATCTGTTGGAACATAGACTAAGCCGTCATACTTCTTTCCCCGAAACTCCGTTTTTACTTCTTCTACGACAAGGTTATATTTGCTCAGAATCGCGTTCAGTTCACCCAAGGAACAGAAACGATAATGTTTCAGTACCATGCGGAGGACGCTTGCCACCTGCTCTTTGATATTTCCTCTATCAATATCCACCTTGGGCGTTTCTGCTGCATGCTCGCTGACCTTTGAACTAGGAATGAGGTTATACTTTCTTTCCAAGACATCGGTAATCTGCTTGCTCCTTCGCTTTTCAAACCTGTCGTTGATCTTTCGACCATCACCATCTACCCTTAGCGATACGATGTGTATATGCTCACGAGCGATGTCGCTGTGCTTGAACACGATATAGGGCTGCTTGCCATAGCCAAGTGCTTCCATATACTCTTTGGCAATCTGCGTGAGCGTTTCATCAGATAGTTTCTCGTCCGGATGTGGATTGAGCGAGCAATGGAACACCGTTTTCTTCGTTCGGCATTTCTTTGGTATCAGAGCCTCCATATCGGCAAACACCTCTGCCATCGTATAAGTTCCCTCTTTGTTTTGATACAAGCCTTGGGCAAGAAGAATGCTCGCTTCTTCTTTTTCCACCTTTTTGAAGTTATAGCCGAGTGCTCCGCCAAGGTTTTCCGTGGAAGAAATCTTGGCTATCATTTTTTCCGGTAATCAATGGTCAGACTGATGGTCTGCTGCTGTAATTCGATAATCTGTTGGGAGAGTCGCTCCATTTTCTCCAGCATAATTCGGGCGGTTTTCACACCGTGATAGCTGTTCAAAGCCCGTACCGCCTGATTATACAGCACGCCAATCTTATGGATTTGTGCCGTCAGTTCAGAGAGTTTTCTGTAATATTCCACGGCGGATTTATCCACCGTTATCACCTTGAAACTCTCCCCAAGAATGCGACCACGCACGAAATCCGACTTGGTTTCTGCACCCGAACGCTGAAACAAATCTATCGCCCGTCGCTGGTCCTTGGGGTTGGGCAACCGTACATGCCAGTTGTCCCAACGGGGTTTGCCTGACATTTTCCGTTCTGAACCGTATTCTCTTTCTTTATCCATATCCATTTGGTTTCTAATTACGACTTTGGAGTAATCCTTCTCCCCTTCGGGGCAAGGGTCTTTGTGGTACAAACGGTGGTTTGTGTCACAAAGACACACCTTGCCAATATCAAGAGATGATGCAATAGAAGCATCCACCTGTAAGGGTGTCCGCTTCGGATAGTCTACCTCCATGTTTTCTATCTGCCTGCAAAGTTACGGTGGATTTTCAAATATCTCATTATCAATGATATTCACTCTTTTTCCTCGTATTTCCCTGCACTTCATCGCTGTAATAAAATCAGCAGAAATATCATTTATTTTGCAGTCAGAGCGAGCGAACAATGGTATGATGTCACAAGCAAAAGACATATCATATTACCGCCTGCTTGCACCAAAGATGATAAGAAGGAACAATGCATATTCATAACAATTTATTGTCATGACAAACTATTGTCAGTACAACAGATTGTAAGAACTCGAAATCGTTCTTTAGGACTATCGTATGAACCAAATGTAGTCAAAACAAACTGTCTGCTGATAACTCTTAAGAATAAAGGAACATCCAAACATCAAATAGACAAATAATATAAACTAAGAAATTATCATTATGGAGAACAAACAACAACACCCCCTCTTCCTGGGGTTCTCTTCCCAAAAGGGAGGAGTGGGAAAAAGTACTCTTGCCGAAATCGTAAGCAGCATATTGTACTACGAACAAGGCATCAACCTCTTCGTGATGGACTGCGACCTGTCGCAAGACTCTTTCTACAAATTGAGGGAACGTGAGAAAAGTATCGTTCAGGAGAGCGAAGAACTTTCCAAATCCATGCAGGAGTACTTTCATCACCTTGGCAAAAAAGCATACAGAATTTACAAGTCCGCACCCAAGGAAGCCGTCAGGGCTGCACGAAGTAAAATCGACGGAATCAGCAACGAGAAGTACCAGTTGGTTATATTTGATTTCCCGGGACATGCCGGAACAACCGAACTGATGGAACTGTCCCTTCAGATGGACTATATCCTTTCTCCGATTGAAGCCGACATTCAGTCGCTGGTTTCATGTCTGGCATACGCCAAGACTATCACGGAGATTGGAGTTTCGATGTCCGACTCTCGGATAAAGGATATTATCCTGTTCTGGAACAAGGTGGACAGAAGAGTAAGGAACATCATCATCGATGAATATACAAAGCTCATCGACGAATACGAACTCACGCTCCTGCCCGGCTATGTATATGCCACGCACCGCTTCTCTCACGAACTTTCCACATACGGACTGCGCGGAGTGTTCCGCTCTACCTATCAGCCCCCTGCAAGGGGATTACGAATGGGTACAGGGCTGGACGAACTCGTCAATGAGATAATTCAACGTCTCAAACTAAAAACGAAAACAGAAAATGGCAACGATTGAAGAAAGAAAGCAACAGCTGGAAAACAAGCTGAAGAAAATGGCAGAGGACAATGTCGTGGTGAAACCTGTCACGATACCAAACTCCTTCGACCCTTCCGAGGATACTGAGTCCTCCCCAGCAACATCAGGGGAGGAAGACAATAATTTAGAAGAGACGAAAGAAACGAAAACAGCAAAAGAAAAACCGGTAGATGAAATAGAAAGAGAGGAAACGGGGAACACGGAACAGAAACGGGAAAGGAAGCCGAGAATGGAAAAGCCCTGCGTGTCCTCCCTTTCCATAGAGGACTACCGTTCCCTGTACTTTCATCCCGTCCGCTCCCAAATGCGGACAGCCTTCTCCATTAATCTGGAAACGCTGCAGAACCTGCGCAACGTGTTGCAGGACTTGGGGGAGCGTGTTTCCATAGCCGCATATATAGACAACATTCTTAGGGAACACCTGCGTGAACATTTGGAATTGCTCAACAGTGCGGCAGCAAAACAAAGACGCAAGACAACAATAACACTATGATGGAAACAATACTTTTCAGTTTTATACTGATACTCATCATCATTTGGATAATGCTGGGTATCCTGTACTTCTATATGCGGTATGTATCTCCGTATGGCGTCCTTATCAAGAGAAATAAAAAGTGCAATGAGCAGACTAAGGAGAATGAAGCGACGAAGGAAAAAGACGGACAAAAAGGAGAAGGAACAGAAGATCAAGCCGAGTTTGTACTGATTGGCAAAAGCCGTTCCATTTCCCCTGTTATCCCACAAGTTCCCTCTGCTTCTTCATCTGAAAATTCAAAGCAGAATAGTAATAATTTTGTACCGCAAAACTCCGAAAATAAAGATGACATGAAGGAAGAGGATAACGAGATGGAGGTTAGCTATGAGATGGAAAGAGAGGACGAAAACGAGGTTGCTCGCGAGGATCTGAGTCTGCCTATTGAGTCCGCATCTGAAGATGGCGAGGTATCCAGTCAATCTATCCTCGCACGTGACTTAGGTCGCATGAGAAAGTGGCGTAAGAACAGTGATGAGGTAGATGATGTCGAAGTCAAGGAAATTGTCGGTCAACTTAAAGGCACTGACTTTATGGAGAAATACAAGGAGTATGTCGCCAAAATGCAAGGTGAGCAGTCCATCCTGCTAGATAAAATCCGAAGCGCAGAGGAAGGAGAAGAGCAGACAGATGAATTGTCCACTTTCGATGCCTCCAGAAAGAACTCTTCTGACAATCTGATGACGGAAACTGACGATATGGGCGAGCGTCCACTGTCATACTATCTGTAAGACTAATGTTTTTATTCATATTGTAAAGTGATGCGGGGGTGGCTCAAAAGTAAAACAATCTGCCAATATCTGTCATACGATAAAACCGAGCTACCCCTTGTCACTTTCACCAAAATGAAAATAATTTGTTTAACAACTTAAAATAAAAACAGCAATGAACAACAAAAAGAAAATCACAATGCTGCTCCTGATGGCTGCCGCCACCGTAGGAGCTTATGCACAGGGCAATGGAATGGCGGGTATCAATGAAGCCACCAAGATGGTGACCAGTTATTTCGATCCCGGTACGAAACTTATCTATGCCATCGGTGCCGTGGTGGGCTTGATAGGAGGAATAAAAGTCTATAACAAGTTCAGTTCGGGTGACCCCGATACGAGCAAGACCGCAGCCTCTTGGTTCGGTGCATGTATCTTCCTCATCGTGGCTGCCACCATCCTACGTTCTTTCTTCCTGTAACCACTATGGCGAGTTGGGAAATCAACAAAGGTGTAGGTCGGACGGTGGAGTTCAAGGGCTTGAAGGCGCAATACCTATTCCTCTTTGCAGGAGGGTTGCTGGCTGTCTTCATCCTCGTGGTCGTGCTCTATCTCTGCGGAGTGAGCCAGATAGCCTGTCTGGCCATAGGCGTAGTGGGTGCCACCCTCATGGTGTGGCAAACGTTCTCCATGAACCGAAAGTACGGGCAATATGGGCTGATGAAGCAGGGAGCGGTGCATATGCACCCACGCTACCTTGTGAACCGCCGTACGGTCTTCCACCTTATCCGTAATCTTCAACCAAAGAAAGCGAAGAAATGAGAAACAAAAGCAAGATAACTACCTTGGGGTCGAAGTTTCCACTGCTCTCCGTAGAGCAGGGCTGTATGGTGAGCAAAGATGCTGACATCACTGCGGCTTTCCGTGTGGAACTGCCCGAACTCTTTACCGTCACCTCTACAGAATACGAGGCAATGCACTCTGCCTGGCATAAGGCAATCAAGGTGCTACCCAATTACAGCATCGTACACAAGCAGGACTGGTTCATCAAGGAGGACTATCAAGGAAAGCTCTCCGATGGTGGACTGAGCTTCCTTGCCCGTTCCTCTGAAAGGCACTTCAACGAGCGTCCCTATCTACACCACTCGGTCTATCTCTTCCTAACCAAGACGAACAAGCAGCGTATGGCACAGCAGAGCAATTTTTCTTCGCTTTGTCGTGGACATCTGCTGCCCAAGGAAATTACCAACAAGGATGAAGTGATGAAGTTTATGGAAGCCGTAGACCAGTTCGAGCGTATCATCAACGATACCGAGCAGATAAGGATTGTCCGCATGACTGAAGATGAGTTAGTTGGCACAAATGAAAAGGGCGGCCTGCTTGACAGGTATTTCTCTCTTTCAGAAGAGGGACATGCCTCATTGGAGGACATCCGTCTGGGTGCAGACCTTGTGCGTGTGGGCGACAATATGCTCTGCTTACATACATTAAGCGATACAGATGATTTGCCCACAAGTGTGAGTACTGATAGCCGATATGAACGGTTATCCACCGACAGGAGCGACTGCCGTCTTTCCTTTGCCGCTCCCGTGGGTCTGATGTTACCGTGTAACCACATCTATAACCAGTATATCTTCATCGAGGACAGCGATGCCAACTTGGAACGCTTCGAGAAGCAGGCAAGAAATATGCACTCGCTGGCACGCTACAGCCGTAGCAACCAAATCAACGAGGAGTGGATACAGGAGTATCTCAACATCGCCCACTCGCAGGGACTGACCTCCATCCGTGCCCACTTCAACGTATTGGCATGGAGTAACGACAAGGAAGAACTGCGCCAAATCAAGAATGACGTGGGCTCTGCCCTTGCCTTGATGGAATGCCACCCTCGCCACAACACCATTGATGCGGCAACGCTCTATTGGGCGGGCATTCCCGGCAATGCGGCAGACTTTCCTGCAGAAGAGTCATTCTATACTTTTATCGAGCCTGCCCTCTGTTTCTTCACGGCAGAGACGAACTATAAGGACTCGCTCTCTCCCTTTGGTATCAAGATGGCAGACCGCCTTTCGGGTAAGCCCATCCACCTCGACATCTCCGACCTGCCAATGAAGCGCGGCGTGATTACCAACCGTAACAAGTTCATCTTAGGTCCTTCGGGCAGTGGAAAGAGTTTCTTCACCAACCACATGGTACGCCAGTATTACGAGCAAGGGGCACACGTCCTCTTGGTTGATACGGGTAACTCATATCAGGGCTTGTGTGAACTTATCCACCGCAAGACCAAGGGCGAGGACGGGGTGTATTTCACCTATACTGATGCACATCCTATCTCCTTTAATCCTTTCTATACCGATGACAATTTCTTCGACGTGGAGAAAAGGGAGAGTATCTGTACGCTGCTGCTCACGCTTTGGAAAAGTGCTGATGAACATATCACCAAGACAGAAGCGGGCGAACTCGGTTCTGCCGTCAATGCCTATATAGAGTTGATTCGCTCGGACAGGAGCATCACTCCCTGCTTCAATACTTTCTATGAGTATCTGCGGGACGTGTACCGCAAGGATATGGAAAAGCGTGACATCAAAGTAACACTCTCGGACTTCAACATTAACAACCTCTTAACTACATTGAAGCAATACTATCGTGGTGGTCGATATGACTTTCTCTTAAACTCGGATAAGAACATCGACCTGCTAAGTAAACGCTTCATCGTCTTTGAAATTGACCAAGTGAAGGACAACAAAGACCTCTTTCCTGTGGTAACGATTATCATCATGGAAGCCTTTATCAATAAGATGCGCCGATTAAAGGGTATCCGCAAGATGATACTCATTGAGGAAGCATGGAAAGCCATCGCTTCGGCAAACATGGCGGACTACATCAAGTATCTCTACAAGACGGTGAGAAAGTATTTCGGGGAAGCCATTGTCGTGACTCAGGAGGTGGACGATATCATCCAGTCGCCCATTGTCAAGGAGAGCATCATCAATAACTCCGACTGCAAGATACTGCTTGACCAGCGCAAGTACATGACCAAGTTTGACGGTATACAGGCGATGCTCGGTCTTTCGGAAAAGGAAAAGAGCCAGATACTCTCCATCAATCAAAACAATGACCCGAACCGACTCTACAAGGAGGTGTGGATAGGTCTGGGCGGTATGCAGAGTGCTGTCTATGCTACGGAGGTGAGCATGGAGGAATATCTGACCTACACCACGGAGGAAACCGAGAAGGTAGAGGTGATGAACAGGGCAGCACAGCTTGGTGGAGATATCGAAACGGCTATCCGTCAGCTTGCCATAGAGAAAAGAAACAATAAAAAGAAATAAGTAATAAACCATCAAAACTATAGCAACAATGAAAAAGTACATTTTCATGGCTCTCTTAGGATTGAGCCTTTCAGTTCCCAAAGCACACGCACAGTGGACGGTCTATGATCCCGGTAACTTTGCCGGCAACATTGCCAATACGGTCAAGGAGATAGCAACAGCCTCCAAGACAGTAAAGAATACCCTTGACGGATTCAAGGAGGTAGAGAAACTCTACAACGACACAAAGAAGTATTACGATGCCCTCAAGAAAGTGAATAACCTTATTGGCGATGCCTATAAGGTTAAGGAGTGTATTCTGATGGTGGGCGACATCTCTGAGATCTATGTCACTTCCTACAAAAAGATGCTCTCAGACAGGAACTTCCGCCCGACAGAACTCGCTGCGATGGCTTCGGGCTACACCAAGCTGCTCGAACAGAGCGGTGAGAGCCTGAAGGAACTCAAGTCCATCGTCAAGAGTAATGTCTTCTCCATGAACGACCACGAGCGCATGCAGCAGATAGACCGTATCTATACCACACTACGCGAGTACCGCTCCTTGGTGTCGTACTATACAAGGAAGAATATCTCCGTGAGTTACGTTCGTGCAAGGGAGAAGAACAACCTTGCCTCTGTCAAGGCACTCTACGGCAACACGGCAAGCAGGTACTGGTAATTCCACAGACTAAATAAAACTTGAAAAAACTTTCATAAAAAACTTTTGCTTATGGATTTTGCCAGTTTACATGAGCTGCTACGCTCAACCTATGACGAGATGATGCCGCTCTGTGCCCAGATGACGGGCATTGCCAAAGGTATTGCAGGCTTGGGGTCGCTCTTCTATATTGCCCTTCGGGTGTGGGCTTCCATTGCCCGTGCCGAGGCAATCGATGTGTTTCCGCTTCTCCGTCCCTTCGTGCTGGGCTTTTGTATCATGTTCTTTCCGACAGTCGTACTCGGTACGATGAACGCCGTACTCTCACCTGTGGTGCAAGGAACGGAGATGATGGTACACCAGCAGGAAGGCAATTTGGCGGAACTGACCGCAAAAAGAGATAAGCTGCAGGAGGAAGCCTACCTTAGGAATCCTGAAACGGCTTATTTGGTTTCCAACGAAAAGTTCGACCAGAAGATAGAGGAAATGGGCATCATCGGTCCGGAAGATGCCGTGACAATTGCGGGGATGTATGCCGAGCGTGCCGCCTATCAGACCAAGCAATGGTTCATGAAACTTGTTCACGACTTTTTGGAATTGCTGTTCCATGCTTCGGGACTCATCATCGACACGCTTCGCACCTTTATTCTGATTGTCCTTTCGATACTCGGACCTATCGTGTTCGGCATAGCCGTATGGGATGGTCTAGCAGGCTCACTTACGGCATGGTTCTCACGCTATATCTCTGTCTACCTGTGGCTGCCTGTCAGCTCTATTCTTACGGCTCTGCTCACCAAGATACAAGTCCTCATGATGCAGAAGGACATCGAGGCACTCAGTGACCCTAATTATCTGCCTGATTCGGGAACGTGGTATTACATCGTCTTCTTCCTTATCGGTATTGTAGGCTACTTCTGTGTACCTACTGTGGCAGGTTGGATTATTGAAGCTGGAGGCGGTATCGGCTCCTACGGACGCAATGTCAACCAGACTGCACAGCGTGGCGCTCAAGGTGCATATACCGGCGGCAAGGCTGCCATGGCAGGCGCAGGTGCCGCTGTGGGAAATGTCGGTGGACGCATCAAGGGAGCGCTGCTTAAAGGAAAATAGAAATGGAGCAACAATACTTAATTAATCAACAGCTATAAAAGGAAAAAGAAATGGAATTCAAATCACTCAACAATATCGAGACCTCATTCAGACAGATAAGGCTCTATGCCTTTGTCTTTGCCATTGTCTGCGTGGTGGTGAGCGGATATGCCCTCTATGCCTCGTACAGCTTCGCCAAGGAGCAGCGGGAGAAAATCTATGTACTTGATCAGGGAAAGTCGCTCATGCTTGCCCTTAGTCAGGATGCAAGCCGAAATCGACCGGTTGAAGCTCGTGAGCATGTACGTCGCTTCCATGAACTGTTCTTCACCATTGCGCCTGACAAGGATGCTATTGAGAAGAATATGGAACGTGCCTTCGTACTGTGTGACAAGTCGGCTTTCAACTATTACAAGGACTTGGCAGAGAAGGGGTATTATAACCGTGCCATATCGGGTAATGTCAATCAGCGCATAGAGGTGGATTCTATCCACTGCAACTTTAATACTTACCCTTATGCGGTAATGACCTATGCACGGGAGTTTATCGTCCGTCAGAGTAATGTTACAGAGCGCAGTCTTGTTACGACCTGCACGCTGCAGAACTCAGTCCGTTCGGACAACAACCCGCAAGGCTTCCTGATGGAGAACTTCCTCGTCAAGGAGAACAGAGACATACAGACTTATAAACGATAAGGCTATGGCAAGAAAAGTAAACTATTTGCTCGCTCACCATTATCTGAGATTTCACCTTTGGCTCCGTCATTGGTGTGAAAGGCTCACGATAAGGCAGCGCAAGGCTATCGTCTATGGACTGAGTTTTATCTATCTCATCTGTTCCCTTTGGATGATAGCGCAGTTTTTCTTTCCTCCAAAGAAGGAAAAACTACCCATCCCCACGGGAAAGCTGACGGACAGTCCGATACGGACAGACAGCAATTTACAAGAGTTACACGGCAATTTTTACCTACAACATCATCAAACAATCAAAGAAAATGGATAATAAACAGAAAGAACAAATGAAAAAAGGCTTGGTCTTTGGAGGTCTGGGACTGCTGTTTGCCCTTTCAATGTGGTTTATCTTCGCACCTTCGGGCAAGGATAAGACCGCTGCGGAGCAGGGGCTCAATGACAGCATCCCGCAGGCAACGACAGAAAAGCTCACCGAAAACAAGCTCAAAGCCTACGAATTAGGCGACAAGGCACACGAGGAAGAACAGTCCCGCGAGGAGATGGGCAAGCTGTCGGACTATTTCGCACAGAACACAGCCCCATCAGAGGAGCAGCGTGCAGAGACAGCTGCTTCTACGGCAAAGATAGAAAACTCCATGCATCGTTATGAGGAGAATAATCGCCTTTTGAACTCCTTTTACACTCCCGATCCGCACGAGCAAGAGCGTGAAGCCTTGCGCTCGGAGATAGATAACCTCAAAAAAGAGCTATCCCAAAAGGAAAGCAGGGAGGACAATGAAGAGAAACGGCAGCTTGCCTTGATGGAAAAGAGCTATCAGATGGCAGCAAAGTATCTACCCAAGACATCATCTGTGCCACCGTCATTGAGTAATGCCTTTACGGAAAGCAAAGGAAACACCACTTCTACCACCGATATGGGTGTGACCAAAGGGCAGGCTGCGCAAGTTGGTACACCGTCAATGGAGGTCTTGGCGGAGCGCAAACAGGTGGTGACTTCACTCGGTCAGCCGATGAGCGATGCGGATTTCATCAAGGAATACGGGACGAAAGCACGCAACATGGGCTTCCATTCGCTCACCAGCACAGCCACTCCCACGATGCGCAACACGCTCAAAGTGGTAGTGGACAGAACGACCACGCTCAAGGAGGGCGACAATGTGGTGCTTCGCCTGCTGGAAACTGCCAAGGTTCAGGGACTGCGTATTCCAAGGCAGAGCCGGCTGATTGCATCTGCCAAGATTGAGGGCAACCGTATGCACCTGCTCATTAAGAGTATTGAGGTTGGAGGGCATATCATAGCCGTCAAGCTCTCAGCATACGATATAGACGGACAGGAGGGGGTGTATATACCAGGTTCGGAGGACAT
The DNA here is from genome assembly GCF_000430525.1 of Prevotella corporis DSM 18810 = JCM 8529. GTDB lineage: Bacteria > Bacteroidota > Bacteroidia > Bacteroidales > Bacteroidaceae > Prevotella > Prevotella corporis. Next base: position 15,830 of record NZ_KE387158.1, on the reverse strand, counting down.
CAATGCGCTTAAGGAAGTCGGGGCGAACATCGGTGGTTCAATGGGAACCTCCTTTACCTTCGCTTCCTCTGCCAAGGACCAGATTATCTCCGAGGCTGCCCGTGGGGTGATGCAGGGTGCAAGTCAGCTGCTTCAGAAGAAACTGCGCACTATCAAGGTAACGCTCAAAGGGGGCTATCGCCTTTTCCTGGTTCAGTCCAAATAAAACAATCGAAAATGATAAGTAAAAAATAACATCAAATAAAAAAGGAACAATGAAGAAAATTATTTTATCAATGGCTATGCTTGCCATGGTGGGAGCAACAGCCACAGCACAGGAAAACAATGATGGTTTGACACCAAACCGTCCGCTTACTTCGGGCGAACTCTTTCAAGGGATGAGCCGTGCCATTCCTAATGGGCGTGTCGTCTTGCCCTACGGCTTGGGCGTTACCTTCGACAAGACCGTGCATCTTATATTCCCTTCTACTATTCGTTATGTAGACTTAGGTTCGCAGAATATCATTGCAGGGAAAGCGGAGGATGCTGAGAACGTGTTGCGTGTAAAGGCTTCGGTGAAGGGCTTTGAAACGGAGACCAATATGAGTGTTATCTGTGAGGACGGCTCTTTCTATGCTTTTAACGTGAAGTATGCCGATGAACCAGAGAAACTCAGCATAGAGATGAAGGATTTTCTTTCTACGACAGAAGGCAGGCTGCCAAGCAACCGCTCTGACATTTATTTTAAGGAACTCGGCAATGAGTCGCCTATATTAGTCAAACTGATGATGCAGACTATCTATCAGAATGACAGAGGCTGCATTAAGCATATCGGTGCGCAGCAGTTTGGTATGAAATTCCTGCTTCGTGGCTTGTATGCCCATAATGGCTTGCTGTATTTCCACACCCGAATGGAAAATGGCACGAATATGCCGTACTCGGTGGACTTCATCACCTTCAAGGTGGTTGATAAGAAGATGGCAAAGCGTACCGCCATTCAGGAGCAAGTACTTCAGCCCTTGCGTGCTTATCATCAGGTGATGCAGGTGAAAGGACAAAGCCACGAGCATTCCGTGTTCGTATTGGAGCAGTTTGCCCTCTCGGAGGAAAAACAACTGGAGGTAACAATCTACGAGCGAAACGGCGGACGCACACTGGCCTTTTATGTCGGGCAGGAAGACTTGCAGCTGGCAAAGAAGATTGACAACCTCAAACTCAAATGGTAGGTTTTATGAAGAAGAAACTTATTTTATCGGCTTGCGTGGCGGTGGCAATGGCTTTCAGTCTGCCATCGCAGGCACAGCGACTTATCCCCAAGCAAAGGGGAATAGAGGTCGTAGGGAGTGTTCCGCTTATCAAAGGAGAAAAGTTCTTTGGCAAGGATAACTTCGGTCTTGGCATATCACTTACCCGTTATTTGAAGCGTGAGAACTATACTTTTGTCTTGGCAGAGTATGAACAGCAGAATGTGCCGTACAGGAGTTATAACGTAAACCTCAAGGATGCGCTTTTGCAGGTAGGCTATATGCACCAGATACTCTCCGACAATGGCAAGAACGTGTTCCTCTATGGTGGCATATCCGCATTAGGTGGTTATGAAGAAATCAACGAGGATCAAAAGCTGCTGCCCGATGGGGCTACGTTGCTCGACCGCTCATGCTTTGTCTATGGCGGAGCCGTTCACGGCTCGGTGGAGGTGTTCCTTACGGACAGGCTTCTGTTTCTTGTCAAGGCACAAGGGCGGTTCCTCTTTGGAACGGACGTGCATCGTTTCCGTCCTGCGCTATCAGCAGGACTTAGGTTTAATATTTAATAGAAAAGAAACATGAAAAAGAAGATATTAAGTTCGATATGGGTAATGGGCGTACTTGCCCTTGCCGTGTTTTGTCTATCTGCTTGTGATAGGGAGCTGGATGTTCAGCAGTCTTATCCGTTCACTGTCGAGACGATGCCCGTTCAGAAGGACATTGTCAAGGGACAGACGGCAGAGATACGCTGCACGCTCAAGCGAGGGGGCGATTTTGCTGACACACGCTACACCATCCGATACTTCCAGCCCGACGGCAAGGGAACACTGAAAATGGACGATAGAACGGTATTCAAGCCCAACGACCGCTATCCGCTCACAAAGGACGTGTTCCGTCTGTACTACACCTCGCTCTCCACCGACCGCCAGACGATTGACGTGTACGTGGAGGACAGTTTCGGTAAGATGCAGCAACTGACTTTCAGTTTCAACAACGAAAAGGCGGAGGAAAAGGGAAAGACCACCGCAGTAGTAACCAGAGCCTTGAACGATGCGAACAGCTAAACGCTTTGCTTTATTCTGTATAATGTGCTTGCTCTGCCAGCCGATCCTTGCCCAGCGCAGGGTACGGTTGGCAGACTTACCTCCTTTTGAGCGCGCCGTGGTGGTCGTGAAATACTTTGAGGGACTACACGGAAAGGGTTGCTATCCGTATGTGGGATATGGGCATCAACTCCTGCCGGGCGAACACTTTACGGCAGCGATGACGGAACGACAGGCAGACTCTCTGCTTCGGACAGATCTGATGAAGCGTCTGATGATGTTCAAGGACTACGGAAAGGATGCCCTGCTGCTTGCCGTCCTGTCCTATAATGTCGGAGTGGGCAGATTGCTGGGATACGGCAAACATGCTAAGAGCCAATTGCTGCGGAAGATAGAATCGGGCGACAGGAATTTCTACCGTGAATTTGTCTCTTTCTGCCGATACAAAGGCAAAGTCCTCAGAGGTCTCGTCAAACGACGAAAAGTGGAGTTTGCCTTGTTTTATATACCCTGATTATCAAATACGCCTCTTGCGACATTTTTATGCTTCGTAAGAGGCGTTTTCTTACCATTTCCTTCGCCTTTCTTGTTATGAATGAGTAACTTTGTGACGGATTAAACAATGTACAATTTATGAGACAGAAAGTTTTATTTATCTTATTAAATGAATACACAGACTGGGAAGGAGCATTTCTCTCAACGGCTCTTCATGTGGGCGTGATACCGGGCAGTGACGTGAAGTACGAAGTGCATACTGTTGCCCCGACATCAGACGCTGTCCGTTCCATCGGAGGTTTCAGAACCTTGCCCGATTATTCTTTCGAGAATATGCCGAAAGATTATGCCGCTTTAGTGCTTATCGGTGGCAACCATTGGGGCTCACCTGAAGCAGAACTTGTCGTACCATTGGTACAGGAGGCTTTAGATAAAGGTAAAATCATCGGGGCGATATGCAACGGTGCTTCATTCCTCTGTTCACACGGTTTCCTGAACAATGTAAAGCATACAGGCAATGGTCTTGACCAACTCAAAAAATGGGGCGGTGAGAAATATACGAATGAAGCAGGATATGTGGAAGCACAAGCCGTTAGTGACAAGAATATTGTTACGGCAAATGGTGTAGGACATTTGGAATTCACTCGTGAGATGCTTTTATTGCTGAAAGCCAACAGTCCCGAACAGATAGATGCTTGGTACGATTTCTACAAAAATAGTTTCGTGAGATAATAAATAATTTCATATGGAAAAGAACTGGGAGAAGAACTTATCCGTATATATCGAAAGAACGATTAGTCCTGATGGCAGAGACACGTTTGAGTCCACACAGGCATTGAGCGAACGGATGTTTGAATTTGCGACAGTCAAGAAAGGGAACAAGGTGATGGATTTGGGATGCGGTTGGGGAAAATCCCTGCAACCATTCGTACCTCATTTTCTATTCGCTCTCGGAACAGATACGAGCCAAGAGAATATTGCACAGGCAAAGGATGCTTATAAGCACTATGATAATGTTTCGTTTCAGTGTGGTAACATTCAGAATTTGGAACTGTCAGCGGAAAGCGTGGATTTAATCATCTCCTCGCTTGTTCTGCACCAAGTGGAATGGAACGAGCAGGAAAGACTGTTTGAAGCTGTGAAGCAAGTGCTGAAAGCAGATGGCGAAATGATAATGGCAGATGAAATCATCTTGTTCAATCCGGACGTATCTCCCGAAAAGTTCAATGAAGTCTATCGCTATCTGTTGGAATATACCACCCCGAAAGAAGTGTATGAAAATCATATCAAGCCATATCTGCAAGAGGGACATGTCTATACTTGGCAGGACATGAAAGAGAATACGCCTCCTGAATATTGGTTCCACTCCATCGAAGATTTGAAAACGACATTGAGAAAAGTACATTTGAAACTTGTGGACATTCAAGAGATAACTCCATTCTTCGGTCTGCTGAAAATCAAACATCAATAACTTGAAAGAATGAAACCGAGAAAGATATACGCCTGTTGGATTTATGTAAGTGATTTGCAGAAGTCAAAGTGTTTTTATCAGGATATAGGCTTTGAGGTCAAACTGACAGATGGAGATTGGATAGAGTTTGATTTAGGTGAAACATCATTTGCCATTCTTCAAAGACCGGCACACAAAGGTAATGTAGTTGCAAGCAAAACAAGAATTATGTTTGAGACTGACCATATAGAGTTGGTGTATGAAGAGTTAAAAGAGAAAAAAGTAAAAATGATTGGAGAAATAAGAGCAGAGCCTTACGGAAAATTGCTGACCTTTCAAGATCCTGACGGACATTGGCTGGAATTTTATCAAAGAATTTCTTGTGATGATTAAGAGAACTATGAGTTTTTGATTTTGGCTTTTTGTTACTTTTGAGCCGTTTCAACTCACTGTCAAAAGTAACGAAATGTTTTTCATCGGGGTTTCTTTGCTCCTTTCTTTGTCCGCTCGAAGCTCACGAAAGAAAGGAGCGGTCGGCAAATCTGCCGACCGCATTATTCCGTCTGTTCTTCTTGAATGGTTATCCGTCCCATCCTTACTTCGGGGTGCGTGGAGAAAGCCCAATTGATTTCCTCATCGGGAAGGGTGCTGTGAACATTTCCGCCCATCACCAATCCGCAATCCCGAATGACCTTTTGTCGTGCTTCTTCTCTGCTCTCGGCAACCACCTCAAAAACTCCCTCGAAGATGTATTGTGTCCGTACTCTGTAAACTTTCTTCTTCATAATCTTAAAATTCAACTTTTAATAATCTATATTCCTTTGGCTCTCCATTTGACAATCTGCGGTGTTTGAGCCAAAAGTGATGCGCACCATAACCATAGGCAAAGAACTTGTCAAGTTCTGTTTCTTCGGCTATTTGGTTGATAGCCGACCTTAACTCCTCTTTGTTGTCGGATAGGGTTATCGCATTGATAACCCGGACAAGAATGGGAGGTATCTCATCCGACCAATTAAAAATGACGTTCTCTATCTCTGTTTTCATATCTCTGATAATTTAATGATTTATACTTTATACTTTATGCCGTTGCCTTCATTCGTTGGCTGATTAGCCTGCGGTTGGCATTGACAAGGTTCACTATCTGTTCGTGATACTCCGTATTCTTGTTGCACACTCCACGACTTTGCACCACCTCAAATGATTTCAGTGATACCTCTATTGTTTCTATCCGCTTGCCCTCAATGGTAGCCGATAGGATTAGTGAGTCCTCTTTAAGATAATATTCGTTGGAAAATACGCAATGGTGCATGGTTACTCCCTCCTCTAAATGTTCCTGCACGCTCTCCAATACGTGGACTTGGATTGTGCCGTCGGTAAAATGGATACCGAAGAATTTGGATTTGAGTTCCTTGAAACGTTTTTCGTCTTCCATTGCCTTCTGCTGTTTTTGGGCTATCTCTTCCCTTTCCCTTTGTCTATTGAGTTCCTCCTGTCTGCGGTCGTGTTCGGCTTTGAGGTTGGTGGGGCAAAGAAACTTCGGGCTGTGTATGTCCTTATTCAATCTGCGGAGCATATCCACATAGTCGCACCAAAGGGAAATATCCGTTATATCGTAGCCGTTACGAACTGCAATTTTATAAGACTGCCAATACTCGTCAAGCACTCTTCTTTTGCCAAGAAAATAGCTTAGGTGGTCTGTACGTCCCGACTTCATCAATGTTTCGGCACGGCTGTCAGAAAGCAAGGCAGGAATGAGTGTTGTCGGGGGGATATTGTGAAAATTATCCTTGAAACCATTTCTGCGGAGTGTGTCTGATACCTTGAACTTCGGATATATCTGCGAATAGGCTACATATCTGTAGGCTTCGTTGTCATTGCGGATTGCCATAGGTGCGCAATAGGAAAATGTATCAACATATCTACCCAATACTCTCTGAACGGCAACAATCGTCTTTCGTCCTTGTGCGTTCCACCAATACTGACCGATTTCAAGTGCGTAGTACTCTGCCTTGCAACCTTTCTCCATTTCAGCCACGAGGAGGAACATCCGCAACACTTGGTATTCTCCGCAAGCGGTGAGTGTCGTGAAATAGTGCTTCTGCTGCAATTTCCTTTGGAATGTTTCCTTGACCTGCAACTTAGCCCTGCAATGAGGGCAAGTGCAAGTTTTTCTATGTTTGTTCAGTGTCCAACTATGCCCACAATCCATACAAGTGGTGCGACCTTTTGGCAAGCGGTAGGCGAAGTGGTCAATACACTCACGGAATGCCCACTTAATCTGTATCTTGGTTATTGGGCGAAGATGCTTGCTTTGTTCCAAAACAGCCTTTTCAAATTTGTTTCTCGGTTTCATAGGCTTAAAAATCAAATAGTGACGGTTGTACTTGGGTTGCTGCGTTCTCGGTCTTTTTCACTCGTGCGTTACGGCTCTGTATCTTGGCAAGTTCCTCACGCTGATATTGCTTAATGGCTTCCTGCTTTGCTTCGGCTTTTTCTTCCTCCGTGAGTTCCACCATGTGATTAACCATTACTTGGCAATTGGTAGGCTTGCCAATCTCTAAATTGTCCTCATCATAGTAGTGAACAGCCATAGAGAAGATTTCATCATCATCAAAGCCGTTGCAACCGCTTTTCTGCACTTCATTAAGAATGTAGG
>NZ_KE387158.1:0-6800 GCF_000430525.1 Prevotella corporis DSM 18810 = JCM 8529 | reverse complement strand
AATAAAACATTTGTCTCCACATTTGTTTTCTGTCTCTTGGTCATAATCCACTGCTTATCATCAAGTGTTACGATATTGTCTGGTGTGAGATTGGAAACATCAATATATGCTAGACCTGTGAAACATGAAAAGATGAAAACATCCCTTACTAACTCCAAGCGTTGAATAGCAATTTCCTTGTTGGCTATCTTCATAATTTCCTCATCCGTGAGAAAACCTCGATTGACAGGCTCCAAGTGAAAACGATGATTGAGGAAGGGGTCGTGAAGAAGATAACCACGTTTTTGAGCATAGATAGTTACGGTCTTGAGTGCCTTCATCTTCTTGACTGATGTGTTGTAAGCGCAACCTGCCACTGTACTCAGATATAACTCAAAATCCTGTACCACGGATGGTGTGAACTCTGTCAGTCCTACATCCTTTCTTCCATACTTATGAATAAGGAATTCTGCGAAATGCCTTCTTAAAACGCTGTACTTTTGTAGGCTGTCTTTGCTGATGGTGTGTCCGACGCGTTGCCTGATGTCTTCGTTGAATCTGTCGAATACAGGGAGGAAAGTTGTATACTCTCTGTCTTTTCCCACAAAATAAGATCGGATTTTCTCCAATGACAGGGAGGAGTCGTCCTCAAATTTGTGATAGATGTTATTCAGTGTAGCAGAAATAGAGTCCAATGCGGCATTGGCGGATAAAGCTTCAGCCGTCCGACCTTTGAGCCGACTTGTGGCATTGTTCCATACTGTCTTGTCCACGAAGATTTTCGTAGATCCGAAATTTGCCATCTCTCCGTTAAGGAATACACGGAGCATTACAGGCGACTTTCCTTCTTTGTTCTCATAGTTTGAACGTAGGTAGAAGGACACCTTGAAATTTGTTCTCATAATGCATCATTCTTTTGTGTAGCACTCGGCTGCAAAGTTAATACTTAATACATTGAAAAAGAAAGAGTTGATGCCGTCAATATGGTATTCAAAATCCCGTCATTGCTACATTTTTTATTGCTACAATTTTTGTGTAGCAGTTTATGTAGCAGAATTTGACCGAATGATGATTGTCAAAACATAGGGTTATGCCGTCAGGCGATAGAGGTATATACAAAGAAAAATCGTTGTAAAACCTTGATTTTACAACGATTAGCAAATTTTTGAAGGCTAAATTGACAACCTTTGTGAAGTCCTTTTGAAGCCTATTTGCGGAGAGAGAGGCTTGTGAACCTTCGGATATTGTAATCTGTAAAATGGAGAAAACGGCATGAAGACAAACAACAATCCAAAAATAAGAACAAACACTTCCAATCAGCGTAGTTATTTTGATTGGGGCAGCAAAATGCAAGTCATTCGCAAAGGAAACGGAGAGATAGCCATGACAGAGAGTGAACTTGTGAAGTTCTTCGGGGTAACATGGAGGAAACTCAACCACAGGTTGCAAACGATAATAAAATCCTCCAACCTGCATCCTGAAGAAAGGAGTACAGTTGAGAGGGTAACAGTCAGAGATAAGGAGTTGGCAGGTTATGCATCGCTTTATCCACTCCCAATCATTATTGCCCTGTCTTTCCAATTGGATAGCACAGGAGCCCACTTCGTCAGAAAGTATATCATCAATGAACTACAGCGACCGACAACAACTTTAACACCGGTATTTCTTTTTGGAGATACACAGCATTAAATTATCTATATCTTTTTTCTTTCACCGATATTATCCTACTACATAACTACAAATAGGGTAAAACGGTGAAAGAGAAGATGTTGTGGGACCGTTATTATGTTGCGAATTATCTTACTACCAATCTACTACTAACTATGGTAAAATAGGACTGATTGTTCATTTTGGAAATATTTCAAAGACTTCTTTGCTGGTTAGCTAGATAAAATACCCACTATTGAATATTTTGTGTATCTTTCTTTTTATGTAACTTTGGTGAAAAATTATAACCTATAAACATTTAACACATAAGGACATGAAAAAAATTTTATTATTACTATCTGTTATTGCTTTCTTCTCTTGCAGTAATGAGGAAATCTACAATGAAAAAGAGAATGTGAGTCAAAAATTGTCCGAAGAAAATTTCAATGTCACACAAAGTGATATTGAGAAGGTTGTCGTTGATTATTTTTATTCGACACGGACAAGGGCAAAAGGAATTTCTTGCGAAATTGCAGAAATTGACACTATTAGTAACGATGCTAACAGTGCAACCAGAGCAACAATTGACAGCCCACATAACTTGTTGTACATTGTGAGAATGTCAGACGGATCAACCGTGGTAGTAGGTGGCGACAAAAGAGCAGAGCCTGTTTATGCACATTTTGACAATCTCAATTTGAAAATAAATGAAAAGGGAGAATTTGTAGGTGATAGTATCCCTGAAATTATTGGTAATCTAATGGAAAATTATATAGTTGATGTAAAAAATAAAACAACAAATAATAACCAAGTAAACAGCTATTACAGTAATAGGCAACAATTAAATACCCGAGCTGGAGATTCCAATGACGAAGTTCTCCCTAAATTAGCCTATAGATTTACAGATGCATATAAATACAACGAGAACCACAAGAACTACAATACTTTTTCTTCACAAGATATAAGACCTTGGACTATTCATGCTCTTTGTATTGCAATACCTGATGGAAAAGAAATTAGAAGTTTTGACAAATACCAACTAAAGGCTTCATGGAAACGAGCAAAGAAATTAGATGTTACGCAATTAAAAGGAGATATGTATACAGATTTCGTTGAGATGTCTAATAGAATTCCACAATTTAAATTAATGCCGAACTCTGAAATATCAGGACTTATGGCTTTTGAAGCTGTAAAGAATTTCTTTTCGGGTGCAGATGGAATTCCAAGTTTGTCTTATGATACAGACTGGTTTAATATGCTTAATAACTTAAGATTGGAAACAGGCATTTCATATATATATGGGTATCGTGATAGAAAACATCCTACCTTTTTTAGGCACACTTCTTACTATAATTTTAGTTTCTTTTTAGCTGACGGATACAAAAAAATCAATGGAGATTATTATATCCATGTAGTAGGTCCCATTGGTAATTATGGAATTGTATCTGGTTATGTATTGGATTTTAACAGGAAAAATGCAGGTCGCTTCCAAGATACACATTGGACAGAATGGTATGGAGCCCCATATAAGACAAGAACTCTTAATATTCACACGACTAAATATTTACCGCAATGATGATAAAAAGGATTCTGCTATTCATAGCCGTTATTATAATGGTTTCCTGCTCTGACGAAGATAGGAATAGAATTCCAAATATTACCCCAAGTAAGATAGAACTATCCACTGCACATCCAGAAGGCTTTTTCCAGTTTATGGAAGGTGATTATGCGATGTATGAGTTTAGGATTGATTATGGGAAGAATGACACTGAAGTATCAAAAAGAATAACCAAAGAGATTTTATCAAAGGAACAGACTGTCGTAGAACTTTCTGATGGGAATAAAGCCACAATTTATTGTAAAAATGGCATACTCCAGAAAATAGAATTTGACTTTATGACAATAAGCAAGGTACAGACAGGAAAATATAAAGTCCAATTGAACAAAAATAGCATCCAGCAAGTACCTGTAGCAATTTCCTTTGGATTTAGTGTTCCTGATGGAATATCCACTATTGGAATAACTTTTAAATAGCAAAAGATATGAAAAAAATATTTTTATTTTTATCCTTAGCACTTCTTGTTTCATGCAATCAAGAAGAGCTTCCTCAAAAACAGACAACTCCGATTGTTAAAGAAAATAGTTTTAAGGTCGGGAAAAGTGATATAGAAAAAGTAGTTAATGGCTATTTACAAGCGGGTAACACAAGATCTACAAATAATGCTTGTATGATTGTTGGTATTGACTCTATTAATGCGCAAGATAATACGACAAGAGGAATACAGAAAGAGAGTAATCCACAGAACTTATTGTATTTTGTCAAAATCTCAGACGGCTCTACTATCGTTATTGCAGGTGACAAGAGAGCCGAACCTATTTATGCGCATTTTAATAACATCGAGTTAAAGTTTCTTCATGGAAAGTTGATAGAGCAAGAAAAATTACCAGAATCTTTTCTTTTTATGCTTGGGACGGCAGCTACATCAGTTTACAACCGAATGACTCCGGATGCGCCCATAAATTCTCATTGGGACCAGCCTGAAACAAGAAGCTCAAAAAGATATGAGGAATCCGTGCCCCAAAAATGTAATGTAAGGTGGGGACAGGGTAATCCTTTCAATTTACAGTCACCTTCATCAAATGGGAAATATGCTTCTAATGGACGAGCTGCTGCGGGCTGTGTACCTATTGCAGTTGTCCAAGCACTGACAGTGCTAAAGAATGATTTTGGTGTATTCAAAGGGTATGGATTAAAGACTTCTTGGAGCAAACTGAAGACAAAGGAGTATGGTTATTACTTTACTTCTCAAAGTGAAAAAGACGACATTTCAAATATTATAAAAAGAATAGCAGAAAATATTGGTACATCATACGATAAGGATGGCTCTGCGGGGACTGACACTAAAAAAGCTATGAAATTCTTAGGCGATTATTTAGGTGGAATGTTCAGCTATGATACTGATTGGAATAATATTAGTAACAATATGAAAAATAATTCCTATGGTCTTTCGTTCTTATCGGGCAAAAAGCGCAGTAATGGCTGGTTATGGAAAAAACTGGGAATTGATATGCCAAGTTCTGGACATTGCATGCTTTTGGATGGGTACAAAATAATGAATGGGCAGACCCTATACTATATAAATTTTGGCTGGAACGGATCTGCAAATGGCTATTATCTATATGATGATAAGACATGGAAAGAAGATTCTCCCAGGCAATATGACCTTATGATGAAAGTTTATAATTTCCATATAGATACGGATTATGATGATTTTTAAGTTGTAAAAATATTTATACTGTATTATCGAAAGATTAAGACATATAGTTTCTTATGTTACGACAAATATAGCTTCTTTGATAGATGAGGAAGGATATATCAAGATAAAAATCACCTCATAAATAGTTACAGGTAGTAATGCTAAATCTAACAGAGCCGTATCAAACTTTATAAAAAATATGATACGGCTCTGTTCCCATATTTTGGAGTACTCTCATTTAAGATTAGAGGATTATCCTTTTAAAAGTGGAGTTTTGGCATATATTTATATTATATAGTCATCGTGATATTCCATATAGTTATTTCCTTAATAATATTTTCTCCAAATCCGAAGACTTATAGAGTATCTTCCCAGCAAACTGCGTATAGGGGATAATCTTCCTGTCCCGATAGTCCTGCAAGGTGCGAGGGCTGATGTACAGCCGCTCACACACCTCCTTGCCTGTGAGGAAGTGTTCACCGCCAAACAAGGGTTTGTGTGTCTGTGCTACTTCCTTTATTCGTTTGTTCACACTTCTTATGGCGGACAGCACCACCTGCATCTCGTCCGCATCCATGTTCAAATCTCTTACTGATTCCATTGTCCTCTTATTTTATTTGTTGTTCTTTGATTTCTCCGATTTTGTCTGCAACAACCGCTCCACGTCCTCACGCCTGTAATAGCACTTGTGCCCGATTTGTGTAAACGGTAGCACGCCCGTATCACGGTAGTGCTGCAAGGTGCGCTTGCTGATGTTGAGTAGCTGACATACATCCCCATTGTGCAGCCAATCGGTGTGCTGACTCTGTTCTCCGAAAGCTTTGTGGCAGGTCTGAGCAAGATTGAGTATCTCATCCCTCAGTCTTGCCCAATTTGAATCCGTAATGATAAAATATCCCATAGTTTTATTATTGTTTTGTTTGTATTTCTGTCTTGTTGGTTTAATAAAACCTTTGTCCGTTTTGCGTTTCACCGCATATTTCTGCCTGCAAAAGTAGAGAGTGTTTGCCATACTTCAAAGCACGAGGGAACAGCAGGGAAATAGAGGGAAAAACATGGAAATGGCAAAAGGATTGTCGCTCTCTTTCTTTGTCTCTTTACTCCATTTTATCATATCCTTTTAGCCAACGCAATACGATGCGTATTGTAGCAAATTACCACCTGCCTTTCTTGCATTCTTTACACACTTGTCCTCTTGTTTGGGGCTTAAATCCATACTTTCCAACAGTTTCTTGTCAAAAATCCGTGAGAAATTCATTGCCAATTTGCGCAACATTATGCAAGCACTCTCCGAATGCTTGGAACTTTCCAGTTCTCTTCATAACTTCACTCTCGGAAACCAAACCAAGCATATAATGAAACGAAACGCAGATAAAGGCAATTCAGTGGACGAAAATAATACGCCCAAGCAAAGGAAGACTTCCTCCAAAAATGGTGAGATAGAAACTTATCTCTCCTCTTATTATGAGTTCAGATACAACACGGTGTTGGGGCGAACCGAATACCGAAGCAAGGAAGATGCTCACTTCTCAAAAGTGGGTCGCTATGAAATCAATACACTCCGCAGGGAACTTGACAACGATGTGGGGATTATCACATCTTCCGACAACCTCTATTCCATTATAGAGAGCAGCTTCTCTCCACGTATCAACCCTATACAGGAGTATTTCAAGGGATTGCCCTTGACGGATATTGGTAATATCTGTGGTAATAATAGTGGCAATAGCGATAGTTGTAATCATGAAAGTAGTGGCAATAATGAAAACAATTGCTGTTGTGATATTTCTTCCCTTTCACTGAAAGCCATTCCCGAACTGGCAAGTTGCGTTGTGATGCGCAATCATGAAAAATGGCTACCATATCTCACCAAATGGCTCGTGGCAGTGGTCGCCAATGCAATGGACGACCGTGAGTGCC
>NZ_AUME01000014.1 GCF_000430525.1 Prevotella corporis DSM 18810 = JCM 8529 | reverse complement strand
GGCATTACCTGACAAAGTCTTGTCCATACGTTCGTCAAGACTAATATGAAACTCAGGTCCAACCTCGCAGACAGAAACGATAGTAAAATAATCTAATATTTGAGAAGGCAAAACAAGAGTTGCCAAGGTGCGTAACATTTTTTCTTCCATAATGCGAAGGTCGGAATTATTAAGATAAATAACAAATTATTCCCCCATTGATTTTCTACTGAGCCCTCCGTACCGTGAGAGAAAGGGTGTGGCATCGCCATCCGACGCAAAAGCCGGAACAGCACATCGGCTATCCCGGCTTCCGTCATCGGCCCGTCGTTTGCACGGCCATGAGTCGCCCCACAATCGGCGGCATGAGGCTTTCGGCTTATCTGAGCTTACCCTTCACTTCCTCCAAAGCCTCCACCCAGTTGGTGTCGAGCGAGAACTGTGTCAGATAGTCCTCACGGTTGTAGTAGGCGAGCACCAGCTCCGCATCGTCGTCGTGGTAGAGCGGATGGTTGATGCTTGCGTCTCTGAATATCTTTTTGATTCTGTTCTTTGCCTTTTCGTCGGCTGCCTTGGCATATTCCTTGGTGAAGAGGTTCACGTAATCATACATGAAGTAGGCCATCGAGTCGAGTTGGTTGTTGAGATGCTTGATGGTCTCTTGCGACAACGGTGTCTCTTTCTCTACCGACAGTGCCGCGAGGGTCTTTGTTTGCAGGTATGAGATGGCATCGACCTTGAACGAAGCCACCTTCCTCAGTCCTGTATCCTCGGCCTTATTGGCTGCCACGGCGTATGCACTCTTGTAAATCTGCTGATAGACACGGTCTTGTGCGTATGTGCCTGCTACGGCTACGAGGGCCAAGGCAATAGTCAAAACAATTTTTTTCATCTTCTTGTCTTTTTGAGTTCCTATTCTTCTGTAATGCTCTTTCTTGCGTATTGTTTCATCGTTATAACACGATTTTCGCTTGGTTATTGTGGTCTTGCGTTTTATTTGATGATGCGCGACTCGTTTTTCCTTGCGAAATCCTTCCACGAACTGAAGTGTCGGCCTTCGGCTTCGGGCTGACTCATCTGCATGAAATGGCAGTAGGCGGCACCCAGTGCGTCGGTGGCGTCCATGAATTGGGGCATCTGGTCGTCGCGGAGTTTCAGCAGTCGTTGCAGCATGCCAGCCACCTGTTCCTTCGAAGCTGAGCCGTTGCCCGTGATAGCCATCTTGATTTTCAACGGTGCGTACTCGTGGATGGGCACGTCGCGCTGTATGGCCGCTGCGATGGCTACTCCCTGTGCGCGTCCGAGCTTGAGCATCGACTGTATGTTCTTACCGAAGAAGGGGGCTTCGATGGCCATCTCGTCGGGCAGATATTCCTTGATGATGCCCGTCACGCGCTCGAATATCTTTCCGAGTCTCAGATACGGGTCCTTCTCCTTGCGCATGTCGATGACTCCCATCACCACCAACTCCGCCTTGTTGCCTATCACACGGATGACGCCATATCCCATAACGTTGGTTCCGGGGTCAATGCCAAGGATGATTTTCGTGGGTTTCGGCGTTGGGTTGTTCATCGGTCCATGTAGGGATTGTGGGCCAGCTCGTAGCCGATGGTTGTCTGGTCGCCGTGTCCGGGGTAGATGATGGTCTGGTCGGGCAGCTGCGACAGCTCGCGGAGGCTGCTGATCATCTGGAACATATTTCCGCCGGGGAAGTCGGTTCGTCCGATACTGCCCTTGAAAAGGGTGTCACCGGTGAAGGCAATGCCCTCCTCACGGCAATAGAGGGTCACCGAACCGGGTGTGTGTCCTGGTGTCGGGATGACGGTAAGCTCGTGATGGCCGAAGCGTATCTTCTCGTTGTCGTCGTAATAGCGGAACTTGGTGGGGAAATCGGTGTCGAGCTGCATGCCGAAGATGGCCGACGCCTGTTCCTTGAGTCCCTCTATGAGGTTGGAATCTCCTGCAGCGCACTCCGTTGTCAGCCCATAGGCTTCGGCTACGGTGGCGATGCCGAACTGGTGGTCGAGGTGTCCGTGCGTGCTGATGAGCCTAACGGGTTTCAGTTGGTTGTCGGCGATATAGTCGGCGAGGGCCTGATGGTCCTCCTTATAGAATGCTCCGCAGTCGATGATGGCGCATTCGAGTGTGTCGTCGCTCACCACATAGCAGTTCTCTTGCAGTTGATTGCATACAAATCTTTTTACCTTTATCATTTCTTTCTCCTTTTCTGTGTGCCCCACTGGGGCGTTAATGTTACGTGTCGGTGGCCCTTCGGCATCACCGTAGTGGCGGTTCTGACGGTCGGCTATACTGGTACGTAGATGAGATTCTTGGTCTTGAACCACTCCTCATCGAACCATTGCGACAGCTCTTCCACCATGGCTATCTTGCGATAGGGCCGCACCTCCTCCTGCAAGTCGCCCCCTTTGAGCACGATGACTCCGTTCTCAAGGGCGTTGTGCTGATCATTGGCGACGTTTTTCCTCACTATCTTCATCAAATCGGGCAGCGGCATGACGGCGCGGGAGACGATAAAGTCGAACTTTCCTTTCTCTTCCTCTCCCCGTAGGTGCTGAGCCAGCACGTTTTCCAGTCCGATGGCGTGCGCCACCTCATTGGCCACGCGTATTTTCTTACCCGTTCCGTCGATGAGTTTGAAGTTGGCGTTGGGAAAAAGGATAGCCAGTGGTATGCCGGGGAAGCCTCCTCCCGTGCCGAAGTCGAGCACATTGGTGTCTTGTTTGAAGTCTATGAACTTGGCGATGGCCAGCGAATGCAGGATGTGATGTAGGTAAAGGTTGTCGATATCCTTGCGCGATATCACGTTAATCTTAGCATTCCATTCGCCGTAGAGCCCCTGCAGGGCCTCGAACTGGCTCATCTGCTTCTGCGACAGGTGTGGGAAGTATTTGCTGATGATGTCTGTCATTGCGTTGTTAGTGTCATTTCTCAAGTGTGACGCACACCTCTCTCGGGTTGATTTCTCCGGCAGTGTAGATGAACGTCACTGAATCGTCGTACAATATGAAGTTCTCGGCAGGGTAAGGGTCGATCATTGCGAAGTAGCCCGCTCGCTGAAGGCTCGCCAGATTGTCGTCGTCGAGTCCGAGTTGGTCGGCCATTTGCTCGACGATGTCCTTGGTGAGCCGCTCCTTGTAGTCAGCCCCGAACTCGTCGGAGAGACGTGTCTGCCTGCCCGTCTCTGGGTCGAAGTTGTGCGCCAGCTGGTATCTGGAGGCCGCGTCTCCAGTCTTTATGTAGATGTCTGACAAGTAAACGAGCCGCTTTCCCCTACCGGGAATGATGCGGGTCTTGATGTTCAGCTCCCAATCAAGCTGACTTCTGGCCTTCTCACGGTCGTGAAGCCACTGCGCAAGCTCCGAGTACTCACGGGCATAGCGCTCCATTATCGTCCTGACGGCTGACTGCGGAACGAGTCGTTCGTAGCTGATGGCGAGGTAATTGGGCTGCAGCGTGCCCATTCGGAGCAGCGAATCGTTGACCGCAGCGTACTTCTTGCCCTTCAAATAGGCAAAATCGATGTGGATACGGCACTGTGCGTCGCGGCGGAAGCTCACGACCGAGTCAGCCACCACATGACCGACAGGCACCGACAGGACCTTGGTCTTGCCGTGTCTGCTCCCGCATCCCACCACGATGAGCGACAGGAGGGCAAGCGACAAACCAGTGAAAAATTTCTTAAGCATATTATATTGGTGGCAAAGTTACGAAAAACTTTCGTAACTTTGCACGCTAATGAACAACAATTAGTAAAATGACAAGAGCTTGTTTATTTGATCTCGACGGCGTAATATTCGACACCGAACCGCAATACACGGTGTTCTGGCGACAGGTGGGTAGGAAATACCACCCTGAGATACCCGATTTCGAGTACCGAATCAAGGGGCAAACGCTGGCGCAAATCTACGAACGCTACTTCCACGGGCAACCGGAGAGGCAGGCGGAGATTACGAAAATGCTCGACGACTATGAGATGTCGATGGACTACCGCTATGTTCCCGGAGCACGGGAATACATCGAGCGGCTACAGAAAAGGGGCATCAAGACCGCCGTTGTCACCAGTTCGAACCTCCCGAAGATGAACAACGTCTATCGGCACCACCCCGATTTCACGCAGTTGTTCGACAAAGTGTTCACGTCAGAGGACCTCACAGAAAGCAAACCGTCGCCCCACTGCTACCTGAAGGCCGCCGCCTACTTCAATCTCGACCCGAAAGAGTGTGTCGTCTTTGAGGATAGCTACAACGGTCTCAAAGCGGGCACGGCTGCAGGGGCACGGGTCATAGCTCTGGCAACCACCAATCCTCTGGAGAAACTGAAGGAATACACATCGGAAATAATAAACGATTTCACTGAAATGATATAGAACAATGGGATATCTAACAACCGACAAGAAGAAAATCACTGCCAAAACGTTCATCGAAATGAAAGCCGCCGGGCAGAAAATAGCGCAGATGACAGCCTACGACTACACCACAGCGGCCATCCTCGACGCAGCAGGCATCGACAGCATACTCATCGGCGACTCCGCCTCGAACATCGTATGCGGAAACGACGACACACTGCCCATCACCCTTGAACAGATGATTTACCACGCAAGGGCCGTGGCAAAGGCATGCCAACACTGCCTGACCGTCTGCGACATGCCATTCGGGAGCTACCAAGTGAGCAGCGAGGAAGGCATACGCAACGCCATAAGAATAGCCAAAGAGAGCGGAGTAGATGCCGTGAAGCTGGAGGGAGGCGAGGAGATTGCCGACACAGTGCGAGGCATCGTCAACGCAGGAATACCCGTAGTCGGACATCTCGGACTCACACCGCAGAGCATCCACAAGCTCGGAGGCTACGGACTGCAGGCCAAGGAGGAAACAGAGGCACTGAAACTCATGGCCGACGCAAGGGCACTCGACAAGGCTGGCGCATTCTGCATCGTGCTTGAGAAAGTGCCGGCAGAGCTGGCGGCACAGGTTACCAAAGTGGTCAAGGCGGCAACAATAGGCATCGGAGCAGGAAACGGCACCGACGGACAAGTGCTCGTCTATGCCGACGCACTCGGAATGAGCCACCGTTTCAGACCGAAGTTCCTACGCTATTTCGCCGACATGGAGAAATGTATGACCGAAGGCGTACAGGCCTACGTAGGAAGCGTCAGGGAAGGAACTTTCCCCAGTGACGAAGAATCATACTGAATCACAGCAAACCCAACACGGAAATGAGGAGAATCATCATCGTCCTGATGCTCGTCGCAAGCCTAACGGCCAGCGCTCAGCACAACGAACTGCGCGACTCGCTCAACCACACCACAGCTGAGCTCGACCAACACCCCGATAGCATAGGTCTGTTGCTCAAGTGCGCTGGATGGAAAGTCATGCTTGAGCAATGGCAGAGTGCCAAAAACGACTACGACCGTGTGCTGCGGCTCGAACCCGACAACCCATCGGCACTCTATTACAGGGCATACGTCAACGAAAGGCTCGGCAGATACAACTTTGCACGGCTCGACTACAACAATCTGCTCCGCATCGTGCCGGGAAACTTTGAGGCACAACTCGGCCTTGCACTACTCAACGAGAAGGACAAGCACTACACCGAGGCACTCGACGGCATCAACAGACTCATCGAACAATATCCCGACAACCCCATCGGCTATGCCGCACGAGGGGGAATAGAGGCCGAACGCAAGATGTTCATGCTCGCAGAGTACGACTTTACCGAAGCCATCGTGCGCAGTCCGGACAACCAAGACTACATACTGCAAAGAATCGAAGTGTACATACAGCAGCGAAAATTCAGCCAAGCCAAACGCGACCTCGACCTACTCGTCAAGCGGGGTGTCAGCAGACCCGCCCTAAAGGATTTCTATGACCGACTGAAATGAGCCGCACCGCTCACCCCTCCCCACCCCAAAACCGCACCACGACAAGGGCGGCAAGCAGCAGAAAAGGAAAGGAGGACGAGGCATAGCGAGACAAAAGGAAAGCAAACGAAGGGCAGTTTGCAACCCACTGACAATCAGCACAAAAGAAAACAGAAAACGAAAGGTCAGCTATGACGTGCCAATAGCTGACCTTTTGCATGGCAAAAGCTCACCTTTCGCAACGTCATAGCTCAACCAACGGAGGACACGACGGCAGAAGCACAACACGAAAACTGAACCACCACCACCCGATAGGCCTAAACAAAATAGATGATGCATTACCCGACAGCGTCCGATGACATCCCCATTATTAGGTATTTTTTCAACAAGTTCGCACCAAAATCCACCATCTGCGCCTTTTTCTTCGTATCTTTGCAGAAAAAGAACAGCGTATGAGATTGTCTGAACTGAAAACAGGTGAGGCTGGTGTCATAACCAAGATTTCAGGACACGGAGGATTTAGAAAACGAATCATCGAGATGGGATTCATCAACGGCAAGGAGGTGAAGGTGCTACTCAATGCCCCCTTGCAAGACCCCGTGAAGTATCAGATCATGGGCTACGAGGTGAGTTTGCGCCGAAGCGAGGCCGACCTCATCGAAGTCATCGCCCTCAATGACAAGTCGCTGACCGAACGAAAACCAACGGAGCACAATCCCGCCATCGAACCCGACGCATCCGACCCCTACGAGCAACCGTTCTTGCCCAGTGAGCTCACCGACGCCGTCAACAGGCAACGCCATATCATCAACGTCGCTCTGGTGGGGAATCCCAACTGTGGCAAAACATCGCTCTTCAACTTCGCATCGGGCGCCCATGAGCGAGTGGGCAACTACTCAGGCGTGACCGTCGATGCCAAATACGGCCATACCGAGTTCGAGGGATATCACATAGAACTGGTCGATCTGCCAGGCACCTACAGCCTGTCGGCCTACAGTCCCGAAGAACTCTACGTCAGAAGGCAGCTCGTAGAAAAGACACCAGACATCGTCATCAACGTCATCGACACGTCGAACTTGGAGCGCAACCTCTATCTGACTACCCAACTCATCGACATGCACATACCCATGGTCTGCGCCTTCAACATGTACGACGAGACGGAGAAGCGCGGCGACCACATCGACTATAAGAAAATAGGACAATTACTCGGAGTGCCCATCATACCAACCGTATTCAGAGACGGAAGAGGACTTGACGATCTCCTCCGCGCCGTCATACAAAACTACGAGGGAAAAGAGGGCGACTACCCGAAATACAGACACATACACATCAACCACGGACACGAAATAGAGAACGGAATAGCCAGCATTCAGGAACACTTGAAGAAGGAACTCGACATCCGACAGAAATACTCCACACGATACCTCGCCATCAAACTGCTTGAAAACGACCATCAGGTAGAGCAGCTTGTGGCACAATTCCCCGACGCAAAAGAAATCATGCGACACCGCGACGATGCTGCACGGCGCGTAAAAGAAGAAACAGGACAGGACAGCGAGACTGCCATCATGGACGCCAAGTACGGATTCATCAACGGAGCACTGGCCGAAGCCGGATACACAACGGGCAAAAAGAAGGACACTTACCAGACAACGCACAAGATTGACAGCCTACTGACGAACAGGTACTTGGGTTTCCCCATCTTCTTCCTCATCCTCTACATCATGTTCACCACCACCTTCACGCTCGGAGAGTACCCAAAGAGCTGGATTGAAACAGGAGTGGCGTGGCTTGGCACAGCCGTGACGACCTATATCCCCGAAGGGCCGGTGAAATCGATGCTCAACGAGGGCGTCATCGGTGGCGTAGGAGCCGTCATTGTCTTCCTTCCGCAAATACTGATACTCTACTTCTTCATATCGTTCATGGAGGACAGTGGCTACATGGCACGCGCAGCGTTCATCATGGACAAACTGATGCACAAGATAGGGCTCCACGGCAAGTCGTTCATACCACTCATCATGGGCTTCGGATGCAACGTCCCGGCCGTCATGTCCACACGGACCATCGAGAGTAAGCGCAGCCGAATCATCACCATGCTCATCCTTCCGATGATGAGTTGCTCGGCAAGACTGCCCATCTACATCATGATCATCGGCTCGTTCTTCGCCGCCCAGTACCGCACCCCTGTCATGCTGTCGCTCTATGTCATAGGCATCATGACGGGAATGGCCATCAGCTGGGTGTTCTCACGGTTCGTCATCAAGGGCGAAGACACACCCTTCGTCATGGAACTGCCACCCTACCGGTTCCCCACGGCAAAGGCCATCGCACGCCATACGTGGGAGAAGGGAAAGCAATACCTGCGCAAAATGGGAGGCATCATCCTCGTGGCATCGATCATTGTCTGGGCACTGGGCTACTTTCCGCTTCCCGACGATCCACAGGCAACCACCTGCGAGCGACAGGAACAAAGCTACATCGGACGCATAGGCAAGGCCATGGAACCCGTCTTTGAGCCACAGGGATTCAATTGGAAACTCGACGTGGGACTGCTGGCTGGCATCGGGGCGAAGGAAATTGTGGCATCGACGCTGGGAGTGCTCTACTCAAACGACGAAACGGTAGCCGAAGTGACGGAAGACGAAAACTACGACAACGCAAAATACGAACTGTTGAGACGGCAGATGACACTCGACGTGGCTCGGCAGCACAACATCAGCATGGCCGAAGCAAGACCCGTGGCCACGCTCACGGCCTACGCATTCCTCATTTTCGTGCTCTTCTACTTCCCATGCGTGGCGGTAATAGCGGCCATCAAGGGCGAGACGGGAAGCTGGAAGTGGGCCATCTTCGCCGCCTGCTACACAACGGCACTGGCATGGCTGGCAAGTGCGGTCATCTTCCAAGTGGGAATGCTCCTCATAGGCTGACCGACTGACGGAAACCGGCAAACGGAGACACACTGAAGAATCGCTCACCGACAACAATATGACCATCTTCACAACCATCAGACGACTGCTCAAACGACACCGCCGACCGACATCGAGGAACGTGGCGCTCGTGCTTTCGGGCGGCGGAGCGAGGGGATATGCCCACATCGGCGCCATAGAGGTGCTGCAAGAGCGGGGCTACAACATCACGTCGGTGGCCGGAACATCGATGGGAGCGCTGGTGGGAGGCGCCTTCGCAAACGGAAAGCTCGGCGAGTTCAAAGTTATGGCGCTCGGACTGAACCGCAAGAAAATCATCAACATGATGGACATATCGATGGGACTCGACCATGTGGCCAACGGCGAGAAACTGCTGGCGGTCATGGGGCAGATGATTGGCAACGTCAGGATTGAGCAACTGCCCATCCCTTTCGCCTGCTGCGCCTCCGACATCGTCAGCGGACGCGAGCGGGTGTTCACCAGCGGACCGCTGCAAACGGCCATACGGGCCTCCATCTCTATCCCCTGCTTCTTCAAGCCAGTGCGTGAGAACGGGCATATCGATGTCGATGGGAGCGTACACAACACCCTCCCACTCGACCGGGTTCACCGACGGCCGGGCGACTTGCTCGTGGCCGTGAACGTCAACGGGCCCGACAGCTGCCCTTACGATGCCTACCAGAAGAAAAAGCAAAGCAGCGACGGCGTGTTCGGCACCATCCGCGCCAAGTTGCCTTTCCACAAGGTACAGTTCTCCGAGAACTACATGAGCATGGCGCTGCGGGTGACCAACCTTACCATACAGGCCAACACGCAACTGGCCATCCGACTGACGCCGCCTGACATCTGCGCCGAGATTCCGATGGACCTTTACGGTCTGTTCGACTTCGAGAAGGCACAAGAGCTCATTGAGGTCGGACGACAGGAAATGACCCGTCAACTCGACTTATACGAGGCAAGCGAAAAATAATCTGCCGACTTCCGAGACACATTTGTAACCATCTGCTGTTCAGCATGATAGCCATCTACTGGCAATAGGTAAGCTTTTATCGTGCAATAGGTGAGCTTTTATCGTGCGAAAGATGAGCTTTCAGCCAACCATCGGTGAGCTTCTGCCGACGGAGGATGGCATTCGCACCCATCATGCCACAGACAACAGAGGCACCCACTCGATGAACGGAAAACAAAAACGCACCAAAGCCATCAGCTTGGGTGCGTTTTTTGTATGTTGTATCATTTCGTCCGCCTCGCCGTGCTTGCGCCACGGGAGGGCGAACGGCGAGCATCAGCCGTTCATTGAGAGCAGGAACTCGTCGTTGTCCTTGGTGTGCAGCATGCGGTCGTGGATGGAATTCATGGCCTCCATTGAGTTCATGTCGGCAATGTACTTGCGCAGTATCCACATGCGGTCGAGCGTTGTCTTGTCTTGCAACAAGTCGTCGCGTCGCGTGCTCGAAGCCACGAGGTTGACAGACGGGAAGATGCGCTTGTTGCTCAGTGAGCGGTCGAGCTGCAGTTCCATGTTTCCCGTACCCTTGAACTCCTCGAAGATGACCTCGTCCATCTTCGACCCGGTGTCGATGAGTGCGGTGGCGATGATGGTGAGCGAGCCTCCGCCCTCGATGTTGCGTGCCGCTCCGAAGAAACGCTTGGGCTTCTGCAGTGCGTTGGCATCGACACCACCCGTCAACACCTTTCCCGATGCTGGCGCTACCGTATTGTAGGCGCGTGCCAGACGGGTTATCGAGTCGAGGAAGATGACTACATCGTGGCCGCATTCCACCATTCGCTTTGCCTTCTCAAGCACAATGCCCGCAATTTTGACATGTCGCTCAGCGGGTTCGTCGAAGGTCGATGCGATGACCTCTGCGTTGACGGTGCGTGCCATGTCGGTGACTTCCTCCGGTCGCTCGTCGATGAGCAGCATCATGAGGTATGCTTCCGGGTTGTTGGCTGCTATGGCGTTGGCAATATCCTTCATCAAAATGGTCTTACCGGTCTTTGGCTGTGCCACGATGAGTGCTCGCTGTCCCTTTCCTATCGGCGAGAAGAGATCGACGATGCGTGTCGATAGGTTGGTCGTCTTTGGATCGCCGCAGAGTGTGAACTTCTCTTCGGGGAAGAGAGGGGTGAGGTGTTCAAACGCCACTCTGTCGCGCACTTCGGCCGGCATGCGACCGTTGATTTTGTCGATGCTGGTCAGTGGGAAGTATTTCTCTCCCTCGTGTGGCGGTCTGACGTGGCATTCCACCACGTCGCCAGTCTTGAGTCCGAAGAGCTTCACTTGGCTGGCGGCCACATAGACGTCGTCGGGCGATGACAGATAGTTGTAGTCGCTGGAGCGGAGGAATCCGTATCCGTCGGGCATTACCTCCAGTACGCCGTTGGCTGTGACGATGTCCGCGAAGTCGAACTTGGCGGTCTCTGGCTGCGTTCCCTGATAGAACGTCGGCTGGTTCTGAGCTGCGGGCCCTGTTGGGCGGTCGAACATATCGTAGCTGGGCACTGCTCCTTGGTCCTCGATGGGGATATCGACGACGGTAATGAAGTCAGTGCCGTCGCCTGGGTCACCTTCCCACACGCCATCGATGGCTGGAACGTTGGCCTCTTCTTTGTTCTGCTCGTTGTGAGCACTGACTTTGGCTTGCAACTGTGCAATGAGTTCGCTGTTTTCGGTCTGCTCCACTGGTGCGTTGGACTGTGCAAACTCTGCCTCTGGTATGATGTCGTCTTTCTTTGTCTCCTTTTTCTTCTCCTCTTCGCTGGGTGTTTCGGGCTTCTTTGCCACCTTCTCAGCCTTCTTTGCCGCCGTTTCAGTCTTCTTTGCCGCCGTTTCAGCCTTCTTTGGCTCATCGGTGGTTTCTTTAGCGGGCTGTTTTTCAGGCATATCTTTGAACAATGCCGGCTGGGTGGTTCCTGTTGGCTTGTTCTTCTGTACGTCGAAGTTCTCGCCTTCCTTACCGCGCACGGAATAGACTCTGTCGGTTTCCTTGCGTGCGATACGCGTTCTCTTGCGTTTGGTTGTTCCAAGTGGGTGTGATGCACCGGCATCTACGGCCTGTCTGTCCAATATCGCATAGATGATAGACTCCTTGTCATCGCTTTTTTTGTATTCAGCGCCAAGTTCATTTGCGATATTCTCCAACTCGGAAATATCCTTGTTTAATAGTTCTTCTTTACTTAACATAAACTAATATGTATGCGAAATTTTTAATTGTGAGAGATAAAGTTTCCAGAACAGAAACCTTACGTGTTTTTAAATCTTGTGCAAAGGTAACTGTTTTTTTTGTTTCTGCAAATCTTTCTTGTTCTTTTTTTAAGCGAGTTCTGCCAATTCGAGCCACCGCATTTCCTTTTCGTCGAGTTCTTGCTTGATTTTCGGCAGTAGTTTGCTCATCTCCGTCAGCTCGTCGATGGCGAGTTGTCCTGAGCATAGTGCCTCCTCGATGGCCTTCACCTTAGCCTCTGTCTGCTGTATGTCGGCTGTGAGCTGCTCATACTCTCGTTTTTCCTTGTAGCTCATGCGCCTTCGGGTGTCGTTGTGGTAGTCCTTGTTGGCGGCTGGTTTCTTCTCCTTCGGCTTTGGGGCAGCTTCCTCGTCCTTGCTCCTGAGCGTCTGGTAGTCGCGGAACTGCGTATAGTTGCCGGGGAAGTCCTTTATCTGTCCGTCGCCTTTGAAAACGAGCAGGTGATCGACCACTTTGTCCATGAAATAGCGGTCGTGCGATACGACGATGACGCAGCCGGGGAAGTCTTGCAGGTATTCTTCGAGAATCTGCAGCGTCTGAATGTCGAGGTCGTTGGTGGGCTCGTCGAGTATGAGGAAGTTGGGATTTCTCATGAGCACTGTGCACAGGTAGAGCTTGCGCTTTTCTCCGCCTGAGAGTTTGCTGACGTAATTGTGCTGTTCGCTGGGCGAGAAGAGGAAGTGGTTGAGGAATTGCGACGCGCTCATGTGCCTGCCGCCTCCGAGGTCGATATAGTCGGCGATGTCGGTGATGATGTCTATCACCTTCTGGTCGTCGCGGAAGCGGAGTCCTTCCTGTGAGAAGTAGCCGAAGTTGACGGTCTCTCCGATGTCGAATTTTCCGCTGTCGGGTGGCACGAGCCCAAGGAGCATCTTGACGAAGGTTGACTTTCCTGTGCCGTTGTTGCCCACAATGCCCATCTTCTCGAAGCGCGCGAAGTTATAGTAGAAGTCTTTGAGGATGACTTTGTCGTCGAATGCCTTTGACACATACTGGCACTCGAATATCTTACTTCCGATATAGACGTTCGATGCCTTGAGTCTGATTTGGCGGTCCTCGATGCGCTGGTGTGCCTTTGCCTGCAACTCGTAGAAGGCTTCCTCACGGTAGCGTGCCTTGTGGCTTCGTGCCTGCGGCATTCTCCTCATCCACTCCAGTTCGGTACGGTAGAGATTGTTGGCCCTTGCTATCTCTGCCCTTGTGTTGTTGATGCGCTCCTGCCGTTTCTCAAGGTAGTAGGCGTAGTTGCCCCGGTAGGTATAGATGGTGTGGTCGTCGAGTTCGAGGATGAGATTGCACACGTTGTCGAGGAAATAGCGGTCGTGTGTCACCATGAGCAGTGTCTTGTTGCCGCGCGAGAGGAATCCCTCCAGCCATTCTATCATCTCCAAATCGAGGTGGTTGGTGGGCTCGTCGAGTATGAGCAGGTCGGGTTCGAGGATGAGCACGTTAGCCAGTGCCACCCGTTTCTGCTGTCCTCCGCTGAGCTGGCTCATGGGTTGTTCGAGATCGGCTATCTTGAGGGTGGTCAGTATCTGCTTGGCCTTCAGCACTCGCTCAGGGTCGCCCTCATGATTGAAGCACGCATCGAGCACGGAGTCTTCAGGATTGAACTTCGGACTCTGCTCAAGGCATGCCACCCGCAGGTCGTTGCGGTAGATAATGGTGCCCGACTCGTAGCCTTCCTTTCCTGTCAGGATGGACAGAAGGGTCGATTTTCCGGTTCCGTTCTGTGCGATGAGCCCCACGCGCTGGCCTTCGGCTATGGAGAACGATATATCTTCGAAGAGCACTTGTGAGCCGAAGCGTTTGGAAAGTTTCTGAACGTCTAAATAAGGTATCTGGGCCATGTGATTAATCAGGGTGATTCCGCCCTCCTGTGACGGGTCGGCGGAATGTTGTTGGGTTGACTTGATGTGTGGTTTGCCGTGCGGCGCTATTATATAAGGTGACGAAGGGGGTTACTCGGCCTCTTGATTCTCGATGCCTTGGATGATTTCTTCGATGTAGTCGAGCACCTCCTCGCGGCCTGTCTTGTCCTCCGACGACGTGATGAAGTAAGGAGGCAGCTCCGCCCACCTGTCCTCCAGCTTCTTCATCCACTGCAGGGCATTGCTCTTGGCACGACCTCCCGACAGCTTGTCGGCCTTGGTGAAGATGATGGAGAAAGGCACGTTGCTCTCGCCCAGCCAGTCGATGAACTCGCGATCGATGAGCTGCTGATCGTGACGGATGTCGATAAGCACAAAGAGGTTGGCCAGCTGCCGGCGCTGCAACACGTATTGCGCTATCATCTGCTCAAGTTTGTTGCGCATGGTCTTGGAAGTCGTCGCATAGCCGTAGCCGGGAAGGTCAACCAGATACCACTCGTTGTTGATGATGAAGTGGTTGATGAGCAACGTCTTGCCGGGCTTGGCCGACGTCTTGGCCAGTCCCTTGTGGTTGCAGAGCATATTGATGAGACTCGACTTGCCAACGTTGGAGCGACCGATGAAGGCAAACTCTAACTTATTGTCCTCTGGACAACGGACCACGCTCGGCGACGAGATACTGAACTCTGATTTCTTGATGATCATATTTCGGAATTTTGGAGTGTCTGACGGCGACGGCCACATTATATTAATGTATTGCAAAACGGACGGCCGCTTGCAAATCAGCTGCAAACTTACACAAAATAATCGACTTTCGGCCACGTTGCAGAAAGTTTTTTCAGATGGGTCCGATAAATTTCCCTCCCGAATTTCGTGCTTCCGACAGAGCTGAAAGCGCATGGAAAGCAAGACACGGGCTACTTCGCCAAAGTCACCCGCTGCCCGTAGCTCACCTTTCACTCAACAATAGGTGAGGTTTCACCTGCCAATAGGTGAGCTTTCGCACGGCGAAAGATGACCTTTCGGAACTGGGCCTCAGAGGAACGATGGGAAAAGCACGACAACAACCCTACTCCATCGCAAATCCGACAGCAGCTGCGGATGGCGAAAAACCGTTCGGAAACAAATCGGAAGGAAATCGGAAGGAAATCGACAAAAAAAATCGGCATTTACTTGCACGTATAAAAAATTATCATTACTTTTGCACCCGCTTACGAAAAAAGTAAGGGCGTTTAGCTCAGCTGGTTTAGAGCATCTGCCTTACAAGCAGAGGGTCGGCGGTTCGAATCCGTCAACGCCCACCAAAGGGTAGTTTCCAGAGTGGCCAAATGGGGCAGACTGTAAATCTGCTGCTTCTAGCTTCGGTGGTTCGAATCCATCACTACCCACTCTCCCAAAGCCGAATCACAACCGTGGTGCGGCTTTTTTTTGTCCCCCATCAGCCATCAGCTCATTCCCCATGCCGGAAACGGCTGACACCACACCGCCACAACTCAAAAAATCGGGCAAAAACAAACGCAAACAGAAAACTTATCCTTATCTTTGCACGTGATATGAAAGTCGTCATCACACTCGGTTCAAACACCTGTCAGCAGGCCAACATCAACAAAGCCAAGGATTTGCTGCGCCAACGGTTCGACGGAATCCGCTTCTCCGACGAGGAATGGACCGACCCCGTGGGCATCGTCTCCGACCGATATCTCAACTGCATCGGACACCTCGACACACAACTCTCACTCGACGCACTGAAAACCACGCTCAAAGAAGTGGAGAGACTCATGGGCGACTCACACGAGAACCACCAAAGGGGAACCGTCATCATCGACATCGACATCATCCGATACGGCGAACGCAAAATAAAGGACATCATCTGGCGCACCATCGCCACGCTCCTCATCGCCACGGCATCGCTCCTGCCGGCACAGGCACAGCCGTCGGACCCCGACCCCGTACAGCTCGACAAGGCAATAGCGTACTTCACATCGGCCAAATACCACGAGGCACTGCTCATCTTCCAACGGCTCGACAAGCGATACAAGCTCAACGACCGCTTCAGGGCCTACATCGGACTGTGCTACTACTACGAATGGGACTTCAAAAGCGCCGCACAATACCTCGATGAAGTCATCCCGCGACTCGGAATGCTCGCCCCCCACGAACGCTCGGTCTATTACTTCGCCGCCGCCGAGAGCCATTTCAACCTGAAACGCTATCCTGCCGCCATCACCCACTACGAGAAGGCACTCGAAGTGTGCTACGACAACGAGAAAGGCGACATCTACTACCGACTCGGACTCTGCCACATGTTCGCCGAAAACTGGCAGAAGGCCATCGACAACTACGCTCTCGCCGAACAATTCTACCGCCGTCACCGCAACACCGACGACCTCAAGGCGAGGCTCGCTCAGCTACAGCGCATGAAAGCTGGCTGCCAGGCCCGAATCGACGAGCAGACACGCGCCGACAGCAGCACGACGGCCAAGGCAAAGACCGACAGCACCGTCACCGTGGCAAGTCCGACAACACCCCAAAACACCCCCAAACAGGTGCTACCCGTCGATGACAACCCACAGAAAGAGAAGCAAAAACAGAAAGACGCAGCACCCATCAACCTTGAAGATCTCTACCGCAACAAGATTGATGTGGAACAATAGTCCGTCCACAGCACAACGACGCCAAAGCCACGGCAAGGGAAAGAAAACCCGACAATCAGGAACGAATGTGAAAAAAGTTGACAATAAATTTCAATATATGAGAGAAATTAAGTAATTTTGCCACGCTGAAGCAACTGTCAACAAAGCCACGGCAAGACCGGCACAAAGCCATCGGCCCGCAAATCCCCACACGACGCTACCAGACAGCAGACGGGAAACGGCGCAGAAAGACAGACACGTTCAACCGCAAATAATAAAACAAAAGACATAAAAATGGCAAAGAAAAAAGCAGAGGGCACTTACGAAGAGACCCTTAACAGTTCAGAGGCCTTCTTCATGAAGTACAAGAAGCCCATTCTCATCGCACTCGCAGCGATTATCCTCATCATCGCAGGCATCATCATCTACAAAAACTTCATCTCAGGCCCACGGGAGGAAAAAGCAAGCACAGAACTGGCAAAGAGCCAGACACTCTTCAACACACAGAAGTACAGCGAGGCACTCAAGGGATTCCAGAAAATACAAGCCGACTACAGCGGAACCGATGCGGGAAACCTCGCCAATCTCTACGTGGGACTTTGCTATGCACACCAGCAAAAGCCAGACTGGGCAAAGGCGTTGGAGAACATACAGAAATACAGCACGTCGGACGACCAGATCATCAGCCCGGCATCGCAGATGGCTCTCGGAGACATCTACGCCAACAACAACCAGTATGACAAGGCGGTAGAATCGTTCAAGAAAGCCGCTGAGATGGCAAACGCACAGGCATTCGACAAGACCAGCATGAGCATTGCCCCACTCGCACTCAAGAAAGCAGGCATATTGCTCGAAAGCCAAGGCAAGAAGGAAGAGGCACTCGCCATCTACAAGGACATCAAGAAAACCTATGTCAACTCCCCTGCTTATCAGGAAATGGACAAGTACATAGAAAGGGCGAGCAACTAAGCACAATGGCAACAGCACTTCACAACCTATCAGAATACGACTCGAACAGCATTCCCGACGCAAGCAACATGTGTTTCGGGATTGTTGTTTCGGAATGGAACCCCGAAGTAACGGGAGCGCTGCTCGACGGGGCAGTAAAAACACTCGAAAAGCACGGCGCAATTCCTGAAAACATCCACGTCAAGACAGTGCCGGGGAGCTTTGAGCTCGTCTATGGCGCCCATCAGATGACCCTCAACGGAGGCTACGACGCCATTATCATACTCGGAAGCGTCATCAGAGGAGAGACCCCACACTTCGACTACATCTGTCAGGGAGTCACCTACGGCATCTCACGCATCAACGCAACGAGCGAAATTCCAATCATCTACGGCCTGCTGACCACCAACGACCTGCAACAGGCCAAGGACAGAAGCGGAGGCAGACTCGGAAACAAAGGCGACGAATGCGCCATCGTAGCCATAAAAATGGCCAAATTCTAAACCAAAGGACAGGCTGGCAAAAGCCAAGAGCCTGACAACCAAGGACTACCGCACAAAACAAGGACGGCTATCGCCACCCCGACCGACCGCCAACCGACTGGCGACCACAAGCCACGAACTGACGGAACTGGCACGACGAAAGGGCGGCAAACAGCAAAACAGACAGCAAGACGAGATTTATGAAACTGCAACAATACTTCCAGGCATACGACTTCGAGGAGATTTACCCACACATCGGACTGATGTTCCCGAAGGCACGCCACTTGCGCGCCCAATTCCAACATGCTTACGAGCTCCTGCTCGACATCAAACCCACCCCATCGAAGAAGTATATACTGTACCAACTCATGGAAGATCCCGACACAAACGAGATGTTCTACGGATCAGACGACAGCAATTTCAAGGGCCCTTGGGACGTACTACTGGGCAAAGAACTGCGAAAAGGCCCATCGGTCGATCTCACCGATGCGGAGATGGTGGCAAACTGCCTGCTCAACACCGTGCTCATAGGCCGGCATCCCAAAGACTTCAACAAGGACTTCGAAGACATCACAAGGTAGAACATCCCCCCACACACCTCTCATCACAACCCTCATTCTCACCACTCATCAGGCACAAGGACATGCCTGACCACCGTCGTTCTGCCAACGCACGAGCAACCGCATCGGCATAGCTGACCTTTCACCTTCCGAAACCTCACCTTTCACCTTCTGAAACCTCACCTTTCATCTTCAGAAAGGTAACATGCTTGTACACAATTAATTACAACGCAACATAAAATTCGTCAGATTGTAAGGATTTTTCTTGGAATATAGCGGATGGCGAAGGCCAGATAAGCCTCCCCTGATGGCGAGGGAGAACAAGGGCGCATTGGCGGCATTGGACTGTCGTTCTAAAAATCAGCGGAATTTTTCGACGAAAGAGAATATGCGCAACCGCCTGCACAGGGACATTCGCCTTGCACAGCTCAAGGGGGCTACACCCTACTGATATTGACGGAGTGAAGAGGAAACTCGCAAAGAGAGGATAATTTATAGAGGGTATCGTTTATAAAATATCAAACCGACGGGGATCATACCACATGTGCTCCTTCGGTTGTTTTACAACGGTTACGGCCTGTTCGGGACGGGAGAAGAAGTCCACAGGCATCGTGACCGGCGGGAAGGATGGTCGTGCACGTTCCGACTGAGACGGCAAACGAAACAAAAATGATTGGGGCTTGCCATGTTTTGGGTGAGGATGGGCAAGCATCCAAATAACAAAAAGCCTACCTTTCCATTGGCAACCACCATGGTCGCTGTCTGGAAAGGCAGGCGTTGTGTTTCTTTGTCTGATGCGCAGTTAACGTTCTGGCATCAGACTTCAGCCGTCAGGCTTTTGATTTAGTGAATATCCTTGAAGGCAGGGAAAACTTCATTCGGTTCTTTTTTGCTCGTTGGATCCCATACTGGGCGGATCGCCTGAGCTTGGAATGTCCTGCTCGCGCCTGGGTAGTTCCACTCAGTTGGGCCAAAGTGGAAAGCATGAACTGTTGTGCTCACTGTTGTTTCCGATGTCATGTACTGTCCATATGCCCCACCAAAGTAGGTCATGTCCCTCATAAGCATTAGATTACCACCACTTTTCCGCATTCCTGTGATAGGTAAGAACAACCCCTTGTTGGCACGTACCAATGCCGTCACATTAGTATATTTGTGCAAGGCATTGACGCGCGTGGGGAATGTCTTCTTGCGTTGCCCGCCAGTGTTGGTGTAGAAGAAAGCACCATATATCCGCTGACCGTAGTTAGAGTAGCAGTAGGCAGGTATCACGTTGGCATCGTTGTAGAGCGAGCTCATGTCGGCATCAGTCGGCATGCGATACTTTTGGTTGTTATTCCGGGTATAATACCATACAATATCACCCCAAGCTGCAAGTTCAGGATGGTTTTTAAATTCATCTTCCGTCATCTCTACCTGTTTATTGCCTAAAAGTCCATCACGCTTATAAAACTTTTTAAGAATATTCTGCGCTCCTACTTTATTATTATCAACTCCCAGATCGAGAGCTTTGTCTATATCTCCGTACCTAAATAGGTCAAGGTCGTCTGCTGTGGCTTCAGGGTTAGATTCAAACTGTGAGGTTATCCAGTTATTAGTATTTATGTCCTGAATATGGTATTGCGATATCCACCATTGTGTGGGTGCGACGCCCCAATATTCGTCACCAGTACTGCTCTGAACATAGTGGATAAAGTTACCCGTGGCCCATTTCACACCTTGCACGTCAACGTATGGATTAGCCACGACCTGTGGCAGGTTGATTACATCGGTGCGGTACACCTTGTCGGCCTCTAATTTGATGTTGTTATATTCGCGCGCATAACATTTGTCGCCTACAAAGACTGTAATCAGCACTCTTGGGTAAGTGCCTGGCAGTATGGCAGCGTAGGTATATTTACCATTAGCAGAGGTGAACTTACCTTTATTGGCTGGTGTAAGTACAATGTTGTCGCTCTCGTCGTTAACATTGTCTTCTATGAACTTGCCTGTACCAAGGTCGAACACGTCGAGCGACTTCACACCTGAGATATAAATCGAGTCGATGTCGGTCAATATCTTACCTTTATCGTTTGCAAATCGAAGTCCCCAAATAGCAATCTGCCGTTGCATTTTGACTGCTTTAACCTTGATATCATTACCGTTGACTTCGGAAGGTTTAGCTTTCGCCCATTGATAGTCGAACTTCTCACCAATGGTTTTGGCCGTACCGTCCTGTTCTGTGAGGTCCAACTCTACCGTTTGCTTAATCGTTGGTTGTTGTTCGTAGTAAACCAAAGGAGCTTTCTTTCCATCGCCAGTCAACCTCATAGTCGAGTTAATAGTGGCGTCTTTGCCTTGCGATGCAGCTCCAGGATAGAATAAACATATCTCATCACTGGTGGTGATAGTGTTCACGGATTTGAACGTACCATCGAACTTGCTTCCTTGTCCTGCAGTAGCGTTGGTCAGCAAGTTGTACTGTTTTTCTTTGCTTTGGTCTTTGTCATTGAGACAATAGGCTATCATTTTGTCGCTCTGCTCCCAAGCCGAGTGAAGGACGTTGGATGCATCTTCCGTCAATGCACGTGTGCCTTTAGGTGCGGCATTAGGGGTGCCTTCTCCATTAGGTGCGGCATCCACATCAGCCACGAGGCGATAAGTGTGCATGCCAGTGGCAAGGTCTGTTGATTGTTGGTTCATGTCCTCATCTTGACATGCTGTACATAGAACCAGCGCTGCGACTGCGCAACTGGCTGCCGTAAGCCATATAAATTTTCTATTCATTTTTATTAGTTTTTACGGGTTCATTACTTGGTGTGGTCATCCCACACATTAAAATCTTTTTGGTCTAGCTGCACAGCCTTGGCGCCAAATGGATTAGGAGCAGATCCATTACCACCTGTTGGGTCGCCACCATCTTTTGGGTCCGTGGTCGTTACATTACTAACTCCGAGCAGTTGGCTCTCCAACCTAAAGGAGAACATGTCTGTACTTGGACTTTGATAAGTTTTTTTCATACGTACTCTCTTTTTAATGTTCTTTTATTTTTTATATAACTCTATGTATTTAAGACCTACTGAGGTTTGAATTGTAAGGCATACGTGTTAAAAAACAGGCATGCGAAAGCAGAAAGGGTAATGTGTGGCAATCCCTCTCTGAATAGATGTGTGGCAACGCATCACGCATGCGCACAATAAAGGAAAATTAAGTTTAAGTGACAGACGGCTGTTGCGTCTATTGTGTGTGTGTAAGCAAATTGTTTGAATACACCAAATCGTCCACGTTAGAGAGGTCGGAGAAAGATGAATCTCTTCGGGCAGCCCAACAACCTGAAAATTCATTACCAAGCTGTTGTGAGTGGGCTATGGTTTCAAATTTGCTCATTTCCTGATAGTTATATCGTATTGCAAAGTTAAATGATTTTTTGATATCCTACAAGAAAAAATAAGAAAATTTTTGGATCATCGAGTAGAAAACGAGGAAACAAGCGAATTTCTTTCCCCGTTCGTTATTCTGCATTGCTTCAAAGAACACTTGATGCGATGCTACAAAGTTACGCTTCTCTTAGCGTAAAACGATGGCAACAGACGCTCACTCCGTAATCTGCAGACAGTAAGGCAAAGGCTGCTGCAACTCCATGAAAGTGAGGGTCGGCTGTTTGTCTTTCGTGCAGATGAGCGTACCCGCCGACGACTTCAGCGCCTTTCCCATGTCGTAGCCCATCGCCCTGACCTGGCTCTGAAGCCCGTTGTAAGCGCTTCGGTTGAACACATATATATATAAGGTGGCGCCATTCTGAGCCAGCATCAGCATGCTCGAATTGCCCTTTTTGAAGGCTGTCGGCAGAAATTCCTTGCTCAAGTCCATGTTTTTCACCCAGTTATAGTCCCTGCCATAACTGTCGGACGAGATGCCTTTATAGATGTAGCCTTGTTTCTCAAGCACTTTCTTCCCATGCTCCAGTGTCTTTTTCTGAAAAATCGAAATGGCATCCTTCACCGAAACGATATCGCTCTGCGCCTGAACGCCTACGGCAGCAAGGAGGACAACCATAAGCAGTAAAATCTTCTTCATCGTCAGCTAATTTGAATGAGTATTACAAAGATATGAAATATATTTAAAATTCATGTTCTGGCAATGCCATATTTTAGAAATTTTAGGAAGTTGTCGGACCTTCGGGCGCACAAAGTGCCACCACAAAACAGTAGAACGAGAGCGTAAAACAAGGGGAAAGGAGACAAAAACAAGAAGAACAAGAGGAGAAGAACAAGAGGAAAAGCCAACAAAAACAAGATGAATAGGACGAGAAGAATTTGCATTTGAACCGAAATTGTTCATCTGCGCAGTCCTATTCATTCATCCATCATCAACCGATTAGAAAAAGACGATATTGTGATGCGGTTAAATTTCTGTAATTATATAATGTGGCATAACCATAATCACAGAAAATAATGTAAATTTGTAAGCAAGAAGGATATAAGAACAAGACCCGATAGCTTGACGAATCAGAGGCTACCGGGAATCAACGTTACAAAGATAGTGCTTTTTCTTGTTGCAATCAAGTAAATGAACGATTTTTTATGGAATATTTAGAATTTGAAAGAATCTTGTCTGCCAAACGAATGCGGAGATATAAAGAAGCAGCGAATGGCGATACTCGCAAGGCTATGGCTTTGTATCGCTACAACTTGCGCTTGTCACAGGAGATGTTCACAATCGTGAGTTGCTTTGAGGTGGCATTGCGTAATGCTATAGATGGTCTTTTGGTAACAACCTTGGGAAACGACTGGTTGAGAGATTCCGTTCAAGACGGTG
Source organism: Prevotella corporis DSM 18810 = JCM 8529 (assembly GCF_000430525.1). Lineage (GTDB taxonomy): Bacteria > Bacteroidota > Bacteroidia > Bacteroidales > Bacteroidaceae > Prevotella > Prevotella corporis. The sequence goes on along the minus strand of NZ_AUME01000014.1, from coordinate 37,381 downwards.
GTATATTCTCCAACGGTCGCATGAACGAGACAAGAAAAATCATAGAAAAGGCATACAACCGTTTGAATAGACAAGGCATATTTTCTCACTCAAAGCTGATTGCCGAAATGGAATTTGGTGTTTGGAAATATATGTACTCTTCTCTACAGTATCGTGCAACAGGACAATGTTTGTTAAGAGCTTTTCCTAACAAGCCTCGCTCATCTGCTGCTATTCAATACAACAACACATACATTTTCAATGAACTTGATAAGGTAAATAGTTTGAGAAATAGGATTGCCCATCATGAACCAATCTGTTTTAGACTTCATGCATCGAAAATAGACACTAGCTACATTGTCAATGAATATCAGAAAATACAAACTTTATTCTCTTGGATGGGAATCGATTCTCGTTCGATGTTGTATGGACTTGACCATGTACAAAGTGTCTGCACTAAAATAAATGCTTTAAAGTAAGGAGTTTTACGTTCTTTTTTACAAGAAGATTGCCCCACCCATGAGTTATTAGCATACATTTTTTGATTAACTTTTTAAGATTTTTGATAATTACAAGTAAACATTTTCTCAATCAACAGTAAGCTAAACTCAAAAGTGCACGAAGACGTGAGTCCACCAGTGCACTTTTTTCATTTTCATTTGCCACATCCAGCTTTATCCCTACACTTGCTTTCCGAAACCATTTCGGCAACATTTCCACCCACCGCACCACACTGAAGGCGCACCCCACAGACCACAACCTCTACGGGGGAAGAGCCGAAAGGCATCGGCACGTTCGAGGAAATTAAGTGGAGTTAGTACAGCTTGTTTTTCAATTTATCGAGATTACTCTTTACGAAGTCGAGTATTTTTTCCCCAAGAAGATGCACCTCCGTTGAGAATAAGGCGGGCTTTCCATCGTCCAAACTAAAGTTTTTGTTTGAATTGTCGATGGCTCTTTCCAGGTGGACGGTGTCCCTATTCAAATCAAATCCGCCAGAAATCCGCTCATTCAGATAGTCTTTGAATCGCTTATATCTCGTGATGTCATAGTCTGAAGGTTTTGATTCGTAGATATGATAATACAGCCAGATTTCAAAACACGGATTACTCTGTGCCACATTCCACGCCGAATAAGGCTTCAGCTCACTAAATTCAGCTTTCACTTTCTCATTCTTTTTCTGACAGAAACTGCGCAAGGGATCTATTTTTCCCTCATCGTCCCAAGTGTCCGTGTCGATAACAAACCACACCATATCACCTTTTTGATAATCGAGGATGTATTTGGGGCTATCACCCTCGAATATCTCAATAGCACGTTCTTTTAGTTTCAGCGGATCGGTTCCAGCGGTTGGCAATATGGGGATAATCTCCAAATTGGAAGTCATTCCTTTGAAGAACGAAAAATAGGCTGGTTCTGTCCCCACTCCCTCACAGACGACATACACCTTACGGGCGTCACGTGAAGGCGCATGCTTAAAATAATTCTTGGATCGTTTGAGCATGGCTACCAGTGAAGTGCTTCGAGATTCGACATAAACGGTATTCCGCCGTATCTTCCATTGAGGTAACCATTTTCAATATTTGCCGTTCGGTGGATATTGAAATCGCTCAGCGAATAAAGCTGCGTTGCCTGCTCCACGTCTTTCTGCGCAAACCATATCTCATCGGGCCTGAATATATCTTGGTCAAGCAATCCCGATTCGTGTGTCGTAAAAATCAGCTGCCCCTTTGCCTTGTCGCTCGCAGAGAGGTCTTTCATCAACTGTTTTATCATAACAGGGTGCATGCTCCGCTCTATCTCATCGACGATATACACGCTGTTTTCGTAAGTCGTAGAATAGAGTAACGGCATATACTCGATGAGCCTTTTGGTACCGTCAGACTCCAAAACAAGCGGCAGTTCCATCTCTTTTCCCGTACTGCATTTGTGTATCGGGATTAACGTCTTCTTAACGGCAACGTCGTTCTCAAAAACAACATTGGCGACTTCACCTAACACAGACCTTATCGGGAATGGCATGCCTGGAAATTCCTTTGCTTTTAATATCAATCGCGAAAGCTCAGAATCAGGCTTGACACCGTCCTCCTGAATCGTCTCCTTTTTAACTTCCAAGCGGGTGATACCAGTATTCATCTTAGGCAATAACTGGCTCGCCATGTGCTGAAAATCAGGCTTTGTGTCCAAGAGATGGGGAATATACTTTGCAAATGCGTTGGGCAAAAGTATCTGAAGCTCATTGACAAACCAATTATAAGCTGAAGTTATTTTCGCAAATTCTTCTGGATAGCTTTCGCCAAAAAATGAAAGAAGCGACATTTCAGGACGAACAAGACGGCTGAGGGCATCAATAAATTCGGGTGTGACCTTCTTGCCGACCTCAGCTTCGTTGATTTCTATCTTGTTGTCAATGCGCTTGAAAATCCATATATCCGTTGTTTTCTTACTCAATAGCAACTCCTCAAAAAGAATCTTAGCGGACTCGAACTCAATATGATAGTAATAGACGACGCCGTCTTTATAAAACTCAACAGCAATTGCAGTTGGCTGAGCCTGGCAATCAACGTCAAATTGAAATTTCAGACCGTCTCTCGGCAGACCGTTCAGGTTGCCGTCCTTCACTAAAGTTTTCAAAAAATGAATACTTTCTATCAGTGCACTTTTGCCGGCGCCATTAGCCCCATAGATCGCACTCAGACGCAAGGCGGTTGCAAACCCACAGGCTACCTTGTGGCTCTCATGATTATGGCTCTTGCTTGACGGGAAGGTGTTAAATTCAACCTCTTCCTTAAACGAATGAAAATTCTGAACCGAAAGTCTTAATAGCATCGCAATTCCGTTAAAAGTTCACTGCAAATATACGTAAACAAACGTAAAATGTCAAAAAATCAACACTATTTCGATAATTTCTAACATTATTAAATAACTGTTCACAATTAATTTTTCACCCACTCGATGGTCAGATAGCAGAAGTTTAGCCTTCTGTGCCTTTGAAAGAAAGACAGATCACGTATCAGACTATCAAACTAAATCAGTACTGCCGAAATAATCGGCGACGCATCATGCAGGACAATGAAAGACTGAAACAGATCATTCTTTTCAACTTAATCATGATAATATAATTACTTATCTATTTATATAAAAATATAAACTGCGACAAAAAAGTGTAAAGTTTAATTATTTTTCAATAAACTACTTTTCTGTCGCAGTTGGAAGGAAAATTAGCGCAAGACAAAACTACAAATTTGTCGCAACTAATATAATGCACTGACATATAGCTATTTGAAGGTTTAAATAAATATGACTGACCAACGGAATCTGTAGGAAAGCGGAAAGCGAAACAGAAGAAAAACAACGAGGAATCGCTTGTTTTGTAAAGAAAAATGACAATCAAAGCTATCATTTTCCCTTTCCGTCGCTATCTTTTTCCCTTTCTGTCGCCTCGGTCGGAAAAAACTTACTAATTTGTCGCCGAGAGCTTACCTTTCAGTCGGCAGCATCTTCCCCTACAGTCGGGAACAAACTACCTTCGTGTCGCCATACATCAGCACAACACAATCATTATCAACACCTTACAACTCCCTACTAAATCTATAACCAATGAATGGTAACGATATCAAAGTTCATAGAAAAGTCTCTGTCGGACTGTAGGGCCTTCACTGATTTCAGTTTTTGGTCGAACGGCCGACGGGGGCAAAGGTCGGAGCGTCAACAAACGATGCCTACATGCACGAAGTCACGCCCAAGGTAGTGCCGATGGCCGTCAGAATGGTCACCAGCATTTGAATCAACATTTTCCACGTATCTCTTTTCATCTTCATTTAAATTATTTATCGGGTGAAACACATCGCCTACCGCTAAGGTTTAAGGATTGGCAGGGTCGTTGCTGCCTGTGCCACCGGTTTTGCCATCGTCGCCAGCGCCGGCATACTTGTCGTCCTCTTCCATCTTCACACCTTCGAGGAAAGTCTTGATGTAGTGCTTGTCGGCACCCTTATGACTGTCGGGGCGGAAGATGATGTGTGGGTCGTAGATGTTCTTCGCCACGCTGAAATCCTTGCTGTTGCTGACACCACGCGAACGGATGCCCACCTTGAAGCTGCCTAAGCCGTCGAGTTTCACACGATGTCCGTTCTTCAGATCGTAGGCCATCTCCTTCACCAGTGCGCACAGCACGGCCACGATGTCCGACTCGGTCACGGTGCAACGCTCGCTGATGCGCTCCGAAAGTTCCTTCACTCCTACAGTTCCTTTCATCACCGCACGCGCATACCAGTTTCCCTTGGTTTTACTTTTCTTACGCTTGTCCTGATACATTCTGTACTTAATTGCCATAATGCTATAAAAATTTTAAGTTGTCCTCCCTCCATTGCCGTCATCCTGAACAGTGTTTCTCATGCGGAGGGAAAACGGGTTAATAAATAAGCCACCGTCATGGCGGCCGTTGTCTATATTATTAAGGTACCTTCAGTTATGGTGGACTCCGCCAATCGGCCCTTCCTGATAGTGGCGTGCCTTGCGAATGGGCAGCATACACTTCGTTTTCGGGCCGCTGACACCAACCGAGCCCCTACCCTTTGGGCGGTAGCTGACATGAATCCATCGCTTCTGCGGCAAGCCTGCTGACTCAAGGATGAGCTGGTCGAAAGGCGTCAGTTGCCTGATGATGCGCGCATACTTGCGACACATCTCATTGCCCGTCACATGAATGTCGGCCGCCTGACCGCAAAGGTGCTGCGATGTCGCCACTCCGCCCACCGCACGGTTGAGAACCCGGCAACGGTAGCCACTCGTCACAATCACCCGTCCGACCCTCTGGCGCAACGGTTCGAGCACCTTCACCGCCAGTTGTCTGAGATTTTCGACCACCTCCTCGTTCGTCAGTCCGTCTTCCGGATGCTCCTCCGGCACATTCTTGATGCCCAGTCTGATGGCCGTTCCCGACCTGAGCATCTCGCCCACGGTGAAATGGGGCGACAGTTTCTCGTCAAAATCTATTTTCATGGTATCACATTATTATATAGTAGCACGACGCTCTTCGTCGTTATCCTCTTGCGATTGCAAAGGTACGACATCAGCAGCCCCATATCAAGAAAACGTGGACTACTAAAGTGTATAGTCTTTCAGATACCATAGCCAACCCATTCATTATCAGGAGCATAGGAAACATTGCACTCTTCCGCCACCACCGCCCCGCAACTATCCTCCCCCACCCTCGCCCTGTCAAGGCTTCTCTGCCTGCGGTCTCCAAGCCCACCCAGCGATAGAAAAGCAACGAGCAAGCGAAAAGTAAGCTTTTGTCCGACAAAAGGTCATCTTTTACTCGATGATACCTGATGTTTGAAAAATTATGAGTAACTTTATCGCGCAATCGGACGACTTTCACGCCAAACGCATGGAAAAGGACCGGCACGCAAGCAGAGACAGTCTTTTCTGTGTATGCTCCGAAAAACGATCGTCCGTAGCAACTTATTAAAATAAAAACATTTAAAAAGGAGAAAAATATGAGAATTTTCGGCAATATCATCTGGCTCATCTTTGGTGGCATAGAATCGGCCTTGGCCTATTTCACTTCAGGTCTTGCTATGATGCTCACCATCATCGGCATTCCCTTCGGCCTGCAGTCGTTCAAAATCGGAATCTACGTGCTGTGGCCATTCGGGCAGAAAGTGGTGCTCGACAAAGAGCAACACGGTTGTCTCCACACGGCGATGAACATCCTGTGGTTCTTCCTCGGAGGCTTCTGGATATGTTGCATCCACATCCTTTTCGGTGCGTTGCTCTACATCACCATCATCGGAATCCCATTCGGAAACAAGCAATTCGAACTGGCGGGTCTGGCTCTGCACCCCTTCGGACGAAAGGTGGTGCCGACAGACCTAAGCCTGTGAGCCGCCCAACACCGCCTCGGCAACAGATCGACGAGCAAACAGTGTGCAATGACATGAATTTGGCACGGTCGCAGACGTCTGATAAGGTTAAAATAGTATAAAAAATGTAAATATAACGATTTATAGCAAAAAAATGTTATTTGTTTCACGGGAAAGTATTACCTTTGCAGGGAAAAATAGAATTTTTGCTTAAAATATAGTCATTAATAATTAACAATTTATGAAAAAATTTTTTATCGCACTTTCGTTGCTCGCAATGGGTGTCACAGGTATGCAGGCTCAAGTAGCTCTTGAAAAGCAGAAACCATTTGACAACGTCTATCTCGGCATTCAAGGCGGTGTAATGGGTCCACTTAACTTCAAGCATTTCTGTCCAATCAATCCGTCAGCAGGACTCAAACTGGGCAAGAACTTCAGCCCGGTATGGGGCGCCAACATCGAAGGAGTCGCATGGTTTGGCGACAATCGCTGGGATTCAGGATCTATTGGCTTTGCTGACAGCCACACATTTGTAAAAGCAATCAATCTCGGTCTAAACGGTACACTCAATCTCACTAATCTCTTTTCTGAATACAAAGCCGACCGCACTTTCGAACTCGGCATTGAAGCTGGTATCGGCTATTACATCTGCTTCGGCGATGACAACCTCATTCGCACCGACAACATGGGTGACGACACAGAGTTGACAGCCAAGACAGGCCTTACCTTCGCATGGAACCTCGGCAGCAAAAAGGCATGGCAGATTTATGCAGAGCCAGCTGTCATCTGGAACCTGACACACGGCCCTGGCGATGCCGTTCGTTTTAGCAAGCAAGCCGCACAACTCGGTCTGTTCATCGGTGTGAACTACAAGTTCTTGACTTCCAACGGAACACACAATTTCAAGGTTTGGAATGTCGGCGAGTTGAACAACGAGATCAACTCTCTTCGTGAACAGCTGAACGCTAAGCCAAAAGAAGTTGTAAAGGAAGTGGTAAGAGAAGTAATAAAGGAAGTTCCAACTACCACTACACAGACTGTCAAGGTTGAGAACTTGGTATTCGTTACCTTCGCACAGGCTAAATACAACTTGACAAACGCTGCCAAGAATGCGCTCAACGAGATCAAGGAAGGCAGACACGTACAGGTTGTCGGCACCGCTTCACCAGAAGGAAATCCACAGTTCAACCAGAGATTGTCAGAAAACCGTGCTAAGGTTGTTGCTGACTACCTCAGAAGCCGTGGCGTCATTGTTGACGAAGCTACTGGTAAGGGTGTACAGGGCGTGACATCTAACCGTCTGGCAGTTGTTTACGTACAGTAAATCTTACCCGACCAGCCCACACGACTGGCCTGTAAAGACAAAAACAAGTGGGGATGAACCATAACGGTTCATCCCCACTTTTACTTTTGATGTGGGTGCAATGTCTCGCCCACAACCAACAAACTCAAAGCGGTCAACTGCAAAATCCGCTTTCCTTTTTGTAGTTAGGCAGAATGAAAAACACGTAAGGTGTTAGCTTTCAGACACCATAATGCCGGCTATAAGCTGCGCGTTGCTTTCTTTTGCATGAGAAAAAGCCCCAATGAGCAATTTGGATTAAAGCCGAACTGTAAGCCGTATCCGCGTCATCAAAATGTAAACCTCTGTCGAATGCCCCGATCAATGACTTGCAGCCAATATTTGATTCACAGGGTTCGCAACGGCACACCGCCACAATGAAACGCATTTTTCTTACGATAGACATCGACTATTCAGCAAAAAATACCTATCTTTGCAACACAAGTACCCCACGTGCCCTCTGGGAGCATCGCAAAAGAAAGGACGAACAGAAAATATGTTCGCCACCGACCGGAAGGCGAAGTGTCGCCGTCAGCACACAAACAGCTGACCGACAAGCACCGGAAAAACTTTCGACACAACAACGTCGCATCAGGAAACGGCACGCAGCAACGATGCGACACAGACAAAAACAACAGAGATATGAAACTGGCAGAAGCATTGTCGATCCGCAAGGACCTGACCAAGAAAATTGAAATCATCAAGTCGCGCCTGATAAGCAACGTACGACTGCAGGAGGGCGACGAGCCATCGGAGCAGCCCGCTGAGCTTTTCAAGGAACTCGACAGTTGTTTAGTGCAGCTCGAATCGCTCATCGCACGCATCAACAAGACCAACATGCACACCAAAGCCGACGGACGCACACTCACCGAGATGATGGCTGAGAAGGAAGTGCTGACCAAGCGCATCGCCATCATCGCAGACGTGGCAGACAAGGCCAACGAGACGCAAGACCGCTACTCACGCTCCGAAATCAAGATGGTGACCACCATCGACGTCAAGGCACTCAACAAACAGATGGACAAGCTGTCGGAACGACTCCGTAAGCTCGACATCAGCATACAGGGGCTCAACTTCCTCACCGATCTGGAGGACTGACCCCTACCCCATTCGGAAACCAATTTGGTGTAGCCACTTGCAGAGGGCGAATTGAAAAAAAACAATCAGTAGCCGAAGGAGCACGGCATTTCCCAGTGTGGACTCACGGACGATGCTCAGCACGCTATCACGGCGCAAGCTTCATTGTGCACATTTCACTACCATCAATTGACTCTACAAATGGTGAGGGCCGGGCTGAGGGAGATTGGTTTCCCACAAATGCCAACCCGTTCTGCCAGCCACCTGACGGGCAGCGTCAACTCCTCCCCTATTGCACAGGGAGACTTTGAAAAGCGATGGCATGAACAAGAAAGGCGGGGGCGACGGAAACGGGATGAGAACAGCGACGGGCATGGCGGCAAAACGATGGCGCCCATGCCCGTCAGCTTGTCAACAGTAACGGATGTCGAGCCACATGGGAGCGGCGATCGACTGGCGGGAGAGCAGGTAGAGATAGCGTTCGAGCACGGGACAGACACGAATGTTCTTGCGAGTGCGAATCCGCCCAATGACGGTCGATGGGTTTCTGGGCACAACACAGTGGAGCGTCGTGCAGATGCGCTCCACGATGGTGCGGAATCCCATGGGCAATCCACGCTTGTCGCGCAGGCTTCCGGTCTCCCATACGATATGCGCCAGCTCAATAAGGTCGCACTGTGTGCCAGTCCAACAGAGCCTTTCGTCGGGGCCACGGGCAATGAGTTCCCTGAAGTTTTCCACGATAGTCGTTTTAATCCTGATTACATCGTCCGGCGAGCACTTCGTCTCGGCGGTGCTTGTGTTTCTTGTTTCCATCATACTTCTTTTTCCAATTATATAAGGTTTCTCTTCCGTCGCCGTCTGGTCCAGGTGTTTTTGATGGGCGGCGGACAATCTTTCAGACACGGCAAGTGGCTTTTCTACCGTTGTCTGGTTGCAAAATTAGCACACGCTTGTGCAATATCTGTTCACTAAGAAAAAATTTTTAGTTAAACTTCCCTATTTCTTTTACTTTTCATCGCAATGGTTATCAGCACCAGTACGAATGATCTCAAGGGAATTTCGGTGCAGAAACTTTCCAGCAGAAAGGAGCTGCACCCATCCCAAAAAGCTGCAGCGGACAGGTCAAGGCCATCCGCCGTCATAGCTTTCCCCATGTCTTCCTTCCTTCACAGGCAGGCAGGGGCGCGTCTTACAACAGGCTCTCGCCGAAGATGGCATCCTTGATGTCCTTCTCGTGGTCGAACACGAAGCGGGCAACGATGGAGCTGAGCAGGGCCGTGGATGGCATTTTGATGCTGGAGGCTGACTTCAGGCGGTCGAGAACGCTTTTGAGGTCGGCGTCGATATAGACGGTGGCGAGTTTCGAGTCGCGCATTTTGTAGTCCTTGGCCAGGTCGAGGAAGAGTTGCCAACTGTCCTCTCCGCTGTCCTTGGCTATGGTGTATTCGCGCGCTAACGCCTTTCCCTCGGCTTTCGGCAGTTTCTTGGCTGCCGGTGCGGTGCGGTCTTTCTCATCGTTAGATGCCTCCGTCTTGACGGCTGGCTGCGGTTTCACCGGTTCGGTCGTTTGAGTTTCTACTGCCGGCTTTGGCGTTTCGCCCTTTGCCGGTGTCACTGGGGTTTCCGTTCCCTGCGCTTTGTGTACCAGACTCGCAATTCCGCCTGGCAACACTACACTGGTTTTCTTCTTTACCATAGTCTTATTCTTTTAATATTGTATTCCTTTTCGTTGTTGATTCGGTGTCCACCCTCGGACACCCGTACACCTGTCGGGCCTCGCTGGTGCGCTCCCCCACCCCGTCGCCACACTCTGGCTGACAGACGGCGGAGCTGTCGCAGCGGCTATTTCATCCGTTTGAGCATGAAGTCGAACGCTCCCTTGACCGCCTCACGCTGGGTGGCCAGTAGTTCGTAGGTGTTGATGCGCTTCAGTGTTGCGCGACTGTTCACCATCGGCGTCACTTTTCCGATCTGTTGGAAGATGTCGTTGGTGGCGGTCCACATGCGTTGTTCCTCGGTCGTTCCGATACGTGGGTCGATGCGGTTGGGAACGAAAAACAGTTGGGCATGCATCTCCGGATTGTGTTCCTTGAGTGCGTTGATGACCTGTACGAAAACACCCGTGGAGTCGAGCGTCTTGTCCTCGTACTCGTAAGGGCAGACGATGTAGTCGGCATCTGCAAAGAGTGGCACAAGACCGTCTTCGCTGACGTTACCCGGCGAGTCGAAGAGCACATAGCCCTCCACCTGTGAGGCCGAGTCCATGAGCTGCTGCATCAGTTCGGGCTCACTGACGTCGAAACCCTGAACAATGTAAGGCTCTTCCATGCCCTCATACACTTGGGCATCCTTCTGCCGTTGCATCATGATGGTCTTTTGCAGGTCGGTGTCGATGATACAAACCGGCTTGCGCTTGTAGGCCAGATAATTGGCGAAGAGGATGCACAGCGTGCTCTTCCCCACTCCACCTTTCTGATTGGCAAAAACCACTTTTATATTTTTCATTTTTTATATATTTATATTATTACTTATTTCAATAGAATCATGTCACACTGTCAGTTATAAGCTCACGTTACTCATCGTCTTGCGGATGTCCCATAAGTTCGATGTGTCGGTGACGCTGCTCCAACATGGCATAGAGGCAGAAGAAACCCACCAACACCGACACGAGACTGGCACAGACCAGAAGGGTGAAAATCCAGTCGGGAACGGGCAATACCGCAAGGAAAAAGAAGGCCACGCTGAGCAAAATCACCGCAAACACAGAATAAACGACGTAAAGGACCAGCCGATGCAGTCTTCCTCTGACCGACCGCAGGAGCAGTTGTAGAAAGGTAGTGCCAAACATAGCGATGAAAATCTGAGACGTGACGGAGAGGAAATCGATGACGAACGACCCGCCAGCTGCCCAGTCGGCAAGAACAAAGAGCTTGCCAACAACGATAAAAACGCAGAGTGAGACGACGAGCGACACGACCGACTTCAAATGAAACGACTTGTATGGGTAATCTCCCACCCTCCGCAGCGCACGGCGGAAAAGCAGCAACAGACCCGCCAATGAGAACAGGGCCAGGCTCTCAGAGAGAAGTGACACGAAATCGCTCACCGAAATCTGTTCGGGCGTCAGTACCGCATCGACAACGAACTCGTTCTCATTGAGGAAGGCCAGCAGCAAACCGACAATGCTCATGACAAACAGTGTAAGACTGACATTGGCGAGGGCTTTCTCACTGGGTGTTATGGGTAGGGTTTTTATCTTCGAATAATTCATAATGCTTGATTATTTCTTGATGATTGATAACTGATTGTGCAGTTTTTATATTGCAACTACTTCAGCATCAATATTCTATATATTTATATTCTTATATTTTTATAATAATACATTTATCATCATTTATCTGCTAAACGTCAGCTATTGATAAGGATTGATGTCGGAGTCATCGCCGTTCGTTTCACTCGCATCAGACGACATGGTGAATCGGAGCAGACAGAACGAGCCGAGGGTAAGCCCAAATTGTGCCACCTGCAGCACACTGTTCCAAGTGGAGAGGTCGTTAACGGTCAGCCCGCCCACCTGCGTATATAGATAATAGTAGCCGAATTGGAAAAGATTGTCGAGGACGGGGAACGTAATCAGCGCCCACCCGTAGAAGCGGAGGTTGCCTAAATAATTGCGAATCAGCCCTACCCCAACGAAAACACCGGCCAGATAGATGGCGATGTGGTTGAAAAACGGAAAGGTTGACTTAAAAGTGCCAAAGGAGGTGTGGCGGACGACACCCGTATCGGTGAGCACATCGCCCGACGGAATGGTGGCAATGACCACGCCCAGCAGCACCAACACCATCATGACCACCAACGAAAGCTGCAGGGCAAAGTGGCTTCGACGGTAGAGAGACCGACGAAGGACCTCCCACATCGACAAGGTGCACACACACATGACCACCTCTTTCACCACCGCAACCATGTTCGACATGTCTATGGGTGAAATGGCATCGACAAAAAGCCCATAAACACGGTCGGAGGTGTTGACGAACGAGTCGATGAATCCCAGCAACAAAATCGCCACTCCTATGCCGAACGACCAGTTCAGCACTTCTTGCTGGCGATGGTTGACTAAAAATTGTTTTGTCATATCTATTTATATTTTTCGTTATTTCTACAAATCCGTTTTTATATATTTATATTATTATTCCTTTATATTTAAACATTTAAAACGTTGTACATATTTATTTGTTTATATTTTTATTGTTTATTGAAAAGACACTGACCAAAAGTCATTAAACATTTCTTTATATTTTTATATATTTACATTTATGTTTAGATAAAAATCTATATAGATAATTACCCGAAAACAAAAATACAATAAAATAAAATAATGTGCAAATATTTTAATGTTTTTATGGTTAAATATTTTCCCGTCTTTATATATTTATATATTTACGTGTTTAAATACAAATATATTTGGAGGCGATTTGGCGTGCGATGTATCATTACTTTCAGAATGATTTGGGGTAAATATGTGTTTCGATTTGTAGCAGACTCATAATAACGGCTGCTCTAACGGTTGGTAGCTTGAAAATAGCGACTACTTTTTATACCGTCTATCAACTATCCGAATGTAACGTTCGGCAGATGACATCAGACTGAATGCGATAGGAATAGCTGACAACTACTGGAAGTGAGCTAAACGAAGTAGATAAATTGAATGATTAGGACAATAGGGGCAGACAGGGCTGTAATGATCTAAAGCCCTGAAAGCGAAAGGAAATGATGAACAAATGAACAGTCTATTTTAATATATTTGTATTTTTATATATTTATAGGTTTAAACATTTACACATCATTACTTTGTCGTGTCATAGCTTCGGGGTTTGACTGACGAGCATTCGATAGGCTGAGAAAAGAAAACTGAAAACAGTGGGCGACAAATATGGAATATTTTTTTATTTATTAATATGTCTTGTGTAGTTGTTCATTTTGCGACAAAAATGATTTTTTAAAGCAGCAGTGGATGATTCTCAAAGCTATAAGTTCGACAGAAAATGGCGAAATTTGGTAAAAAGGGAGCGATGGTTATACCAATGAGCGACAAAAAGGGAAGAAATTCCGCTAAAAGCTAAGCTACGACAAATAGGGAATGTATTTTAGAGCGGTCTTTTTTAAGGTTTAACTTACTGTGTATCAGTTATATTAAGGTAGGTGTTAAAGGTGAACGGCGACAAAAAAGTGAAATGTTTTGATAATTATTCAATTTTTTGTTGAACAAAAATGGTTTAAAGCTTTATCATTCAGAGGAATGAAATGTAAAATATTTGAGAAAAACAAGGGCAACAATTTCCTAATTTGTCGCCGTTAATATACCTTTTATAATGTCATAGCTATGCTATTACAAGCCAAAAGTTATGGTTTTGGCGACAAAAAGGTAAGGTTTTACAAAACAGGCACAAAACAATGGTGCGACAAATTAGTAAGATTATATAAATAGGAGAAGATTGGCGAAGTGCGACGGATGGGGAATAAAAACTCTATAGTTAATGATTTGGGAAAAAAGGTAGAAAAAAGAAGCAGAACAGGATAAAACAGTAAAGTTAAATGGGCTGGTGATGGGAGGTTGAAAAGGCAACGAGGAGAAGTTGAAGGGGTAGGGGATGAGAGGAATTTAGAATGTGATAAAGTTTCTAATAGGTTGATAATGAGAGCCGATAAGGGGCAAAGAGGTGGTATAAAAGGACTGTGTAGGAATGACTTTGATGAGCCAGATTGTACAAGAACAAAAGAAAAAGAGGGTAGGGGGATAGCTGACGAAATGGGGAAACCGATCAAGCGTTGGCTGAATGAGAGCGAAGGTTAGAAGAACTTCACGCACGATGACGTACAGAGGTTCGTATTGACGACGGGATCAACTGTAATGACAAGGAAGAATTGCCCGAAGTAACAACAAAGCAAGAGTATTGAGGAAGAAGAATTACCCGAAGGGACGAGGAAAAAGGAGCGAAGGGACAGGGAATAATTGGTTGTTGGGACGGGGTGGAGTAGGGGAACGGGGCTGTTAGGCAAATGATGCATGGACAGTGGATGGGCGAGGGGTAGCGGTGGCAGCTGTGGTGAAATGTGACAGTTCGGTGAACGACAAAAGAACGACAAAGCATTGGAAACCAAATGGATAGAAAAGGAATAGTAAAGGGTGGCGACAAAAAGGGAGGTTCGCCGGAAAAGACTTAGTAAAATCATCAGCACGGAAAATCAAAAAAATAGACTTTATTATAAAAAGCAAAACTCTCTTTCGATTAGAAGTCATTAATATATCTTTATAAGATATTAGTTAAGATGCGACAAAGTATTGAAAAACAGAAAGATACACGATTTATCGGCGACAATTTAGTAAGTTAGCGCCGACAGTTTAGGAAGTCAGCACTGACAGAATAGTAAGGTAGGTGCGACAATTTAGTAGGTGGTCAATGGGCTGTTGCGACACATTGGGAGAGTAGCGCCGACGCTAAGGGAAGATGTTTGCTCGGCAAGTAAATAATCACGACAAAAGGATGTCATTCTCATCGTTTTGCCTCTTTAGTTGTATAAACTGACATTGATTTTTCGTTGATTATTCTTCGTTTTGCCCGTTGACAGTTTACAAATGTTGTTTTATAATCAACTAAAAATCAGTCGTTTGTCGAAGACATAGCGTTGTGGGCGACAAATGGGGAGATAATTTGAGAATGTGAATATCGTTGAAGACCGACAAAATAGTAAGTTGCTGAAAAATCATTACAAAATGTTCCGCATTATTTCTGCCGTCTATTGCCTTTCGCCAGACAATCCCTTGCTTTTGTGATGGTTGAAGTTTTCGTTTGCCAGCTTCATCAGCCGCTATCGGTCGATATTGGTATGTCATCAGGCGGCTGAAGTCGGGGCTATCGCTTTTTTTCGGTCACGTTTCGCCCGCCCGTTGCTTGTGGATGGGCGACTGCCGTCTTGCCTTTTTCCATTTGTTTGCGGCTTCCTTTGCTGTCTTTCCCACGATTGTGGCACTTCGCCTTAGAACGAGCGACAGGCGAGGGATAAATGAGTTTCGGCGGACGATGTGGCGCCACGCTCCGTTGGTGTGGCTATTGCATACGTTTAGTGGCCCAACGAGAACCGTCGAGCCACTATGGATGGTGTTGGAAGAGAGGAGCGGAGCGCTGGGACAGTCGTTTTGCGCTATTTTTGTCCGTCTATGGCGCATCAGACAATGCCAAACCGTCGATTTTTCTTTCCCCGTCATGTCGTTTTGGTTGGTTGGATGAATGTGAAAATGCAAATGTTTGTTTGGTTGAAAATATTTAAATATAAATATATAAACAAATAAACAGGTTGACTTTTCTCGGTTGTGAACGTTGAATGCGATGTGATATTTAAAAATATAAATATATAAATTAGTTTTTCAACCAATGTATTTCAGCATCGTTCATCCAGAAATTTCTTCACTGTCGTATAGACTTGCTGTCGTATATCGATATATGTATGTCATATGATAAAATGTTTTACAAGGATAGAGTAGAAAGAAACCTGCATCTCTTTCTACTCTTTTTCCTATGAACCTTTATTGGCATTTTACCAAGTGATAACCTTATCTACGATTTCTTGTTGTTCCATGCTGCTTCTTCGCAGATAAATACGTGTCGTTTCAATGCTTTCATGCCCCATGAGGTCAGCAAGCAAGGCTATGTCGTTGAACTTCTCCAAGAAATTCTTGGCATAACGATGGCGGAACGAGTGAGGGTACACCACTTTTTCGTTCAAGCCATACTTCACGGCATGATTTTTCAATTGTTGTGATATGCCTCTTGTAGTGATACGCTCGCCAAAGCGATTGAGAAAGAGATAGCCACTTGTGCGATTGACTGTTTGCAACCACTTTTCTGTTTCCACGCGCAGCGTCTTGGGGATGTAGATACGCCGTATCTTGCCACCCTTGGTGTAGATGTCGTAATAGCCTACTTGCACGTGCTCAACCTTGATTTGCACAAGTTCGCTCACTCTGGCACCAGTCGCAGCCAAGAATCGCACCACAAAGTACCACTCCAAGTTGTCTTCCTTTTTCAACTTGTTCTTCAAGAAGGTGTAGTCGGCATTGCTGATGACATTCTCCAAATAAGAACGTTGCTGCACCTTGACCGATTTCAAGCGGAACTTCGCCTTGCCCACGAACACAAGATACTTGTTCATCGCCTGGATACGCAGGTTCACTGTCTTTGGTTTGTAAGTCTCAATCAAGTAGGTCTTGTAAACCAACAAGTTTCTCTTGTTCAACTCTTTGTGTCGAGAGCCAAACTCCTTCACGGCATACAGATATGCCGAAATCGTGTTCTTAGCCATATTGCCTTGGCTTAGGAACTCTTCAAATTTGTCTAATTCCATTTCTATTTGTTTATTTATTAGTGAAACATAAGTTGTCCTAAAAAATAAGCATATTTTGTGTTCTATGAGTTCCTATTATGAGAAGATACTCGCCACGGGCGAGGTAAAGTGCATTGACGAGGAGATTCCGTTTGAGATACCAAAGGGATGGGAATGGACTCGTATAGGCAACATTTTTAACCATGCAAGTGGAAAACAACAGAGCAGTAGCAACAAAGGCGGTGGAACTCCACAAAAGTTCATAACGACCTCTAATCTATATTGGGGATACTTTTTCCTTGACAATGTAAAAATTATGAATTTCACTGACGAAGAAATCAAGACTTGCTCGGCTACGAAAGGAGATTTGCTCGTTTGTGAAGGTGGTGCTGGTTATGGACGTTCTGCAATATGGAACGAAGCCTATGACATTTGTCTTCAAAATCATGTTCACAGACTGCGTCCGTGTATTAGCGGTATATGTGAGTATGTCTATCATTTCATTTACTTGTTAAAAGAAAGTAACAATTTGGCGTCAGTAGGGACTGCTATGCCTGGACTTTCAGCAAGTCGTTTGAAAGGTTTGCTGTTGCCATTTCCACCCCTGTTAGAACAAAAAAGAATCGTAGCAGAATTAGAAGAACTATTGCCATGGATAGATAAATATAGTCGAGTTCAGAGCTATCTGGATGAGTTGAACACCACAATAAAAAACAGTCTTAAAAAGAGTATTTTGCAAGAAGCAATACAGGGAAAACTCGTTCCACAGATTGATAGCGAGGGCACAGCCCAAGAATTGCTTCAACAAATAAAAGCGGAGAAGCAGATACTTGTAAAAGAGAACAAGCTAAAGAAGTCTGCCCTCAATGATTCTGTCATCTTCCGTGGTGACGATAACAAGTATTATGAGCAGGTAGCTGACTGCCCTATTTGCATTGACGAGTTTTTGCCGTTCCAAATACCTGAAACATGGGTTTGGTGCAAGATAAAGGATCTGTTGGACATTCAAACAGGTGCATCTTTCAAAAAAGAACAAGCAAATGCAAATAAAAAAGGCATTAGAATATTGCGTGGTGGAAATATTCTGCCTAATAAGTATATATTCAAAGATGATGATGTATTTGTCGCAAAGGAGTTTGTGAATGAGAATACACTTCTCAAAAGAAATTACATCATTACTCCAGCTGTTACAAGTTTGGAGAATATAGGCAAGATGACAGTTGTGGAAAAGGATTACAATGATGTTAGTGCTGGCGGTTTCGTGTTTATCATAAGACCATATTTACAGGAATTTACACATTCTTTGTTGATTGCTTTTTTCCTTCAAAGTCCGTTTCTAATAGAGATGATGCGAGGAATAACGAAGAAATCCGGTGCTGCATTTTACAACCTTGGCAAAGAAAGATTAAAAGAGTTGTATATTCCTCTGCCGCCATTTAAAGAGCAGCAACGCATTATTCAAAAGATAGAGCAATTAATGCAGTTGCTCAAATAGTTTTTCTATTTGAGCAACAATGCGTTGTTGCTCTTTTAATGGGGGTAGAGGTATAAGAATGTTATCTAAGGCTTTAGAAGAAAGCCCTTGTATTCCAATACCTTTACCACCTATTCGTCTTGTTGCTTTATAGAAATAAAATACCCAAAAGAAGAACTTTGTACAAAGTTGCTTGTAAGCACGAAGTTTGTGTATATGATTTTGGATTCTTATATCATACGGATAGTTCCATATTGCGGCACGCCCAATGTCTCCACCTTCACAGACAAGTAAATCTCCAAATGTAGCTGTGCATTTTTCTATTTCTTCATCTGTAAAACGCATCTGCTTAAGATTGTCGAGTTCAAATCTATTCCAATATAGATTTGAAGTGGTAATGTAAGTCATTAATGACCCTTTTAGATTTGAAGCATTTAATGCTTTCCCTGTGCAATGTGAGAACAGTGTTCCCAAACAACACCATTCCCATGTGCCAGGAATATCAAATGGTATTTCATCATCAATACATATTTTCTCTTTTTTATTAATGGTATAATACTTGTTATCGTCACCGCGGAAGATAACAGAGTCGTTGAGAGCTGACTTCTTTAGCTTGCCCTCTTTTACAAGTTTCTGCGTCTCCACTTTTATTTGTTGAAGCAATTCTTGGGCTGTCCCTTCGCTATCAATCTGCGGAACGAGCTTTCCTTGAATAGCATCCTGAAGAATACTCTTTTGGAGAACATCTTTTAAAATAATATTCATATTATCTAATTTCTCTTGTGCTATATTATATCTCTCGATTTGAGGTAATAGCTCTGCTATTTTTTGAACAATTCTCTTTTGTTCTTGCAATGGTGGTAATGGAATAAAATACTTCTGTAAGCGAACCATTGTTAATGTTGCAACTGTCGTTCCTTGCGATTCTTGTCTGTATTGTCCCTTAAAGAAAGGTGATTCTATCACCATTTTTAGATACTCTGCGTAAAGTCCATACTTGTTAGCCAAGCAAAGTACACTTCCATCTTTATAATAAAACCTATCGCTTTCTTTGACGATATACACTTTACCTAAAGTCCCCACAGCTGTAATCATAAGGTCATTTGGCAAAGGAACTCCACTAGAGGAAAAGTCTTCATACAAAGAGTGGTCTATGTATAGTTCATTATCCACAAAGCCATAATCAGCTAATTTGCCAATTTCTCTCGCTCGATAGAATGGTATTCCCGCTTGTCTCCAGTCTTTTGCATGAACTCTACGAGCAGAACCTGTATTAAGGATTGCTTCCAAACGTACCCATTCCCACCCCTTTGGAATCTCAAACGGCACTTCATCATCAATGCACTTTACCTCGCCCGTGGCGAGTATCTTCTCATAATAGGAATTGTCGTCACCACGGTAGATAATGGATGCGTTCTTGTCACGCTTGATTTTCTTCTCTTTGATCAAGCGTTCTTTCTCTTTGCGAATCCTTTTAAGCAATACGCTTGCTGGCTCAAAGTTTTCAGGTTTATCAACAACCTCCTTTTTGAACCATTCTCTGCCGGCACCAGACTTTAAGTATTTTTCCCTTTGCAATGCGGCTTCTTTAGAATAATGCATTTCCCAATAATATAATTGTTTGGGCTTATGCGTTTTTGTGTAATCTGCACCAGTTCCATTGCAATGTTGTTGGTAGCGTCTCAGAAGATTATCCGTTAATCCTTTATAAAAACTGCCATCTTCACACTCAATTACATATGTAAACCAACACTCCTTACCTTTATCTCTTGGTTCAGGGTTCGTCATTAGAGTCTTGCCTGCTTGTCGGCAGACAGGCGGTACAAGTTTTCCCTGTATCGCCCATTGTAATATGCTATTCTTTAATTGTTTTCCGTTCATTGTTCTTTGCTTTGCGAATAGGGTAACCGGTGGTTAGCCAATTCATAAATTATTCATAGTCTTCACCTCTGACACCTAACTCCCCTTTGCTCATCGCATTGGCAATGTCTATCTTTAATTCCTCATCGTAATCCTCACCATTCATGAAACAAGTCATTATGCGGAGAAGCAAGTTTTGGTCGATGTAGGATGCAGCAACATGATAAACGATTGACTCCATCTGACGCATAAACGTTGTCGCTTGCCAAAAGTAGGAGTTTTTGTATAGAAAATATGCTCCAAGTGTCAAGGCAATACGTTTGTTACCGTCATTAAAATAATGACCAGAACAGAACTTGAATACCAAATAACAGAGTTTATCGGCAAAGTCGGGATAATACATATCATTCTGCACGAAATCGAGAGAGGCAAGAATGCCGCCCTCGTCTCTCACCCCAACTAAGCCACCATCACTGGCATCTATCATTTTCGCATAGATACTTAATGACTCTTCGTAACTTATATATTTCACTTCCTTATTCATTGTCTGCTTGCTTCAATCGTTTCAATACATCCTTGTTCTCTGCAAGGATATTGTCAAAATCAATTGATTTTTCACCGATAAAACGCTCATACTCCTCTGGCGTTACTGCTTTCAAGTATTCAGCAATATTTCCATGATAAGCGTCACGGAAGCAGAAATCGCGAGAGGACATTTTTGTACGAGCATCATTGAGATATGGTTTCTGAATAGGATTCTCTGAAAGCTCGTTTACAATGCGCTCCACTTCAGCCATAGATAGCCTCATGCCTCCATTCTCTTTGAATCTTTGTTGAATTGCTGCACCTACACCATTTTCAAATGATGAGATAACAAGCAACACCTCTGCATAAAGTGTGTGTCGAACATTGTCTTTGGAGTCAAGGCTAAGAACTCTACGATACTCTTTCGCATTTTCTTTAAACACAGCTTTGTATATATAGTCGGTTACTTGGGAATACTTGTAGGTATTGTGTCCTGCTACACACTGGTTCATAGCCGAAGTAAGATTCTTACGGTAGTTTTCTTCTGTAATGGCGGCTGGTATGTAGTTCACATCCCGTCGATTGATATACTTTGTTCCACCGCCTGTCTTTGCATTGATTGTTGCTATTACTATGTCCAAGATGGCACTGCGCAAAGCCTTTGCCTTTTCACTCTCAGCCAACAGCATTCCGATATTAAGGAACGAGCGAAAATTGAACAGACCCAGTTGCGTAGTCTTGCTCCCGACATTTATGACGGGAGCAAACTGTAACTTTAAGTTTTTCAGCCGTTTCCCCTTACATAAAAAGTATCCATTGGCAGATAATTCTGAACTATAATTTTCGATATATCGTTCTATTGTTCGTTCTTCAACTTCATAGAAATCTGCTACCATTTTCTTTGTGAAACGATATTCGCCATCGAACATCATTCCTGTAATGTCCAATGTATTTTGTATGTGTTCAATCGCAAAACTGTTGTTCAATACATTTTGGCGTTCTATACTTGATATTGTCAAATCTTTCATCTCTATAATTTATTTTGAATTTGTGAGACGTGTCTCACATTTTATAGTTCCTCCACATTCACATCAATCCCCAAGATACGCTGTATCTCTGCCAAGGTCTTGTCTATTTCATGGTCGAGAGCCTTGCGCTTCTTGAAATAATTGGCAAGCAATTCGGCTGGAGGCAAGATTTCTTCATCCTCTTTCGGGAACTTACATAAGTCGAAGTTACAATCAGAATCTATCAACTCCTGTACAGGATAGCAGCGTGCCTTCTCGTCACCGTCGGCAATAATCATCTCCTTGCGGTCGTTCCACCATTCACGAATAGGATCGCAATGCTCCGACTTCATGGATTTTGTCTTGGAGAAATGCTTATAACCTTCTGGCATGTCGAGACGATAGAACCAAGTGCCTTTTGTGGAGAAACCTTCGGGCGCACCGTCTGCGCAGGTGTTGTCGAAGAACAGTATGTTTGTGGCAATAGAAGTATAAGGAGCGAAGATGCTGCCTGGCAAACGGATGATGGTGTGCAGGTTGAAATCTCGAAGCAACTTTGTCTTGATGGCAATCTTTGTGTTGTCAGCACCAAAGAGGAAACCGTCTGGCACAATGACCGCCGCACGCCCATTCTTCTTCAGTCGGTACATGATGAGTACCATAAACAAGTCGGCAGTCTCGCTGCTGCGCATGTCGGAGGGGAAGTGTGACTTGACATCAGACTTCTCGTTTCCACCGTATGGTGGGTTCATCAACACAACATCAAACTTGTCTTCGTCTGTATAGTTGAGTACATCTTTTGTAAGCGAGTTGTCGTGAAACACCAATGGTGTGTCGATACCATGCAGCAACAGGTTTGTCACGCACAGCATATATGGGAATTGTTTTTTCTCGATACCAAATACAGATTGATTGTACTCCTTACGGTCTTCCGCTGTCTTTACCTTTTTATCCAGTTCGCCCAGCCAACTCGTAATAAATCCACCTGTACCACAGGCGAAGTCTGCCATCTTTTCGCCAATCTGCGGATTGATGATTTCTGCCATAAACTCGGTTAAGGCTCTGGGAGTGTAGAACTCACCAGACGAACCAGCCGACTGCATTTCTTTCAAGATGGTTTCGTATATCTCACCGAAAGCGTGGCTCTCTTCATAGTCGCCAAGGTTTAATCCGTCAATCACATTGAGCACTTGGCGGAGCTGAACGCCATCCTTCATATACTGGTTGGCATCCTCAAAAGTAGTCTTGACAATCGCTTGACGAATTGGGGTGTCCGGCGTTATCTCTATTCTTTTTAGTTCGACAAACAAGGTGTTGTTGACAAACGATAGTAAATCATCACCTGTCAAGGTATTGCCGCTACCATCGTCATGCGCCCAGTTGCGCCAACGGCATTCCTCGGGAATGATAGACTTGTAATCGTCATCGTCCAATTCCCAGTCGTTCTCTTTCTCGTCATAGACTTTCAAAAACAGCATCCATGCCATTTGCTCTATACGCTGCGCATCACCGTTGATACCAGCGTCATTGCGCATGATATTGCGAACTCGTTTTACGAAATTTGATAAACTCATCTGTTGTTTCTCTTTGTGCGTCTTTTCTTGCCACGACATCGCCCAAGCGAGCTTGGCTCTGTTCGTTTGACTTATCGAAAAGATTCTATTTATGCTATATTATATATGTGTTGTTCCAGTTCCTTCACGGCATCAAGATAGCCTTGCTTGCCACCGAAGAATTTCACGATGTTTGCCTTGGAGCCCAATTTGCGGAAAGGGTCATTCTCAAGCACGGTAAGACTTTCCAATTCCGAAATACCTTCTTTGATATACTTATCCAATAAGGCTTCAAGCACACCTCGTGCCTGTTCGCCATACTTGCTGAAGATGTCTCGCTTCTTCACCTGCTCGGCACGCTCGTGCCGTGTAAGTGTTTTCTTGCCGTAGGCTATATGGCAGATGAAATCGAAATCATCCACATCATCCATATTTTCCGCATGCTTCAACGCCGCAAGGTCAATACCACTTTCTTTGAGCATTTCAGCAATGTCAGACTTTTTCTTGGTTTCTTGCCACTTCGTCGTGAACGTGTCAATGGTAGCGTATGTGTCAATGATACTTTTCTTGGTATAGTCTGTAATGCTCTCCGTACGAAGCAGCTTGCCGTCTGTATCATAGACAGAAACAACCTTGTTGATAATCATCACTTGGCAACCATCCTTGGCAACTATTGGCTTCGGTTGTGGTGCTGGGTCTGGTTCTTTCACGCCTGTAGGCTCATCCTCCTTTGGAGGTAGATACGGCGTAGGTTCTTTTTCTTTGGGCGGATAGTTGGGGTCTATCTCTATCGGTCCGTCCCAATCTGGGTCTGCGAACAATCGGGTCACGTTGCGGAAGTCCATTACAGTGAAGTAAGTCTTTCCTTCTTTCTCACGAAGACGGGTGCCACGACCGATAATCTGCTTGAACTCTGTCATAGAGCCGATTTGTTGGTCCAGGACAATGAGCTTTGTCATCTTGCAGTCAACTCCTGTTGAAAGCAACTTACTGGTTGTCGCTATGACAGGATATTTCTCCGCAACGGAGATAAAGTAGTCCAACTTGCTTTTTCCGTATTCGTCACTACCAGTTATACGCACCACATAATCGGGATTCTTCTTGCACATGTCAGCGTTGGCATTCGTCAAAGCCATGCGCATACGTTCCGCATGTGTCTCGTCCGCACAGAACACGATGGTCTTTGCCATGCGGTCTGTACTTTTCAGATAGTTAGTTATCTCCTGCGCCACTTCCCTTGTGCGGTCTTCTATGACAATGTTGTAATCATAGTCACTATTGTTATAAATGCGGTCTTCTATCTCGTTGCCGTATATGTCCTTTTGTCCTTTTGTGGGTCTCCACTCATCGCCAATGTTGGTTGTTATGTTGATTACCTTGAACGGAGCAAGGAAGCCATCCTCTATTCCATTTTTAAGACTGTAAGTATAGACAGGCTCGCCAAAGTAGCCAATACTTGACTGATATTTCGTTTCTTTCGGGGTGGCAGTCATGCCAATATGAGTAGCCGAAGAGAAGTAATCCAAAATGTTTCGCCAGTTGCTGTCATCCTTCGCGCTTCCTCTATGACACTCGTCAACGATAACGAGGTCAAAGTAATCGGGGTTTGGAAACAACTCTTGGTAATTCTTGGCATCGTTCTGCCCAATTAACTGTTGATAGAGTGCAAAAAACACTTGATACGAACTTAATTCCTCCAAGTGGTTCTTGTCTTTTGAGTAGTCTATCTTGTGGGTTACCTTTTTCAGTGGGTTAAAGTCCTGCTGTATGGATTGGTCTACCAATATGTTGCGGTCGGCAAGATACAACACTTTCTTCTTCAAACCACTTTTAAGTAAACGCCATACAATCTGAAATGCAGTATATGTCTTGCCAGTGCCGGTTGCCATGACAAGGAGCACACGGTTTTGCCCTTTGGCAATGGCGCCAACTGTGCGGTTTACTGCATTGCGCTGATAATATCGTGGCGGAAAGATGTTCTGACCTGTACAGAAAGGCTGCTCAATGACAGACAACTCTTGCTCTTTAAGTCCGTTTCCATCGTTAGCTTCATTTTTATATCTTTCGATAAGTTCTTCTTTTGTTGGAAACTCGTCCATAGCAAAAGTGCGTTCCTTGCCTGTCAAGAAGTCATGTTCGGCAAAGCCTTCACCATTTGAGCTGTATGCAAACTTCACATCAAGCATCTGGGCATAGATATTGGCTTGTTGCAATCCATGAGAAACAGAGTGATTGGCATCCTTCGCTTCTACAATGGCAATGGGCGTTGCCTTGTTCGCATAAAGCACATAGTCGGCAAACTTCGGTCTCTCTCTATGCACAAGATTACCATGAAGGCTAATTTTACCATCTGTAAATTTAACCTTCTGTTCCATGAATATACTATCCTTCGACCATCCCTTGCTTGTGATGGCTTCATTGATATAGCGGAACTTGACATCCTCTTCTGTTAAATCTTTGCTTAAGCCCATCTTCTTGTAAATTTTATTATCGGAAGTTCTACAACATACTTGCTAAGACAGAGAACTACGAGTTTATCACACTCTTTCGTTTTCGTCCGTAATTAAATCCTTGAGGTTAACTTCTAAAATCTTTGAGATTTCAAGAAGCGTCTCTAAATCGGGTTGGTATTTATTCCGAGCATAGCAATTAACAGTACTAAAGCTCTTACCTAACTGTTTTGCCAGCCAAGTTTGTGAAACACCTTTGCTATCTAAGACTTCTTTAATCTTGTTTAGTTTCATAAATTCACCGAATTTTGCTGTAAATATACATTATATTTTGCGATAAACGTTATAAATTAAGCTATTTTTGTAAATTATTCCAATAGAGCGATTGTTATTTTGTGTAGTTATTGTCCCTTAGCTGCAGAGTAGAGTTGTTTGACGGCAAACATATGCATTGCAACAATTAGAACCGTTGCCAAATCATTGCCTCTATTGAGGTGAGAAACTCATAAAATGCTCATTTTTTAGCTATTCATAAGTTTTAGCAGAATTTTCGACAAAATGAGGGATTGTGGCACGGAAAAAACCTGTCAATCTTGTTGCGATGCCTCAGACTTTCATACCATATATATAAGGTGTTCGGGACGAGAAGTGAGGCTTATCGGATGAGAAATTTGAGCTATTCCGATGAAATGTTGGTGATGTTGCAACGCGAAGGTGGTCCTTTTCGTGCGGTGCGCTGGGTAGGGCAGGCGTCAGTTTAATTAGGAGTCTCTAATTGGTAGTTTACGAGTTTTGAAGTTGCCGAGTGGACTTGTTATTTGTAGCGATAAGCAATAGCTAATTTAATAGATAATGATTTGAAAAATCATTACATACTTTCAGATAATTCCTCTACAAATAATGATAAAAATACGTTTTAAAAGCAAGTTTGCAATCAACAGAGAATCAATTAGTTACCAAACAGTAAGATAAAAGGTGCTTAATTGGGCTTCAAAAGGGCGTTAGTTAGGCCTCAAAAGGGCACCTATTGCAAGTTAATTAGGCATCTTTTAGAAGCTAAAAGAGCATGTATTGGTTTTGAGTTGTCGGAAAATTATTTACAAGTATCGGTAGTGTGCGAGTAAACTGTTTGTAGAAAATGCTGATGTTATTACAATCTCAGCTGTATGCGGAGTAGTAATTCACGTCCACGTAAAGGTAGGAATGTGTTGAAAGTATTGATACCTGTATTCTGCGTAATACTGTAAGATTTGCTGTTTAATAGGTTTGTCCCAGATACTCCCAGCTCCCACACATTATTAATTTTGTAGTTGAAGTCTCCATCTAATAGGCTACATGTATGGTAATGTCCATCCATAACTTCGTTTGTCAGATTATAAAACTTCATTTTTAGTTCCAACTTCTTTGTAGGGAAGAGGTAAAGAGCTGCATTGGTTGTATAGGACGAAAGAACATCCAACTTCATGATACTACTCTGTTCCCAGTAATATTTAGCTGTAAAAGCGGCTGATAGGCGCAGCCAAGATATCTTTTGGAAACTTGTGGTGAGCGTTCCTGAAGCGTGATGAGAATGGTTATTGACCATAACACCTGATTGTGAAACAAGATAAGAATCTCTGTTATATGTCGCATCAAACTTTAAGGAAACGCCTATGGGGATGAAAGTCTTATCCAACATAGCATTTATAGCAATGTTATGCCGGTGGTTACTGCCTCTTACCCACTTCATAATCGTCATTGAATCGTTGTACTCATAGTTGCAATAAGCCTCGCTTCTTGTATCAGAGTAGGTAAGTGAAAGGTTTGCAAAGAGCATCGTTGCGAGATTACGATAGCGGAAATGGAGCGAAGTGTATAGGTGAGTGGACTTATAAACGTCATTTCCTGTAACCTGTATGTTTCTGTATCCCTCTCTTAAAGGCTTCAAAGCATAGAAATCAAGAGAGTTGTCATCTGTAGAGATTGAGGAAGATAGGTTTACTGTCAGTTTGCTCGTCAGTACTTGTTGTAATGTCAAGTAGGGTTTAAATGCTATGAAGTTGCGTGCAGACAGTTTGTTGTTCTTCTCTGAAAGGCTGATTCTTGTCCATTCAATAGGAAGTCCAAAGCTAACATAGCTTTGCTTTGTATATTTCCATGTGTAGCCTGGTTCACCTTGTAGTTTGAATGTACGATGATAGATATCACCTTGATAATTGTACGAGTTTTTCCTGTAATAAGCTCGTAAGGATATGTCCAAATCATTTCCGAGTGTAGGGATTGAAGTTGTGATACTGTTTCTGGTCATAGTTGACCGTGTTGCAAAGCATTCTGTAACATTATAGAGTGGTATGGAATCAGAGGCTGTTGATAGTTCTTCCCTACGGTCAGTGTATCTAAGGAGCGAGTGGATTTGCAGCATACTTTTCCCTAATTTGAAGGAAGAATACAGATAGTTCTTGATATAAGACGGTTTTATACGTATCTGTTCAGTAATTCCAATACCATTCGTGACTACTTGATTTTCGGTTGTCTGTCGTCCAAAGGAGTATTTAAGTTCGTCAGAAAAGAATCTATGCGTGCTATTTTCTTCGTATTTCAGTGTTGGTACGATGCGAAATATGCGTTGCTTCATCCATTCTGACGTCTCCAACGTAATAGGAGTAAGTCCTCCATAATAGTTTGTAGTCGACTGATTATATCCAGCATGATCCTCATAAAGAAGAATGTTACTGCGTAGTGTTATGTCTTTCGATAGTGTAATGATATTATTAAAACCTGCGCTATAAGACTTGTTCTGTAAGTATCGCTCTTGTGGGAGAGCCTCTTGGCTTATATCTTCTTGCAGAACACCCTGTGGAAGTGGCTCGTATGCATCGAGATTATAGACATCAATGTGCTCTTTAGTTTCTTTAGAAAGGTCTTTTCCCGTGTTACTCATCTTGGCAGAAACAAGTGTTTGCGAATGTTTCATCACCTGTGTGAGAAACAACTGATTGTCCCAGATAGTGGGTTTGACGCCTAAGCTACCAGTAATCTCCCCAAAAGGACGAGCCTTGTGGTTCTTGTCAAGGCGGATATTTAATGCTGCTGATTCTGATGGTTTGCGTCCTTGCATCATCTTTATTGGTTGATGATTCTCCAAAACTTCGACATTACGCACCGCATTAATAGGCATATTGCGGGTTGCTTGAGTATAGTTGTTGCCCATCATGTCCTGTCCTTCAATATAAAACCGGTTGATTGCACGACCTTGATAAGACACTGAACCGTTTTCAGAAACCTTGATTCCCGGTAGTTTTTTGAGTACATCTTCTAAATGACGGTCACCCTTCTGCAGAAAAGAACCAACGTTGTAGACCAGTGTGTCACCTTGTTTTCTTATAGGAGAGAGTTTTACGACGACTTCTTTTAGTTCCACCTGCTTGCAAGAGAGTAGGATAATAGCTGGCTGATTTGTAGTCTGATGGATGTCAGCTACGTTTATTTTCCGTTTACTGTAACCAATGAGTGTGAACATTAGTACATCCTCTTGGTGTGCTGTGAGGCTGAGGTTGCCCCTTCCGTCAGCAATTTTATAGCTTAGCATCTTGCCCTTTGGAGTTACTATGCGGCACATTACATCTGCTAACGGTTGGAGGCTGGCAGAGTCCCTGACCTCAATCGTCAGCTTTACCAGCGCTTCATCCTGCTGTGCAAAAAGGGTGAAAGAGGTGGTAAGGAGGTAGAATAAAAGAAGTATCCGTCGCAAGATGTTATTCTAATTCTATCGGATTGTAAGGCTTTGCTTTCACTGTTGCTGCAACATCAGCCGATACGGTAATGCTTCCATCTCCTGTTAAGGCTTTTATAGGGTCGGCACAATAGTTCTTATACATTTGTCTGACAGTCTTTCGAGTGCTCTTCGTCACAGCACTTTTGTCGTACATGTAGATCGGAGTATAGCTCTTTACCTTCTGTAATCCTGTCAAGGTGAAAACGAAGTTGTCTTGTGTGTCCTGTACTTTAAAGATGAGTCCAGGTAATCCATTGAACTTATAGGGTCCGTAAGGCAGTTCTACTTCAGGTGCATACCAAGCTATGTAATCTCGCCCAAAGAGCCTTGTCTTAGCCTTTTGACACTGATATCCGGCAATAGTACTGTCTCCTTGCAGTAATTCCCACTTCAGTTGAGGAGCTTCTTCTTCATATTGATACCTTTGACTTATTCCTGGCTTGCGTTGAATAAACTCTTTTTTAGTCTCTCTATTCAGCAGGATGAGTTCGCGTAAGCCTATGCTTTTCAATGCTCCGAAAAGTTTAGGACACGATGAAGTTGCCTGAGATTCCCCTCTTGCAATTGAGGCGGAGATAGAGTCGAAGGTAAGTTGTCCATAGTCAATGAACATATTGTGTTGCGTACCGATTCTTAGAATTGTTACTGCCGTACGTTTTGCATCAGGAAACTTTGCGTCTTTTGCATACTTGTATTCATAGGTTATCTGATATTGTGCAGATTCATATTGCACCGTTTTTGTCGTATCCCATCGCCCTTCTAATTTCGAGAAGTCCAGTGTTTGGGCAGATAGACAAGTCGTGCTGACGAGAAGAATAAGTAAGATTATGTTTTTCTTCATACTTTTAAATGTTTAGAGTTAATAAATTGTTGTTTAGATTTATGTGATTTATTCACTGTATTACAGCTGCAATGTGTTTAATCTTTATAATTTACTTGATTATTTGCTTACAAATATATATATTGAGAATGAATATTGCATATTATTTTTCATTTTTTAATATTGTTTGGTAATCGTTTGCGTAAA
Source organism: Prevotella corporis DSM 18810 = JCM 8529 (assembly GCF_000430525.1). Classification (GTDB taxonomy): domain Bacteria; phylum Bacteroidota; class Bacteroidia; order Bacteroidales; family Bacteroidaceae; genus Prevotella; species Prevotella corporis. The sequence goes on along the minus strand of NZ_AUME01000014.1, from coordinate 7,078 downwards.
AGGTGGCTATTCAGTGGTAGTGACCTATTACTAATTTTAAGCGGGTAATTGTCAAGTCTATTTCTATTTTTCACACTTTAATGATTAATATTATCGTTTGCTAAAACTTAAACAACATATTCCTTATACTGAATCTCTTTTCAATAGATAGTATTGTGTTGTCTTTGTAAAAGTAAGCTTCCTAACCAAATAAGATTTGTTTTCTTATGGTAGTATAGTTCTTTTTAAACCATAAATTACCCGTACACCAGTAATATATTACAAGGGTGTTAGCCCTCCGCACCATTGGTGCTTACCGCTAACACCACACGTGCTGGGTAACAACACATCGGTATAAGTTGGAAAATAAAATCCTGATTGTACTTAAAGATAATATATAAGGGACAAATGATAAACTTGTATATGGGAAGTATTCGCTGATAAGACTAATTTATTAATTACAGTGGTATTTCTTTATTTCAGGACGATGTTGGAGCGTTTGCGAAGGAAAATCTTGCCCACCTCATAATAAGTTTGTACATTTGCAGTATAATTTCAGGAATTTATGAAAGGGAAAAAGATTATTCAGGAAGAACAGATTTTGATTCGTATCAACGGACAAGACCGTCCGGGACTCACGGCAAGCATCATGTCGATACTGGCACGCTACGATGCGCAGATTCTCGACATGGGCCAGGCCGACATCCACTCAACGCTATCGTTGGGCATCCTCATACGTACCACCGACGACAATTCAGGAAAGGTGATGAAAGAATTGCTTTTCAAGGCCACGGAACTGAATGTGAACATCGGCTTCTCGCCCATTCCCGATGACGAGTATGAGGAATGGGTCGATCAGCAGGGTAAGAACCGCTACATTCTCACCATCATCGGGCGGTCGTTGACGGCACAGAACATAGGCGCCGCCACACATGCCGTATCCGAGCAAGGTATGAACATCGACTCCATCCGCCGTCTGACGGGTCGCCAGAGCATCCGCCGTCAAGACAGCAACGTGCGTGCCTGTATCGAGTTGTCGCTTCGAGGCACCCCCCACGACTACGACGAGATGCAGGCGTCGCTCATGGCAATGAGTCACGAGCAGGGCATCGACTTCTCATTGCAGAAGGACAACATGTACAGGCGTATGCGGCGGCTCATTTGTTTCGATATGGACTCCACGCTCATCCAGACCGAGTGTATCGACGAGCTGGCCAAATGTGCCGGAGTGGGGCAGCAGGTAGCCGACATCACAGAGCGTGCCATGCGTGGAGAGATTGACTTTCGTGAGAGTTTCACCGAGCGTGTGAAGCTCCTCAAGGGCCTCGATGCAAACGTGATGCAAGGCATTGCCGAGCGGTTGCCCATCACCGAGGGAGTTGACCGTCTGATGCGCGTGCTGAAGAAGTGCGGCTACAAGATTGCCATCCTCAGCGGTGGCTTCACCTATTTTGGCGAATATCTTCAACGGAAATACGGCATCGACTACGTTTATGCCAACGAGCTGGAAATCGACGAAAACAACAAGCTCACCGGCCGCTACCTCGGCGAGATTGTAGATGGGCGCCGCAAGGCCGAGTTGCTCAAGCTCATCGCACAGGTGGAGAAGGTGAATCTGGCCCAGACCATTGCTGTGGGCGACGGTGCCAACGACTTGCCGATGATTTCGGAGGCCGGACTGGGCATCGCCTTCCATGCCAAGCCCCGTGTTCAGGCCACGGCCGAGCAGAGCATCAACACCATCGGACTCGACGGCGTGCTCTATTTCCTCGGATTCAAGGACAGTTATCTCGGCGATGAGTGATGTTTCCGATTCGCATCGGTATGATTCCATCTCGTCGTTGCCCACTGAGGGAATGACGATTCATATATCAAGCCTATGACACTACAAGACATTCTGTTACACAGGCGTGCCATCCGCCACTACGATTCCTCGCAACCCATCGACGAGTTGCGGGTCAGAGATTGTATCAAGCTGGCCGCCCTTGCGCCCACCAGTTCCAATATGCAACTGTGGGAGTGCTACCACGTCACCGACAAGGCGGTGCTCTCGAAGCTCGCCGATGCCTGTCTCGGTCAGCTGACGGCTACTTCGGCCAGTCAGATGGTGGTGTTCGTCACCCGGCAGGACAAGTATCGCCAGCGTGCCCGCGACGTGCGGGAGTTTGAAATCGCCAACATCCGCCGCAACAGTCCGCCCGAAAAGCAAGAGAAGCGCATCAAGAAGTGGAAAGCCTACTACGGTTTTCTCATGCCTTTCCTCTATTCGCGCTGTTTCGGTCTGGCCGGACTGGGTCGCAAGATGCTGGCGCAGGTAGTCGGTCTGTTCCGTCCCATCGTGCGTCAGGTGTCCGAGGGCGATGTCAGGGTGGTGGTCAACAAGAGTTGTGCGCTTGCCGTGCAGACGTTCATGCTGGCCATGAGCGAGGCAGGCTACGACACCTGTCCGCTTGAGGGCTTCGACAGTGTCTTGGTGAAGCGTGCGCTCGGTTTGCCGTACGACTGCGAAATCAACATGTTGATCACGTGTGGCATCCGCCTTCCCGACGGTGTGTGGGGCGACCGCTTCCGCATACCTTTCTCAGAAATCTATCACCGCCTCTGATGGCCCGTCTCCAACGAGACCTTTCCCAACGGCAATCGCCCTCCGCACTGGTGTAAAGCACTGCGGAGGGCGATTGTTGTTGTTATTCTTGCCGTATGATTTCGGGGCTTTTGAGCACTGTCAGAGGTCGCCGACGGTGCTTTCCACGCTGTTCTCCACGTCGTCGGGGAGTGCTGCGAAGAAGTCGATGCCAGTGATTCGTTCAATCTCATCGACGGTTCTCGCCCTTTTGTTGTCGTCTTTGTGGCCCTTGCTGTTGCTGCACAGGAATCCGACGGCCTTGGGGTGTTTTCCTCCGACGAGCACTACCTTGAAGAACGCTTCTGGCACGGTTATTCGGTTTTGCCCAATGGTGGGGTAGTCGGTGTGCGGGTCGATGACGGGTCCGCAGACGATGAATATCTCGCCGTATTTCCTTGCCCATTTTCGGCATTTCATTTCTACGTCGTTCCAATCGCCGCTGTTGACGCTTTGGTCTTGTGGGCACATGTTGGTGAGCAGGAACGACTCGTACATGGCTTGTCTGTCCCATTTGTTGTCGCCGGCGGGGCACATGTGTCCGCGGCTCCACTGGCTGCCTTTGTAGTCGGCGAGTGTGGCACGTGGTTGTGGCACTTCGTCGTCCTCGTGGAATGCGTTGCGTGGTCGCTTGACGTCGCCTTGTGCGTGGTCGGCGGTGAGCCTCCATGCCACCCAGTTGGGCAGGCGTGTCTGTCGGTTGTATGATGTGGTATAGGCCCGTCGCTGCAGCATCTGCTCTTCTGTGTTGGTCATCGGGGCTGGTATCTCCAGTCGGTTGGGGTCCAGTCGTTTGTTGGCGTTTGTGTTTTCGGTGGTTTGTCGTTGCTCGCCATCGGTGCCCTTGGTGGTGAGGTCGTGGGATTGTTCGTCGTCGGCTGGCAGCTCGGTCGGCTGTTGTTGGTGGTCGTCGCGCGGTACAATTTTGTAGTGTCGGTTGAAGACGAGTGCTGTGGCGATAGCCAGTAGTGCCATCCCCCATCTGTAGTTGCTCGTTTTTCTGCGGCGTCTTGTCATTTTGTTGTCGTCGTGTGGTTTCTTTTTCGGTTTTTTGTCGTTGTCGTTTGCCGTCTGTTTTGCGGTCGGCGGTCGTCTGGTCGCCTTGCCACGGCTGTGCGGCGAGGGTGCCGGTGGTCGGTTGTGTCGGCAATCGTGCATGGTCAAGGTAATTCTTGGCAATCAGCACATCAGATTTCATCGTCAGACCATGCCTATCTCTTTTTGGGATTCACGTTGAATCTGTAGGACAGGGTGAGCATCACATATCTTGGAATGCTGTTGCGCCATGTTTCGGTTCTTCCTTGTGCATTCATAAGATACTGGGTGTTCGACAGCTGATGAAGCAGGTCGAAGCCTTGGAGCTTGGCGAGCAGCCTTCCCCTTATTATTTCTCGTGTCAGCTGGGCATTCCATATCCAGTCGGTGGTGTTCATCTCCGATTGCTGGTATCCGGTGCGGGCAAACATCGTTATGTCTGTTGTGAGCTGGAACTCGAAGGGGAGCTGCACTTGTGCGTTCATTCCCACATTATAGTCGCCAGCGTGGATATTGTCGAATCCCTCTCGTTTGCTGCTGATGAGGTAGTAGTTTCCTCCTCCGTGAAGCGTCAGCTCATATCTGTCGTTGGGTCGGTAGTTTATTTTTAGGTTGTCTCCTATCTTCCAGTTGTTCACGATGCTGCGCCGGCTCTCTGCCAATCCGCCAACGCTGGCCATATCAACGTTATGGTTGTAGTCAGCAATGAGTTGGTTGCCGATGGTGAACTTCTGCTTTTTGTCGAGCGTCCTGCTGAAGTCCACTCCGAAATTGTATCTCCAGTTGCCATTCACGCTGACGGGCTGAATGGTGGTGACACCTGTCTGCTTGTTGAAGGCCAGTGCATAGGCCGTGGCATTGTCTGTCTTATGATAGCCCATTCTTATGCTAAGGTTCAGTTGCTTTGCCCCTCTGAAGGTTTTGCTGGCATTCACATCGTAGTGATGGATGTCCTTCAGTTCTGGGTTGCCGAGTACGATGCGCAGCGGATTGCTGTCGTCGCGATAGCCCACCATTGCCGTCAGGTCGGGCATTTCCGAATAGATTTTTGCCGTCAGCTCCCAGTCTTTTTCTCCTCTGAGCCACAAGTCTGGCTCGAAGAACCATTTTTTGCGGGTAACGTCATGGCGTCCCATTCTGTCGTAGTAGAGATGTGCGTTTGCGAGGCGCAGTGGCAGGTTGATGAGCACTTCGGCATCGATGAGCTTTGAGTGTAGGTTCATGTAGTGGAAATTGAGTCTGTGCTCGTTTCTGTACTCACGGTATTGATAGGTGTTGCGTTCATCTGCGACTGTTTTCAGGGCGTCGATTGCTGACGGTAGGAGGTCGTAGCGGCTGTTGTCCCTGCCTGATAGCTTGTCGAGCCGGTAGAGCATGTTTTCCGCTTTGTTATAATTGTAGGTGTATGTATAGCCGGGTTGCAAGTGAATGTTGCCGGTGCCATAATCATAGCTGATATTGGATGACAGGGTCAGGTTCTGGTTGAGTGCGTCAAGATAGTTGTTCCGGTAATCCCGCGGCTGTTGGCCTGTCATGCTCCGCAGGTCGTCCATCGTGAATTTCTCCTGTGTGTTCCTGTTCAGCTTCAGGCTTACCCCCCATCTGACCATGTCTGCAATTATCCTGTAGTTGCTTGAGTGCTCCAGGCTGAAGTCGAAGTTATCCGATTTCAGGCTGTTTGCAGAGAGCATGCGATTGATGGGCGATGTTTCATCCGACGTCTCGGTCTCGTCGCTCCCCAGTCCATTCCTGCGCAGATACGAGAGTATCAGGAAGTTGGTGGTTGAATAGACGTCTCCTTTTATCAGCAGGCTGTTGTTGGTTTGCCAGTTGTCGGAGCTGCTCATGAAACAATTCCTGCTTTTCTGATAGGCATCGCCTCCTGTGAGGAATGTCTGGCTGTTTGTGGCTGACTGTATGTCTGCGTTGGTGTGCGTCCAGGTGTTGTCGGTGCTGAACCATGAGAACATATTGCCTAAGAAGCGGATATAGCTCACTCCGGCGGTTTTCGTCGTGAGCAGTCCGTTGCCTACGTCTTGTGGCGACCATTCTCCCGAAAGTGCCGCGCGTTGATTGTCATTCAGGTTATTTATGTTGACGAATGCGCCGAGTCGTTCCTTCTCTGAGAACTTCATGCCGAAGAGGCGTGCCTGATAGCGTTTCTTCGTTCCGGCTCCGGCCTCAATGTTGCCCATATAGCCTACGGCGTATTCCTTTTTGAGCCTAACGTCCATGACGTATGACTTGTCGCCCATGTCTTGCCCCATCATTCTTGAGGCTGTTCCTTCCTGATCATAGACCTTCACCTTGTTGACTGTGTAGGAGGGCAGGTTCTCCAGTGCGAGTTTGGGATTTCCCGCAAAGAATTCCTGTCCGTTCACGAGCAGGCTCTGAACGTACTTTCCGTTGACGTATATTTCCCCGTCTTTTGTCAGCGTGGTGTTTGGAAGCTTACTGATCAGCGCATCCAGCATGCTTCCCTCCGCAAGGTTGAATGCGTCTGCGTTATAGACTATCGTGTCTCCTTTCATCACCATCTTCACTTTTGTGGCCGTCACCACCACTTCGTCGAGCTCCTTGTGCTGCATCTTGGCCATTCTGATGGGCTTAACGCTGATGGAGGCCTCGCGGCTGCTTCTGATTTCGCAGTTCACGAATGTATCGTAGTAACCCTCGTAGGTGGCTTTTAAAATATACTTGCCTGTCGGCAAGACTTTTCTGAATACATAGAAGGCCACCGTTCCACCCATATACGGATCTTCCTCAACTGATGCTGTAATGGTGTCAACGACCACGCTGTCGGCCGTCATCAGCGTAACGAAGGCGGGGATGGCCTCCCCGGATATGTTCTCAACAACCCTTCCTTGAATGGAGTGCTCCCTGTCTTTGGCGTTTGTTGGCAGCGTGAAGAGCACTAAGCAAAGAAACATACCAAATGTTTTTCGAGGGAAATAATTTTTCATATATCAAGCTTTTATGTAGATTTTAAGGATTTACATTTTAAGATTATAATGTAAATCCTAATTATATTGGTTCGTTATGTCCAGGTTTGACAATTTCAACAGTGAGATATATTTCCTGAATATTATCCGCAGATACATTAATCGGAATAGCTAAAAACAATGCAATTACTATAATGATTTTATTCATAGTTGTTTGGTTCTGATTATTTAAAAACAAAATTAATCTTTTCGTACGAATTTAACAAAAAAAACGATTACAAATTTTACACTTTCTTAAAGAAAAAGTGTAAAATGCAGATTATCAAAGACTTGTATCTTGACAAAAATGGTTTATTGATCACATTTCCCTAATATTTTTATCAATTCCCTTAGCTCCATCTATGCCAAATAGCTTCTTATTAATAGCGGATCGGATGTTTGTTATACGCTGATTTTTCAAATTTAATAAGGTTGCGATTTCCGAAGGACTAAAGTAAAG
>NZ_AUME01000013.1 GCF_000430525.1 Prevotella corporis DSM 18810 = JCM 8529 | reverse complement strand
CATAACCTTTTTTCAGAAACAGCCTGAACGATTCATTAAGGATAATGTCCCTTTTGCTTATGCTTTCTTTATCTATCTGTTTTTCCATTATTTCATACTTGCTAAATTAAAAACAGAACGTTTGTTCTGTTTTTGTAAGTGCAATATTATGCAAATTATTTCAATCCGTCAAATTTTTCTGATGATTTTTCCCGAAAAAGTTTCATTTTTCTCTCTTTATCTTACTTTACAGTGTAAAATAATTGATTATGAGCCTTTTTGATAGCATAATAACAACACTAAAACTTGAGCCAATAGAATTAGATGTGAATATTTTAAGGTGTATCTACAATTTATTTCTCTAAAAATACACTGTTTTCATCAGAAAATATTATCTTTGCATTATCAATTTAAGTGCTCTTTGAAGTAATGCAGAATAAAGAAAGGGTAAGAAACTTGCTCGTTTCCAAATCGTAACCCATTTATCCTTTATTCATTCTTACTCTATTGATTATCTGAAAGATACAATATTCTTGAATCTTTTCGCTGCTTAGACAAGTCTCATCGATACTCAGACTCTCTCCCAGGTTTTCATCAAACAGCAGCTAGTCTCCCGCATCGACAACTGCTCCCACTGGCGATAATCGCTGAAATGCTCCTTGTATTGTTGGGAAAGCTGCTTACCGTCTACGCCATAATGAGAGCCGATACCTGTAATGCTCTCCGCAGTAGACTCAATTCTATTCTTTTAAAAAAGAAACGAACTCAGGGGATAGTTTGCTGCCCTCAGCCGTCAGGTCATCGTAAGAATAACTGAATATCTCACCCGTGGAACTGTCACGCCATTTTCGACGGCGGACATGAAGGTAAACGGGCTTACCACGAAGGGGAAAGTCTTGGACAACCCGTTCGGCGGTAAAGCCGTAACTGCTTACTGTGCCGGCCTTGCGGTCTGCTTCTTCCATAAAGTTACGCTCATCCAACCAGAAGTCTATCTGGGAAATGTTCTCTTGGATATCTACCACATCAAAATAATCTGCGAGTATCTCTGGAAAGATACAACGCAACAATTGCTCTGTCTTCATGATGCAAAGATAACAAATACCTATGAAATTATGCGCCTGAGGGGGGAGGGGATACAACTGGGTTTTACGACTGACCCGTTATCTCTCCATGACCTCTCTCTTAAGGAACACCGAATCAGAGGCAGGGACATTTGGGGACAAAAGATACATTGTCATTCCTCGTTTGAAGAGCGACATACGCATAAAATAAAAAAGAATGTGTGGAAGTAAGCGATGATGAAACGCGAGATCGTCTGCAAACGCCTGCCACAACTCCATGGGGCTAATTGGAAAGCTTTCTGAGTTTGGAGCGAAGTTTTAATGCTTTCTCAACCTCTTTCAGTTCTTTCTTACGCTGCTTGCGAAGTTTGTTCAGTTCTTTGTATTCTTTTTGTTTGGCTTTATATTCTTTTTTAGCGTTCTTGAACTCGTCTTTTGTCTTGTCGGCTCTACTTTTCACATCATCGTACTGCTGCCTTTTTTGTTCAGCCATTGCCTGAATCTGTTCCGCGGATAAGGTGCGATAGTTTATGCTTTGCGCGTTGAGTTGATTGCCACCAACGATGGTGAAGAATAATGCAAAGATGAAATATTTCTTCATGTCTTTTGTTGATTAATGAGCCGTAACCAAGATGCTGTTTTCTTCATGTCGCAAATTTGCTTTTGCCCAAAAACAGCTCTTGTCGCGCCTCTTTCGATAAAATAGTGTTTCTATTAATGTATGCAAAGATAGTCATTTATAATGAATTAAACAGAGAAAAGGATGCGTTTTTTGCGAATGAACTGACAACCCCTCGCTACGCTTCGAGAACGTCTGCATCCCTCAGCGAGGGCTACTCTTTTATTGCACTTCGTTTTGGAACTTACGATGTAGTCTTAAGTCTCGTTCCGAAACCTAAGCTTTTGCAATATGATAAGTGAGCTTTTATTGTTCAAAAGCTCACCTATCGCAAGGTCGTTGCTTATCTTCCGATGCACGGTGCCCATCTTTTTTCTTTTTTTCGGTACAAGGCGCAAGTGCTTCAGTGGCGTAGCCTGTCACCATCGCCCGCTGTTTGGCAATGTTCCCTCTGAAATAAAGTACACTCTGATAAGGGTACTTTTGAATGAGTGTAGCTTAAAAATCTACGTTCAGCTATTGTCTATGTTCAATATTTTGTGTAAGTTTGCACCGAAGTAAAATTAAATCTATTCTGATGATTCCCCAACGTGTCAAGAGGCTAAGTGTATGGTTAAGAAGAGCGCACCATTCTCGTGGGTTTGGTGTACAGTCTCCCTCGGCTTACTCTTTTGTCCGTTATGTTATCAACGAGCATTACCCTTATTATTCGTATGACTTGTTGGCAGCCCAGTTCAAGGATGTTGACAGTCTGACGTTGAAGAAGGCAAGGCTTTTGTTCAGGGTCAGCAACTATGCTCAGGCCCGATATTGGGTGAGCCCAAGTCCTTTGTCTTCTGTCTATTCGGCTTATGTGTGCAAGGCATGCCTTCAGAGTGAGGTCGTTTCGTTCGATTATTTCAAGGAAATCAATGCCTCGGTCGAGTCAGAGCGTGTTGTTTTTTATCTTTCGCTATTCGATTTGAACGAGAACACGATAGCGGAGGTGATCGAACGGGCGAATGAAAATACAATTCTGCTCATTGATTTATTGCGAAAGTCTGACGCGCAACCATTTTGGGAATCTATTCAAGACAACGAGAAGGTGAGCGTGACCTTTGATTTGTATTATGTAGGAATTGTTTTTTTTGACAAGAGAAATAAAATGAACTATAAAATAAATTTCTAAAATATTACTTATGGGAGGTAAAGTTTATACGAAAACCGGTGACAAGGGCACAACGAGTCTTATCGGTGGTACAAGAGTGAAAAAGTGCGACTTGAGAATTGATTCATACGGAACTGTTGATGAGTTGAACTCCTATTTGGGTGTTCTGTCATCTTATATATCTGAACAGGAAACCCTGGATTTGATTTCAGAAATCCAGAATGTGCTTTTCAATGTTGGTTGCAACCTTGCCATGGGCGAGGACTTTAAGAAAGAGCTGAAGGAATCGGTCGTGGCGCCGATATTGATTGAGCATGTGGAGAAGCGTATCGACAAAATGCAAGACGCCATACCTGAACTGCGGAGTTTTGTTATCCCAGGGGGTTCACGCTCAGCGTCATTCGCTCATGTCTGCCGCACTGTTTGCCGTCGTGCCGAGCGTCTGATCATAGCTTTGGATGAGACTTCGCCAGTTGACAAGACATTGCTGGCTTACATCAATCGTTTGTCAGATTACTTTTTCGTACTTTCCCGTTATTTGAATTTTATTGAAAATGTAGCAGAAAAAACTTGGGAAAATCCTTGCAAATAAGAAATAAAATAGTATTTTTGCACGCAAATTACAAGCAAAAGTTTTGAACCTATGTATTGGACACTGGAATTAGCATCTAAGCTGGAAGACGCACCATGGCCAGCTACAAAAGATGAGTTGATAGATTATGCGATTCGCTCTGGTGCCCCCCTTGAGGTGTTGGAGAATCTTCAGGAGATTGAGGATGAGGGCGATGTGTATGACAGTATCGAAGATATTTGGCCTGATTATCCTTCAAAAGATGATTTTCTCTGGAACGAAGACGAATATTGATGCTGTCTATTAAATGATTATACTGATGTGCAACTCGGTCTGTCCTTGGGCGATTGAGTTGCATTTCTTTTTGTTTTGGCCAGAAATGATGTGTTTTCATTGGAGTCAGAAACAAGTTTTCGATTCCTTTTGCGAAGAGATGACAGCGATTTGTTGCGCCTGATGCAATAAAACAATGGTGTTTCCGTTATTATCTCGTGTTTAAGCGCTTAATAGTCATAATAAGTTTTCTCGGCTTAGTCATGGTCTCGTCCATGGCTCAATACGATGTGTCGTTCAGTCATTATTGGGCGATGGAACCTTATTTCAATCCTGCCAGTGTGGGAAAGGGCAACAAACTGAATGTCGTCGGTGCCTATGCCCTCGATTTTGCCGGCTACGAGAATAATCCAAGGTCTTTCTATGTTGGTGCCGACATGCCGCTTTTCTTCATGAATCAGTATCATGGCGTTGGGCTGTCGCTAATCAACGATAAGATAGGCTTGTTCAGTCATCAGCGGCTGGCTGGGCAGTATGCGTTCCGCAAGAGTTTGTTTGGGGGAATGCTGTCAGCGGGAGTTCAGCTCGGTTTGCTGATGGAGCGTTTCGACGGTTCCAAACTCGACGTTGAGGACTCCAGTGACCCAGCTTTTGCTCGCTCTGAGGTGAACGGCAATTCGCTTGATGTCGGTTTCGGACTTTATTACATAAAGAAGAATTGGTATGTTGGCGCATCGGTCCAGCATCTCAATGCGCCACTTGTAGAGCTTGGTCAAACCAACGAATTGCAAATCGACCGCACTTATTATTTGACAGGTGGATACAATATTAAATTGAGAAATCCGTTTCTTTCAATACCGACGTCGGTGTTGGCGCGTTACGATGGCAATGGCTACAGGGCGGACATCACTGCCCGTCTGGTATATACCAACGACAAGAAAATGCTCTATGGCGGCGTCTCCTACAGTCCGACAAACTCTGTAACGGCTTATGTAGGAGGAAGTTTTCAAGGAATAAACATCGGGTATAGTTATGAGATGTACACAGGAACCGCCGATCCGGGCAACGGAAGTCATGAGCTTTTTGTGAGCTATCAGACCGATATAAATTTGCAAAAGAAAGGCAGAAATAAACATAAAAGCGTAAGATTTCTATAGGTAAAATAGATATGAAAATGAAAAAAAGTATATTGACTCTTTGTCTTAGTACCATCATTTTGGGATTATTTACCAGCTGTTTCAGCAGTAGGTCTTCATCGTCGTCCAGCCGAGGCGGAGAAGTAACGGGCGTTGGTGGTGGAAGATCTTTCAAAGAACCGACCCCTTACGGTATGACCATGGTGAAGCGCGGATGGCTGAAGATGGGAATTGAAAAACAAGATAGTCTGTGGGGCAAGGAGACTCCGGTGAAAGACATTTCCGTGGATGGCTTTTGGATGGACGAGACGGAAGTTACCAATTCCGAGTATAAGCAGTTTGTCGAATGGGTTCGCGATTCCATTCTCCGCACCCGCTTGGCCGATCCAGCCTATAGTGGCGATGAAACCTACATGATTACCGAAGATAAGAATGGTGATCCCGTAACTCCACACCTTAATTGGAGCAAGCGTTTGCCACGGAAACCCAATGAAGACGAGCAACGGGCTTTCCAAAGTCTGTATGTTACGAACCCTGTTACGGGCGAAAAACTTCTTGACGGGCGGCAGTTGAATTATCGTTATGAGATTTACGATTACACTACCGCGGCACTTCGCCGAAACCGACTGAACCCCGAAGAGCGAAATCTGAATACAGATATCGCAGTCGATCCCAATGAGGTTGTCATGATTTCGAAGGATACGGCATATGTTGACGACGAGGGTGTTATTCATTCTGAGACTATCAACCGACCTCTTTCTGGTCCTTGGGACTTCCTCAACACTTATATCGTGAACGTCTATCCCGATACGACTTGTTGGGTGAACGACTTCCGTAATTCTGAGAATGAGACCTATCTCCGCAACTATTTCAGCAATGCGACCTATAATGATTACCCCGTTGTGGGAGTAACATGGGAACAGGCCAATGCTTTCTGCGCTTGGCGCACCGATTACCTGCTGAAAGGTCTGGGCAAGGAAGCGCGTTTCGTACAGCGTTATCGCCTTCCGACCGAGGCCGAGTGGGAATACGCTGCTCGCGGTAAGAATCAAGATGAGTTCCCTTGGGAGAATTCCGACGTGAAGAGTGGAAATGGCTGTTTCTATGCCAACTTCAAGCCAGACAGGGGCAACTATACGAAGGACGGAAATCTCATAACGAGCAAGGTCGGTATCTATAGTTCCAACTCTAACGGATTATATGATATGGCAGGCAATGTGGCAGAGTGGACCAGTACGATTTATACTGAAGCAGGAGTGAATGCCATGAACGACCTCAATCCGCAGCTGGAGTACAAAGCTGCCGTCGAAGACCCTTATCGACTGAAGAAGAAAAGCGTACGTGGCGGTAGCTGGAAGGACCCTGAGAGCTATATTCGCAGTGCTTGGCGCACATGGGAATATCAGAATCAGCCACGCAGTTATATTGGTTTCCGTTGCGTGCGCAGCCTTGCCAGTTCAACAAGCGAGGCCGCCAAGCAGGCAAGAAAGAGTTTAAAGAAAAGCAAAAAGAGAAGAAGATAATGTCAAACTATAGTAATTTTAATATTGTGTATCGTCTGCAGAAGTGGATTGATACAGTCCCTGGTCAAACTTTCCTGAACTATGGATATAGTTGGGGTGCAGCTGTCGTAATTTTAGGTGCGTTGTTTAAACTGACTCACTTGCCGGGCGCTAACATTATGTTGTTCGTCGGAATGGGAACAGAGGTCGTCGTGTTCTTCCTTTCGGCTTTCGACCGCCCCTTCGATAAGACAGATGACGGCAAGGAAATACCGACTCATTATAGTATTGATGGCGAGGAAGACGAAAACGACAGATCTCTCAATTTTAATGCTCGTAAAGCAGCGTCTCCCATACAAGCTGTCGATGCGGTACGTCAAGATATGCCTTCAGCAGATCAGATTGCTGCCGCTGTTGTTAACCAGCAAAGCCAGATGATTGCCAATGCCGAACAGCAGACACCTGAGATGGTTGAGGCGCAGACCAACTATGTTGATGCCCTGAAACACTTGACAGAGATGTTGGGAAAGGTCAACGATCAGAGCCAGCGGCTCACTCGCGACAGCGAGGAGATGGAGAATCTCAATCGAACGCTAACCGGAATTACGAAGGTTTACGAGATGCAGCTTAAGGGAGCGAGCCAGCAGATTGGTACTATTGACCAAATCAATGAGCAAACTCGCAAGATGGCTCAACAGATAGAGCAGCTCAACAAGGTTTATGCTCGCATGATTGAGGCAATGACTGTCAATATGCGAGTTGCATCCCCTGCGAGTGCTCCTCAACAACCTGATGTTGAATAACCTAATCCTTGGTCTGACCCCATCCATGCCTTGACGTATGGACTCTTGGATAATTTTAGCTTATTAAGTAATGGCAATTATAAAAAGAAAAGTTTCCCCACGCCAGAAGATGATAAACCTTATGTATGTCGTCCTCATGGCAATGCTTGCGCTGAACATCTCGACCGAGGTGCTTAACGGATTCTCAATCGTGGAGGAAAGTTTGAACAGGACTACAGGAAACTCATCTAAGGAAAACGAGGCTATTTTCGGTGAGCTGGAGATGATGATGCAGAAGAATCCTCAGAAAGTGAAGGAGTGGTTTGCAATGGCATCTCATGTCAAGAATATGAGCGACTCTTTGTTTAACTATGCGCAGGCGCTGAAAGTTCAAATCGTCAGTGAGGCAGATGGTAAGGATGGAGATCCTTTGAATATCAAAAATAAGGAAGATCTTGAGGCATCAAGTTATGTTATGCTGGCTCCCGGTTCAGGACAGGGACACAAATTGTTTGAGGCTATCAACAGATACCGCACCCAAATTCTGAAGTTTGTCACAGACCCTGTTCAAAAGCAGATTATCGCCAGTAACCTTTCAACTGATGTCCCCAACCGTAGCCTGAACAAAAATTGGGAGGAATATATGTTTGAGGATATGCCAACTGCCGCCGCCGTAACCCTCTTGTCCAAGTTACAGAGTGACATTCGCTATGCAGAAGGCGAGGTTTTGCATACTTTGGTTGCAAATGTAGGCTTGAAAGATCTCCGCGTCAACAAGCTACAGGCTTTCGTTGTGCCCAGTCAGACACGCCTTTATCCAGGCGAAACACTCACTGCGCAGATGTTTATGGCTGCCGTTGATTCAACTCAGCAGCCTCAAGTCTATGTCAACGGACAGCTCATTAAGGGTAATAAGGTGACTGTCAAGGCTGGTGGCCCTGGTAAACATACTTTGTCTGGCTACATTTTAGTCAAAGATCTTGCTGGAAATGTTATCCGAAGAAACTTCAAACAAGATTATTGGGTCACTGGTGGTCCACAACCTGAACGCTATATCAGTCCGGACGGTATGCAAAGGACCCCTCCATTTGAGGGAATGGCCACCATTGCCGCCGACTTGATGAATGTTCTTTATGCAGGTTTTGACAACCCGATAACTATCAGCATCCCTAACACCAGTCAGAAAGAAGTTCAAGCTTCCATGACAGGTGGTTCGTTGGTGGCCCGTGGAGGTGGTAGGTTCATTGCCCGCCCATCGGCAGTCGGCCGTCCGGTGACAATCTCTGTCTCGTCAAAAGGCAGAAAGATAGGCGAATATGTGTTCAAAGTGCGAAGATTGCCAGATCCTTCTCCTTATATCGCCATGAGTGGCAACCGGTTCAAGAGTGGTGGCCTGTCAAAGGGTGCATTGATGTCAGTGTCTGGTATCCATGCGGCAATCGATGACGGACTGATTGATATTCCATTCACCGTTACCAGTTTCCGCACTGTATTCTTCGATGCGATGGGAAATGCCGTTCCGTTGGCAAGTAATGGAGCTTCTTTCTCGGCTCAGCAAAAGGAACAGTTCCGCCACTTGAGCCGCAACAAGCGTTTCTACATAACCAATGTCGTCGTGCATGGTCCAGACGGTACTACCCGTACGCTGAACGGTCGCAATATGGAAGTGATAGTACAGTAAGTTGAAGAGACGAGATATTAATGGGCCAGCAAAATTCGGCTCATAGGACGAAAGTCGATCAGCCATCGTCCTCCTCTGATGGAAATTCTCATCAACACTTTAAATAGAAAAGTAAACAATCCTGAAATAATGAAACGAATATTCTTGATAGTATGTGTTGCTCTTGTAGGCATGAGTGTCTGTGCTCAACCGGCACGCCGCAGAGCCGAACAGCAGGCAAGGAACAGGTCGAATGCCAATACGATAACAACCCGTGCGCAGATATCCTTCCCGACAGCAGCTCCGATGAACGAAGATGTTGTTTGGCGTCGTGATATTTACCGCGAATTGAAACTGGTGGAGGATGCCAATGCAGGCCTTTATTATCCAACTGAGCCAGTTGGGTCTCAGATGAATCTCTTCAGCTACATCTTCAAACTGATGATGTCGGGGCCACGTCATGGTGGCATCAAAGCCTATGAGTATCGCATGGACGGCAACGAAGTGTTCAACGATTCGTCGCGGGTGAAGCCTTTGCAATTCCTCGACAACTACCACATTTACTATGAGCGTACAGACCGTGGAATCCGCTTAGACAACAGCGATATTCCGTCAGCAGAAGTGAAGGGCTACTATCTCAAAGAGAGTGCCTATTACGACCAAGGTACTTCTACTTTCCATCGCAAGGTCATCGCACTCTGTCCCATTATGTATCGCAGAGATGATTTCGGCGACGGAGAGGTCAAGTATCCCTTGTTTTGGGTAAAATATGACGATCTTGCTCCTTACCTTTCCAAGCAGACCATCATGACAAGCAATCTTAACAACGCTGCCACCATGAGTGTGGAGGACTACTTCACAATGAATCGCTATAAGGGAAAGATTTACAAAACGACTAATATGCTGGGCATGACTCTCTCGCAATATTGCCCCACTGACTCGGCAATGTCGGCGGAACAGAATAAAATAGAGAACGAACTGCTTGAGTTTGAAAAGAATATCTTTGGTGATCAGGCCAAGAAAGACAGTCTGGACAGTTTAGCCAATGCACAGGAAGATGTCAAGGCAGTAAAGAAGCACCGTCGCTCTCGACGTGGTTCAACCACCAGCGCACGTTCATCTCGTCGCACACGCCAAAACAATGGGAACAGCAACAATGCCGCACGCGTGACCGTTCGTCGTCAACGTCATTAGTCAGTGTTTATGAAATTGATATCAATTAAGAATGTTAACAAGGCGCTTGCCAAACTTTTATGAGTATTCAGGCGTCTTTAATCTTTTAAAGAATGAAGAAATTATTTACATTGGCATTGGTCTCATTCGGACTTGCATTTTCTACAGTAGCGAATGCACAGGGAGTGAAGTTTGGTTTGAAGGCTGGTTTGAATGTGACCGACATGCATTTGAGTAGTAAGATGTTGGAAAAGTCAAATCAGGCAGGTGGTTTTGTTGGTCCTACCGTCCAGTTCAGTCTTCCTTTGACTGGCCTTGGCATCGATGCTTCAGCCCTTTACGACTATCGTTCGGCCAAAGTTTCCGATATCGGAGGTGAGGAACAGACCGTAAAGCAGCAGCAAATTGCCATTCCTGTCAACCTCAGTTACGCTGTAGGCTTGGGCAGTACGGCCAACGTATTCTTCTTCGCTGGGCCACAGTGGGGAATCAATGTCGGTGACAAGGACTTCAAGTGGACACATGGCAGCAGCTATTCCCTGAAGAGTAGCAACCTGAGTGTCAATGCTGGCCTTGGCTTCACGGTACTGAATCATCTGCAGATTAGCGCCAATTACAACATCGCCTTGGGCAAAACAGCCGACGTAAAGTTGCTCGATGCTATTTCAAATGCTACGGGAGAGATTATCGGCAAGGAGAAGAGCCGCAACAGCTCATGGCAGATCGGGGTGGCTTACTTCTTCTAAAAAGTAAGAAAATCTATTTACACCAAGACGAGGATGCAACGCAAGCAGTTGCATCCTCGTCTTGTTTCCTTTACTTCTGATGAGAAGGGTAATAATCATCTTTCACCGCATAGCTTGCATGGTGTTTGGAGAACCTTCCTAATCAGCATGGACAAATAGTACAAAGTGGAAGCCGTCTGCTGAAAAATTATCTTGCCGAATCTTCAATAAGCCGTAATAAGGTTTTGCTATTCCTTCGGATTGCGTTATCTTTGCAGTACAGATGAAATACGTCGAAGTCATATTGCCCTTACCTTTGGAAGGAACGTTCACCTATGGCGTGCCCGACTCAGTCGAACCTATGGTGCGCCCTGGTGTGCGGGTGCTTGTGCCATTGGGCAAAAGCAAGAAGTATGTCGGTGTGTGCGACACACTCCCAACCGCCCATCTCCCTGAGGCGGACACGACTTCCGGAGGAAGAAAAATTGAATACAAGTCCATTGTTTCCGTATTGGATGAGCAACCAGTGCTGATTGACTGTCAGTTGAGGCTTTGGCACTGGATAGCCGATTACTATATGTCGCCTTTGGGTGATGTCTATAAAGCCGCCCTTCCCTCAGGACTGAAAGCCGAAGAGGGCTATCGCCCGAAGACCGAGCTTTATGTTTGTCTCGGCTGCAGATACCGAACGGAGCAGGCTTTACACATAGCCCTTGATTGTTTGGCACGTGCGACCAAGCAGCAGAAGGCGTTAATGACTTATTTGCAGTTGTCGGGCATTGCTGACGACCCGTCATTGCTGGCTCATGACGCCGCCAATAGCGACGACGAGGCCGTAAACTTGAAGCCTGTCACTCACGAGGAACTGATGAATGTTTCCCGTTGCACGATGACGGTTGTCCGCAGCCTGATCGACAAGCAGATACTGACAACCTACCGAAAGGAAGTCGGTCGTCTGAACAATGGTGGAAGTGTCCATCCAGAGCACATAAAACCGCTCAATGACGCACAAACTGATGCCTATAATCAGATTCTTCTTCAAATGATGAACCACAAGGTGACGCTGCTTCACGGTGTCACGTCGTCGGGAAAGACAGAAATCTACATCCATCTCATACAGAAGGCTTTGGAAGAGCACAAACAAGTGCTTTACTTGCTGCCCGAAATTGCGCTGACGGTTCAGATTATGGAACGCCTCAAGCACGTTTTTGGCGACCGACTGGGTATTTACCACAGCCGTTACAGCGATGCAGAACGGGTGGAGATATGGCGCAAACAACTGTCGGGACACCCCTACGACGTGATACTTGGAGCGAGAAGCGCCGTTTTTCTGCCTTTCCAGCAACTCGGACTTGTGATAATCGACGAAGAACACGAGACAAGTTTCAAGCAACAGGACCCAGCCCCCCGTTACCACGCCCGTTCGGCGGCCATCATGCTCGCCCAAATGTACGGCGCTCCTACGCTGCTCGGTACGGCTACACCATCAATGGAAAGTTACTACAATGCGCAGCAGGGTAAATATGGACTGGTCACGCTCGACCGACGCTACAAAGATATCCAGTTGCCTGAGATTGAAGTGGTTGATGTGAAGGACCTCCGTAGGCGAAAAATGATGTCGGGGCCTTTCTCGCCACGCTTGTTAGCTGCCGTCAGAGAAGCTCTACGACGTGACGAACAAGTGATATTATTTCAGAATCGTCGTGGATTTGCCCCAATGGTGGAGTGTCGCACGTGCGGATGGGTGCCCAAATGCCCGAATTGCGATGTGTCCTTGACCTACCATAAGAACATGAGTATGCTCACGTGCCATTATTGCGGTTATACCTATCGTGTACCGGAGACCTGTCCGAATTGCGAAAGCAGGGATATTCGCAACCGTGGTTATGGAACGGAGAAGATAGAGGACGAAATCATGTCAGTCTTTCCAGAGGCCCGTGTGGCCCGAATGGATTTGGATACCACACGGACGAAAAATGCCTACGAGCGGTTGATAGCCGATTTCTCAAGCGGAAAGACCAATCTGCTCATTGGTACGCAGATGATTTCCAAGGGTTTGGATTTCGACAAAGTGTCGGTGGTGGGAATACTTGATGCCGACAGTATGCTCAATTACCCTGATTTCAGGTCATACGAGCATGCCTTCATGATGATGAGTCAGGTGAGTGGTCGTGCGGGGCGCAAAGGTAGGCGGGGTAGGGTGATTCTTCAGACGAGGAATCACGACCTGCCACTCATCGGACAGGTGGTGCACAACGATTACCAAGGCTTCTATTCGTCGCTTCTTGCCGAACGTAAGGAATTCCATTATCCGCCATTCCATCGGCTTATCTATGTATATTTGAAGCACAAGAGCGACGACACGGTCAACACGGCAGCATTAGAGATGGGATCACGGCTGCGCGAAATATTTTCAAACCGTGTGCTGGGACCTGACAAACCAGCCGTGGCCAGGGTAAAAACACTTAACATCCGAAAGATCGTGCTGAAACTCGAATATGGATTGGATTATGAATTGGCAAAGTCGTATCTGCGTCAGGTACAGCATAGCATGACCGCTGAAAAGCGTTATGGCGCACTTCTGGTCTATTATGACGTCGATCCGCTGTAGCGGTTGGTAGTATAGTGATTTCGACAGATTTCGATTCGATATGCAAAAGCTCACCCTTCACATTGCGAAAGGTGAGCTTTTGCTGTGTGAGAGGTGACCTTTTACACGGTGATAGGTCACCTTTGCTCATTCTGTTTAAAAGTCGATGTCGAGTCCTACGCCAAACACCTTGCTGGTACGGGTGAAGTCATCGGTGTTCTTCACGGTGATGGCTTGCCCATCTGCCGTAGGCATCTGTGCTTCGTACTCCTTCTTGAAATGCTCGTAGTTGGTGAAGAAGTAAGCCACGTTCAGCCTCATGTTCTTCGCCACTTTAACCTTTGCTCCGAATCCAAGGCTGTAGCTGCTGGTGACAAAGCTCAGGTCGGACAGATATTTCCCGTCGCCCAGTCCGTATTTCGTGCGTTGTCCGCCTGCGCTGACTGTTATTGCCGGAGTGATGTCCCATTCAACACCTGCAAGGTATTCCCTTGTGTTGCCACTGAGGTAACGCTGCTTGTTTCGGTCCATGCGAGCATCCTTGTCGAAGAAATAGTGCATACTCGCCATGACGCGGAGATTCTTCAGTATCTCGTACTGTGCGCCAACGGCAAGAATGCCCGGAATGTCGTTAGGAGTGTTTACGCCATTTTCAAACTGATGAGTGTCGTCGCGCTTGGTATGATTCTCAATGTTGAATTTCGTAGTGAACTCGTAGCGTGCACCAAAGTTCCATCTACCTGTCTTGTAGTCGATGCCAAGCACTGGCGTGATGCCCCATCCGCGTTGTGTGCAGTCGAGTTCCTTGTCCTTGAACTGCTCTTTCGCCTTATTCATCTTCTCGGCTCCAATCTCGCACTTTTTGGCTGTTTCCAGATAGGTGGCCTTCTCTTCGGGTGTCGTCGCCTCATCGGCTTTTGTGGTGTAGAGGGTTGCCAGTTGTTGATATCCTTTTGCCTTGGTCTCGAAGAAACTGAATAGGTTTTGGTCAGTTCCGTTGATGTTGGCTGAGATGTCGAGAATGTTTCCTTGATATTTATTGTAGATGTAGTTGAAGCGCGCACCAGCATAGGCTGATAGGTGCTCGTTGAACTTGTAGGTAGCACCTAACTGTAGTCCGAAAGCAAACTGCTGTCCGTCCATGTAGCTGCTGAAGCTGTAAGCTGCCTTGTCGGCAGTGGTCAGCCCCTGTGCCGTCAGCATGGCGGGAACCATGGCAATGGTACGCTCAAAGCTGGGCAGGCCGTCGTTGAAGGTGGCTTTACCGCCCCCACCATAGATGGCAAATCCTGCCTGAAATCCCCATTTATCGAAATTGTAGGCAGCTTGGAACGATGGTAGGATAGGCACTGATGTCTTGCCTTTGTAGAATTTCATGCCGTTTTCGTCGCCTCCGTTCAGTTTGAAAGGCTGGTAGAATGGTGTTCCCTGAAATGACGGAACATTTATTCCCGACAGTATTTCCCTTGTTTGGAAGACATTCTGCACGTTGAGCGACAGGTGGAATCCGTTGCTCAGAAAAGCCACTCCAGCTGGATTAGAATACACTCCGTCAATACCAATGGTACCGACGCGGGCGAAGTTACGATTGAAAGCAATGTTGTGGTTTGTGTTAGTAAGAAACCCACCGGCTTTTCCAATGGTCGCCATGCTCAAACAAAGAGCTAAAATGGCGCAATTTTTTTTCTTCATCAGATAGATATAAAATGTAAATACTTGTAAAATTGGGCGCAAAGGTAAATAAATTGTCTGATTTTTCAAATTTTTTGCACAAAAAATAGATGTTTTGTGCAAAAAAATAATTTCATCACCGATGATGTTCTATGTATGAAAAGGAAAAAATACACAGTTTTGTTCCTATTTGTTTTGCATAATTCTCGTGAATGTTTTTCGGTCGGTAAGCTTAGTTCAGATTGATGTCGGATAGGAGGCACAAAAAAGGAAATGCCAATCCGATGACATTTCCTTTTGATATGATTTCTCGTCTGACCAAGAGCGAAAGTGCTGATGGTGTGGAACGGGATATTCTAAGATTAGAGGTTTGCGTTGTCTTTCTTCCAATCTGCAACGGCTGGGACAATGCCAAGCTCAATGATTTCGTCGCGCATCTTGCAGAGATGCTCGTAGGACGCTTTGAGCGATGCCATTTCCTCGGCAGTGCCTGTTGGAGCCTCATAGTGAACACCTGTAGCATCGATGGTTGTTGGCATGGCCATCATGACGTTTTTGAATCCGAGTTTATCGTCGTTGACATAGCAACCAGCTGGCAAAGTGAACTTCTCGCCACCCATAGCAGCCTCGATCATCTTCACTGCGTTGTGTGCAGGGCTCTGGAAGGAGCTGCGTCCACGGAGTTTGATGATTGCCGAGCCACCCTGTATGGTGCTATGCTTGATTTCTTCCCAACGATCTGCTGCCAGATTCATTTCCGAAAGCGGTTTGCCATCTATCTTTACCTTTGATGCAAATACAGCCATCTGCTCTCCGTGACCACCGTAAGTGTGAGCACCTGTTACCTTGTCTTGCTGTACGCCGAACTCTAATGCCAATGCCTGCTGGAGACGGGTAGAGTCGAGTGCTGCCAACGATGTGAGTTGGTTAGGTTTCAAACCAGAGTGGATAAGCGCAGTCAACGCTGTCACATCTGCAGGGTTGAAGATTACGACAACGAACTTAACCTCTGGGCAATACTTCTTGATGTTCTCACCGAACTCAGCGGCAATCTTGCAGTTGCCTTTCAAAAGGTCCTCGCGGGTCATACCCTCTTTGCGTGGTGCACCACCGGAAGAGATGATATATTTAGCACCTGTGAATGCTTCTTCAGGGTTAGTTGTCCAAGTAATGTTCGCACCTGGGAAACCGCACTGTGCGATTTCGTTGGCTACACCGTGGAGACCTGGCTCGAAGATATCGTAAAGGCATACGTTAGGAGTAAGACCGAGTGTGAGTACGCTCTGTGCCATGTTGGAACCAATCATACCGCCAGCACCGACGATAACGAGTTTCTCGTTTGTTAAAAATGACATAATTGTTTACTTATATTAAAATGAAATATTAAAATTATCCTTATCTTTTTTTCTAACCGCAAAATTACGGAAATTTAAGCGAACATTAGCATTTATTTTGGTTGTTATTTGTTATTTTATGCAAAAAGATCATTTTTTTTGTCTGAAATGGGCAAATACTTGGAAATTAATGAACTAACGAGAGTTGAAGTGAGGTTGAACGATAATTATTCCAGCTTGATGAACTGGTGCTTATCCTCATGGTCTAATTCTATCGCTTTGTTCATGAAACTTTACCTTCGATAATTGGAAATGAATATTTTTTTTTATCTTTGCTACATCAAAGAAACACGAAAGGAATGAAAAATAACATCAACGAGAGATTATTGGCATTGCGTCAAATAATGAGAAGAGAAGGCTTGGCGGCCTTTGTTTTTCCAAGTACTGATCCACATCTGGGAGAATATGTACCCGACCACTGGAAAGGGCGCGAATGGATTTCAGGATTCGATGGCTCTGCAGGTACGGCCGTTGTCACGCTGGACAGTGCTGCCTTGTGGACCGACTCACGTTATTTCATCGCTGCTGCGAAACAGGTGGCTGAAACGGAATTTGTGCTGATGAAAGAGCGCGTGGCAGGAACACCCTCTGTCAGCGAATGGCTTTCCGAAGAGTTGAAAGCGGTGGGAGGGGAGATCGTCGGCGTTGATGGATGGGTCTGCTCCCACTCGTTTGTTACGGACTTGAAACTGTCTTTAGAGAAGATGGGCGATTATTCGCTGCGAACAGATTTTGACCCATTGGAAGAAATTTGGACCGACCGCCCTTCATTGCCAATGGATAAAGTCGTGATACAGCCTTTGAAATATGCTGGTGAGACGGCTGCCTCAAAGTTACAAAGGATTCGCAAGGCCTTGCAGGGGCAGGGCGCTGAAGGAATGGTGGTTACGGCGCTCGATGATATTGCTTGGACGCTGAATCTCAGAGGATCAGACGTGCATTGCAATCCCGTCTTTGTCTCTTACCTTGTCATCACTCAGCACAAAGCAACCCTTTACATAAATTTGGAAAAAATCACACCTGAAATTACGGATTACCTGCGTGCTGAAGGGGTGGGAGTTGCCCCCTATCATGAGGTTTTGCAAGGTATGGCTGCCTATGACGAGCGCAATATTCTGCTGGATGCTGACCAACTGAATGAGAATATCTTCCACGCTGATCGCATAGAGGAACATATCATTGGGAAATCGCCCATCCCCGCAATGAAAGCGGTGAAGAATGCACAGGAAATCGCAGGCTTTCATAATGCGATGGTGCGTGACGGGGTAGCGATGGTGAAGTTCCTGAAGTGGTTAAGGCCAGCGGTTGAGCTCGGAGGACAGACTGAAATGTCGCTCGATAAGAAACTTACCTCTCTTCGGGCTGAACAGCCGCTCTTCAAGGGCATATCGTTCGACACGATAGTTGGCTACGAGGCACATGGCGCTATTGTGCATTACGAGGCCACTCCCGAAACGGACGTAGTGGTAGAACCACATGGTCTGGTGCTCATAGATAGTGGTGCGCAATATATGGATGGAACAACGGATATCACTCGCACCATTGCGCTTGGGCCGGTTACCGATGAACAACGTAAGATTTATACACTTGTGCTGAAAGGGCACATACAGTTGGATATGTGTAAGTTCCCCTCTGGCGCTTGCGGATCACAGATTGACGCCTTCGCACGTCAGACAATGTGGCGCGAAGGATTCAACTTTATGCATGGTACTGGACATGGGGTAGGGAGCTACCTCAATGTTCATGAGGGACCTCATCAGATTCGGATGGAATGGCGAGCTGCTCCGTTGCTTGCCGGCATGACTGTCACCAATGAACCGGGCATCTATCTGGAAGGAAAATTTGGTGTGCGGATAGAAAATACCATGCTCATCAAGTCTTACATGAGCACCGCCTTTGGCGATTTCCTTCAGTTTGAGCCACTGACCCTTGCACCAATTGACACTGTCCCCATAGATTTCACCTTGCTCACCGAAGAGGAAATTCAGTGGTTGGATAGCTATCATCAACGCGTCTATAGCGAACTTTCGCCATATCTTGACGATGAGGAGAAAGAATGGCTCCGCCTGCAAACCGCTTCAATATACAATTCCAAGGTATAAGTCAGTTTCCCATCTGTGATTCGTACCTGAATGGAGAAATGCCCCTGACTCATTTACGGCCAGCGTGCTGTGATTTTTTTTCGAATAAAATATAAGTTGTCGATATTTTTATTTATTTTTGCACAAGAAAAAATCTATCACGATGAAAAAGATATTAGCTACCGTCCTATTAGGACTCTCTCTTTCTGCATCAGCAGACAATAATCCCCTGTGGATGAGGTTTAGTGCCATCTCGCCTGATGGACAAACGATTGCGTTTTCGTATAAGGGTGATATCTTCACCGTTCCCGTAAATGGTGGCAGTGCGCGACAACTGACCACCAATCCGGCCTACGATGCTTATCCAGTGTGGAGTCCTGACGGACAGAAAATAGCCTTTGCCTCCTCACGTGAGGGAAGTTTGGACATCTATCTGATGGGCAAAGATGGAGGCGCTCCCAAGCGTTTGACAACTAATAGTGGCGACGAGCTGCCGATGGCATTCACCGATGACACGCATGTGTTGTTCTCTTCGGCTGTCATGCCTACGGCAAAATCAATCTTCTTTGCGTCCAACTCATTCCCACAGACTTACGAAGTGAGCACGGAAGGAACAAGACCGCGCCTGTTCACACCAATGCCTATGCTTGATGCCAGTATCAATGGAAACGGCGATATTCTGTATCACGACCAAAAAGGCTATGAGGATAAATTCCGCAAACACCACCGTTCACCGATTACACGTGATATATGGCTCTATAGCAAAGGAAATTACAGGAAACTAACCGATTTCAACGGAGAGGATCGTACTCCAGTTTGGGCCAACGGTTCAGACTCTTATTACTATCTGAGTGAGGAGGACGGCACGTTCAACGTCTATAAACGGAACATAGACGGCTCAGGAAAAGTGCAGTTGACCCACCACAAGAACAATCCCGTTCGGTTCCTCACCGCAGCCAGCAATGGAACACTCTGCTATAGCTACGATGGAGAAATCTATACAATCAAAGACGGATCAGAGCCGAAGAAGGTAAACATCACCATCACGACCGACCAGATTGCCCCAACGCTCGAACGTCAGATACGATCTTCTGGCGCAACAGAGATAAAGGTGTCGCCTAACGGAAAGGAAATCGCCTTTGTTCTTCATGGTGACGTGTATGTGACCTCAATAGACTACAAGACCACCAAACAGATTACCGATACACCAGAACAGGAACGCGACATCGACATATCGCCCGATGGCAAGAGTATTGTCTATGGGGCAGAGCGGAACGGACTGTGGCAAATCTACCAGACTAAGATAAAGAATAGCTCAGAGAAGAATTTCACTTATGCTACGGATTTGGTTGAGGAACGACTGACAAACACCAATCAGACTTCACAGATGCCGAAATATAGTCCCGACGGAAAGAAGATCGCCTATTATGAGAATCGTTCAGCCTTGTGTGTAATGGACATCAAGAACAAGAGTGTCATCAAGGCAACCGATGGCAACGACCTTTACTCTTATCAGGATGGGGATATCTGGTTCTCATGGAGTCCCGACAGTCGGTGGCTACTTGTGCCTTATATGGGCAATGCCGGTTGGAATAATCCTGATGTTTCGTTGGTGGATGCCACAGGAAAGGTGAAGCCTTACAACCTTACTCAAAGTGGATACAATGACGGATATGCCAAGTGGGCTTTAGGTGGCAAGGCGATGCTCTTCTTCAGCGATCGCGCTGGTTATCGCAGTCATGGAAGCTGGGGCGCAGAGGCCGACGTTTACCTCATGTTCTTCGACATCGATGCCTACGACCGTTTCCGCATGAGCAAGGAGGAAAAGCAGTTGGCCGACGAAGCTGAGAAGGAGGCAAAGAAAGCCGAATCTGAAGCCAAGGAGAAAGCAGGCAAGAAGAAAAAGGACAATGCAAAGGACAAAAACAAGAAGAAAGAGGTTGAACCCCTGAAATTCGACTTGGAGAACTGTCGCGACCGTATAGTCAGAATCACAGCCAATTCCTCTCATCTTGGTGATGCCATGTTGAGTCCTATGGGCGACACACTCTATTACCAGGCCGCTTTTGAAGGCGATTACGACCTTTGGAAACACGATTTAAAGGAAGGCAAGACAGAAATCGTGCTCAAGGATGTGGGCAGCGGCTCTTTCGATGCCGATAAGAAATTCAAGAACATCTACCTGTGTTCGAAAAGACGTATCAAGAAAATAGACCTTGCCAAGAATGCGGCAAGCAATGTCGATTTCGAGGCACGCTTCAATTACAAGCCTTATGAGGAACGGGCCTACATTTTCAACCATATCTGGCAACAGGTGGCAGACAAGTTCTATGTTGAAGATCTTCATGGAGTTGATTGGGCTGGTTATCGTAAGACTTATGAGCGATTCCTTCCTTATATAAACAACAACTACGACTTCCGCGACATGCTCGGCGAGTTACTCGGCGAGTTGAATGCGTCGCACACTGGGGCACGGTACAACCCCGAAGGTCCGAGCCTTAACACGGCCGTTCTCGGCTTGTTCTACGACAACGGCTACGATGGCGATGGACTGAAGATAGAGGAAATTATCAAGCGTGGTCCGTTTGCAGTGAAGAAAACTGGAGTTGAGGCAGGTTGTATCATCGAGAAAATCGATGGCGAGCCTATATTGAAAGGCAAGGATTATAATTATGTGTTGGACGGAAAGTCGGGCAAACATGTGCGGGTGTCTGTCTATAATCCTAACACCAAGAAACGTTTCGACGTGACAGTGAAAGCCATCAGCAAAAGGCAGCAGCAGGAATTGCTCTACAAACGATGGGTTGATCGCAACAGAGCCTTTGTTGACAGTATATCAGGCGGGCGCATCGCCTATGTCCACGTACAGGGTATGAACAGTCCAAGTTTCCGCACGGTCTATAGTGAACTGCTCAGCGCCGAGAATCGTGTCAAGGATGCGGTGATCGTTGACGAGCGTCACAATGGTGGCGGATGGCTGCACGATGACCTTTGCACGTTGCTGAGTGGAAAGGAGTATCAAAAATTTATCCCACATGGTAAGCTGATAGGAACAGACCCGTTCAATAAATGGAACAAGCCCTCGTGCGTCATGATTTGTGAGGACGACTACAGCAACGGACAGGGATTCCCACAGATTTACAAGGCATTGAACATTGGAAAGCTCATCGGGGCACCCGTTGCCGGAACCATGACCGCCGTTTGGTGGGAGACCCTCATCAATGGAATGGTATTCGGCATTCCACAAGTCGGCTGCCAGGATATGAATGGCGAATTTGCCGAGAACAAGCAGCTCAATCCCGATGTCGAGGTCTATAACACGCCAGAAGATTATCTCAATGGTTACGACCGACAGTTGGAAAGAGCCGTAAGGGAAATGATGAAGAAGTAGGGGGAAAGTATAATACAACGGAAATTCATATATTAATCATGATAGCAATAATAATGAATTTGTTTTTCCGCCTTGAATCAACAGTGTGAATCAACTTTTAAAACAATTGATTAATAAATTAAGATTATGAATGAGAATTTTACCAATGATGGCATGGGGCAGAGTAGGAACTCTGGCAATGTAATGCCTCCGAAACCCAACAATAACCTGATATTTGCCATTTTTACAACTATTTGTTGTTGCTTGCCTTTGGGCATTTATGCGATTATCTTGGCAAATAAGGTGAATACCTATTATATGACCAATCAGTACGAGTTGGCTGTGGCAACAGCCAACGACGTGAAGAAATGGTGCTGGATAGGAGTTATCATTTCTGTGGTATGCAATTTAGCCTATTTCGGCATTTTTGGTTTTGGCTCTCTTGCGTCTATCCTTAATCAGTAAGGGTTGAGAAAGATTGCCTTTTCGCTGTTGGGGGCAATTGCAATTGGCAGCTTTTACTTTCTGTTAAATCCTGCTCAGTATCGGTTGTCCCCAAAGTGTCCCGTTAAGTTGTTAACGGGTTACAGCTGTCCGGGTTGCGGAGCGCAGCGGTTTTTGCATGCTGCACTTCACGGCAATTTCGGAGAGGCTATCTCTTACAATTATTTCTTGTTGCTTGCACTGCCCTATTTGCTGGTTTTGTGTTTGCTTTGGGTGCTACCCACAGGAAAATGGAAGTCAAAATGGGGCAGAATAGCGGAACACCGGTATGTTGTTTGGACCTATATCGTGATTTTTTTTGTTTGGTTGGTTGTACGTAACGTATTGCATATATAAAATTTCAAAAGCCTTACAACTATGAATACAATTCAAGTGGAACAATTGCTGGCAGTGAATGGCGGAAAAATCCCATTTGAGGCATGGGAACTTGTGAAACGCAGCCTGATGGAAATGGACCTCCGCACGGCAAATCTACGATTTTCGATGATGAAAGATCCTACGATTTCCATCATCTTGTCGATTCTTTTGGGGCAATTGGGAATTGACAGATTCTACATCGGCGATATCGGATTGGGAGTTCTGAAACTGATTACTTGTGGTGGTGCCGGTATATGGTGGATTGTTGACTTGTTCCTGATCATGAATGAGACCCGAGCGAAAAACCTCCGACTGTTGCAAACCGGATATTCATATTAAAAATAGGAGCTCACACTGGTTTGCGAGGATTCTCGTGAAAGTGACGTGCATCGATGGAATCTTTCCACTACAACCTTTAAAACGTCGCAAAATTTGCATTTATCCGATAAATATTTGGTAGTTAGGAAAATAAACTGTAATTTTGCACCGCTAAAGTTGGCACATGCCACTTTGTAAATGTTTAACAATTAAATAATTAAAACAAAAAGCATGATTATTGTACCAGTAAAGGATGGTGAGAACATCGAAAGAGCTCTCAAGAAGTTTAAGAGAAAGTTTGAAAAAACAGGTGTCTTAAAAGAACTTCGTTCTCGTCAGCAGTTTGACAAACCTTCTGTTAAGAGGCGCTTGAAGATGGAACGTGCCATTTATGTACAGCAACTTCGTGACGCAGAGGAGTAAAATAATTTGCGTAAAATTTGGTAGTTCAGATAATTTTCTGTAAATTCGTTGCCAAGAACCAAGGTTTAGTGATGTGTTGAAAGTTGAAGATTTCTTGAATTATCTACGGTTGGAGCGAAACTATTCGAAACTGACTGTGAAAAGCTACGGGGAGGACTTGAGAGAGTTTGAACTGTTTTTCAAGAATATCGAAGACGCAATGTCTTGGGAGTCCGTTGATTCGGATGTTATCCGTGATTGGATGGAACTTTTGATGGATAAAGGAAACAGCGCTGCTTCTGTGAACAGAAAACTAAGCGCACTGCGTTCATTTTATCGCTATGCGCTACGGAGAGAACTTGTTGAGAGTGATCCAGCACATGAGATTCAGGGGCCAAAAAGAAAGAAACCGCTGCCTCAATTTCTGAAAGAGAAAGAAGTGGATCAGCTTTTGGACTCGGTCATGTGGGACGACAACTACAAGAGCATCCTCGCGCGTACATTAATAATAACGTTCTATTCTACGGGCATTAGAGTGTCAGAGTTGATAGGGTTAGAAGACAAGGATGTCAATTTTATCACCCGTGAACTGAAGGTTACGGGAAAAAGAGACAAACAACGCATTATTCCATTCGGTGACGAGCTTTCTTTGGCGCTACAATCTTATATAGATAGGCGTGACAAGGAGATAGGCAAGAGGGCTGCTGCTCTTTTCCTTACTGCGAAAGGGCTGTGCATGACAAGTGCTCAAGTAAGATACATTGTAAGGCAAAACCTTGCTAAAGTATCGACGTTGAAGAAGAAAAGTCCACATGTGCTTCGCCACACCTTCGCCACCGCAATGCTGAATCACGAAGCAGGATTGGAGAGTGTGAAGAAACTACTTGGACACGAGAGTCTCTCTACTACGGAGATCTACACTCATACAACGTTCGAGCAGTTGAAGAAAGTCTATAAAAATGCCCATCCCAGGGCTTAAACTAAAAACAAGGAGGCAATTATGGAAATTATGATTCAGGCGATTCGTTTTGACGCTACCGAAAAGTTAGAGACTTTTATCAACAAAAAAGTTGAGAAGTTAGAAAGATCTTACGAGGACATTCAGAAAGTAGAGGTGCAATTAAAGGTAGAAAAGCCAGCAACAGCATTAAATAAAACAACGAGTTTGACGGTGACAGCTCCAGGGATTCAACTGTATGTTGAGAAAACCTGTGACACCTTTGAGGAGAGCGTCGATCAGTGTTTGGATGCAATGAAAGTGAAGCTTACCAAAGCGAAAGAAAAACAAAGAAAGTATTAAAAAACTTCCATTTTTTTTGGAGGATAAAAAATAAAGCATTACCTTTGCAGCCGTTTTACGACAAGTGTAAAAGCGGGTAGCTAAACGGCTGCATTCGCCTCTTTAGCTCAGTTGGCCAGAGCACGTGATTTGTAATCTCGGGGTCGTTGGTTCGAATCCGACAAGAGGCTCTCTAAAAGAGACGGCTTTAGTACTTAGGGGTAGTTTCCAGAGTGGCCAAATGGGGCAGACTGTAAATCTGCTGCTTCTAGCTTCGGTGGTTCGAATCCATCACTACCCACTCAGTAAAATATTAACATTTCTGTTGAATCGGCTCCTTGATTATTGAAAAGGCAGAGATTTCAGAAATTACTTGCGGAAATAGCTCAGTTGATAGAGCACTAGCCTTCCAAGCTGGGGGTCGCGGGTTTGAGCCCCGTTTTCCGCTCACGTTTTGCTGTAATAGCTCAGTGGTAGAGCACTTCCTTGGTAAGGAAGAGGTCCTGAGTTCAACTCTCAGTTACAGCTCTACTTTCTGTTCTAAATTCTAGTTCGGGAGAAAAACAAAACAAAGATTATTCATTTATATAAATAAAATAAAAAGCTATGGCTAAAGAGACATTTCAGCGTACCAAACCGCATGTAAACATTGGTACAATCGGTCACGTTGACCACGGTAAGACTACTTTGACAGCTGCCATTTCTAAGACTCTTCATGATAAGGGTTTCGGCGGTGAAGATGCTAAGTCTTTTGATCAGATTGATAACGCTCCTGAGGAGAAAGAGCGTGGTATTACTATCAACTCTTCTCACATTGAGTATGAAACAGCAAAGCGTCACTACGCACACGTTGACTGTCCGGGTCACGCCGACTATGTGAAGAACATGGTTACTGGTGCTGCACAGATGGATGGTGCCATTCTTGTAGTAGCTGCTACTGACGGTCCTATGCCTCAGACACGTGAGCACGTACTGCTCGCACGTCAGGTGAACGTACCTCGCTTGGTAGTCTTCTTGAACAAGTGCGATATGGTAGAAGATGAGGAAATGCTCGAACTCGTTGAAATGGAAGTTCGTGAAATCCTCGAGCAGTACGAGTTTGAGGAAGATACTCCTATCATTCGTGGTTCAGCTCTCGGCGCTTTGAACGGTGTTGAAAAATGGACTGACAAAATCATGGAGCTCATGGATACAGTTGATGAGTGGATTCAGGAGCCTCCAAGAGCTACAGATAAACCATTCTTGATGCCTATCGAGGACGTATTCTCAATCACTGGTCGTGGTACTGTTGCTACTGGTCGTATAGAGACTGGTGTTATCCACGTAGGTGATGAAGTTGAATTGCTCGGTCTTGGTGAAGATAAGAAGTCAACTGTAACTGGTGTTGAAATGTTCCGTAAGATTTTGGACGAAGGTCAGGCTGGTGATAACGTTGGTTTGCTTCTCCGTGGTATCGACAAGGAAGAAATCAAGCGTGGTATGGTACTTTGCCACCCAGGTCAGATCAAACCATTCAAGAAGTTTAAGGCTTCTGTTTATATCCTGAAGAAGGAAGAAGGTGGTCGTCATACTCCATTCGGAAACAAGTATCGTCCACAGTTCTACCTCCGTACAATGGACTGCACGGGTGAAATCACATTGCCAGAAGGCGTAGAAATGGTTATGCCTGGTGACAACGTTGAGATTCAGGTAGAGCTCATCTATGCTGTTGCTTTGAACCAGGGACTCCGTTTCGCTATCCGTGAGGGTGGTCGTACAGTAGGTTCTGGTCAGATTACAGAAGTGTACGAAGATTAATTCGATACATATAATATAGTTCCCGCTTCGGTGGGAACTATATCTACGGGTTTAGCTCAGTTGGTAGAGCACTGGTCTCCAAAACCAGGTGTCGAGGGTTCGAGTCCTTCAACCCGTGCTCAAGAAAGATAATATGTATAAGAAAATAGTAAATTATTGCAAGGCTTGCTACGAAGAACTTGCGCATAAGACTACATGGCCTACGCCTGCTGAACTTACACATAGTGCAATGGTTGTATTATCTGCTTCCCTTGTCATTGCATTGATAGTGTTTGTTTTTGATTTCATATCACAGCACGTAATGGACTTCGTTTATCCAGGTTAAATTGTTAGGAGTACAAAATGGCAGATACAGAAAAGAAATGGTATGTTCTTCGTGCCATCAGTGGTAAGGAGGCAAAGGTGAAAGAATACATCGATGCCGAGCTACGACAAAACACGAAGCTTGCGGAGCGTGTCTTTGAGGTTTTACTACCAACAGAGAGTCACGCATCTTTGCGTAACGGCAAACGCATAGTTACTGAGAAGCTTAGTCTTCCTGGCTATGTGCTTGTTCAAGCCATCATGAATTCGGAAGTTGCATCGCAGCTCCGATATATGCCTAATGTGCTTGGATTCCTTGGAGGAATGGCAGAGCCTTCGCCTGTTCGTCAGGCCGAGGTGAATCGTCTGCTCGGCAATGTGGAAGAGTCTGAATTGGAAGATATTCACGACATTCCATTTGAAGTGGGAGAGTCTGTCAAAGTTACCGATGGACCGTTCAGTGGTTTTCATGGTATCATCGAAGAGGTGAATACCGAGAAGCATAAGCTGAAGGTTATGGTAATGATCTTTGGACGTCAGAATCCTTTGGAACTTAGTTTTATGCAAGTCGCAAAAGAAGATTAAAGTATTGTTACGGATACATCTTCTTTTATAATTTAAATTTTAAATATTAACAAAAAGAAATGGCTAAAGAAGTTGCTGGATTAATCAAATTACAGATTAGAGGTGGCGCTGCAAATCCTTCACCCCCCGTAGGCCCGGCTTTGGGTTCTAAGGGTATTAACATCATGGGTTTTTGCAAGGAATTCAACGCCCGTACCCAGGATAAAGCTGGAAAAGTTCTTCCAGTTGTCATCACTTACTACAACGATAAGTCTTTTAGCTTTGTAATCAAGACTCCTCCTGCAGCTGTTCAGTTGCTTGAGGCTGCCAAGATTAAGAGCGGATCTGGCGAGCCTAACCGTAAGAAAGTCGCCTCTGTGACTTGGGACCAGGTTAAAGCTATTGCAGAAGATAAGATGTCTGACCTCAACTGCTTCACAGTAGAGAGTGCAATGAAGCTTGTCGCTGGTACTGCACGTAGTATGGGTATCACTGTAAAAGGTGACTTCCCTGGTAAATAATTTTAAACTTCAAAAGTAAAAATGAGAAAACTGACAAAAAATCAGAAATCAGTAGCTGAGAAGGTTGAACTAGGGAAGGCATACACTTTAGATGAGGCTTCAAAATTAGTTAAGGAAATTACCACAACTAAGTTTGATGCGTCAATCGATATCGATGTCCGTCTGGGAGTTGACCCACGTAAGGCTAACCAAATGGTTCGTGGTGTGGTTACATTGCCAAACGGTACAGGAAAGGTAACACGTGTGCTCTGCCTCTGTACACCTGATCAGGAAGCTGCCGCTAAGGAAGCTGGAGCTGATTATGTTGGTCTTGACGAATATATCGACAAGATCAAAGGGGGATGGACAGAAGTTGATGTCATCATTACCATGCCATCTTGTATGGGTAAAGTTGGTCCTTTAGGCCGTGTACTCGGTCCACGCGGATTGATGCCAAACCCAAAGAGTGGTACTGTGACAATGGATGTTGCTAAAGCAGTAAAGGATGTTAAGTCAGGTAAGATTGACTTTAAGGTTGATAAGGCTGGTATTATCCACACGTCAATTGGTAAGACCAGTATGACACCTGAGCAGATTTTTGGAAATGCCAAGGAGTTCATCTCTACGGTCGTCAAATTGAAGCCTGCTGCTGCTAAAGGTACATATATTAAGAGTATCTTTATTTCTAGCACGATGAGTAAGGGTATCAAGATTGATCCTAAATCAGCTGAGTAACTCTAAAAGTTTTGTAAAATGAAGAAAGAAGTAAAAGATACAATTATCACTGAACTCGGTGAGAAGCTTAAGGAATATCCTCATTTTTACCTTGTAGATGTTACAGGTTTGAATGCTGAGGCTACAAGCGCTCTCCGTCGTAAGTGCTTCAAGAGCGAAATCAAGATGGTTGTTGTGAAGAATAAGCTTCTCCACAAGGCTTTTGAGGCTTCAGATGTAGATTACGAACCTATGTATGGTTCTTTGATAGGCAATACAGCTGTAATGTTTGCACATACAGCTAATATTCCTGCAAAGCTCCTCAAGGATTATAAAAAAGAAGGTATACCAGCTCTCAAGGCTGCCTATGCTGAGGAAACAATCTTTGTAGGTGCTGACAAACTCGAAGAACTTGCAGCTCTCAAGAGCAAGAACGAACTTATTGCTGATGTTATGGCATTGCTGCAGTCACCGGCAAAGAACGTAGTTTCTGCTCTCCAATCTGGCGCAAGCACCATCCACGGTGTGCTTAAGACTTTAGGCGAGCGTCCTGAATAAACTTAAATAAAGTCACTAGTTACAGTTTTTTAAAGAATAAATTAAATATTTAGAATAAAAATGGCAGACGTAAAAGCTATTGCAGAAGAGTTAGTAAATCTTACTGTTAAGGAAGTAAATGAGTTGGCAACAGTCCTCAAGGACGAGTATGGTATTGAGCCTGCTGCTGCAGCTGTTGCTGTTGCAGGTCCTGCAGCTGGTGCAGCTGGTGCAGCTGATGGCGGCGCAGAGAAGACAGAATTCGATGTTGTCCTGACTGATGCAGGTGCAAGCAAGTTGAAGGTCGTTAAGGCAGTTAAAGAAGCTTGTGGCCTCGGTTTGAAGGAAGCTAAGGATCTTGTTGACGGTGCTCCTTCTACATTGAAGGAAGGCATGTCTAAGGACGAAGCTGAAAACTTGAAGAAGACTATCGAGGCTGAAGGCGCCAAGGTAGAATTGAAGTAATATCTTCAGATTGGCAATATTATTCACAGTTTCAGGACTGCGAGTATATTGTGATTTTAAAAATACGGTTAGGATTTACCAAGTAGGTGAGTCCTAACCTTTTTGTGTCTTTCGACACTTTATTTTTCAATTGTAGGTTTTTTGAGCCTCAATCATTACCGTTTTTCAATAATTATATATGGCAACAGAGAATAAACCCAGAGTAAACTTCGCCAGTGTGCAGAATCCGTATCCCTATCCGGATTTCCTCGACTTGCAGTTGAAGTCATTCCGTGATTTCCTGCAACTGGACACTCCGCCTGAGGAACGCAAGAATGACGGTCTGTATAAGGTATTCGTTGAGAATTTCCCTATCACCGACACACGTAATAATTTCGTTCTTGAGTTCTTGGATTACTATATCGACCCGCCTCGTTACACGATTGATGAGTGCCTTGAGCGTGGTCTTACATATAGCGTACCTTTGAAGGCTAAGATGAAACTGTATTGTACAGACCCAGACCATGAGGATTTCGGAACTTTTATTCAAGATGTTTTCCTGGGTACAATTCCCTACATGACCAGCAATGGTACATTTGTCATCAATGGAGCAGAGCGTGTTGTTGTTTCACAACTCCATCGCTCTCCGGGAGTTTTCTTTGGCCAGGGCGTACACGCAAACGGTACATTGCTTTACAGTGCCCGCATCATTCCGTTTAAGGGATCTTGGATTGAGTTCGCAACTGACATCAACAATGTCATGTATGCATACATCGACCGTAAAAAGAAATTGCCAGTGACCACCATGCTTCGCGCCATAGGCTTCGAGAGCGATAAGGACATTCTTCAGATTTTCGATCTCTGCGAAGAGATGAAAGTTAACAAGAAGAATATGAAAGCAGCCATTGGCCGTAAACTTGCCGGCAATGTGATGAAGAGCTGGAACGAAGATTTCGTAGATGAAGATACGGGTGAAGTTGTATCAATCGAGCGAAACGAAGTAGTTGTAGAACGCGAAACTGAAATTACCGAAGATAATGTTGGAGAAATTCTTGAGAGTGGCGTGTCTTCTATTCTCCTTCATAAGGATGAGGATGCGGCAAATAAGTATTCCATCATTTTCAACACCCTTGCTAAAGACCCAAGCCACTCGGAAATTGAGGCTGTCAACTATATATATCGTCAGTTGAGAAATGCTGATGCTGCCGATGACGCAAGTGCACGAGAAGTGTTCCAAAATCTTTTCTTCTCTGACAAGCGTTATGATTTGGGTGAAGTTGGTCGTTACAGGATCAATAGGAAGTTAGGACTCGACACAGATATGGAAGTTCGTGTTCTTACGAAAGACGATATTATCGAAATTATCAAATATCTCATCAACCTTGTTAACTCAAACGCTACGGTTGATGATATTGACCACTTATCAAACCGTCGTGTTCGTACGGTTGGGGAGCAGCTGGCCAACCAGTTCTCAATTGGCTTGGCTCGAATGAGCCGCACTATACGTGAGCGTATGAATGTCCGCGACAATGAGGTATTCCAACCAACGGATTTGATTAACGCTAAGACAATTTCAAGTGTTATCAACTCATTCTTTGGCACGAATCCATTGAGCCAATTCATGGATCAAACCAACCCGTTGGCCGAAGTGACTCACAAGCGTCGTCTGTCAGCCCTTGGCCCTGGTGGTCTCTCGCGTGAGCGAGCAGGATTCGAGGTCCGTGATGTCCACTATACCCATTACGGTCGTCTCTGTCCGATTGAATCACCTGAAGGACCTAACATTGGTTTGATTTCTTCCCTTTGTCTCTATGCGAAGATCAATGACCTCGGTTTCATCGTAACACCGTATAGGAAAGTAACTGATGCCAAGGTTGACTTGGATAATAATCACGTGGTATATATGACAGCTGAGGAGGAGGAGGACCTTCCTGTAGGACAGGGTAATGCTCCGCTGAATCCGGATGGTACATTTATCCGTGATTATGTTAAGTGTCGCCAGGATGCTGATTACCCAGTTGTCGATCCTCAGGACGTGTCTTTAATGGACGTCGCTCCGCAGCAGATTGCCTCTGTGTCGGCTGGCTTGATTCCATTCCTCGAACACGATGATGGTCACCGTGCATTGATGGGATGTAACATGATGCGTCAGGCAGTGCCATTGCTTCATAACGACGCACCTATTGTTGGTACGGGCTTGGAGAAGCAGGTATGTGAGGATTCACGTACTATGATTACCGCAGAAGGTGATGGCGTCATCGAATATGTTGATGCAACGACTATTCGTATTCTCTATGACCGCACAGAGGAAGAGGAGTTCGTAAGCTTCGAGCCTGCCTTGAAAGAATACCGTATTCCTAAGTTCCGTCGCACCAACCAGAATATGGTTGTTGACCTTCGCCCAATCTGTGACAAGGGTCAGCGTGTGAAGAAGGGCGATATCCTGACCGAAGGTTATGCAACAGAAAATGGAGAGTTGGCCTTGGGTCGAAATCTGCTTGTTGCTTATATGCCTTGGAAGGGTTACAACTATGAGGATGCTGTTGTAATCTCAGAGCGAATGGTTCGTGAGGATGTTTTGACATCTGTTCATGTTGACGAATATTCACTTGAGGTTCGCGAGACCAAGCGTGGCGTTGAGGAGTTCACTTCTGATATTCCCAATGTTAGTGAGGAAGCAACAAAGGATCTTGATGAGAATGGTGTCATCCGTATCGGTGCTCGCGTCGAGCCTGGCGACATCATGATTGGTAAGATTTCACCAAAGGGTGAGAGCGATCCTTCACCAGAGGAAAAATTGTTGAGAGCTATCTTTGGCGACAAGGCTGGCGACGTAAAGGATTCCTCATTGAAAGCTAATCCATCATTGAGTGGTGTTGTTATCGATAAGAAACTTTTTGCACGTGCCATCAAGACCCGTGAGAGCAAAAGACACGATAAGGTGACGCTTCTGAAACTCGATGAGGAGCAGGAGGCAAAGAACAAAGACTTAAAAGACCTTTTGGTTGACAAACTTCTCTCTCTCACAGAGGATAAGCTCTCTGAAGGCATTAAGGATTATTCAAATGCAGAGATTATCACGAAGGGCAGCAAGTTTACTGTGGCTGCGTTGATGAATCTCGACTATGAGGGAATCCAGTCAAACGGATGGACTGACGACGAGCACACAAACTCGTTGATTCAGCAACTCATTATGAATTACATCCGCAAGTTCAAGCAGATGGATGCGGAGTTGAAACGAAAGAAATTTGCAATTACCATCGGTGATGAGCTCCCATCAGGCGTTCTTCAGATGGCAAAAGTATATATCGCCAAGAAACGAAAGATTCAGGTGGGTGATAAACTCGCTGGTCGTCACGGTAACAAGGGTATTGTATCTAAGGTCGTACGTGCTGAGGATATGCCATTCTTGGAAGACGGACGTCCTGTGGATTTGGTATTGAATCCTATGGGTGTGCCTTCTCGTATGAACCTTGGTCAGATATTTGAAGCTATTCTCGGAGCAGCTGGCCGTAACCTTGGAGTCAAGTTCGCTACACCTATTTTCGACGGTGCAAAACTTGATGATCTGAAAGAATGGACTGACAAGGCTGGCTTGCCCAATATGTGTTCTACTTATATCTACGATGGAGAAACAGGTGAGCGCTTCGACCAGCCCGCTACGGTAGGTGTTACATATTTCTTGAAACTCGGCCACATGGTTGAGGACAAGATGCACGCTCGCAGCATCGGCCCTTACTCTCTCATCACGCAGCAGCCACTCGGTGGTAAGGCACAGTTTGGTGGTCAGCGTTTCGGAGAAATGGAAGTCTGGGCCATCGAGGCCTTTGGAGCATCTCATGTTCTCCAAGAGATTCTTACAATCAAGTCAGACGACGTTGTCGGACGTTCTAAGGCTTATGAAGCAATTGTCAAGGGCGAACCAATGCCTACTCCAGGTATTCCAGAATCATTGAACGTGCTGTTGCACGAACTCCGTGGTCTTGGTCTGAGTGTCAAACTTGATTAATAACATCCCAAAATAGAAGAACAATGGCTTTTAAGAAAGATAATAGAGTTAAGAGCAATTTTAACAAACTCACAATTGGACTCGCTTCTCCAGAGGAAATTCTTGAGAATTCTTATGGCGAGGTGACCAAGCCCGAAACAATCAATTATCGCACCTATAAACCAGAGCGTGATGGCTTGTTCTGCGAGCGAATCTTTGGTCCTACAAAGGATTATGAGTGCGCTTGCGGTAAGTATAAGCGCATCCGTTATAAGGGAATCGTCTGCGATCGTTGTGGTGTAGAAGTTACCGAGAAAAAAGTCCGTCGCGAACGTGCTGGTCATATTGAGTTGGTCGTACCTGTAGCCCATATATGGTACTTCAGAAGTCTACCTAACAAGATTGGTTATCTGTTGGGACTTCCAACAAAGAAGTTGGATTCAGTTGTTTATTACGAGAAATATATTGTAATTCAGCCAGGTGTCGTTGAAGGGATGAAAAACTCTGAGACAGACGAAGAATTGAATGGCTCACATAAGTTCGACCTCTTGTCTGAAGATGAGTATTTGGATATTCTCGACAACAGGCTTCCCGAAGGAAACGAGAGATTGGAAAACAACGATCCTAAGAAGTTTATCGCCAAGATGGGAGCTGAGGCTATTTATGATCTCTTGGTAGGCATCGACCTTGATCGCTTGGCCGGTGAGCTGCGTGACCGCGCAACAACAGACTCAAGCCAGCAGCGTAAGACAGAGGCCTTGAAGCGCCTCCAAGTGGTCGAATCATTCCGTCAGTCTGAAGGCATCAATCGTCCTGAATGGATGATTATGAAGATTGTACCTGTCACTCCTCCTGAGTTACGTCCTTTGGTTCCATTGGACGGTGGACGCTTTGCGACGTCCGACTTGAACGACCTCTATCGTCGGGTTATAATCCGCAACAACCGTCTGAAGCGACTGATGGAAATCAAGGCTCCAGAGGTTATTCTCCGAAATGAGAAGCGTATGCTTCAGGAGGCGGTTGACTCGCTCTTCGATAACAGTCGCAAGTCATCGGCAGTAAAGAGTGAGAGTAACCGTCCTTTGAAGTCGCTTTCTGATTCTCTGAAAGGCAAGCAAGGTCGCTTCCGTCAGAACCTTCTTGGAAAGCGTGTCGATTATTCGGCTCGTTCGGTAATCGTCGTTGGCCCTGAACTGAAGATGGGTGAATGCGGACTTCCAAAGCTCATGGCAGCTGAACTTTACAAGCCGTTTATCATCCGCAAGCTCATTGAGCGCGGTATCGTAAAAACTGTAAAGAGCGCCAAGAAGATTGTTGACCGCCGTGAACCCGTTATCTGGGATATTCTTGAGAATGTAATGAAAGGACACCCTGTTCTCTTGAACCGTGCCCCAACACTTCACCGTCTTGGTATTCAGGCATTCCAGCCAAAACTTATCGAGGGCAAGGCTATTCAGCTCCACCCGTTGGCTTGTACTGCCTTTAATGCCGATTTTGACGGTGATCAGATGGCTGTTCACCTCCCATTGAGCAATGAGGCCGTTCTCGAAGCACAGATTCTGATGCTCCAAAGCCATAATATATTGAATCCGGCGAATGGCGCACCTATTACTGTTCCTTCACAGGACATGGTGCTCGGCCTTTACTATATCACGAAAATTCGCCCAGGAGCGAAGGGGGAAGGCCTTTCGTTCTATGGCTCTGAAGAAGCCATCATCGCTCATAATGAAGGTCGTTGCGACCTGCATGCCCAAGTGAAGGTGATTGTCGATGATCTTGTTGAGGGTAAACTTCAGAAGCGTATGGTTGAGACGTCAGTCGGCCGTGTAATTGTCAACCAAATTATCCCTACCGAAGTGGGATTCTTCAATGGAATTATATCCAAAAAGTCACTTCGTGGGTTAATTGCCGATGTTATCAAGTCGGTGGGAATGGCACGTGCATGCGCTTTCCTTGATGGAATTAAGAACTTAGGTTATCGTATGGCTTATACTGCCGGTCTTTCGTTTAACCTCGGCGATATCATTGTTCCAGAGGAAAAAGTTGATATCGTAGGTAAGGGTCAGGCGGAAGTTGACCAGGTGAAGGCCAACTACGAAATGGGTTTCATTACTGATAAAGAACGTTACAATCAGGTGATTGATGCGTGGACACACGTTAACAACAATCTGAAGCAGAGCGTAATGAAGCACATGGTTGAAGACGACCAAGGTTTCAATGCCGTTTATATGATGCTCGATTCCGGTGCTCGTGGTTCTGCCGATCAGATTGCACAGCTGGCTGGTATGCGTGGTTTGATGGCCAAGCCACAGAAGGCTGGTGCTGAAGGTGCTCAGATTATTGAGAACCCAATCCTTTCCAACTTTAAGGAAGGAATGTCAGTGCTTGAGTACTTCATCTCTTCTCACGGTGCCCGTAAGGGTCTTGCTGATACTGCTATGAAGACTGCCGATGCCGGTTATCTGACACGTCGTTTGGTCGATGTTTCTCACGATGTTATTATCACTGAGGAGGATTGTGGATCACTCCGCGGTTTGGAGTGCCGTGCCTTGAAGAATGGTGATGAAATCATAGCTTCGCTCTACGAGCGTATTCTGGGTCGTGTTTCGGTTCATGACGTAATACATCCGACCACAGGCGAGCTCATCGTGGAGTCAGGTGAGGAAATTACAGAGGAAAAAGCGAGAATCATCGATGAGTCACCACTTGAAATGGTGGAAATCCGTTCGGTATTGACTTGTGAGAGCAAGCGAGGTGTTTGTCAGAAGTGTTACGGTCGCAACCTTGCATCTGCACGTATGGTGCATTTGGGAGAGGCCGTTGGTGTCATTGCTGCACAGGCCATTGGTGAGCCTGGTACTCAGTTGACGCTTCGTACATTCCACGCTGGTGGTGTGGCTGGTAATGCTGCTGCAAATGCTACCATTACTGCCAAGAACGATGCTCGCATAGAATTT
Organism: Prevotella corporis DSM 18810 = JCM 8529; assembly: GCF_000430525.1. Lineage (GTDB taxonomy): Bacteria > Bacteroidota > Bacteroidia > Bacteroidales > Bacteroidaceae > Prevotella > Prevotella corporis. Next base: position 25,840 of record NZ_AUME01000013.1, on the reverse strand, counting down.
GATGAGCTTCGCACAGTTCCATTTACCGATGAGGATGACAGGAAATGCGAAAAGGTTGTGAGCCGTCTTGCTGAAATTCGTTTCATAGACCAAAATACAGGTATTGTTCTCTTGAATGAGGGTGTTCCTTATGGTAGCATTCTCTATTTCAAGGGCGGCGATAAGGTGAAGAAGGGTGATCTTATCTGTAAGTGGGATCCGTTCAATGCCGTTATTGTCAGTGAATATGCTGGTGTGCTGCGTCTCCACGACGTTGCGGAAGGCGTGACCTATAAGGCAGAGACCGATGATGCAACAGGTTTGACCGAACGTATTATCACCGAATCTCGCGACAAGGGCAAGGTGCCAACACTCGATGTGGTAAAGGTTGGTGCCAAGAAAGGCGCTGATGGACTATATGCCGCCAGTGACATTCTCGGAACATACAACTTGCCGGTTGGTGGACACCTTGAGCAGATTGTTCAGGATGGAGCGGAAATCAAGACGGGTACAACCCTTATCAAAATTCCTCGTTCTGTTGGTGGTGCAGGCGATATCACCGGTGGTCTTCCACGCGTCACCGAGCTCTTTGAGGCTCGCAATCCGTCAAACCCAGCTGTCGTATCTGAAATCGACGGTGAGGTGGCCATGGGCAAGGTGAAGAGAGGTAACCGTGAAATCATCATCACCTCTAAGACAGGTGAGCAGCGTAAGTATCTTGTAAGCCTTTCCAAGCAGATTCTTGTACAGGAACATGATGCTGTACGTGCAGGTACCCCACTTTCCGATGGTGTTATCACCCCAGCCGACATCCTGTCAATCAAAGGTCCTACGGCCGTTCAGGAATACATTGTCAATGAAGTTCAGGACGTGTATCGATTGCAAGGTGTGAAAATCAACGACAAACACTTTGAAATCATCGTACGTCAGATGATGCGCAAGGTTTGTATTGATGATCAGGGTGATACAACATTCTTGGAGCAGGAACTGGTTGATAAATTGGATTTTGCGGAGGAGAATGATCGCATTTGGGGCAAGAAAGTCGTCACCGATCCAGGTGATTCAGAGAATTGTTACAAAGGACAAATTCTTTCAGTGCGTAAACTCCGCGACGAGAACTCAAGTCTCAAGCGTCGTGACCTCAAGCTTGTTCAGGTACGTGATGCTGTTCAGGCTACCGCTACTCAGATGTTGCAGGGTATCACCCGTGCAGCCCTCGGTACAAAGAGTTTCATGAGTGCTGCTTCCTTCCAGGAAACAACCAAGGTGCTCAACGAGGCCGCAATCCGTGGAAAGAGTGATACACTTGAGGGAATGAAAGAAAATGTTATTTGTGGACACCTTGTTCCAGCAGGTACTGGCCTTCGTCAGTGGCAGAAACTCATCGTAGGTTCCAAAGAGGAACATGTGAGAATGGAAGCCAACAAGAAGAATGTCCTTGACTTCGCAGATCAGGAAGTAACAGAATAGCTAAATTCTAACAGTGATATAAAAGGTGTCTGTCAGGTTTTTTGGCAGACACTTTTTTTTGTATCATAAAACCGAGAAAGGTAGGCACACTGGACATTTGGTAGGCTGAAAAACCATTTTTGGGAGCCTATGAATACAATTTGTTATGAATTTTAATTGCTTGAATATCAGTGTTGTAATAATGGAGTTTCAAAAGGTCACCTTTCTTTGTGCGAACGGTGAGTTCTTATTGTGCAAAATCTCATCTTTTGCAATATGGAAGCTGATGTAATGAAGAACAATGGTAGAATTTCCATGGTCGAAGTCTTGATATAGAGAATATGAAGAGTTTTATAAGAAAATCGGTTTTCTCTGAACATCAGGTCTTGTTGCAGATAGTCGAATCATCGTCTATCTTTTACTTCCGATATTTGTATATCTGCCAATAAAGTATTATTTTTGCATAATAAAAGTATAAAATAAACATTATAAATCAATGGACAACAACAATCAGAATCAGCAGGGACCACAAATTCAAATCGACCTCACACCAGAAGTAGCAAAAGGAATATACACGAACTTCCAGATAATTTCTCATTCCAGTTCGGAGTTCGTATTGGATTTTGTCAGCATGTTGCCGGGAATTCCTAAAGCATCTGTAGCAAGCAGAGTAATCCTTGCACCGGAGCATGCTAAGCGCCTTTTAGGTGCATTGCAAGACAATGTGGTACGTTATGAGGCAGAGTTCGGGAAAATCGAAATACCCAATAAGCAGCCACGCACCATTGCACCTTTCGGTACAAACAAAGGCGAGGCCTGATAAGATATTTGTGCTTCGACTATCAATATTTAGAACAGATTGTCCCCACTTTGTTTGTAAGTTTATTACTTGGTCTTATTGTTAACAAGTATAGGTCAGGAATACAATAAACGGTGGATTATTAAGTGGCAAAATGTTTGGCAAGAACAAGCCTCGGCATCGCTTACAGCTTTTTTTAGGGTTTTATTGCGAAAATGAATAAAAAGCAGTAAATTTGCCATCATAACATCATACAAAACAAACTAAAATAGTTTGCCTATGTCGTAAAAACAAATTACAAAATACATATATAAATAATAGCGGCAGCTTTTATTCTCACAGTAGGAAATCGCCAACGTATTTTATAGAGAATTGCAAAAACCAGCTATAAAGGTAGCATCGCGCCCAAAGGCGTGGGGTTACTTGTTGGTTTTTGCAGGTGTTTGGCGATACCTCTACTGTGGACAAGATGGCTTCACGCCGCTTTTGTGTCCTATATTTTTAATACAGTAGATAATCGCCAAATGCCTACACAAGAAGAATTACTCAACCGAATACGTGATTTGGAGCGAGAGGTAAAGCAACTCAACAGCCAAATCAAGCGTCAGAAATATGGACTGACGTGGCTCGACGTGCCAGAAGCATTCGATACAGAGAGCGAAAATAAAATACCTATCCTTGAAGAAGTGCCCGAACTGGCTATTCATCACGACGACGGAAAGCCCACACATATTCTTATTGAAGGAGATAATTACCATGCACTGACCTGTCTAAACTATACCCATAAAGGCAAAATTGATGTCATTTATATCGATCCACCGTATAACACGGGCAGTGATGGATTTACATATATGGATAAGCGATTCCTTGAAGCGTATCCAGATGGAAAGATTATTCCAAAGAATGATCCAGCACGACATAGTACTTGGATTTCATTTATAGAGAAAAGATTACGAATTTCTTTACCTTTATTGAAGGATGATGGGGTTATCTTCATCAGTATAAATGAAGATGAATTATCAAATCTGAGACTTCTGTGTGACGAATTGTTTGGTGCGGATAATTATATTACAACTTTTACTATCAAGGTCAGACACCCTGAAAGGATTTTAAAAGGGGATAAGCCTATTCACGAAGTTACAGAGTTTTTGCTTATGTACCAAAGGAGTTCTGCATTCCATATTAATAAGCGTGTTGTGGATAATTCAGACCCTAAGGAATATAAATATGAGATTAGGGAGCTTATTGATAATCCCCAAGAGATAGAGATGGGTGGGAAGTTAGTTCAAGTGTTTCCTCCTACCACATATGTGATAGATAAATATGAGCCATCCTTTGACCATCTTAAGAAAATTAATATTCGAGGAACGATTAAAACTGGGAATAGTTCAGGTAGATTTCATATGAATTACCTTGAGCAAAGAAACACACTTTATGGCACATTATATAAAGTACCCAATATTGGTGAAGATGGTAGAGGATATAGATACTTTCTGACAAGGGCTAATGATAAAGGAGCAAATGGCTTTTATTTTCAGGGAGCACCGCTTGACAGAGAAGATGTTAAGGAAATTCCTTTTCCTAACTTCTTGGATTTTGAACAGGAGTTTAACGAAGTAGGAACAGAGGGTGGTGTGCCTTTTGATGGTGGTAAGAAGCCTATTGATTTTATTACATATTTGTTGAATGTAGCTAAAGGAAATAAGAAGTTAATTGTTTTGGATTTTTTTGCAGGCAGTGGTTCAACTGGGCATGCTGTAATAAAGAATGGTTTTGAGAATAGTCATTGTGTATTGGTTCAATATCCAGAACTGACTTATGAAACAAAGAAAGACGAAAAGGTTGCAAAGCCAAATTGCAAAAATGCTTTTAATAGTGGCTTGGAAAATATATGCCAAATTACATATAAGCGGATGCAGAATGTCATGAATGGCTACACTGATTCTAAGGGTAACGATATAGCTGGTTTAGGCCATTCGTTGAAATATTATCGTACAGCTTTCGTTGGCAAGCATCAACCGCAAGACGCTATGGACGAGGACAGAATTGCGCTTTCTCAAAAGGCGGGTTGTTTGTTGGCATTGGCTGAAAATACGCTCGATGAAACCGAGTGCAACGACTTCTATCAGTTCTATTCCGACAGACGAGGTAGGCATACGGCAATTTACTTTCAGGAAGACTTATCGCACTATGGTGGTTTTTTGAAGAAAGTCGAAAAGCTTAAAGGTCATGTGGTAGTTTATGTTTTCAGTTTCGGCACGGCGGAAGAGTTTCGGGCCGATTATGTCATGATGGGAAATGTGGAGTTGAAAGCCATTCCTCAACCTATCCTTGACATTTATAAATCGCTCAAACAATAAATGAATATGGAAAAGATATTGTTTCAAGAAAAAGCCATCGACAGTCTTCTTTGGTGGGTTAAAAGGCTTTGGCGCAACGAGGGGCAGCAGCAAAACCTTACTTTTAAAGCACCAACGGGTAGCGGTAAGACTTATATGACCGGACGATTGATTTGCGAACTGGCCCATCAACCTGACTGGCAACAAGATGTGGCTTTCGTTTGGATAACCTTCTCTGACGACCTTGCCATGCAGAGTCGCGACAAATTCAGAGACTATTTTGCTCCTAACATACCAGGGCGACTGCTCACCATCAGCGATTTCGATTTAGGGCGATTGGAGAAAAACGATGTGATGTTTCTCAATTGGCAGAAACTTGTAAGCCGTAAGGCAGAAAACCGTGTCAACCGTCGGCCCGACGATGAACGCATGTTGAAAGAGCAAGGCTACTACTATGAAGATGTTGTTGAACAGACACATGCCGATGGGCGGGAAATAATACTGGTTATCGATGAGAGTCACAAAAATGTGACAACGGCTTCTATGCGTGATGTCATTCAGCCGATGGATCCAAAATTGATTATTCGAGTTTCTGCGACCCCTGAGCGGGAGCCATCAGCCACCGATGTGAATCATTTTAGAGAAGGATATGTGGAAATCAATCGACAAGAGGTTGTTGATGCCGGTATGATAAAAGCTGAAGTTGTATGCCAGACGGAGGAAGATTTGCGGAAACAGAGTGGGCAAGACCTGGACGAGAGTTTGGTGAAGATGGCGATGGAAAAGCGTGCGGAACTGAAATTGCAGATAGACCACTTTGGTTTAGCTGTCAATCCACTCGTACTGATACAGCTCCCCAATGACGATGCTGTCTATGGCGATAATATTGTACAGACCAAGGAGGAGATAGTTACGGGTTTACTACTCCGCAATGGTGTAGCACAAGAGAACATCGCCTGTTGGTTTGACCAAAAGAAGAAACCTGAAGGGATCGAAGACAATAATTCCAACTATGAATACTTGTTGTTTAAAGTGGCGGCAGGAACTGGATGGGATTGTCCGAGAGCACAGATATTGGTGATGTTTCGCGAAGTAAAGTCGGCAACATTCCATACTCAAACCGTTGGGCGCATTCTGCGTGTTCCCGTTCGTGGTGTGTCTGGCTGCGATATTTTTCGAACAGGCTACCTCTATACCAACTACCAGCGCAACGAAGTGAACGTGCCCGAACAGTCGAATACGAACAAACCTAAGCTTTATCTTGCAGAAAACCGTAAGGGAGAGGATTTTGAAATTGACGTAAAGCTCAATACTGAGTATATCCCCCGTATAGATTATGGCGACTTGGGGCGTGCAGATAAGTTTCAGGCTTGCTTAGTAAGCGAGTTTAACAATTTTTTTTGTATAACAGATAACGACATTTTCAGTCAGCGTAGGAAACGTTTGGAGCAGAAAGGCATGTTGCTCAATCCCCGAATTACACGTGATATAATTGTGAACGCAAAGTTTGAGGATATCGACCAGATATCGACCGATATATTAAAATTGGGCGATGATGCCAATGTGGAACTGAGTCGCAATGATGCGGAAAAGACTTTCGGTCTAATATGTGTCCAGTTGCTTCGCGAACAGGAAGATGATAACACTAAAATCAAAAACGTTTCACGATCGTGGTCTATATTGAAATCAGCTTTACGTATATGGCTGAAACAAGTAGTGCCTAACCTTTCTGACGATCAATGTTACCGAATCTTTATCAAAGATTTTGAATGTGCTGATGGTGGTCTTATTCGCCGTGCTTTCTTTGAAATGTTGAAGGCCTATAAACCCAATCTCGCAAAACAGAAGAACAGTAGAAAAGAACAGGCAGAAAAGCAAGAAGTTGAAACTTTTGTAGTTAAAAAAAGATATGCCTATACCGACGATTATGAGGCATTGGAAATGAAAAGGTGTCTCTTTCGCCCTTTTTATATCAGGAAAAACTACAAAGGGAGAAAGACTGAACAGGAGTTTGCAGAATTTCTCGACGCGCAAGAAACTGTGGACTGGTGGATGAAAAACGGCGATAGTGGAAAAGATTTTCTATCTATCCGCTATGAGAGTTCTGAGGATGGTGAAACTCATTTATTTTATCCCGACTGGATTGTACACTATTATGATGGTACTATAGGAATTTACGATACGAAAGGCGGTATTACAGCCTCTTCTCAAGATACGCACGATAAGGCGAATGAGTTGCAAAGACGCATTAAAATCCTTAATGGGTGGAATAGGGAAAACATTCGTTATATAGGAGGAATTGTATGCAAGCGGAATGGAATGTGGATGCTGAATAAAGAGCCACAATACAGCTATCAGTCACGGTCCATGGATGAATGGGAACAAATGTGAATGTTAAAAAAAGAAGTAATAGTTATTTATTGTTAATTAAGCAAGCGGGCTAAGTTATTCTTTTTCTTATTGTTAGGTCGTTTAATAGAAAGTTTGTACCTTTGCACCCCGAAACACCTCTATGTGCGTCTTCTTATATATTAAGGTGTGTATTGGTGTTTTAACAGGTTGATATTAAATAAGATAATAATATATAATAAATTCAATTATGCCTACTATTTCACAATTGGTAAAAAATGGCAGAAAAGTGATTGTAGAAAAGAGCAAGTCTCCGGCTTTGGATAATTGTCCTCAACGTCGTGGAGTCTGTGTTCGTGTTTATACTACAACACCTAAAAAGCCTAATTCGGCAATGCGTAAGGTTGCCCGTGTTCGTTTGACAAACCAGAAGGAAGTCAACTCCTACATACCAGGAGAAGGCCACAACTTGCAGGAGCACAGTATCGTGTTGGTTCGTGGTGGTCGTGTTAAGGACCTCCCTGGTGTACGCTATCACATCGTTCGTGGTACGCTTGATACCGCAGGTGTAGCAAACCGCACACAGCGCCGTTCAAAGTACGGTGCAAAGCGCCCAAAGGCAGCTAAGAAATAATAATCGTTTGAGTTTCTTTCCCTCTATTGGGAAGGGAACTTGAATGGTTGTAAAGCCTTTCAATTAACAGTCGGAGAGGGTTGGTAAATGAGAGGTAAACAATAGAGAATCAAAATAAGTTTTGCTGGAGAATTGTTAATCACAAGGTTGAGTAAAAGTCCAAGAGTGGATTTTGAAGAACGGATAAGACGACAGCCTCCGCAGACTGATAAAGTTTTTATATAAAATGAGAAAAGCAAAACCAAAGAAACGTGTGATCTTACCAGATCCCAAGTTTAATGATCAGAAGGTCTCAAAGTTCGTGAATCACCTTATGTATGATGGTAAGAAGAATACCTCATACGAAATATTCTATGCAGCGCTTGATATTGTAGCTGAAAAGTCAAAGGACCAGGAGAAGTCTCCACTTGAAATCTGGAAACAGGCACTCGACAATATTACACCACAGGTAGAGGTGAAAAGTCGCCGTGTCGGTGGCGCTACTTTCCAAGTCCCGACAGAAATCCGTCCAGACCGCAAGGAAAGTGTGTCTATGAAGAATATGATTGCCTTTGCCCGCAAGCGTGGAGGTAAGAGCATGGCTGAAAAGTTGGCGGCAGAAATTATGGATGCTGTAAACAGTCAGGGTGGTGCTTATAAGCGTAAAGAAGATATGCATCGTATGGCTGAGGCTAACCGTGCATTTGCTCACTTCAGATTCTAACTGACATAACTAAACATTAAAGGAAACAAAATGGCAAATCACGATTTACATTTGACGCGTAACATCGGTATCATGGCTCACATCGATGCCGGTAAGACAACAACTTCTGAGCGTATCCTGTTCTATACGGGAAAAACTCACAAGATTGGTGAAGTGCATGATGGTGCTGCTACCATGGACTGGATGGCTCAGGAGCAGGAGCGCGGTATTACCATTACCTCTGCTGCCACCACTTGTAACTGGAACTACCAAGGTAAGTCTTACAAGATTAATCTGATTGATACTCCGGGACACGTTGACTTTACCGCCGAGGTGGAGCGCTCACTCCGCGTATTGGACGGAGCTGTTGCAACATATTCTGCTGCTGACGGTGTTCAGCCACAGTCTGAAACCGTATGGCGTCAGGCTGACAAGTATAACGTTCCACGCGTTGGTTATGTTAATAAGATGGACCGTTCTGGTGCCGACTTCTATGAGACGGTTCGCCAGATGAAAGATATTTTGGGAGCTAATCCTATTGCAATTCAGATCCCTATCGGGGCAGAGGAGAATTTCAAAGGTGTTATCGACCTGATCAAGATGAAGGCTATTATTTGGCATGATGAGACAATGGGAGCCAAGTACGACATCGAGGATGTTCCTGCAGAATTGGCCGATGAGGCTGCTGAATGGCGCGACAAGTTGCTTGAGGGTGCTGCTAATTATGACGATGATGTAATGGAGCTTTATCTTGAGGGTAAGGATGTTCCAGAGGAGAAAATCATTGCGGCTATCCGCAAGGGATGTATTGAAATGGAATGTTGCCCAATGTTGCTCGGTTCTTCATATAAGAATAAAGGTGTGCAGACATTGCTCGACTATGTATGCGCATTCTTGCCATCACCACTCGATACTGTGGTTACAAAGGGCATAAACCCTGACACAGAGGAAGAGGAAGAGCGTAAGGCAAGCGAAACAGAGCCAACGGCAGCTTTGGCATTTAAGATTGCCACAGATCCATTCATGGGCCGTTTGGTGTTCTTCCGTGTTTACTCAGGAAAGGTTGTTGCTGGTTCTTACGTTTACAACCCACGTTCTGGCAAGAAGGAGCGCATCAGTCGTCTCTTCCAGATGAACTCAAACAAGGAAATCGCTATGGAGTCAATCGATGCTGGTGATATCGGCGCAGGTGTAGGCTTCAAAGATATCCGCACAGGTGATACATTGTGCGACGAGGCTCATCCTATTGTACTTGAGTCGATGACCTTCCCTGATACAGTGATTTCAATCGCCGTTGAACCAAAGAGCCAGGCTGATATTGCAAAACTCGACAACGGACTCGCCAAGTTGGCTGAGGAAGATCCAACCTTCACTGTTCGTACCGACGAGCAGAGTGGGCAGACCATAATCTCTGGTATGGGTGAGCTTCACTTGGATATCATTATCGACCGTTTGAAGCGTGAATTCAAGGTAGAATGTAACCAAGGTAAGCCGCAGGTTAACTATAAGGAAGCCATCACTAAGGCTGCTCAGAGCCGTGAGACTTACAAGAAACAGTCGGGTGGTCGCGGTAAGTTCGCTTGTATCGATGTGACAATTGAGCCAAAGGACGAGGACTACACAGAAGGCGACTTGCAGTTTATCAACGTTGTCAAGGGTGGTAACGTGCCTAAGGAATTTATTCCATCTGTAGAGAAGGGTTTTAAAGACTGCCTGAGCAATGGTGTTCTCGGCGGCTTCCCAATCACTGGTTTGAAGGTTACACTGACCGATGGTTCTTTCCACCCGGTTGACTCAGACCAGTTATCTTTCGAGTTGGTAGCTCACCAAGCTTTCAAGAAACTTTGTCCACAGGCAGGTCCTGTGTTGATGGAGCCTATTATGAAGGTTGAAGTTGTCACTCCGGAAGAAAACATGGGTGATGTCATAGGCGACTTAAACAAGCGTCGTGGTCTCGTTCAGGGCATGGAGGAGGCTCGCAGCGGCGCTCGTGTTGTCAAGGCAATGGTGCCACTGTCTGAAATGTTCGGTTACGTGACAGCTTTGCGTACCATCACGTCAGGTCGTGCAACCTCTTCAATGGAATATGACCATCATGCAGCTGTTTCCAATAACCTCGCAAAAGAGATTTTGGACGAGTTGAATGGCAATTCAGACTTGATAAAGTAAAAATAAACAGTTGGGTAGCATCTTCATAGCTTATGACTCTTATGGAGATGTATGCCTTGCTCTCTATCAAAAAATTAAAATTATAAAACCATGAGTCAGAAGATTCGTATCAAGCTTAAGTCTTACGACCATCAGTTGGTTGATAAGTCAGCAGAAAAAATCGTTAAGGCAGTAAAGGCTACTGGCGCTATCGTCAGCGGACCAATTCCATTGCCAACACACAAGCGTATTTACACTGTAAACCGCTCAACATTCGTAAACAAGAAGTCACGCGAGCAATTCCAGTTGTCGGAATTCAAACGTCTCATCGACATCTACAGCTCAACACCAAAGACTGTTGACGCATTGATGAAATTGGAGCTTCCGTCAGGTGTTGAGGTTGAAATCAAGGTGTAATACCCTCTTACGAAGAAATTAATTAGTTTATTATTTAAAATTTAATTGAAATGCCAGGATTATTAGGAAAGAAAATCGGAATGACATCCGTTTTCAGTGCCGACGGTAAGAACGTACCGTGCACTGTTATCGAAGCTGGTCCTTGTGTTGTAACCCAGATCAAAACAGAAGAAAAAGACGGTTACAAGGCTGTTCAGTTAGGTTTCGGCGAGGCTAAGGAAAAGAGAACTTCAAAGCCACAGCAGGGACATTTCAAGAAGGCCGGCACAACACCAAAGAAGCACTTGGCCGAGTTCAGATTTGATGAGGAGTACAACCTCGGTGACACGATTACCGTAGAACTGTTCAACGATGTGAAATACGTTGATGTTGTAGGTACGTCTAAGGGTAAAGGCTTCCAGGGCGTCGTAAAACGCCACGGATTCGGTGGTGTAGGTCAATCTACTCACGGTCAGGACGACCGCGCACGCAAGCCGGGAGCCATCGGTGCTTGTTCATACCCAGCAAAGGTCTTCAAGGGCATGCGCATGGGTGGCCAGATGGGAGGTGACAGAGTTACTACTCAGAACCTTCAAGTGTTAAAGGTAATTCCAGAGCACAATCTCCTTCTTCTTAAGGGAAGTGTTGCTGGATGTAATGGTTCAACCCTTATAATTAATAAGTAATGGATATTAACGTATTAGATATCAAAGGTCAGGAGACCGGCCGTAAGGTGACTCTTAACGAGAATATCTTCGGAATTGAGCCAAACGATCATGTACTCTATCTTGACGTAAAACGCTATCTCGCAGCTCAGCGTCAGGGAACAGCGAAAACAAAAGAAAGAAGCGAGCATGCTGGTTCAACACGCAAACTTGGCCGTCAGAAAGGTGGCGGTGGAGCACGTCGTGGTGATATCAACTCACCAGTACTCGTAGGTGGTGGTCGTGTATTCGGTCCTACTCCTCGCGATTACAGCTTCAAACTCAACAAGAAAGTTAAGGCTCTTGCTCGTAAATCAGCGTTGGCTTATAAGGCACAGGAAGAGGCTATCGTTGTTGTCGAAGACTTCAATTTTGATGCGCCGAAAACTAAAGATTTCATAAATTTTGCTAAAAATCTTAAGGTTAACGGCAAGAAAGTGCTTCTCGTTTTGCCAGAAGTAGAGAAAAATGTATATTTGTCGGCTCGTAATTTAGAGAAAGCACAAGTTACAACAGCTGCACAGGTGAATTCATACAACGTATTGAATGCAGACGTGCTCGTTGTGACTGAAAATTCTTTGAAGACAATCGACGAAATCTTAACCAAGTAAAAAGTAGGAGACAGTAAGAATTATGGGATTTATTATTAAACCATTGGTCACTGAGAAGATGACCAAAATTACAGACAGGTCTTCCGAAGCCAAAACTATCGTAGCTCCTAACGAAAAAGCAGGTAAGGCACACAACGCCACTGCTGAGGTACGTAAATATGTTGTTAAGAACAAGCGTCATCCAGAGGGTGTGAACAAGGAAAAGACTGTTTACACTTATACCAAGGATGCTCAGCCAAAGTTCGGTTTCATCGTAAAGCCAGAAGCTAACAAGCTTGAGATTAAGAAGGAAATTGAAAGTCTGTATAATGTTACAGTAATTGATGTGAATACTGCTCGTTATGCCGGCAAGCGTCAGGCACGCTACACAAAGGCAGGTCTTGTGAAAGGCCAGAAGAGCGCATTCAAGAAAGCAATCGTCACTTTGAAAGCTGGCGATACAATTGATTTTTACAGCAATATTTAAATAAAAAATGGCAGTACGTAAATTAAAACCGGTAACTCCGGGACAAAGACACAAGGTTATTGGCACGTTCGAGGATATTACTGCATCCGTGCCAGAGAAGTCTCTCGTTTACGGTAAGCGTTCTACTGGTGGTCGAAACAACACCGGTAAGATGACTGTCCGCTATATTGGTGGAGGTCACAAGCAGAAGTATCGTTTTATCGACTTCAAGCGAGAGAAAGATGGTGTTCCAGCTGTAGTAAAGACAATCGAGTATGATCCTAACAGATCTGCTCGAATTGCCCTGTTGTACTATGCTGATGGTGAAAAACGTTACATTATTGCTCCTAACGGACTGCAGGTTGGTGCTCAACTGATGTCTGGCGCTACAGCAGCTCCAGAGGTTGGTAATACACTTCCTTTGGCAAACATTCCTATTGGTACAGTGATTCATAACATAGAATTACGTCCAGGTCAGGGTGCACTGCTCGTTCGTTCGGCTGGTAACTTTGCTCAGCTTACTTCTCGTGAAGGCAGTTATTGTGTTATTAAACTCCCTTCTGGCGAAACTCGCCAGATTCTTTCAGCTTGTAAAGCTACTATCGGTAGTGTAGGTAACTCTGATCACGCTCTTGAACAGTCTGGTAAGGCTGGTCGCTCACGCTGGTTGGGTCGTCGTCCTCACAACCGTGGTGTTGTTATGAACCCAGTTGATCACCCAATGGGTGGTGGTGAAGGACGTCAGTCTGGAGGACACCCACGCTCTCGCAAGGGCTTGTATGCTAAGGGTCTCAAGACTCGTGCACCTAAGAAGCTTTCAAACAAGTATATAATTGAAAGAGCTAACAAGAAGTAATTAAGTAATTAAGAGTAAATTATGAGTCGTTCATTAAAAAAAGGTCCATACATCAACGTATCACTCGAGAAAAAAATTCTCGCTATGAATGAGAGTGGTAAGAAGACTGTCGTAAAGACATGGGCCAGAGCATCAATGATTTCCCCTGATTTTGTGGGTCACACTGTTGCAGTTCATAACGGAAACAAATTTATCCCTGTTTACATTACTGAGAATATGGTAGGTCACAAGCTCGGAGAGTTCAGTCCTACACGCCGTTTCGGTGGACATTCTGGTAACAATAAGAAGTAAGCAGGTCATAACCATTTAGAAAATAGATAAATATAATAATGGGAGCAAGAAAACATATAAAGGCTGAGGCTCGTAAAGAGGCCTTGAAAAGCCAGTATTTTGCAAAGCTCAAGGACTGCCCTTCTTCTCCACGTAAAATGCGCTATGTTGTTGACATGGTTCGTGGAATGGAAGTTAATCGTGCCCTTGGCGTGCTAAGGTTCTCAAAGAAGGCAGCTGCTCAGAATGTTGAGAAACTTCTGCGTTCAGCTATCGCTAACTGGGAGAACAAGAATGACCGCAAAGCTGAAGACGGTGAACTTTATATCTCTAAGATCTTCGTTGACGAAGGTGTTACAATGAAGCGCATGCGTCCTGCACCACAGGGCCGTGGCTACAGAATCCGCAAACGTTCTAACCACGTCACACTTTTCGTAGATGCAAAGTCTGACGCAAACAATGAAAAATAAATAGTAGAATGGGACAGAAAGTTAATCCAATAAGCAACCGCTTGGGTATTATCCGCGGTTGGGAATCAAATTGGTTCGGTGGCAAGGATTTCGGTGATAACCTCTTGGAAGACAAGAAAATCCGTACATACTTGAACAAGCGTTTGGAGAAAGCAAGCGTTTCTCGTATTGTCATCGAGCGTACATTGAAGCTCGTCACCATCACTATTTGCACAGCTCGCCCAGGTATCGTTATTGGTAAGGGCGGACAGGACGTTGACAAGCTTAAAGAAGAATTGAAGAACCTGTTTAAGAAAGAGGTTCAGATTAATATCTTTGAAATTAAGAAACCAGAACTCGACGCAAATATCGTAGGTAACAACATCGCTCGCCAGGTTGAGGGTAAGATTGCTTATCGTCGTGCCATCAAGATGGCTGTAGCCAACACAATGCGTGCAGGAGCAGAAGGTATCAAAGTTCAAATTACTGGTCGTCTGAACGGTGCCGAAATGGCACGTAAGGAAATGTTCAAGGAAGGTCGTACACCTCTCCACACATTCCGTGCAGACATTGATTATTGTCAGACAGAGGCTCTTACGAAGGTTGGCCTCCTGGGTATCAAGGTTTGGATTTGCCGCGGCGAAGTTTACGACAAGGTGGATCTAACTCCTAACTTCGCTCAGGAAAAGAGCAATTCACGTTCCAACAATGGTGGAAACGGTCGCTCTGGACGCGGTAATCGCAGAAGAAACAATAACCGTTAAAAGTAGAAGCTATCATGTTACAGCCAAAAAGAGTAAAATATAGAAGACCTCAAGATGGACGTGGCAATAAAGGCAACGCTCATAGAGGTACACAGTTGGCTTTTGGTTCATTTGGCATCAAGACTCTTGAGCCAAAGTGGATTGACAGCCGACAGATTGAGGCTGCTCGTGTAGCAGTGAACCGCTACATGAACCGCCAAGGCCAGGTCTGGATTCGCATTTTCCCTGATAAACCAATCACGCGCAAACCTGCTGATGTCCGTATGGGTAAAGGTAAGGGTGATCCCGCTGGATGGGTTGCACCGGTTACACCAGGCCGTATCCTCTTTGAAGTAGAAGGTGTAAGTTTTGACATCGCAAAAGAGGCACTCCGCCTTGCAGCTCAGAAATTACCTGTTAAGACAAAGTTCGTCGTAAGACGTGATTACGATAAAAACGCTTAAGAAAGATGAAGATTACAGAAGTTAAATCACTCGAGACAAAAGAATTGATCGAGAAAATCGAGAATGCTGAGACAGCTCTTGCTAAAATGAAGCTGAATCATCAGATTACTCCACTTGAGAATCCATCACTGATTAAGGCTGCCCGTCGTGATATTGCACGTATGAAGACTGAGCTTCATCAGAGAGAACTTAATAAATAACAATGGTCCAGATGGAAACAAGAAATTTAAGAAAAGTAAGACAGGGTGTCGTTATCAGCAACAAAATGGATAAAACCATCGTTATTGCCGCTAAGTTCAAGGAGAAGCACCCTATATATGGTAAGTTCGTTCAGAAGACGAAAAAGTACCATGTTCACGATGAGAAGAACGAAGCTAACCTTGGCGATACTGTTCTTATCATGGAAACTCGTCCTTTGAGTCGTACAAAGAGATGGAGATTAGTTCAAATAGTAGAAAAAGCTAAGTAATTATGATACAATCAGAATCAAAACTTACAGTATGTGATAACAGCGGAGCTCGCGAAGCAAAGTGTATCCGCGTACTCGGTGGAACACGCCGTCGTTATGCAAGTGTTGGTGACGTTATCGTAGTTGCTGTACAGAGCGTCATCCCATCAAGTGAAATCAAGAAGGGTGCAGTATCAAAAGCTTTGATAGTTCGCACAAAGAAAGAAATTCGTCGTGCTGATGGTTCGTACATCCGCTTCGACGACAATGCTTGTGTATTGCTGAACAATGCAGGCGAGATTCGCGGTAGCCGTATCTTCGGTCCCGTTGCTCGTGAACTTCGTGCAGTGAATATGAAAGTGGTATCCTTGGCACCTGAGGTTCTTTAATTATTAAACAGAATAATAAAATGGCAAAATTCCATATAAAGAAAGGCGATCAAGTTATCGTCCTTGCTGGCTCTGACAAGGGCAGAAGTGGTAAGGTGCTCAAGGTTATCGTTGATAAAGAACGTGTACTTGTAGAGGGAATCAATATGGTTTCTAAGAGCACAAAGCCCTCTGCAGCAAGTCCTCAGGGAGGTATTGTTAAGCAGGAGGCACCTATTCATATCTCTAATTTAAGTTTGATAGATCCTAAGAGCGGAAAGCCCACACGTATCAAGATAGAACGTGACGGTAAGACCGTTAAGCGCATCGCTAAAAAGTCAGGGGAGGAAATTAAATAATGGATACAGCACAGTTAAAGAAAGAGTACAAGGAGCAGATCGCTCCCGCATTGCAGAAGCAGTTTAACTACACTTCAGCCATGCAGATTCCTGTCCTGAAGAAGATCGTAATTAACCAAGGGTTGGGTGATGCAACACAAGATAAGAAGATTATCGAAGTTGCTATCAACGAAATTTCTGAAATTACTGGTCAGAAAGCTGTAGCCACCTACTCAAAAAAGGATATCGCTAACTTCAAGCTTCGTAAGAAAATGCCTATTGGCGTCATGGTAACACTTCGCCGTGAGCGTATGTATGAGTTCCTTGAGAAACTCGTACGTGTTTCATTGCCACGTATCCGTGACTTCAAAGGTATTGAAAGTAAGTTTGATGGTCGTGGTAACTATACTTTGGGTATCAGTGAGCAGATCATCTTCCCAGAAATCAATATCGATCAAGTTGACCGCATTCAAGGTATGAATATAACCTTCGTTACAACAGCTAAGACTGATGAGGAAGGCTATGCACTTTTGAAGGGCTTCGGTCTTCCATTCAAGAACGCTAAAAACGATTAAGAGATATGGCAAAAGAATCAATGAAAGCTCGTGAGATTAAGCGTGCAAAGCTTGTTGCTCGTTACGCTGAAAAACGCGCAGCTCTGAAAAAGATTATCGCTACTTCAAATGACCCAGCAGAAGCTTATGAGGCAGCTCGCAAACTTCAGGCCATTCCCAAGAATGCGAATCCTATCCGTCTTCACAACCGTTGCAAGATCACCGGACGTCCAAAAGGCTATATCCGCCAGTTCGGTCTCTCTCGTATCCAGTTCCGTGAGATGGCGTCACAGGGGCTCATTCCTGGCGTAAAGAAGGCAAGCTGGTAAACTTACTGCGTTGTGTGTTTTGTGCTAATGTGCTAAGACGCACAGCGCATTGATGCTACAGGCATTTTTTAATATTGTCGGGGTAGTCCCGATTAATTAAACATTTATAATTTATGACAGATCCAATAGCAGATTATCTGACAAGACTAAGAAACGCAATCATGGCTCATCACCGTGTTGTTGAAGTTCCTGCGTCTAACTTGAAGAAGTCTATTACCAAGATTCTCTTCGAGAAGGGGTACATCTTGAACTACAAGTTCATCGAGGATGGCCCTCAGGGTACAATCAAGGTCGCATTGAAGTACGACCCAGTAACAAAGCAGAACGCTATCAAGAGTTTGAAGCGCGTTTCTACACCAGGTCTTCGCCAGTACACTGGCTACAAAGACATGCCGAGAGTAATTAACGGACTTGGAATTGCAATTATTTCTACGTCTAAAGGTGTAATGACTAACAAAGAGGCTGCTGCTGAGAAAATCGGCGGAGAAGTTCTTTGCTATATTTATTAATTGGAGGATTTACTATGTCAAGAATTGGAAAATTGCCAATTAGTGTTCCTGCCGGAGTTACATTGACTCTCAAGGACAATGTCGTTACAGTGAAAGGCCCTAAGGGCGAGTTGTCTCAGTATGTTCATCCATCCATCAGGACTATTATTGCTGATGGTCAGGTGACTTTTGAGATAGATGAGAAGAATCCAGAGGATGTCAAGCAGAAGCAGGCCTACCATGGCTTATACCGCTCACTTGTCAACAATATGGTTGTAGGTGTAAGCGAGGGCTACTCAAAGACTTTGGAACTTATTGGTGTCGGTTATCGTGTTTCTAACCAAGGAAACTTAGTTGAGTTCTCACTCGGTTACACTCATCCCATTTTCCTCCAGCTTCCTAAGGAAGTGAAGGTTGAAACTAAGAGTGAACGCAACCAGAATCCAATTATCACTCTCGAATCAGCTGACAAGCAGTTGTTAGGTCTCATTTGTGCTAAAATCCGTTCTTTCCGTAAGCCTGAACCTTACAAGGGTAAGGGTATCCTGTTTAAGGGTGAGGTTATTCGCAGAAAGTCTGGTAAGACGGCTGCAGCTAAGTAACTTTAATAATTCATAACGATTATGACAACAAAGAAAGAACAAAGAAGACTTAAGATAAAGTTCCGCATTCGTAAGAGTGTGAATGGTACTGCTGAGCGTCCACGTTTGAGCGTTTTCCGCAGTAATAAGCAGATATATGCCCAGGTAATTAACGATCTGACTGGAACTACTCTCACTTCAGCTTCATCAGTTGGTCTTGAGAAGATGACTAAAATCGATCAGGCAAAGAAAGTCGGTGCGCTCGTAGCTGAGAAGGCAACAGCTGCTGGTGTAGAACAGGTTGTTTTCGACCGTAACGGTTACCTTTATCATGGACGTGTACAAGCTTTGGCTGATGCAGCCCGTGAAGGAGGTCTTAAATTCTAAACGATTATGGCAATGAATAAAGTAAAAGTAAATAGTGACGTTGAACTGAAGGACCGCTTGGTTGCTATTAACCGTGTGACTAAGGTTACAAAAGGTGGTCGTACTTTCACATTCGCTGCTATCGTCGTTGTAGGTGACGGTAAAGGCGTTATTGGTTGGGGACTTGGAAAGGCAGGTGAAGTTACAGCTGCTATTCAGAAAGGTACCGATTCTGCAAGGAAGAATTTGGTGAAAGTTCCTGTTTTGAAGGGTACTATTCCTCACGAGGTTGAGACTCGTTTCGGAGGTGCTCATGTTCTTCTCAAACCAGCCGCAGCAGGTACTGGTCTAAAGGCTGGAGGTGCTATGCGTGCTGTGTTGGAGAGTGCTGGTATTTCTGACGTGATTGCAAAGTCAAAGGGCTCATCGAACCCTCACAACCTTGTAAAGGCTACTATCGCAGCTCTCGCAATGATGCGTGATGCTTATACTGTGGCCGGCGAGCGTGGTATCGGAATGGAAAAAGTTTTTAACGGTTAATTATAGGAGAAATAACTATGGCAACAATTAAAGTAAAGCAAATTAAGAGCCGTATCAACGCTCCTAAGGACCAGAAGAGCACTTTGTTGGCTCTTGGCCTTCGTAAGATTTCTCAGGTTGTTGAAGTAGAAGATACTCCAAGTATCCGCGGAATGATTCGCAAGGTTCATCACCTGGTATCAGTAATTGATTAATTAATCTTATAAAGGAAACAATAATTATGAAATTAAATAATTTGAAACCAGCATTAGGCTCCACACATTCACGTCGTCGTATTGGCCGTGGTACAGGTTCTGGCCTCGGTGGTACTTCTACCCGTGGTCACAAGGGTGCCAAGTCACGTTCTGGTTATAAGAGAAAGATCGGCTTTGAAGGTGGTCAGATGCCTCTCCAGCGCCGTGTTCCTAAAGGTGGATTCAAAAATATCAACCACAAGGAATATTTCGCAGTTAACTTATCTACCCTTCAGGCACTTGTTGAGAAGAAGAACCTTACTAAAATTGGCATAGCTGAACTCAAAGAGGCAGGCTTGACAAATGGTAAGGAACTTGTTAAAATTCTAGGCAATGGTAAATTGAAGGCAAAGGTAGATGTAGAGGCAAATGCCTTCTCAAAGACTGCTGAAGAAGCTATCAAGGCAGTAGGTGGTAACACAACTATAATCTAAGTTAATGAAAAAGTTTATTGAGACACTGAAGAACTGTTGGAAGGTTGAAGATTTGCGTCAGCGTCTTCTCATCACTATTCTGTTTACAGCTATTTACCGTTTTGGGTCGTTCATAGTACTCCCAGGTATAAATCCAACTTTGTTGGAAAAGTTGCAGTCGCAGACCGCAGGCGGCCTTATGTCACTGTTGGACATGTTCTCAGGTGGTGCATTCTCCCATGCTTCAATCTTCGCATTGGGAATTATGCCCTACATCTCAGCTTCAATTGTTATGCAACTCCTCGCCGTCGCTGTGCCTTATTTCCAAAAGATGCAGCGTGAAGGTGAAAGTGGACATAAGAAAATCAATTGGTACACCCGTATTCTGACAGTGATTATTCTACTGTTCCAGGCACCGGCGTATCTGATAAACTTGAAGACGCAGGCAGCTGGCGCCCTTGCTACGGGCGTGGGCTGGACTGCCTTCATGTTTCCTGCTTCCATCATACTGGCCGCAGGCTCTATGTTCATCCTTTGGTTGGGAGAGCGCATTACAGACAAGGGAGTAGGGAATGGAATCTCTATTATCATTATGGTGGGTATTATCGCCCGTCTGCCACAAGCTTTCTTCCAGGAAGTTAGTAGCCGATTCACCGCTATCACCAGTGGTGGACTTGTAATGTTCATAGTTGAGCTTGTCATACTCTATGCCGTCGTATGTGCAGCAATTCTTCTTACACAAGCAACTCGTAGGGTTCCTGTACAGTATGCTAAGCGTGTTGTCGGCAACAAGCAATACGGTGGGGCAAGACAGTATATCCCTTTGAAACTGTTTGCTGCCAATGTTATGCCAATCATCTTTGCTCAGGCATTGATGTTTATACCATTGGCAATTGTTCAGTATTCTACTGATAACGCAAGCCCCGTACTTCAGTCACTGATGAACACCAAGAGTCTTCTGTATAATGTGGTTTATGTGATTTTGGTTATTGCATTCACCTATTTCTATACAGCTATCACTCTTAATCCTACTCAGATGGCAGAAGATATGAAACGCAACAATGGTTTTATCCCCGGAGTTAAGCCTGGTAAGGATACAGCAGACTACATCGATACGGTGATGTCACGTATCACTTTCCCTGGTTCACTCTTCATTGCGTTCATTGCAATTATGCCAGCACTTGTTGGGTGGCTCAACGTTCAGGACGCTTTCGGACAGTTCTTCGGAGGTACATCATTACTGATTCTTGTAGGCGTCGTCATTGATACGCTACAGCAGATAGAATCACATTTGATGATGCGTCACTATGACGGACTCTTGAATGCAGGACATACCCGTGGTAATGGTGGTGGAGCTGCCTACTAAATCTTTTTCTTGAAGTGTGAAAATATTTCTCAAGACTGAAGATGAAATTGAATTAATGCGGAGGGCCAATCGTCTTGTGGGTAAAACGCTTGCAGAGGTTGGCCGCCACATAAAGTCAGGTGTCACAACTTTAGAGTTAGACAGAATAGCTGAAGAGTTCATAAGAGATCATGGGGCACACCCAACTTTTAAAGGTTTTCCCAACCATCTCGGTGAACCATTTCCTGCGAGTATCTGTACCTCTGTTAATGAGGTTGTTGTTCATGGAATACCCAGTGATAAAGTCGTTCTAAAAGACGGAGACGTCATTTCGATAGATTGCGGGACTCTTTTAGATGGCTTCAATGGCGACAGTTGCTATACATTCATTGTTGGTGAGGTGAAGCCAGAAGTTATGGAGTTGCTCAAGATAACCAAGGAATCCCTTTATAAGGGAATTGAAATGGCGCAGGCTGGAAATCATGTTGGGGATATTGGCTCGGTTATTCAAGATTTCTGTGAATCCAAAGGTTATGGTATCGTAAGAGAATTGACCGGTCATGGAATTGGACGGGAAATGCATGAAGACCCATGTATTCCCAATTACGGTCGAAGAGGAAATGGTATAATGCTGAAAGACGGCATGTGTATAGCCATAGAACCGATGGTGACATTGGGCGACAGGCGAATAGGCATCATGCCCGACAATTGGACTATCATAACACAAGACCGTAAGGTTGCAGCCCATTTTGAGCATACCATAGCTATTCGGAAAGGCAAGGCTGAGATTTTATCTTCATTTGAAGAAGTAGAACATTTAGAAAGACAAAATTTTTAAAATATGGCAAAACAAACTGCAATTGAGCAGGACGGAACAATCTTGGAGGCTTTATCTAATGCAATGTTTCGTGTTGAGTTGGAAAATGGTGTGGATATAACCGCACACATTTCGGGAAAAATGAGAATGCATTATATCAAGATACTTCCAGGAGACAAGGTTAAAGTTGAGATGAGTCCCTATGACTTAACAAAAGGCAGAATAGTTTTCAGATACAAATAACTATAAATAAAATGAAGACAAGAGCATCATTAAAGAAGCGTACAGCGGATTGTAAAATCGTACGTCGTAAAGGCCGTCTGTTCGTTATCAACAAGAAAAACCCTAAGTTTAAATTGCGTCAGGGTTAAGTTAAAAAACTGTAAAAGGTTAATTATGAGATAAATTATGGTTACCTTTGCATGCTTTTTAGAGAAAAAACATTTTAATTAATTACATTCAATGGCAATAAGAATTGTTGGAGTAGATTTGCCCCAGAACAAGCGTGGCGAAATCGCATTGACCTATATCTATGGTATAGGTCGAAGTAGTTCAGCAAAGATATTGGATAAAGCTGGTATCAACCGCGACCTGAAGGTTAGCGAGTGGTCTGATGACCAAGCAGCTAAGATCCGTGAAATTATCGGTGCTGAATTCAAGGTTGAAGGTGACCTCCGTTCAGAGGTCCAAATGAACATCAAGCGCCTCATGGATATAGGTTGCTATCGTGGAGTTAGACATCGTAATGGTCTTCCAGTTCGTGGTCAGAGTACTAAGAATAATGCTCGAACCCGTAAGGGAAAGAAGAAGACTGTTGCTAATAAGAAGAAAGCTACTAAGTAAAATTTAGTTGAGAGTTGAAGATGGCAATAAACCAATTACTTGTCCATCGCTTAAAGACTTAAAGCTTAAAACTAAAAGAAATTATGGCAAAAAAATCAGCAACATCTAAGAAAAGAAACGTTAGAGTTGACGCATTGGGTCAGCTTCACGTTCATAGTTCATTTAATAATATTATTGTATCTTTAGCAAATAATGAAGGTCAAGTAATCTCTTGGTCTTCTGCTGGTAAGATGGGTTTCCGTGGATCAAAAAAGAACACTCCTTACGCTGCACAGATGGCAGCAGAGGATTGTGCAAAGGTAGCTTTCGACCTTGGTCTGCGTAAAGTCAAGGCATACGTTAAGGGTCCAGGTAACGGTCGAGAAAGCGCAATCCGCGCTGTCAACGCAGCTGGTATCCAGGTTACAGAGATTGTCGATGTAACTCCTTTACCACACAATGGTTGCCGTCCTCCTAAGCGTCGTCGTGTATAATCACATCTTATAACAATTTAAAGAAATTATTTAATTATGGCAAGATACATAGGTCCAAAATCTAGAATCGCACGCCGCTTTGGTGAGCCAATCTTCGGCGCAGATAAAGTGTTAGCTAAGAGAAATTTCCCTCCAGGGCAACACGGAAACAATCGTCGTCGTAAGGTTTCTGAGTATGGTGCTCAGTTGGCCGAGAAGCAGAAGGCAAAATATACTTACGGAGTGCTTGAACGTCAGTTCCGCAACATGTTTGAGCGTGCTGCAAAGGCTAGTGGTATCACTGGTGAGGTTCTCCTTCAGAATCTCGAATGCCGTCTTGACAATGTTGTATATCGTCTTGGCCTTGCTCCAACACGTGCTGCTGCTCGTCAGTTGGTAGGTCACAAGCACATAGTAGTGAATGGTAATGTTGTCAACATTCCATCTTTCTCTGTGAAACCAGGTGATATCGTAGGTGTACGTGAAAAGGCAAAGTCTCTTGAGGTTATTGAAGCTGCTTTGGCAGGTTTCAATCACACAAAGTATCCTTGGATTGAGTGGGACGAGAACTCTAAGAGTGGAAAGTTCCTCCATAAGCCAGATCGTGCAGACATTCCTGAGAATATTAAGGAGCAGTTAATCGTTGAGTTGTACTCTAAACAATAAAAATCATTAAATTAATGGCGATATTAGCATTTCAAAAACCTGAAAAAGTCGTGATGCTGGAGGCCAATGACCAGTTCGGCAAGTTCGAATTTCGTCCTCTTGAGCCTGGCTTCGGTGTTACCATTGGTAACTCTCTCCGCCGCATCCTCCTTTCATCTCTTGAAGGTTATGCTATCAATACCATCCGTATAGCTGGTGTTGAGCATGAATTTTCTTCAATACCTGGTGTAAAGGAAGATGTTACCAACATCATCTTGAACCTGAAGCAAGTTCGGTTCAAGCAAGTAGTAGAAGAATTCGAGAATGAGAAAGTTAGTATCACCGTTGAGAATTCCAATGAATTCAAAGCTGGTGATATTGGTAAGTATCTGACTGGATTTGAAGTGTTAAATCCTGAATTAGTGATTTGTCATTTAGATTCCAAGGCATCCATGCAGATAGATTTGACAATCAACAAGGGACGTGGTTACGTTCCTGCTGAGGAAAATCGTGAATTCTGCACCGATGTCAATGTACTTCCAATCGATTCCATTTATACCCCTATTCGCAACGTGAAATATTCAGTTGAACCGTATCGTGTTGAGCAAAAGACCGATTACGATAAGCTGATTATTGAAGTTTCAACAGATGGTTCCATTCATCCTAAAGATGCGCTGAAAGAAGCTGCAAAGATTCTGATTTATCACTTCATGTTGTTCTCTGATGAGAAGATTACTCTAGAAAGTCAGGATCAAGAAGGCAACCAGGAGTTTGATGAAGAAGTCCTGCACATGCGTCAGTTGCTTAAAACGAAACTTACTGATTCAAGTCTAAACCTCAGTGTTCGCGCACTCAACTGCTTGAAGGCAGCCGATGTTGAAACACTTGGCGACTTGGTACAGTATAACAAGACCGACCTCTTAAAGTTCCGCAACTTTGGTAAGAAATCGCTTTCAGAGCTTGATGATTTGCTCGAAAGTCTGAATCTGTCGTTTGGAACCGACATTACAAAGTACAAATTGGATAAGGAGTAAGCCGTTAGACGTTAGATGCATTCACGTTTATTACGGAGTATAATCCTTACCGCAACAAAATTAAAAAGAGAAAATGAGACACAATAAAAAATTCAACCATTTAGGTCGTACTGCTGACCATCGTGCAGCTATGTTAGCTAACATGGCTAAATCTTTGATCAAGCACAAAAGAATCACTACGACCTTGGCAAAGGCAAAGGCCTTGAAAAAGTATGTAGAGCCACTTATCACTCGTTCAAAGAACGATACAACCAACTCACGTCGTGTTGTATTCCGCTACTTGCAAGACAAGGAAACTGTGACTGAACTTTTCAAGGAAATCTCAGTAAAGGTAGGCGACCGTCCCGGTGGTTACACCCGTGTAATCAAGTTGGGAACACGTCAGGGAGATGCTGCAGAAATGGCTTTCATTGAATTAGTTGACTATGATGAAAACATGGCTAAGACGCCGAAGGCTGAGCCCAAGAAAACTCGTCGTAGTCGTCGTTCTACAAAGAAGGTTGAAACTCCAGCTAATACAGAAGCTGCTGAGAAGGCAGAAGAGACAAATGCTGAAGAAACAAAGGCAGAATAAGTTTTCATTTATTTAATACCCAATGAAGTCCCCGATACGGATGTATCGGGGGCTTTTTTACAGTCTGATAATTCTTTTAGGCGTAATGGACAAATGGTAGGCTGGCAATTTCCAGGTACTGTCCTATAAAAGTGTGTAAGCTTCTTTTTTCTTAT
>NZ_AUME01000012.1 GCF_000430525.1 Prevotella corporis DSM 18810 = JCM 8529 | reverse complement strand
TGTAGTGTCCTCTAATCCCACTGTTACGTCTTATTTCACGTGACACTGTACTTGGACTTACATTTATCGCTTTGGCAATGTCTTTTTGTTTCATTCCGTTTTGGAGTAGCACAGAAATTGTGTACCTTTGCTCCGAGGTTAATTGTTTGTACATAGCAATGCAAATTTAATTAATCTTTGGGAGACAGAGGTCTCCCTTTTTCATTTTTATGCATTGCTTGCTGATTTTTCCACTCATGGGGGCTGCTCGCCCCCAACCCCCTCGGTGTTTTCAGGTATAGATTATTAAGCTACACCCGTACTTGGGATTGCAGTTCTATGTTGAACTTGCGATATGATGAAACCTATCAGAATAGAAACTACATCTGCCAATGGCAACAAACTAAATTTGGAAGCACTCTACCAGATTGCCCCCTCATGCTTTACAGAAGTGTTAGACGGTAGCGATAAACATCACGAAGGAGAGACGATAGCGGTGGAGAAAGACGGGCGGCGCCTGCGCATGGCTATCAATTTCAAAACCCTGAGACACTCTGTTTTGGCGAACAATTTGAGTCTGTTAAAGCTGGTATTATACAAACTTTGGACAGGGTGTTCAATCCTCAAACTATCAAGATAGAGGATGGACGTAAACCAAAGGAAGCTAACTTCCAAGAGGAGAAATTCAAGAAGAAGCAATTTCAGGAGCTGTGGAAACATATCAATGTGAAGACATATTATATATTATAAGGTGGACTTTGAAACTTCAGATCTTAGACGTAAGGCAATAGAGGCTATTGACAAGCATCTCAGTGTAACAGAGATTCGCCTTGTCGTAGGAGAAGGACGTATGGATAATATTCGCGATAAGGAATCGCTCGAAGCTGTCACGGCAATGGTGCAAGACATTGCTCGCACCTACCATGTACGTGAGACGGTGGGAGCTGGTGTGGCATACGACTTGATAGGTAGGCTTGTGGCAGCCACGGGACTGACCCGTAAAACGATTGTAGCCATTCTGAAAGGTATTAAGCCGACAACGTTCCATCAATTTAAGATGAATCCAGAAGAGTTTATCCGTAAGGTGGGCAATATCATTAACGATGAAAAAGCAATGGCAGTGGTACAGAAAATTTACTACGAGCGCACGAATAACACCTACGATGTGGATATCTTTACTGAGGATACCTTGCGTGGAAAGATTGGTATCAATGCTATAGAAAGCACCAAATCGCTTTATGACCTTGTGGTGGTAGATAGCGAGGGCGTGGAAAAACACTTTGCCGAATCATTAGAAAAAGAAACAGATGTGGCTGTATATACCAAGTTGCCTCGTGGCTTCTATATCAACACTCCGATGGGACATTACAATCCCGACTGGGCAATTGCTTTCAACGAGGGGACAGTAAAGCATATCTACTTTGTTGCTGAGACCAAGGGTAACGAATGGCAACGTTCAAAACTTCGTGGTGCTGAAGATGCCAAACTCGAATGTGCCACCCGTCACTTTGAAGCCATCAGTCAGAATAATAATGTAGTGTACGGTGTTGCTAAGGACTACAAAACTTTATATGACAAGGTCATGAAATAGATAATATTGAAATGGCAGTAGGAACGATTGATAGTATAAAAGATTAATTAGGGACTTTCAGCTAATTCCCTTTTACAACTCCTCATAGGCAGTCAAATGTCATGTACTTTTCCCTGAAAAAATTTCATGGAAAAGAATTTGAAGTGCTTTTCACTCAAAACCTGAAATAATGGTCCTTAAAAAAGAAGCGTTATGCTCATCTCGAACCTACGACATGCGGAACTTAAATCCCAATCGAACATTAGAAAATGCCAAGAATCTTTTTCTTACGACCGATTTAGGTTAAAACTTACAAATAAATGCTTTTACATAGAAATATTTCTTTAACTTTGACTTGACTATTAATTAATAGAGAAAGATTATGAAAAAATTATTTTTATTGGCAACGGTCGTAGTAGCTATGACTTTTGCAAGTTGCGGAAACAAGACCCAACCATCAGCAAATGCTGAAGCAGACTCTACAGAAATGTCAACAGACTCAACAAAGGTTGTTGCTGCAGATATTCCAGAAGACGTCAAAGCTCTTACCAGTCAATTGGCTGAAAAACTTGATGCTAATGATGCAAGTGGCATTGCTGCAACCATAGAAGGTGCTAAGGCAAAGGCAGTAGAGATGGCAAAGAACAATCCAGAGAAGGCAAAAGAATATTTGACAAAACTTCAGGTATGGCTCAAATCAAACGCAGAAGGATTAAAGAAAGTTGTTGCCAATGCAGGTAATTCAACAATCTCAAACGCACTCAATAGCGCAGTGACGGCTGTATCTGCAGCAAGTCCTGATGCACTTTTAAGTGGTTTGACAAATGCCGCGGAAAACGTTAAGGATGCAGGTGAAGCTGCACTTAACAATGCAAAAGAGGGAATGGAAAATGGCGCTGAGAAGGCCGAAGATGCTAAGGAAGCTGTGAAGAGCGCACAAGCAAAAGTTCAGAAGAACGCTCAGGAAAAGATAAATGAGGCAAAAGATGAAGCTACAAAGAAACTTAATGATGCCTCAAACAAAGCTGGTAAAAAGGCAAATAAGGCCATCAATGATGCAGCTAAGGAGGCTGCGAAAGGCTTAGGTCTATAATATAATGGGGAGAAAATCAATTAAAACGATGATGCCAGGCGGCTGATGTATTTGCAAGCCACTCTCCATCGATAATAAGAAACCGTTTCATAACCCGGAAAGAGTTTTGAAACGGTCTTTTATTTTATCATTTGAGGCATAATGGAGATTTGGAAGATGAAAAGCTCCAGTTGTCCATTATGCCGAATTTTACTTTTCCATTAATTATGGAAAACTCTCATACTTTTATTCAGATGGCATGACAAAACGTTCGCCAGTCTGTTCAGCCAAAGCCTTACGAGCATTCTGACTCATTCCCGGACGCTGTGGGCTTGCTGCGAAACCGCTTGGAGTAAGTTCAAATTTGCCATCCTTTTCTGGCTTAACAGCCATATCATTGTACTTGACAATAAGATAGTAAGCAAGCTTATTCCACCTATTGATCATCTCTTCACCCTTTGTAATAGAATAATCATTGAGATACTTAACCGCAGCAGCCTTGTTACTCTTATATATTTCCTGTGCCTTTGCTTCAACCTTCATCTGATTTGCAAAATAAGAGTTGTCCAAGGAATCTCGTACCTCTTTCAAAGAGGGAAACATTTGTGAATAACGTGGGTAAACCATGTTGCTAACCCAATTGCATACCCAGAAGGCATTTTTATTTGAGAAGGTTACAGCGTCTGCTCCAGGTGTATTGAAGCATTCTGGCTGTACTGTTGAACTACAATAAACTGGCACATAAGGCGACATATTGCCATCATCGTTGGCAAACCAAATAATACCTCCAATCTCACGTGGCAACCAGGAACGAAGCTGACAAACATAAGAGAATGCACTCTGCTGAGTAGAGGCCGGACGCTCTGTAAAATATTTCTTTCCATTGTATTCAAATTGCAATGGTGTAGGCCTGTATGGCATATCCCAGTTGCCCTGGCCAAGGTCCTCATTCATGCTTAAAGCGGTTCCCTCATAATGATCGCGCATACTATTCTGCATGTCGCTCACTTCAATTTTTTTATTGGGAGAAACCCATAGTGGCATATCCTCTGCATTAGGGTCCTTTCCAAGTGCCCACGGCAGCCACTTTGACATATCTGTAAAGTGATTGAAGTAACTCCATACACGAGCTTCACAAAAACGACGGCCACCAAAATCGGGAGCATCATAAGCCATCTTCCAATTGAATTCCTTATCCGTGCCTGTGAACCATCCCTTTGAGCGAGCAAACTTTATACAATTTTTAGAAGTGATAACCTCTGTGTTATAAGTCGAGAACTGGCCGATTCGAGCCTGATTGGCATGTCCCGATATCATACCATCAGGGATGCGAACAGCCACCCAAACAACTTTCTGTTTAGCATCGCCACCACAACCCATCATTTCCATAATCCACACTTCATTGGGATCAGCGATGGTAAAGCTCTCACCGCTTGAGTTATAACCATATTTATCAACTAATTCGGTCATAACTTTGATAGCTTCGCGAGCAGTCTTACTTCTCTGAAGTCCAAGGTACATCAAAGATCCATAATCAATAATTCCATTCTTATCTATCATCTCCTCACGTCCACCATACGTGGTCTCACCAATACTAACCTGATATTCGTTGATATTACCAATAACATTGTAAGTGACGGGAGCCTCGTCAATAAATCCATGACTTTCACCAGAGTCATAATCAATAATCTCACGCTTTTCACCTTTAGCATGAATACCAGCAGGAAAGTGAACCAGTTTCATAAACAAACCATAATCATCGGCACTATATGTCACAAATACCGATCCATCTTTTGTTGCGCCCTTAGTTGCAATAAAATTTGTACACGCTTCTGCAGCTACAAATGATGTGGCAAGAAGCACTGTCAATAATTGTTTCTTCATATTTTATAATTTAAAATTAATACTTTATCAATATATTATTCTTGATTCAAATTTATTTGAATTTCCCCTATTATCCGTAACTATAATTCGGAGAAGTCGTTGGGTTCCAGTTGGCTTAATGGGTGTTTCCGACAGATTGCAACTTATCAGCTCTTTGTTTTTACCATAGGTAAATAATACGAATTTCCCATCAATGTAACCTTCGTATTTATATATATTACTCCCATCATCAGATAAAATAAAAGCAATATTATGAGGATGAAGGCTCTTGCTCAAAATTAACGGCGGTGTATTATCATAAGAGGCATTATAGATTTTATTTAAATCACGGATTTTCCCTATGAGCCATCCGTCTTTCAATTCTCCACCACAATAACGTACAATGGATTGACCATTCTTTAAATCCTGACGTGAGGCGATGAACAATTTAGAGGGGTCTTTGACATTCTTCCGTACCTTTATATATATGGTAGCACTACCCAAAAGAGCCAATGGTGTAGGTGAAAAACAATAACCTAACGAGACTGCATTGGGAATATTTAAAGTTTTAGGTTGAAGAAGGTAGTTTTTAGAGAGGGAGCTGTCTCCCACTTCCAGCTTCACCCCGTCAAATATGATTTTATTTTCATGTCCGACAATCAAAGCATAAGAACTTTTCTGGACTGGTTGTCTGACAATCATCTCTGGCTCTCCACGAACAACAAATTCTCTTTCGCTTTTATTGCCAAAATAATCTTTAACAATATATTTCAAATGATAATCTCGAATCTGGTTGAAAGTGACTATTCCTCTACTTTTATCGCTTTTCAGTATTGGCAGCTTATTAAAAGGCTCTGTAAAAGATTTTAAGAACCATATGCGACTATGAAGGTAATGTTCATAATCACCCCAGGTATTAATCATCGGATGCGCATTTGCAGGAATACCGTTAACATCACTTGAAAAAATCAAATGCCCATCACAATAAAGTTCGGTATAACGAACACCGTAGTTATTATAAACAGAATCCATATTGTCATGCGCAAAAATCCCAAAACCTACTTTACCCCAGGCCTTAAATACTTGTCTTGAAAATCCATATACACGAGACTCTTGACTGTGTTGGAAAATACCTTCTCCTCGTTGGGGATAACTCTTGAATGAATAAATAGTCGGCGCAGTCTTATCTTTCAATACGTGGCCCACCACATTCAGTGGATCCATTAATAAACCAGTTTTAGTTTGATGTAATTCCATGTGAAGATGCGGAGCTTGTGAAGATCCGGTATTACCACTTAGAGCAATGAACTGACCCTTACGAACAGGTATCTGACCTGGCTTAAAAGTTATATCAGCAGCAAACTGACGATTCTTATATTGCCACTGTTTGACAGAAGCTTCAATTTGTGGTGCAAAACGATTCAAATGAACATAAACACTTGAATATCCGTTGGGATGAGCAATAACAAGAGCATAGCCAAAGCCATATTTTTGAATGATGGCCCTTGAAACATAGCCATCCGCAATGGAATAAATCCCCAAATTTACACCTCTGTTTGTTTTAACATCAATACCTCCATGAAAATGATTAGGACGGGGTTCGCCAAAATTACCCGCAAGTTCTACTGGTATGTGAACCGGAGAACCAAAAGACAATACTGTTAAAAATAGTCCTAAAAAAAAATTCATGTCAGTTGTAAGTTATAACAGGATTAGCATTTATACTAAAAGAAGATTATTCCAGTAAGCGCGCAAGTTTTCATTTTCTTTCGAAACATGAATAGTTCCAACCAACCATTTGGTTTTAGCCAACTCTTCAGTCAACTGATAATAGGCTGTTACAGATTCGTTACATACTTCTACAACTCCCGGCAAAAAAACTTTTGGCCCTACAACGACACGATTTGCTGCATAACGATTCATGGCAATGCCCTTTCATTTATATGCCGTGCCTTCATCGCTTTGTGCAAAGGTTGTTGCAATTTCATACTTGTATCACTCGGAGATAACTTCAGGTTCTTCTTAACTGGGCTTCCTCCAACAGTTCTAATCGACTCATTATTAGAAAGTGAATCAGAATTATTCTGCTCACTTTTGTTTATATGCATCTTTATTAGATGTATATTTGTGAGAATCAACAATTTAAATGTTGAAGTAATCTGTTCTGGCTTAGGCATTAAAAAATAGCCACAAACCGACTTTATTTCAGAATTGCCATCATTCAGAAGATTAAATGACTGATAGGAATCTGAACTTATATGGAAACTTTGAGATGAGATACTATCGTTTTTAAAAACAACAGTTACAACAAATACAGCATCACGAACACCATCTTGGATAATAAATTTTGAATTGAAATTCATTAAAAGTCTATCCCCTTTATGGAATGAAGTGTCAGCTTCAATAACGAATGGTTCATAATTGCGAGGGGCAAAAGGAGATAATACCATTGATTTCGATTTGTTCCAAACATCAGCGGTATCCCCCTGAGCCATCGAGCTACCAAATTGATTGAGATCATTCTCAGAAATACCTTGAGTACGTGCTTCTGCTTCTAATCTCAAGGATAAGTTCTCATAAATTTTATGAAGTTTTTCGGTATGTCGCAAATAATACTGCAATGAATGCTCAAAGTCTTGTTCTGTAACCCCATGTTTTTTCAAAACAGCCATTTTATATGTCTTCTGTTCTGAAGGGGTATTTCCTTTCTGCATGGCTATAGACATTGCAATATGATAGTCATATAGAATGTCCTCCAAATCTGCTGGCTGAATATATTCCGAAGGGATAGTCGGCTTACATGACACTAATAGAAATATCAGTATCAAAACAGAAGCTGACAAGACATTCTTCAAATTTGCCATATTAGTTTAATTTTCAGCTATTGAACTCTTCGTTTCTTGAATTTCATTAACATTAGGTATGTACCCATTGAAATCTTTACGATAGAAAAGGAGAAGTATGAAAAAACCTACACTTATACAAGCATCTGCGAAATTGAAGATAGCGGAGAAAAATAAAAAATCTTCTCCTCCCCAAATAGGAAGCCATTCTGGGAATGAGCCACGAAATATTGGGAAATAAAACATATCTACTACTTTTCCCATTAACATGGACGAATAACCTTCACCCCAAGGAACTAAATGTGCAGGAGGAAGATTCATGTAATATGGATGTGATGTTGAGAATATCTCTCCATAAAACAAAGAATCAACAACATTGCCAGCTGCGCCCGCAAAAATCATACAAAGTATAATTATAAAACCAAAGCGTGCCCCTGTCTTTATCTTTTTCCAGATATACCATGTCAGACCGAAAATTGCCAGTATCCGAAAAAGAGTTAGAAACAGCTTACTCCCAAGTTCCATGCCAAAAGCCATCCCTGCGTTCTCAATAAATTCTATGCGAAACCAATCGAATACTTCAATTGATTCTCCTAGGTTCATATTGAGTTTAACAGTTATCTTTATTATCTGATCGATAACTAAAAGCAGAATGATTACTAAGCAAGTAATAATTGTTTTATTTCTTCTACTCATTATCTAAAGTACAGAAACTATTGTAACATAGTCCTTATAATTATAACCATCCTAATGATCTTTATTGGCTTGCTTTGACGCAACACTTAATGTAGCATGTGGCACAACCCGCAATCTTTCCTTCGGTATAAGGTCGCCGGTAATGCGGTCTATTCCGTAGGTTTTATTATCAATGCGCATCAACGCAGCCTGCAATCCTTGGATGAATTTCTGCTGCCGCTGTGCCATCTGCACCAATTCCTCCTTTGTTTGGTTAGAACTACCTTCCTCCAATGCCTTGTAGGTTGGCGAAGTGTCGTCAATGTCATTTGTGTTCTTATTCATGAGTACCTTCATGGTCTCTTCATAATCCGACTTTGCCACTTCTAATCTTTCATTGACTATGATGCGGAACTCTTCAAGTTCTTCATCGCTATAACGCTTTTTTGTTTCCATAGAAATTAAAGTGTTAGGTTATTAATAATTTAAATACAGTCGCTTATTTCAAAAGTGATTGCTGAACAACAAGCCGTCATGACTTGACGTTCAGCTCACTTTTTGGCTTTTATGCTTTTTTGACTTGTATGTTAAGTTTGAATGTATCGAATTCAATCTCGGATCCATTGTTGTCGGCAATAACGATTTCATTTGCCAAGACCTGTGTTTTTATCAACTCGCCGAATGCCTCTACTGCTCCGTTGATTTCTTCATTCGGTGCAAGCGTGACGATGATGCGGTCGGTTATCTCAAAACCAGTCTCCTTGCGGATGTTCTGAATGCGGTTGATCAGTTCACGCGCCATGCCCTCCTTGCGCAGTTCGTCAGTGAGTTCTACCTCCAGTGCAACTGTGAGATTGCCCTCGTTGCTGACCAACCACCCGGGAATGTCCTCAGAGATGATTTCCACATCGGTCACATCCACGGTTATTGCCTCGCCTGATAGATCAAAAGAAAACTTGCCGGTATCCTCAAACTGTGCGATTTCCTCTTGCGTAAGTGCGTTCATGCGAGCGGCAACATCTTTCATCAGCTTGCCATATTTCTTACCCATTACACGGAAGTTGCACTTCACTTTCTTTACCAGCACGCCTTGTCCTTCCACAAAATTGAGTTCTTTCACGTTCACTTCGTTCCGGATAAGGTCAGCAACGGCATGTATGTGCTGCTTTTGTTTGTCGTCAACAGCAGGTATCATAATCTGTGCAAGTGGCTGACGCACCTTGATGTTCACCTTTCGGCGCAATGCAAGCACCATCGACGTGATTTTCTGTGCCATTCCCATGCGTGCCTCCAAATCGAGGTCGATGGCTGTTTCGTCGGCAACACACCACTTGTCTAAATGTACGCTCTCCATTTTCCCGCCCAAATCATGATAGAGTTCATCGGCATAGAACGGTGCAAACGGTGCTATCAACTTAGCAACAGTCATTAGACATTGGTAGAGCGAATCGTAGGCACTCTTCTTGTCGGCACTCATTTCCTTTCCCCAGAAACGTTTGCGGTTCAAACGGACATACCAGTTGCTAAGGTCATCGTTCACAAAGGCATCGATAAGTCTGCCTGCCCTGGTGGGATCGTAGCCTTCCAATTCGGCGGTTACACCTTTCACAAGCGAATTGAGTTTAGAGATTATCCATCGGTCGATCTCAGTTGCTGCTTCGCCTAACACTGATTTCCCGTCTTCCAATGCTGGTGCTTCGTAATTGTCCACATTGGCATAGAGGGCAAAGAAGCTGTAAGTATTATATAAGGTGCCGAAGAACTTGCGCCTACACTCGTCCACTCCTTCCGGATCGAACTTGAGATTGTCCCAAGGCTCGCTGTTAGTCATCATGTAGAAGCGCACAGGATCTGCACCGTACTTCTCCATCATCTCGAACGGATTGGTTACATTGCCCACATGCTTACTCATCTTGTTGCCTTTGGCGTCCAGCACAAGTCCTGTGGAAATGACATTCTTGAATGCCACAGAGTCGAAAATTATAGTTGCGATAGCATGGAGCGTGAAGAACCATCCGCGCGTCTGATCTACTCCCTCATTGATAAAGTCTGCCGGGTAGAATGCTGGTGGTACTGCCCTTCCCTTGTAAGTGGAATGAACAAGTTGGTTGCGATATTCGGCTTCGCTCATTCCCGTCTGCCTTAACCCCTCCTCAGCAATTTCGCCTTCAAACGGATAGTGGAGTTGTGCATAGGGCATGGAACCACTGTCGAACCAAACGTCGATAAGATCATCCTCACGGTGCATTGCTTCTCCGTTGTCATTAACCAGCATAATTTCGTCCACATACGGACGATGCAGGTCGATGCGATCGTAATTTTCCTGACTGTAGTCGCCCACAATAAAGCCACGCTCTTTGAGAGGATTTGACTTCATCACGCCCGCAGCCACCGATTTTTCTATCTCTTCATAGAGTTCTTCTACCGATCCGATACATTTTTCATTGCGCTGGTCGTCGCGCCATATCGGCAGCGGCGTTCCCCAGAAGCGCGAACGGCTCAGGTTCCAGTCGTTAAGATTTTCTAACCAGTTGCCGAAACGTCCAGTACCGGTAGATTCTGGTTGCCAATTGATAGTCTTGTTCAGTTCCACCATTCGTGCCTTTGCTGCCGTGTCCTTGATGAACCAACTATCCAAAGGATAATAAAGGACGGGCTTGTCAGTACGCCAGCAGTGTGGATAATTGTGAACGTGTTTCTGAATAATGAAGGCCGTACCCTCCTGTTTCATTTCAAGACAGAGAATGATGTTGAGGTCTTCCGATTTATCAGTTGCTTTCTTGTCCCATACCCCATCCACATTAAACTTCGGGTCGTAAGCGTTCTTCACATAATCGCCTGCATGGCGACCGTAGGCAACTTTATTCACACAAGTCTTTACGAAGTTGGCATCCAACTCCTCGATGTTATAATACTTGCCCTGAAGATCAACCATTGGGCGTGTTTCACCTTTCTTGGAAATCAGATAGAGACACGGAATATTGGCATCTTTTGCCACTTTGGCATCGTCGGCACCGAAAGTAGGCGCAATGTGTACGATACCCGTACCGTCTTCCGTCGTTACATAGTCGCCGAGTATGACACGGAAAGCCTCACTTTCCATTTCTACAAAGCGGTCTCTGCCATCTTCGCTGCTGAAAACCTTGTCGGAATGAGTCGCAGCATAGTCATTAACAAACTTAGGTGCGGACTCGCCCACCTTCTCAACAGGTTTGATCCACTGCATCAACTGTTGGTAGTGAATGCCTTCAAGGTCTGTACCTTTGAGCTTTCCAATCACCCGATAAGGCACATACTTGTCTCCGTGCTGATATTCCGGCAAGTCGCCACCGTCGGAAATCTCACCTTCCAACTTGAGATAGGCTGCCACCCGGCTTTCTGCCATAACGATGGTGGCTTTCGTTGCGGTGTAAGGGTTATAGGTTTCGATAACCACATAGTCGATTTTTGGTCCTACGCAAAGTGCCACATTCGACGGAAGAGTCCAAGGCGTGGTAGTCCATGCCACGAGCGATGGTTTTCCCCATGCGTTGGTGGCGATGCCTTTCTTTGTAATAAGCGTCTGCCAATCAACTTCACGGATAGCAAACTGTGCCGTAACGGTCGTATCTTTCACATCACGATAGCAACCCGGCTGATTGAGTTCGTGACTTGAAAGCCCCGTCCCGGCAGCCGGTGAATAAGGTTGTATGGTGTAGCCCTTATAGAGCAGCCCCTTGTTGTAGAGCTGTTTGAGCAGCCACCACAAGGTTTCTATATACTTGTTGTCATAAGTAATGTAGGGATGATCCAAATCAACGAAGTATCCCATCCTTTCTGTAAGCTGTCGCCATTCCGCAGTAAACTTCATGACGTTCTCCCGACAGCGATGGTTGTATTCCTCTGTAGAGATGTATTTCTCCGACTGTTGGTTGTCAATATCTTTCTTGGTGATGCCCAATTCTTTCTCCACCCCCAATTCTACGGGTAGTCCATGTGTGTCCCATCCAGCCTTTCGGTGAACTTGAAAGCCCTGCATAGTCTTGTAGCGGTTGAAAGTATCTTTGATGGAACGTGCCAATACATGGTGAATACCGGGATGCCCGTTTGCCGAAGGTGGTCCTTCAAAAAAGATGAACTGCGGTTGTCCCTCACGCTCTTCGATACTCTTGTGGAAGATGTCGTTCTTCATCCACTCTGCCAACACGTTATTGTTGGTCGTTACCAAATTCAAGCCATTGTGTTCGGTGAATTTCTTTGCCATATATCTAACTTTGTAATTTCCTTGTTTCTATGAGTATGCAAAGATATAATAATTCCTCGAAACCACCAAAAAAAATAAGTTGCCAGAGTGCACAAATAGGTATTATACCTATATAAGAAATTTCAGCTAATTCTCTTTTGTAAATCCTCATAGGTAGTCAAATGTCATGTACTCTGCCTTGAAAAGGTTCTTAGAAAAGAACATGATGTACTTTTCACTCATAATCTGAAATAAAAAGATGTATGGACACACTTACCCCTTCCATAACTGACTATGGAATCTTAAAATTACCTTGACTTTCGTTAAACATTTTCTTCGTGTTTTGTGACATTTGCTTTGTACCAAGGATGACAGCATTTGCCGTATAGATGCCGAAAAAGAGTAGCACCCTTTCGCTAAGCACATGACGATATTTGGAATAAACAATTCTGACTTGAAAACATCATCGTACTTGCTTCTTGGAACACGCTCTAATAAGTATGCTCTCGAAAAACGAGCCGGTCGTAAAGCTATTGCCTGGAACTCTAAAAGCAGTTTGCTATCTGTCGGAGAGTGCAAGTCACCCTCATAGCAAGTCGCATCCGTCAGACACAGAGCTTTGTTCTTAAGGCTGTTTTTCCATTTGTCGTACAATATGTGTTGAAGGCTATCAATGTCAAGAATTTTTGCAAGACGATTTGCGTATGACCTTTATAAACTTCCTATCAAAGATGTAGAGGAAGAGTTTATGAACACACCACAGAACATCAACTTATGAATAATGCATCCATTGAGCATCTCTATCTGACCGTCGTAAGATAGACCTCTGTTGGGTTTTGAGGAACATGAGAGCGATTCCCACTCTAGTGAAAAAAAAAGACTTCGTCCCTCGCTTACACTTTTGAGTGCAATTAGTATACTCAATTGCCAACTCCATTAGAGGGATTTGGCAATGGATACGTCCAAGTTCACTTTTTACAAAGCTTTCACGATAAGTTTATAAAATATAAAACTCTGTAAAGGGCAAAGCTGGTGTTATATCAGATTTTTTTGTATCTTTACAGCGATTTTTTTTTGAGATTTTCCCCCGTTTTTGCCCGTGATGGGTCTTTCGGGGGTTTTATAATAACATATTACACTGACAAACAATTAGTTAGGATTTACAGAATATCTCTACATTAGGGAGTTCATGATTAAAGAATGAAGGGTTTCAATACCCTAGCTGCTGCTTGCGTAATTCGAAATAATTTCCGAAATTTGCAAATGTGTAAGTTCCATTGTTTTTTCTTTTTTATTCCTTATTATATAAAAAGATAAGGAAAAAGGGGCTTTCACTCCATACTTTCAAAATACAGCAACTCAAACTGACAAACGATTTATAATCCTACATTTTTTCAATAATTCAAATTTATTGGCTACCTTTACAATCAAAATTAGAAATAACTATCTCATGAACAATCCTCTTACCGTATATAAGGCCTCAGCTGGTTCAGGCAAAACTTTTACTTTGGCTGTTGAATACATCTCCCTTCTCATCAAGGAACCTGAAGACTATAGAAAGATATTGGCTGTTACTTTTACAAATAAAGCAACACAGGAGATGAAAATGCGAATCTTGTCGCAATTATACGGCATTGCCAATAATCTGTCATCATCAAAAGATTATTTGGAGCAAGTCAAGCAACGAACAGGATTGTCAAATATAACCATTAGGTCTAATGCACAGATTGTATTATCATTGCTAATCCATAAATATAATGACCTTCGGATTCAGACTATAGATGCATTCTTTCAACATGTTCTTCGTAATCTCGCCCACGAACTGAATCTCACAGCCAACCTAAGAATCGATTTGAACGATGAGCAGATAGAAAGTAAGGCTGTTGACGAACTCATCGAAAATTTGGAAAAAGGTCAACAAGTATTGACATGGATTCGTGATTATATAGATGAGAACATAGAAGAAGACAATGGATGGAATGTTATCTATAAGATTAAAAAGTTTGGGAATAACATTTTTAAAGATTTTTATAAAACACACGAGAAAGCACTTGAAAAGTTATTCAGGGATGAGAAATTCTTTAATATTTACACATCTCAACTTAGAAAAAGAAAGAATTTGCTTCAAAAAAACATGAACAGCATCTCGCAAGAAATATTAAGTATTGTTAGCAATGCAAATGTTGATCATCCGTCTTTTTTCACTCGCTGGTTATATGGTTATTTTCAAAAAAGGGCCAAAGGGAAACTAACAAACGAGACTTCTCCATCTTACATACAATCCTGTATGGAAAGTTCTGATAAGTGGGTAAGTTCCAAATGTCCTACAATTGAAAAGGAAGTCATCATAAACTTAGCATCTTCATGTCTCTGCGAAAAACTAAAAGAACTTGAAGCATCGAGACTTGACAACTGGAAGGAATACCAGTCTATCAGCCTAACATTAGCACACTTATCACAGCTACGACTTTTAAATGCTATTTCCAATACTGTAAACGAGATAAACAAAGAGTCAAATAGATTCATGTTAAGCAACACCCAGTCGCTACTGAAGGAGCTAATGGTCGGTTCTGACACACCTTTTATCTTCGAGAAGATTGGAGCACAACTCAAACACATTATGATTGATGAGTTCCAGGACACCAGTACTATACAATGGGATAACTTCAAAATCTTATTAGATAACTGTATCGCCCAAGCAAACTCACACAGT
Source organism: Prevotella corporis DSM 18810 = JCM 8529 (assembly GCF_000430525.1). Lineage (GTDB taxonomy): Bacteria > Bacteroidota > Bacteroidia > Bacteroidales > Bacteroidaceae > Prevotella > Prevotella corporis. The sequence goes on along the minus strand of NZ_AUME01000012.1, from coordinate 49,619 downwards.
CTAATTGTTGGCGATATAAAACAAAGTATTTATCGTTGGAGACAAGGCGACTGGCAACTGCTTAATAACATTGAAAATGTGATCCCTGAAAACATATTAGAATTGAAAACTCTAAGACATAACTATAGGTCTGAGGATAGAATTATCAATTTTAACAACGCAATCTTCAAAAATTTAGTTAATATAACGACCGACGAATTGAAGAATTCTGGACTTGAAGAGGCGGAAATTCTGAAAGAAGCCTACGCTGATGTTGAACAAATCGCACATAAAAAGGGAAATAAAGGGTGTATAAGGATTGACCTTTTACCAGAGGATAAAAAAACATATCAACAAAATATCCTGCAACATTTGAGCAATAACGTTAAGGAATTATTGGAAACAGGCCATCAACAAAAAGACATCGCAATTCTTGTACGATCGAAGGGGGTTATCAAGGATATTGCCGATACTCTTATCGGAGAGTTTGACAACAAAATTAACATCGTTTCCGACGAGGCTTTCCGCCTCGATGCCTCACTGGCGGTAAATATTTTGATTGATGCTCTTCACCTTCTGACCCACCCCAATGACTTGCTGACAAGAGGAAAACTTGTCAAAATGTACACACAAAAGGTATTGGAGCGAGGCACGACCGACAGCGAAACATTAATTACTCTTAATTTCCTTTCTGGCAGACAAATGTCAGAGGTAGATAAAGCAAAACTTAAAATAGAAAACACCCAGAAACAAATATCAAAATTTAACGAGTCCCTTCCAAAAGAATTTATTGAACAACGTGAGAAACTTTTGGAAATGCCCCTACTTGACTTGGTTGACCATCTGTTTTCCCTTTTTAATCTTGACACATTAAAGGGTCAAAGCGCTTATATTTGTACTTTCTACGACACGCTCAATGAATATTTACGGGATAATTCCGCAGATATTGATGATTTTATCAAAGAATGGGAAAACACATTTTCGTCAAAGACTATTCAGAGTGATGAAATTGAAGGAATACGTCTTATTACAATCCACAAAAGCAAGGGATTGGAATTCGATAATGTGCTAATTCCCTTTTGTGACTGGACATTGGAACAAAACGACACAATTTGGTGTGACACGTTTGGTAAAGAAGCTCCATTCAACGAGATACCAATCGTCCCCATTGACTTTTCAAAGAATGCAATGAAAGGAACAGTTTATGAGAGCGACTACCAGCACGAGCATTTTCAGAACACAATCGATAACCTAAATCTGCTTTATGTAGCATTTACCCGTGCTGGCAAGAACTTATTCGTATCAGGAAAACGCATGAGTGCCAAGACATTGAAAGAAAAAGAGAACAATCTTACCACGAACAACCGCTCTCAAGGCATTGAGCTTTGCCTGGAAAATATTACCAAAGATTTGAAAGACGCGATTTTAAAAATCCCAGATTCTGAGAAAGAGCCAATACATTTTGAATACGGCACGTTAGAGATCATTGACGATGAACTGGAGAATTCTGATAAAAAGACAAAGAAGTTGGAACTCAATCCTTTCCTTGCTTCAATCCAAACCAAACATATAAAAATAGAAACATTCCCCCACACTGTTGAGTTCAGACAAAGCAATAAAAGCCATGAATTTGTTTGCGGAGAAGACACAGAATTTTCAGACAAGAACAAGTACATTAAAACCGGAAACATCCTTCACGAACTGTTTTCGACCATCTATTCATTAGACGATATTCCTGGCAAATTGAACGAGCTTGAACAAGAGGGTATTATCTATAATGATGAAATAACGATTGAAAAGTTGAAAAAGAAAATAGACTTTGCTCTACAGAAAGCACAAGTCAGAGACTGGTTTTCAGACAGATGGACACTATTCAATGAATGTACAATACTTCAGTATGATCCATCCGCAGATGAAACTTTGGAGCATCGTCCAGACCGTGTCATGACGGACGGCAACGAAATGATTGTCGTCGATTTTAAATTTGGAAAAGAAAGAGAAGAATATAAGCGACAAGTCAAGAGATATATGCAATTATTGGCAGACATGGGACATGCCAATATTAAAGGTTTCTTGTGGTACGTCATGAACGGAAACATCGCTGAAGTAAAACTTTAACCAAGCTACACATTCAAATTAGACAATGAACACTTTTATATCAAACATAGCAAATGATTTAATAGAAAGGTTCGGAACAAACCTTGCACACATAGCCGTTGTGTTTCCAAACAAGAGAGCTGCACTTTTCTTGAATCAGGAATTGGCAAAAATCGCCGATGGACCAATATGGAGTCCAGCCTACATCACCATTTCCGAACTGTTCAGACAGCAATCGAATTTGACCGTTGCTGATCCTATAAAAAGCCTTTGTGACTTATACAAGAGTTACACCTCTATCACAGGACGAAACGAAGATCTTGACGAATTTTATGGTTGGGGACAACTATTACTGGCTGATTTTGACGACATTGACAAGAACATGGCTGATGCCAAACAGCTATTTAGCAACGTTCAGAACATTCATGAACTTGACACAATAGATTATCTTTCGGACCACCAGAAAGAGGAACTGCAGCGCTTTTTTGCCAATTTTACTGGTGATACCAGTATTTTAAGAGAGAGATTCATCACACTGTGGAGTAAGCTATACGACGTTTATAACGACTTCAAGGCTAGGCTTAGCAGACAGGGGTTGGCATACGAAGGCATGCTTTACCGCGAAGTTATTGAGAGTGACAACATTCCATCCCAATACGACCAATACCTCTTCATTGGATTCAATGTCCTACAGAAAGTTGAACAGAAATTGTTCGCTTCACTTCAGAAAGAGGGCAAGGCTCAATTTTATTGGGATTACGACAACTATTACTTTAAAGGGTTCAATGAAGCGGGTGTCTATATAAAGCGCTGGCTCGAAATCTTCCCAAATTCATTGGAGAATCGCGCCAACCCACTGTACGACTGCTTTGAAAAAGAGAAGGATATCCAATTTATCTCCGCTCCTACGGAGAATCTTCAGGCAAGATACATAACAGAATGGCTCCGTGAAAACAACAGATACAAGGATGGTAAAAGAACAGCCATTGTGATGTGCGATGAGAATTTGCTCAAGACAGTGATACACTGTGTACCGCCAGAGGTGGACTCAATCAACGTAACAACTGGATTTCCACTCCAACAAGCTCCCATTTCATCGATGATTTCTCAACTCATAACATTGCAAACTGACGGATATTCTGTCAGGGAAAACGCCTTTAAACTGCATTATGTCAACAGGATTTTGCGACATCCCTATGGTAAGTACATCACTGATGAAGCTGAGGAATTGCTCCAAAAATTCAATGAAACAAAACAATTCTATATCAAGACAAGCGACAACTCCATTTTCAGACATATCCCACACGATAAATCCCACATGAACGAACTTGTAAGTTGGTTAGCTCAACTTACGCGGACAATAGCCACCAATGGCGCCGATTATGGCAATCCACTTTTCCAAGAATCTACTTTTAGGATGTACACTCTGCTCAATCGCCTTTCAGAGTTAATGGAACAAGGCGACTTAATAGCCGATTTCGTTGTCTTCAGGCGCCTACTTTCACAGTTAATCAGCTCGACGAGCATACCTTTTCATGGAGAACCAGCCAAGGGCGTTCAAGTCATGGGAGTACTGGAGACCCGAAACCTCGATTTCGACCACGTGCTGCTACTCTCATGCAACGAAGGGAATATGCCAAAGGGAGTCGATGATGTTTCGTTCATACCGCACCTCATTCGAAAAGCTTACGGTTTGACCACAATCGACAACAAAGTATCTATCTACAGCTATTACTTTCATAGCATATTGCAGCGAGCCAAGGACGTAACGATTCTTTATAATAATTCAACACAAGGCAGCAAAACAGGGGAAATGAGCCGTTTCATGCTACAGCTGTTGGTAGAATTGAATCAGCCCATACAACGGCTTGCGCTACAAGCAGGACAAGAGCCGATGAAATGGAACACGGTTGACATTGAGAAAGACAGCATTGTCGAGGAAAAACTAAATCAAATATCGTACTTTTCTCCCACTGCTATCAATTCTTACCTCAGATGTCCGCTGATATTCTACTACAAATATATTACTGGTCTGTCAGAACCTATCGACAACGATGAAGACGATATCGACAATAGAATCTTTGGTAACATCTTCCACTGTGCCGCACAGCTGATGTACGAACAGTTATTACCCAAGGAAAGGATAACAAAGGAAAACATAGAGTATGTTCTGAAAACTGGTAAATCAGCTCAATCGATGACAGAGACCAATGGCAACGCAACGTTAGACAGTGTCATCACAGAGGCATTCGCACGGGAACTTTTCCAATTCAAACCAGGAACGAAGAAACATCCAAAACTAAACGGATTACAAATCATAAACCGCGAAGTCATCGAGAAATATCTAAGACGACTCCTAAAATTGGATATGAAAACTGCCCCTATGAGAGTTATCAGACACGAGTTTGATGTTTACAAGGAAATTACCATCAAAGTAAAAGACAAGGAGAAACAACTGTCAATTGGTGGCAGAATTGACAGATTGGATGAGATAGACCTGAACTCGCCCTCATCAAGGCTTCGCGTTGTTGATTACAAGACAGGAAACAAGGTCGCAAAAGAATTAAAAAGCGTCGATGAGATTTTCAATCCTGACAACATACTGGAAAAGAAAAGCGACTATACCCTTCAGGCAATGCTCTACAGTATTATAGAAACAACCGACGACAAGAAATATAATCAGCATCATCAACCAGTCAGCCCAGCTCTTCTGTTCATTCAACATTCAGGTGGCGAAGACTACACCCCAGTATTATCACTTGGAGGAAATGAAATCGTGAATGCAACCGAATATGCAGATGAATTCTATCCATTATTAATCGAAAAGTTAGAAGAGATATTCAATATAGAGGTCCCTTTCAGGCCTACAACTAAGATAAAAACATGTGAATATTGTCCATACAAAATGCTGTGTGGCAGATAATAATCCTATAAAACTAAAGTCGGACTTGAATCTGAAAGTTCACTATACAATATTGACAGCACCGCTTTCCGTCATTTCCTATCTGCTTGTCGGCATTCGGTAGGCTAACAAAATCACCACCATCGCCAATGACTGGATTTGAGTAAAACAACAAAATTAACAACTAACTTGAGTTAATATAACATTACCGGCTATCAATACATGATGTATCGTTGTACGAAAGGTCAACTATTACCCTTCAAAAGATAACCTTTGGAGGGATAAAAGCCATGCTCTTAAATCGATGACGATATCTACCTGATTATCAATCCTCTAAATTTAGTCGAAAATTGGGAATTATTGATGGATTAGCCAGTGGGAAGAAAGATTCCTCAAACGGATTCGATAACTCCCAAACCACAGTAGAAATCAAAGAACTTTATACTTTGCGAACTTCAATAATAGCTGTTTGGTGCCCGTATTGCGAAATTCAACAGTAGCTTTAACGTTTTCTCCTACGCCCTCTATTTTCAAAACTATTCCAATACCAAATCGCTGGTGTTCAATTGTCGCCCCTTCATAGATCCCACCATGATTTGACTGCATGGCATTCTCCCCATCCGAAGCGGACGTAGATGATGAATTTGACCGCCCACCATTTGCTAAGGCAGTCGAAAGTTTTCTGAAATTTCCTCCCTCACTCAGCAAACGGCTTTTGGTTCTACTTGAAAGTGGATCAACAGCTTGCTCATAACCTCTTGGTCTTGTGACTTTAGATTTTAAATCAGCCCTAAATTGACTTGCCACTGGCTTGGAGTTCTGCCATTTGTCTTTCCTTTGATTATAATTTTGCTTCCATGAACTGGCATCACGATTACGGCTATATGGATTAAAATCCCTGAAATCATCGGCTATTTCTCGTCTATCCCATCCAGTACCTACGGTTTTTGAAGCAAAGGAAGAAAAATTAGTATCATCGGTATCAATATAGCGTTTGTCAATATCCTGTAAGAAGCGACTTGGGTTATCGAACTGTAACGATCCATAACGAAATCTATTTTTGGCATTAGTTATAATACATCGCTTTTCTGCTCGTGTAATTGCAACATAGAACAAACGGCGTTCTTCCTCAAGCTCTCGTTTTGAACCTAAGGACATGGGGATAGGGAATATATTTTCCTCCATTCCAACGATAAAAACGATTGGAAACTCTAACCCTTTTGCAGCATGAATTGTCATCAAGGTGACCTTCGGAGCGTCATCATCGTCACTATCTTGGTCTGAATAGAGCGCTACCTCTTGAAGAAAGTCGGTAAGATAGGTTTCCTCCCCCCTGCCCTGCTCGCGATTTTCTATCACAAACGTTTGCATGGCCGACAAAAATTCTTCCAAATTTTCTTGTCGGGCTAAATCCTCCGGCTCTTTGCTCTTATATAAATCTGCGGAAATTCCGCTCATTTTGATGATCTCCTTACCCAACTCATAAGCATCGACTTTCGCTAATTGCTTAATAAAATCCGTGATAAGCATCACGAAATCCGACAATTTGGACGACACACTCTTACTGATGTCCAACCCATAGACATCAGGAGATTTGACAACTTTCCATAGACTCACCTTGTTCTGCTGTGCACAATTGACAATTTTCAGTAGTGTAGTGCTGCCAATTCCACGTGTTGGATAATTGATGATTCGGCGAAAGGCCTCTTCGTCATCAGTATTGGCAACCATTCTGAAATAGGCAATGATGTCCTTGATTTCCTTTCGCTGGTAAAACGACATTCCGCCATAGATTTTGTAACGGACGTCATTCTTCCTCAGCTCATCTTCGAACGAGCGACTCTGCGCATTGGTTCTGTAAAGTATGGCAAAATCATCGAATGACAGGCCATCACTCCGTCTCAATCGCTGAATCTCCTTTACCACAACCATTGCTTCTTCCCTATCGCTATAACAAGGTTTATAAGCAATCTTGTGCCCTTCATCTTCTCTTGAATAAACATCCTTAGGTATCTGACGTTCATTATGTTTCATTAAAGAATTAGCAGCTTGTACAATAAATTGGGTTGAACGATAATTCCGCTCCAATTTAAAAAGTTTTGCCTCCTGAAACTTGTTCTTGAAATCAAGGATGTTGTCAATATTTGCGCCTCGGAATGAGTAAATGCTTTGATAATCATCGCCTACGACACAAACATGCCTATGCTTGTCAGCAAGCAGTTGAACAATAGAAACTTGCACATAGTTTGTGTCTTGATACTCGTCAACCAATAGATATTGGAATCTTTCTGCATATTTGGCCCTGATATCTTCGTTATTCTTTAAGAGCTGATAGGTATTCAAAAGTAAATCATCGAAATCCATCGCATTGGCCTGCCTGCACCTTGCCTCATAGGCAGCATATATCTGCCCCAATGCTGGTTTTCCCGTCTCACGGTCTCTCTCCAATGCAGCTCTGTCATTGGCATAATCCTCGGCTGTAATCAAATGATTCTTTGCCATGGAAATAATTCCGTGCACAACAGCTGGTTTATAAACCTTTTCATCAAGCTCTAACCCTTTGATAATACTTTTCAATAAAGATCGGGAATCAGTTTCATCATATATAGTAAAATTGGGATTATATTGGACGTGCTCGGCCTCAGCACGCAGAATACGGGAAAAGACAGAGTGGAAAGTTCCCATATACAAATGGTTTGCTTTCTCACGGCCGACCAAGGCCGCAATCCGCTCTTTCATCTCCTTAGCTGCCTTATTGGTAAAAGTGAGCGCAAGAATATTGTAAGGCTCTAATCCCAGCTTTATCAGATAGGCAACTTTGTAAGTCAGCACTCTCGTTTTGCCGGAGCCAGCACCGGCTATGACCAGCGACGGACCTTCACAGTATTCAACAGCCTCGCGTTGGTTTTCATTCAAATTTGCCAACAAGTCACGAGTATTATCATTCATCTTCATATCAATCGTATTCTAATCTCCTCTAAGTAAGAACTGGTTAGAATCTCAATGTTCTTTAGGGAATGGAGAAATATTTTTCATCTGATTTTCTATCTGACGCAGGCGTTTTCTCATGTAAGGGCCAGGGCTTTTGGATGAAAAGCGACGGGGGTTGGGCAATGTGGCGGCTATGAGCGCACAATCTCCCCTACTCAAGTTTTTAGCGTCGATACCAAAGTTTTGCTTCGCACATGCTTGCACACCGTAGATTCCATCTCCCATTTCAATGGAATTTAAATATACCTCCATGATTCGTTGCTTACTCCACATCATTTCTATAAAGAAAGTAAAATAGGTCTCGAGTCCTTTACGAACCCATGAACGACCTTGCCATAGAAAAACATTCTTGGCCGTTTGCTGCGAGATAGTAGAGCCGCCTCGCAGTTTCTTACCGTCCATCAAATGCTCCTTGGCGGCCTGCTCAATAGCCTGATAATCGAAGCCATGGTGAGTTAAGAATCGTTGGTCTTCACTTGCCATTACTGCAACAGGCATAGACTTTGGCATTTCACTTAAAGGAATCCATTCATGATAAAGTTTAACATCTTCACCATTTGACATTTGTTCGAAGCAACGAGAGAACATTAAGGGGGTAAAATAAATAGGGATAAACCTATAAACCACAACTGCCAAAATGGTTGAAACAAATATCATCCCAACTGACCATCGAATTACTTTTAGAACTTTCTTAACCATAATGATTGCAAAGTTACAAAAAACTCGAAATATGCTGATCTGATTAAGAAATTTTATATGCAGCCAAATAGAAAAGTGAAAGAACGGAAATAAGAATTAGAAGAAAGATGATCGCAATTTAGAACATCCGTGGCAATAAATTATACAATCTGTAATTTTTCTCGACAATTTAGCGGGTTGATCATTGGTATTACCGATTATTATTTCTATCTTTGCAGTCAAATAATCAAAAAATCTGACTCAAGTTACTCTGCGGGCTTCAACAGCCTATATGTGGAGGTTGTTGTTAGAATTAAAATTTATAGTCCTTTTGTCACATAAAGAGGATAAGATTCTTATTTCTAATTTGCACCTCAAAAGAGTAATTTTACAAATTGATCTTTTCTTAGATTACTTTTCAGAATTTCCATTCTCTGATTATTATACAACCATCTGATTGTCCGTGGCAGAATACGATTACCTCATAGTTGGCGCAGGCTTGTTCGGCTCGATGTTCGCGTATCAAGCTAAGAGAAAAGGCAAAAAATGTCTCGTGATTGACAAGCGTCCTCAACTTGGCGGAAATCTCTATTGTGAAAATAAGGAGGGTATTAACATACACAAGTATGGAGCACATATTTTCCATACCAACAGCAAGCGTGTATGGAACTTTGTAAATTCGTTGGTTGAGTTCAATCGCTATACCAATTCTCCTGTTGCAAATTATCAAGGGAAATTATACAATCTTCCGTTTAACATGAACACCTTCTATCAGATGTGGGGAGTCACCACACCCGAAGAAGCAGAAAAGAAGTTGGAGGCACAACGGTTCGAGGCCATCGAAAAGATGCGGACCGAGGGGATTCAAGAACCCCGAAACCTTGAAGAGCAGGCCCTGTCTCTTATCGGCAAGGACATCTACGAAAGACTGATAAAGGGATATACCGAAAAACAATGGGGGCGAAAATGCACAGATCTCCCTGCATTCATTATCAAACGCCTCCCCATTCGTTTGATTTTCGACAACAACTATTTCAATGATGGCTATCAGGGAATACCCAAAGAAGGGTATAACAAGCTCATAGAAGCCTTGCTCGAAGGTGTAGAGACCAAAGTGGACATGAACTTCTTTGATTATTCTGATGATTGGAAAAAGATTGCAGACAAATTGGTTTTTACAGGAAAAATTGATGAATTTTTCAACTATCAATTGGGAAAACTTGAATACCGCACTGTACGTTTTGAGGAAGAAATAATCAATTCTGCAAACTATCAAGGCAATGCCGTCATCAACTACACTGACGCAAAAGTTCCATATACACGAATAATTGAGCACAAACATTTCGAATTGTTCGGACAAGACATTAACAAATGCCCAAAGACAATCATATCGAAAGAGTTCTCAACAGAATGGCAACCGGGGATGGAACCATATTATCCAGTCAATGACGAAAGGAACAATTCCCTTTATCAACGATATAAAAAATTGGCAGACAAAGAGGCAAATGTAATTTTTGGCGGTCGTCTGGCAGAATACAAATATTACGACATGGCACCTATCGTAGATAGAGTGCTTAACATGGAAATTAAATGACAACAAACAAAGTAGCATTAATCACAGGAATCACAGGACAAGACGGGAGCTATCTCGCAGAGTTTTTAATCGACAAGGGATATGAAGTGCACGGACTTCTACGAAGAAGTTCATCATTCAACACACAACGAATAGAGCATCTCTACCTTGATGAGTGGGTTCGCGACATGAAGAAGCAGCGACTTGTCAACCTTCATTGGGCCGACATGACCGACTCGTCGTCGCTCATTAGAATTATTGGTGAGATTAAGCCGACAGAAATATACAATCTTGCAGCACAGAGCCACGTAAAAGTCAGCTTCGAAGTGCCGGAATATACAGCGGAAACCGATGCCGTGGGGGTATTGAGGTTGCTTGAAGCTGTGAGAATATGTGGACTTGAAAAATCTTGCCGGATATATCAGGCCAGCACATCAGAATTATTTGGACAAGTTCAGGAAATTCCTCAGAAGGAAACGACACCATTTTATCCGCGCTCACCTTATGCTGTTGCAAAATTGTATGGCTTTTGGATCATAAAAAATTATCGCGAGAGCTACAATATGTATTGCTGCAACGGAATATTGTTCAATCATGAAAGTGAACGACGAGGCGAAAATTTCGTAACAAGAAAAATTACGTTGGCAGCAGCGCGAATTGCACAAGGTTTTCAAGACAAACTATATCTTGGCAACCTGAATGCTCTGCGCGACTGGGGCTATGCAAAAGACTATGTGGAATGTATGTGGCTGATTCTCCAACAGGACAAGCCAGAGGACTTTGTAATTGCCACAGGCGAATATCACAATGTAAGGGATTTTGCCACCCTGGCCTTCCATCATGTTGGAATTGACTTGGAATGGCAAGGTGAAGGCATCAATGAAAAGGGAATCGACAAAGCGACAGGAAAATCACTGGTTGAGGTGGATCCACAATATTTCCGCCCATCTGAAGTTGAGCAATTGTTAGGAGATCCTACAAAAGCAAAAGAAAAACTTGGTTGGAACCCACGCAAGACAAGCTTTGAAGAACTCGTAAGAATCATGGTTGAACATGATATAAAGTTTGTGAAGAAAATACATTTGAAATCACAAATTTAATAGTAGATAATTCTTTATATTGGATATGACTTTAACGCCTGAATCTAAAATATATATTGCCGGACATCGTGGACTTGTCGGCTCTGCCATTTGGAACAATCTCTTACAACGAGGCTACACCAATCTCGTCGGTAGAACTCATTCTGAATTAGACCTGACGAATCAGCAAGATGTTGACGATTTTTTCTGCAATGAACGACCCGATGCGGTTGTGTTAGCAGCTGCATTTGTGGGTGGAATTATGGCAAATAGCCTTTACAGAGCAGACTTCATCATGCAAAATATGATGATACAGTGCAACGTCATCTCAAGTACTTATAAATACAAAGTACAGAAACTTCTTTTTCTGGGTTCAACTTGCATCTATCCAAAGAATGCTCCACAGCCCATGAAAGAAGATGCGTTGCTCACCTCACCATTAGAATATAGTAACGAGGAATATGCGATAGCAAAGATTGCTGGATTGAAAATGTGCGAGAGCTATAATTTTCAATACGGAACGAATTATATTGCCGTGATGCCCACCAATCTCTATGGTCCAAATGACAACTTTCATTTGGAGAACAGCCATGTGATGCCGGCTATGATGCGCAAAATCTATTTAGCAAAGCTCATCAATGAGAACAACTGGGATGCCATTCGGGTGGACATGAACAAGCGACCGATTAATCCCGTTAAAGCCTTGGCAGAAAAAATAGGAAAAGACAATGTTGACGGCGAGTGCTGTAAAGAACGTATCTTGCAGGCATTGAGGTTTTATGGCATCGAAGATAATCGAGTAACTCTTTGGGGAACGGGCTCGCCACTGCGTGAGTTTCTTTGGAGTGAGGATATGGCAGATGCTTCGGTACACATCCTTCTAAATGTAGATTTTAAGGATATTATCGGCATAGACAAGTATTCGAGCGTGTTTTACGGCACTGCTACTGATGGAGAAGTAGATCGCAACAATAGCGAGGGGCGTGGCGGTGCCATTCCCTCCCTTGGCGAGATACGCAACTGTCATATCAACATAGGTACGGGAAAGGAGCTGACCATCAAGCAACTCTCCGAACTCATTGTACGAACCGTTGGCTTCACGGGAACCGTTGTGTGGGATGAAAGCAAACCCGACGGTACTCCACGCAAGCTCATCAATGTGTCAAAACTTCACTCTTTAGGTTGGACGCACAAGGTGGAAATAGAGCAGGGCGTGCAGAAGTTGTACGACTGGTACAGGCAGTCGCTGCAAGGATAAAGAAGTAATAGACTGCTAAAGAATACATTTTAATTTAATAATATGTACAAGGATGTGAACAAAAAACATACTCCGCAAACATTTTACGCAGCTGATAAATACGGTCATAAATGGGAATTGACAGTAGACGGCAAACTTGTTAGCTCATATTAGAGTGTGGATTGCCTGCAGGTGGGTACAGGAAGCTATGAGTCTCAGCTTATTCGTTTAGAAACCACAACACCGTTTAAGGATGTGGATTTAGTAAGAGTGTCCACAGATATGGCAAAAGGACGAAAAGGGAGAGGTTACGAAGTAAGCATGACCCTCGGTTTGGATAATGACAAGTTCAGTAGTACACGTAAATACACAAAAAAAGAAGATCTCAATGATGACCTAAGTAATTTATATATTACTAAGGGTAACATAGATAGTGATAAGATTAATTGATTTCAGATGACAAATAAAAAGACAAAAATCATAAAGCAGACACAGCCAGAGCCAATATTCGATTTGCAACTGCATGATATCGATGCGTTGGCGGATGCTTTGCAATCATTCGCTGGAGGTAACAAGTTCATAGCACGTATGACGACGACAAGTCCAAGAGGAAAGAAGGGACTGAAACTCACCTATCAGTTCAAGATTAAGTTGCGAGGTATCACCAAGCCACCCGTATGGCGGCGTGTGTTGGTACCTGCCAACTTCACCTTCTCAGGATTCCATGCCGTAATTCAAGAGGCGTTCGGCTGGTGGAACGAACATCTGTATAGCTTTGGAGACACACCTTACAGTCATGTGCTGACGATAGCCGAGATACATGAGGATGATTGGGGCGATGCTCCCGACTATAATGCCCGCGAGTTCACGGTGGGAGAGTTTTATGGAGAAAAGCTCGCTCCTAAGCATAAACTCTGTTACGTTTACGATTTCGGTGATGACTGGATTCACGACATCACGCTTGAGGACATTATAGAAGAATTGCATCCCCATGCCTCGTGTACGGCTGGCAAAGGAGCTTGCCCCGAAGAAGATTGTGGCGGATCGTGGGGATATGAAGATATGAAAGAATACGGAGAGGTTGAGGATTCCAAATACTTTGACTTGGAAGCGGCTAAAGCATCTGTAGAAGCGGTTGAACCCGAAGGATATGAACCATGGTGATACAATAGTATGTTAATCAAAAAAATGTGGGATAAGTCTATTAGCATGGAAACCAAATACCTCCTACACACAAACTGACGGCTTGTGTTTTTCCATAAAACAGCTGAGATAGCTTTATAACCCCCGACGTTTTATAGTAGATTCGTCAAATAATAATATCGACACCAATGGAAACTCATCGAAAATGATGCAAGCAGATCCACGCCAAATCCTTCGATTTTGATATTGAAGAAGAGTGGGGAAATGGGTGGGAGTATAATGTTCTTGAGTTTGTTAGAGGATGCCGTAAGTTTAAACGGAAGAAAACCACCAGTTTCGACCACAATACCTTTCCCGTCGACAAATCGGCACTTGATATATAAAAGATAATGGTGACATACGAAGTGATAAAGAAATGGAAATGTAAGTGCGATAACCCTTCCGGCATCGACATGGAGAAAGTGCTACGGATGTTCTGAAAAAAAGGATTGTAGCAGTATATAGCAACAGCTACTTTTTCAAGTCGTTTGAATCATAGAAATTTAACCTATCATAAAAGCACTGATTTGAAATATAGCAACAATTATACAGAATCCCAATGAAGAAAATAATTATAAAAGTACATAAATTCGGTCCTTTAAAAAATGTACAGTTTCAATTGGCACCATTTATGATTTTTACAGGAAAATCTAAATTAGGAAAGAGTTATGCCAATTACCTTACATATTATTTTTTTAACAGTCTTTTAGATTTTGAAGAGATGACAGGCTTCTATAAAGAGTTTGCCAAAGATCAAGACTCGGGAGAATTTATAATTACCGAGGAGATGCTGTCATCTTATCTGAATGAGCATGTAGAAAATTTTATGCGTTCGTTTTTGGGTGATCCGGATTTGGAATGTCATGTAGAGTATCAATTCTTGGATTTTGGTAACCCCATATCTGTTTCATATCAAAAAATAAAAGTTACAGAAGAAGACAGAGAAAAAGGAGCAAAAGACTTGGTGAGACTAACCATTAATGGGGATTCTTTTTCACAACGCGTATTCCTATCAGTTGATACAACGGTTGCGCTTTCATTAAAGTTTTATATTTTTCGTATATTGTCGGGATATTCCTATATGCGAGCACTTCTCTTTCCACCGGCTAATGGAGCATTGGTTAACGCGGATTATTCCATCATAAATTCTGTTGTGCAAGACAATAAGAGGGGAATGTATAATCGGTTCTTATTGGATAATAACTATTGCACAACTTGTGATGAAACAGAGAGCAAATCGGACTATTTCTCTTCTATACAAGAGATTGTGGGCGGAGACATTATCACAAAAAATAACAAGGAATATTTGGTTTTGTCCGATGGAAAACATATTAATATGTCTGCGGCAGCTTCATCCATTAAGGAAATAAGCCCGTTACTTTATCTTCTTAAGAACAATCCAGAAGCAAGAGCTTCTGTGTGTTTGGAGGAGCCGGAAGCACATTTGCATCCAGCAATGCAAATAGCTGTTGCTGATTTGATAGCACAATGTATCAATAGAAATTATATATTTACTATTACCACTCATAGTGACTATTTCTTGGACAGAATTAATCAGTTAATTAAATTAGGAAATATTCGAGCAAAAGACAAGGAAAAATTTAATGCTTATAGTGTAAAGAATTGTATAAGTCCGTTAGTCTTTATAGATTCGTCAATGGTCAAGGCGTATTATTTCCATCAAGAGAACACATCATCTCAAGTCATTATAGACGATTTGTCAATTAACGAGGGAGGTATCCCGATGCTGACTTTTTTTGAGACGGTTACAAAAATGAGAGAACAGGACGAGGAGATTAACGCATTGCTTTTTAACTGTTAACGGGGGAAATGATATCTATTGATACTTTACAAAACTCAATCTACCAAAAGTCTTATTTTACGCAGCATTCCGGTCGAATAGTAAAATCGGAGACACAAGTAGAGACTGGAAAATTGAAAGAATGTGAGTTTTGTTTTCACGGAACAATAACAGAAGTCAGTAAGGAACTTCTCAAAAACTGTAAGGACATTTTTTGCAAGGTTTCGAAGGATCTTAGTTTCTCTTGTGAATGTGATGGTATCTTTTTGTTGGAAAAAGATGGGACAAATTATATATTATTTGTTGAACTTAAATCTAACTTTAACAAAAGAGCGATCATGCAAATAGCCATATCAGATATAAGATACAAACTGCTTTGCTGCGGAATAGACGGTTTTGATATAAATGATTATCAGGAAATAGGTCTTATAATTAGCTATCCTCCCACTTCAAGTGTGACAGATAATAGCAGTTATAAATTGGCAAAAAAAGAAATGGTGATGGAGCTTTATAAACGCTCACTCTATGCACTAAACGAAAAATTGATAAAAGACAAACAAGTGATGTTGAATGACTGTACATTTCAGTGGAAGCCATGGAATGTGGCACAACGGATAAAGCCCATTAACCTTGTTGTCAGGCATATTGAAGTTCCGAAAGGCAGGAGTTCTTGTTCCATAGATTTAGATTCCGTGCTTTAGTAAAAGAACAGTAATTAATATGTGGCACCGATCGTGGAGAAAGTGCTGCGAATAATTATGAATTTTGAATTACACATCGCTCCGTGTTTTATCGCAGAAAACTTTTAATACAGAAACATATAGATAATGAGCAAGCAGCGAATCATCTATTTTGATCTTGCTAAATTTTTGGCGATTACTTTAGTGTGCGTTGGGCATGCGTATTATTTTGGCGATGAAATGCAGAGCAAGGTTCGTCCTATCATTTATTCTTTCCACATGTCATTGTTCATGACGATGTGTGGTTTCTTTTCTCATAGCTCATTTTTGTTGCCATTCAAACACTTTCTGATAAAAAAGTGTAAACAACTACTTGTACCGTCTGTAGTAGACTCTTTGCTTTTGGCAGCGATAGCGTATGCTAATGGGGGGGGGTATATGTGCGAACTTTATGGAGGCGTATGGTTTCTAAAATGCCTGTTTGCCTGCTATATAGTGGTGTATATAAGTAAAAAAGTGATTCGCAATGATGTCACGGCTTGTGCAATATCTTCTGTAGCAATGCTAGCAATCCCATACGGTGGAAGCCTGATGATAAACTATTATCTTCTGTTCTTTTGGACCGGATATTTCTTGCGAAAACATTATCAATGTTACGATAAACACACAAAGCTAATAACGTTCTTGTCACTCATTGTGTTTACTCTTTTAATCTTACTTGGAAAAGGGCGCGCTGTGGATAAAGTAACATTGCAAGCCATTACATCAATGCCGACCTATATCATTACGGAATATATCGTAGGGCTTGCTGGTTCAATGCTATGTTTAGGTATATGCAAAACTGTATGTTCTATTGCTTCACCATCAAAAATGATAGATGAGTTGTCGAATATAGGAAAATACACGTTGGGCATCTATGTCGTTCAGATTTTCGTGCTTGAACGTTTAGCTGTTGCTATTCCGTTTTTTCAGGTTTCTGAAATAGGAGTTCTTGAAGATTTGGTCATACTGCCTATTATTGGCATAGTTTTCACCTTTATCTCCTACTATATAGTAAGATTTACATCAAGAAGCCAATGGGTAAATAATATGTTTTATGGTGGGCAATATGCATAAAAGATAAATGGTTATAAGGGAAAATATACCAATCAGCATTAATATTAATATAAGGGACTAAGTTAATAATAACAAGAAATGCTTATCAATTCTATCATTTTTTGGCTCTTTTTCATTATAGTATTGTTGCCATATTTCACCTTACTTAATAGCGGAAGAAAACAAAATGTATTACTTCTGTTGGCTTCCTATATTTTTTATGGATGGGCTGATTGGAGAATGGCTATACTGTTATTCATCGTTACTGCAATATTCTATTATCTTGGAAATGCGATAGCCCACTCTATACACGAAAGATCAAAGTATGCATCAAAATTAACAGCCTTTGGAGTTATTTTAGGAGTAGTTTTGCTGCTTTACTTTAAATATCTTAATTTCTTCATAGAAGGCTTTGCCAATCTATTTTCGTTGATTGGGTTACAAACGAATTATAGTACTTTCAAGATTGTTTTGCCCTTTGGTATAAGTTTCTTTACTTTTAAGTTAATTAGCTATCTCGTTGAGATACGCAGGGGAAATATAAGCACTGCAACCGATTTTATAACTTTCGCGACCTATATCGCATTTTTCCCCACGATTATGTCTGGGCCCATTGATCGTCCCAATACCTTCATTCCACAATTGTATCATCGACGTTTGATCAATTTCGGCCATGTGTCAGAAGGATTAAAGCGGGTACTTTGGGGTATGTTTACCAAATTATGTATTGCTGACGTTCTTGTTTCTTACACAGATGCAGTATTTAACAATTTATCAGAACATAACATATCTTCTATCCTGTTCGCGACAGTTCTATATTCGTTTCAGATCTATGCAGATTTTAATGGTTATTCGAACATGGCAATAGGAGTTGCTCAAATAATGGGAATCAAGGTTTCCGAAAACTTTAATCGACCATATTTTGCGGATTCTGTAACCGATTTTTGGCGAAAATGGCATATAACCTTATCTTCGTGGATACGAGATTATATTTATATTCCATTGGGTGGAAACCGGAAGGGAAAAATCAGAATGTATATTAACCAAATGGTAGCTATGACTCTGTGTGGTATGTGGCATGGCGCCGCACTCAACTTTATGGTATGGGGATTTCTGCATGGGATAGCCTTGTGTGCTCATAAGCTTTGGTCGCAATCGATTCTAAAGCACAGTCGCAAATACCATCCTGAAGGATTAAGGAGAGCAGTGTCTATCATTCTAACGTTTATTATAGTAAGCCTTGCTTGGCAACTCTTTCGTATAAACTCTTTGTTGGATTACAGTATTATTTTTTCGCAAATGGAAAAAGGGTTTGGAAATATTGCGCTTATTGATCCTCGAGTTTTTACGGTGGGCTTAGTTTCAACGGCAATAATGATATTGAAAGATTCGTTGAATGAATTTTGTCATCATAGATATTTTATGAGTTCTAATTGCACAGTAGTCAGACTTATGACTGTTATTTTCCTCATTTCGTATATTATTTTATTTGGAGCATTAGAAGGAAAATCTTTTATTTATTTTCAGTTTTAAATAAAAATGAAAACTTTTTTATACAAGGCTTTTATAATTCTGGTATCTATTGTTATAATTGATGTTGTAGTAGGCTATGTAAGTAGATACACTTTAGCACAACTGCCCCCAAGCAATGCTAATGTTCCTCATACTGTAAATTCGCTTATGAAAGAGAAGACCGACATTCTAATCTTAGGAGCAAGTAAGGCAAAACATGGCATAGATCCAAAAATGCTCAATAAACATTTTCAAATGGACTGTTATAACGCGGGGGAAGACGGGATGGATATGTTTTTTTATAACTTAATCTTACAAGGAATGCTCTCTCGTTCTACGCCGAAGATGGTTATTGTAGATATGGCTCCACTTTCTTTAAACAACACCCCAAGTGTTCCCAAATATTTATATGGATTGTCACTAACGGTAGACAAATATGCAAAACAAATAAATACATGGCTAGAGAATCTAAAATTAAAATCTAATTTATATAGATACAATAACTTTTTCCCATTATTAATAAGCACCCTAAGAGGCCAAAATAGTGGAAAAGACGGATATACTCCTTTAGATGGTGAATACACAAGGGCCGTGTTGGTTCCATCAGACAAGTTGGATGTAAATACAATAGAACAGCAAAGTTTAGACGAGCTTGTAAGGACGTGTAAGACAAAACACATAGAATTATACATGTATATCTCTCCATGTCATTATCATAACAACAAATTGTTTAATGCTTATCTAAAAAAATATTGTAAAGAGAATGATGTGCATTTTCGAGATATGTCCGAAGATGAGAATTATTTGACAACAAAGTATTATAAAGATAGGGACCATTTAAATAGAATTGGCGCAGAAAGGTTCACCCAAGATATCATACGTGATATCAAAGCTTGTAGACAGGACTGGGAACGTTTTTTATGACAGAACTTTGTGTTATACTAAATATTGTAAGTAAAAAAGTTATTTTTACTAAAGATTTAGATTTGATATTTGATTATTTTCAAAAAAATGATTATTTCAATATATTATGAATATGAGTAAATTAGATTTGATAAAAAATCATCATAGAAGTTGTGGTGGTTGTGGCAAAAATCACTGGTGCAGAATCTGAAAATTTGATAAAGCAGATTATTGAGAACGACAAAAGCTTAGCAACTCTTAGAGAGCCTACGCTATGACAGATCAATATATAAATCAGAAAATTAAGTAATTAATAAGTATAAAATGTATCATCACCGACCGACAGGGAATAGGGCTATTGCAAAAAATGCAATGATGCTATACTTACGGATGTTTGTAAGTATGGTAATTGGCTTTTACACTTCACGAGTAGTGCTGAAAGCTCTTGGTGTTTCTGATTATGGAGTATACAATATAGTCGGTGGGTTTGTGGTTTTAGTGAATATGGTAAGCACGGCTCTTAATGGTGCTACATCCAGATTTCTTACCTATAGTTTAGGACAGGGCGTTTTCAAAGAATTACAAAAAACTTTTTCTACTGCTGTTTTTATTCACATAGTTTTATCATTATTATTTTTAGTATTAGCAGAGACAATAGGTCTGTGGTTCGTGAATTATCAGTTGGTGATCCCTCTTGAGAGATTAACTGCAGCCAATTGGGTTTATCAAGCTGCCGTAATCTCGACAATTTTAGGTATACTTCAGGTTCCTTATAATTCGCTGATTATTTCACATGAGCGATTTGGTGTTTTTGCAGCCATCGACATTTTAACATCATGTTTGAAATTGCTCATAGCCATTATTGTGTTATATTCTTCATACGACCATTTGATCCTCTATAGTCTTCTTTACGCATTCATAACGGTTGCTGTTATTATATTCTATCGTTTTTATTCAACCCATTATTTTCAAGAGAGTAAACTTATATTCCAAATAGATTGGTCCATATTCCGTGAGATGATAAGATTTTCTGGATGGACTCTATTTGGCAGTACTTCTTTGACATTGTCACAGCAAGGAACAAATATAATATTTAATAATTTCTACGGTACAATTATAAATGCTGCGGTTGGAGTGGCTAATCAGGTTCAATCCATTCTCTATTCATTTATAGGAAACATATCAGCAGCATTTAATCCACAGATTATAAAGGAATACGCACAACAAAATTATGAGCGTGTAGATTTTCTCATTAATTTGGGCGCAAAATTTTCATCATTGATGATATTGTTGGTTTCTGTACCAGTGATTTGCGAAATGGAAACATTAATGGGCTGGTGGCTCGTTGAGATACCAGAAGGAGCTGTTGCTATTTGTCAGATAGCATTGATATCAAATTTTTTTAATAGTTTTACTCCTTTGGTATATACTGCAATAACTGCGAGCGGATATGTTCGCTATGTAAATGTAGCCAATGGTATATTATTTTTACTTCGCTTACCAATTGCCTATTTTTTGCTGTTATACTTTCATTCTTATACATTAGTTTTGATAGTTTGTTTGTACATACCAATAGCTTCTGGTATAATCAATTTAATCAATCTGAATCAATGTATGCCGACGCTTTCAATTAGGCGTTTTATCTGTAAAACCTATCTCCCAATTACTCTTATAGGTTTTTTTTCTTTAATGATAGGATTAATGATTATGAATCAAATTGTTAGTCCTACATTTCGCTTTATCAGTGTCTTTATTTTTCCCGCATGTTTTGTTTTTTTAGCTGCTTACACTTTTATCCTAAACGAGGGAGAGAGAAATACTATCAAACATTTAATTGAGGTTATTATACACAAATGAAGAACGTATCTGATGTAAAAGATTGTTTTGGCTGTGGGGTATGTGCAACAGCTTGTCCCAAGACCACAATATCCATCAAATTAAATAAAAACGGATTTTACGAGCCTCAGGTTGATGAAAGCCGATGTATTGATTGTGCAATATGTCGAAATGTATGCAGTTTTATCAATCCTGGATTAAGTCTGGAGAATACGGAAACCGCAAGTTATGCTTCGTGGAGCAATGATGACAATATAAGACAGCAGGCCTCCTCCGGCGGGGTAGGTTTCGAAATCGGGAGATATTTAATAGGTAAGGGATATAAAGCATGTGGCGTTAGATATAACGTAGAAAATCGACGTGCAGAGCATTATATAGCTGACAATATCGAAGATTACAAGGCATCGATAGGCTCTAAATATATTCAAAGTTATACTTTTGAAGCCTTCAAGACTATAAATCTGAAAGAGAAGCATGTGATTACCGGAACACCCTGCCAGATAGATTCTTTTCGACGTTACGTTAGAAAGTTCAGAAAAGAAGACAATTTTGTATTGGTGGACTTCTTCTGTCATGGTGTCCCGTCCATGTGGATGTGGTATAACTATCTACACATTAACCAACCTAAAGTGGATGGTTTACGCTCGGTTACCTGGCGAAACAAACGGACCGGTTGGCATGATTCATGGGCAATGAACTTGCAAGGAAAGACCAAGGAAGTTTATAGTTTAATGTCGAAGGGCGATTTATTCTACCTTCTCTTTTTAGGCGATTGGTGTATGAATCCGGCCTGTGTGAAAGATTGCAAGTTCAAGTATAGGGCTTCGTCAGCAGATATTCGGATAGGAGATTTGTGGGGAAATACCTATAAAGATGATGAAAAAGGCGTCAGTGCAGCCATAGCCTTTACGGAAAAAGGTAAACAAATTTTAAGGGAATTGGAGCGTTGCACTTTGAGGTCACATCCTTTTGAAGTTGTTGCAGAGGGGCAAATGAAGCAGAATGTAGGAAACGCATTATTATATCCTGTCATAAGAGTATTATTGAATCGAAGCCAGAAACATTCCCAGAAAACGTGGGATATGCTTACAAAAGTTCAGTTTTATTTGAGCATTCCATCAATATTGAAGTATAAAATAAAACAAAAACAGGGAAAGTGAAAATAGGAATCATTACCATGCATCGAGTACTCAATTTCGGTTCTGCCTTACAAGCGTATGCACTTCAGCAGGCCTTATTGAAATTGGGTTATGACAATGAGATTATAGACTATGTCTTTCCTCATGAAACAGATGTCCCTCTTTTGATGAGGGCAAACCTCTTTCTTAGAAAGAAAATATATGAAATGAGGACCAGAGCTTTTTTCGCAAAAAAGAAAGAAAGCTATTTCAAAGCATTTCGCAAACAGTTCTTGGCGTTATCTGACAAGACATACACCAGAGAATCTATTCTGTCGGATTCTCCTGTATACGATCTCTATATGACAGGAAGCGACCAAGTTTGGAATCCTCTATGGATGAAAGACGATACTAATTTTTTACTTTCCTTTGTGAGAAACGAGAAGAAAATATCCTATGCGTCAAGTTTTGCGGTAGATGCAATTCCGGAGGAGAGCAAACCTATCTATAAAAAATACTTACAACAATATAAACATATAACAGTACGGGAAAACTCCGGAGAAAAGATAGTCAAGGAATTGCTTGACGGACGAAAGGCTCCTGTTGTCTGTGATCCAACGCTTTTGCTGGATCAGGAAGACTATATCAAAATAGCAAAGAAACCTCGACTTGATATTCATGATCCATATCTTTTAGTTTACATCTTGGATTACATGTTCAATCCGTTTCCTGAAGTGAACAATATTGTAAGGAATGTTGCTGAAACCTTAGGATTACCGGTTGTTTATATTGGTGGTAAATATACAGTCTATGATTCCCATTGTCTGTCCATAGAACATATTGGACCATGCGAGTTTATTTGGCTGTTTCAGCATGCCAAGTTCGTGATAACAACGTCTTTTCATGGAACGGCATTTGCAACTGTATTTGAGAAGCCGTTGTTAGCCGTTGTCAAGACGGATAATGATAAGGATGGACGGCTCACAACCCTAATGAAGAAAGTTGGTAATGAAAAAGCCATAACATCTTTCACAAGTCATGTAAACTATGATAGAAGAAAATTATACCAGTTTAAAGCTAACACATTGAAGTATAAAAAACATAAAATGATGTCGTTGCGGCAATTGGATGTTATGGTAGAGCAGGTTTCTAATTAAAAAATTGGATTGAAATTTAAATGCAACAAGTTACATGGACACGTACAATTTACAGAAGCGTTTAATCAATTTCGATTTGCTTAGAGTAGCTGCAATGTTTGGAATTGTGGTATTACATTGCTTTACTCATGGTTTGTATAAACATTTTGAGATTTACTCGGGGGGGGCAATGTGGTGGTCTTTGTCTACGTATAATTTCATTATGTCAGAAATTGTATATGAGATATGCCATATTGCAGTGAATTGTTATGTTATGATAACAGGCTATTTTATGATAACAAAACCTTTTAAGCTGAACAGGTTAACTGTATTATGGGTTGAGGTGTTGTTTTATGCTGTGGGTTTGTATGTGGTCTTATGTTGTATGGGCTTACAAGCTTTCCAAATAAAAGAGCTGATAAACGCAGTATTTCCTATCACTTTTAAGGAATATTGGTTTATGACCAATTATATGGGTTTGCTCATTTTTGTTCCAGTCTTGAATGTCTTTGTTCATCATGTTAGTAAAAGCAAGTATTTGTTGACATTAATAGGATTGGGAGGAATAAGCTTAACTTTATTAGTGAAGTTCCCTTTAGGTGACACTTTTGGTGGAAGTTATGGATTATTGTGGTTTATTTTTTTATATTTGGTTGCTGGTTATGTTAGACTATATGCAAAAAGTTTGAATCAATATGGCAGAAAAGCCATTGTCGCTGCGGTTATTACTTTTACATATCATGCCTTGATGGCTATACTTATCTCTGTATTTCATGGTACGAGTATTACACCTTTTGGTTTTAGCTATAATGGTTTTTTGTTTTTTTTCTCGCTCTATGTCTTTCTTTGGGTCAGAGGTTTAACCATAAAAGAAAATGTTTTGACAAGATGCCTCGTTAAGATAGCTCCATATACACTTGCAGTCTATCTGATAAGTGATAATGTGATGGTGAGGAAAATATTATGGGAGAAGATATTCGTATGGCAAGGAATGCTTAATGACAGTATGTTTATATTCAAAATGTTAACGAGCTGCTTTATAATTTTCACAATATGTATATGTATCGATTGGTTAAGAAAAAAAATATTTGAGATTTCAGGAATAAATTACACCATACGTTTAATATCTGAAAAGATAGAGCGCGTGTTAAAACGTGCCGCTATTACATTTGATTCATAATAATATTAAGAATTTAAATATACGTGCACTTCTGAATGGTTCTGTAAGGTGATGTATGAGTTTGCCACGCATCGTTTACCATTACGAGAAGCCATTGTTAGCCGTTGTCAAGAAAGCTAATGATAAGGATGGCCAGATCACAGCCCTACTGAAGAATGTTGGGAATGAAAAAGCCATAACGTCATATAACAGTTCTAATACCTATCGAGAAAGCGAATTATACCAGCTTAGGGCAGATAGCGAAAAGTATAAAGAATATAAACGGAAATCTTTGGCGCAGCTAAGGACAATGGTAAACTAAGTTCATATAGAAGAATGGCAAATATAAACGGACATATTCATGGGTTGTGCCATCGGTTGGTGAAGTATCCTCGACTATGGTATCATAAACATAAATCGAGAAGACTTGTCAATCAAAATGTTTCTCTTTTTTGTAATAACTGTACGGGTGGAGTAATATTGCATGATTTAAGTCTGCGATTCAATTCGCCTACGATTAATCTCAATATTCAACCAAAGGACTTTATAAAATTTGTCAGAAATCTGAAAGATTATATGCGTTGCGAGTTGGAGGAAATTCATGATGCATCAGTAGATTTTCCTGTGGGGCGTCTTTCCTTGCCAAAGGATGGAGGTGACGTTTATATTAAATTCGTACACTACAGTTCTTTTAAATGTGCTAAGGAGAAATGGGAAGAGCGTAAAAATAGAATCGACTGGGACAATATTTTTGTTTTGTTAGAAGGACCATCTTTTACTCCTGAACTACTGGATATGTGTGCAGAGGTAGAATATCCACTTTCTGTGATGGGCCCTGAAAACCCAGAAATAGAAGCCACCTATCCTTTTTACCATGGATTTAAGTGGTACAACAACTGGCATTCCGGCAAATCTTTGGATTATAAGCACATCTTTAGTTTGAAACGTTATTTGGATGATTTTGATTATATCAGTTTTTTGAATGGAAATAAAAGTTAGCATCGTCATACCAGTATATAAGGTAGAAAAATACATAGAGCGTTGTTTGCGGTCGGTATTCAATCAAACTTATGTGAATATAGAATGTATTATCGTTAATGATTGTACACCTGACGGGAGTTTTGTCAAAGCAAAAAAGTTGATAGAGACTTATGAGGGAAATGTAGATTTTAAACTTCTTGAGCATCGTCAAAATGAGGGACTCTCCCAGGCAAGAAATACTGGAATAAACAACAGTACAGGCGATTATATATATTTTTTGGATAGTGACGACAGGATAACGGAGAACTGTATAGCAAAACTTGTAAAAACGGCAAAGGAGAACAATTTGCCGGAGATTGTTATGGGAGTCACCAAGGAAGTGGATAATTTGGGGAATCAAGTTTCCGTGAGTGCTGCTCAGACAAAAAGTTTTATGACCAACACTGATGTGTTTCAAGGTTATATCAATAATGAGTGGTATGTTATTGGATGCAACAAATTAATTAAAAAAACTATATTTGATGTGCACCACACTTATTTTACTCCCGGGATTTATCATGAAGACGTGATGTGGAGTTTTGAGATTTCTACATACGTTAGTTCTTTGGTTTTATGTCCACATATTACTTATCTATATTATATAGGTGATACAAATTCTATCAGTCGATCGACATGGGGGACAAAACGAGTGAGCGACAGTATAACGATACTTGAAAAGAAGGCTGCTTATCTGGATAAAGTATCCAATAAGTATTTGCTAATGAGACATATAAAGGATGAATGTTATAATATGGTATATTCTCTTTTCAGAAATCATTATTCGTACCGTGATATCAAACAATATATGAAGCGTATCAATGTGTTGATGAATATGTCTGGTATACCAACAATAAAAAGTGATGTACCTTTTTACAGAAGGGTTATATATAATCTTTATAAATTCTTATAATGAATCAAGAAGTTCTTTTGTCTATTCTTATTCCTGTCTACAATGCCGAAAAGTTCCTGAGACGATGCTTGGATAGTATTGTTGGTCAATCTTTTTTTAGAGAAGATGTTGAGATAGTCGTCATCAATGATGGGTCGAAAGATAACTCTTTACGTATTATTCAATCGTATAATGAAAGATTTCACAACATAAGATACTATTCGCGGGAAAATAAAGGAATTGGCCTTACTCGGAACGAACTGATAGCTAATGCTCATGGCACTTATTTTTGGTTTGTGGATGCAGATGATTTTGTAGCCGATAATTCCTTAGAGCTCTTGCTCCAGCTATTGAAAAAAGATGAATATGACATGCTGATGATGGGCTATTACTGGGGAACGGAAACCAGTGGCAGAATCATTCCATGCATAGGAGATTTCAACTCTGGGTTGGACATGACAGCCCACGACGTGTATAACAACTCTTTATGGACACGTGTGTACAGAACAAGTATTATACGAGAGCATGATATAAGGTTTAATAGTTATCAAATGGGCGAGGACTTTGATGTGATTTTCAAATTAATTCCATACATTGGAAAGTGCAAATGCATCAATCAGCCTCTTTACAATTATATCGCCAACCCTCATTCGGCTGTATCTGAATCTTCTAGAAAGCATATATATAGATCCTCCGACGACTCATTGCTTTGTTTAGAAGATAACTTTACGTGGCTCAGACAGTTCAACCCTGATGTCCAAAGAGTTTTGAAGAAACCTCTTATATTTTTCCTTATGGGCTATTTGTTTTCAATATATGTAGTTCCTTTTACGCTGAGATATAAGTTGGATGTGATGACGAAATTGGAAGCTATGGGGGCTTTCCCCATTCATCCATTGCCTGTGAATAAAAGGCATCGTATTTTTTCCCGAATTGTCAACATTAAATTTTTCAGGATTATGTCAATTTATATTGATGTGTTTGTATTATGGTTGAAAAAGAGATAGCTGTAAAGACAAAAGTCAGACAGAGCAATATCGAACTACTGCGTATCATAGCCATGTTCTTCGTTCTTATAGGGCATGCAAATGGTGTCGTTATGGGAATGGTGTCGCCGGTTGAGATAGAAACTGCTACGCTGTCTTCTTTTATCAGGATTCTCTTTATGAGTATTGCTATAGGGGGAGTAAATATATTTGTGCTTATCTCCGGTTGGTTTGGAGTCCGGGCGAATTATAGAGGACTGGCTAAGCTCCTTTTTCAATTTTTCTTCTTGTTATGGGGTATATACATAGTTGCCGTTCTTTGTGGAGAAACGACTTTTGATTCTCAAGGAATACGAATAAGCATGGGGCTTACACAAGAGTATTGGTTTGTGATGGGATATTTGGGACTTTACATTTTATCACCGGTTCTAAATGCTTTTGTGGAAAAAGTAAATAAACGACTGTTCCAAATGTTCTTAATAACATTTTATATTTATCAATGTTATTATTGCTGGATTACCGGAGTTGTCAATTACTTTGGCGGCTATAGCATTATATTCTTTTGTGGCCTATATCTCACAGCACGATATTTCAGACTTTATCCGTCGGGTCGGTTAAACCGATTGAGCCTTTATGTCTATATTGCAATTACCTGTTTTATAAGTATAATAGTGGTGCTATCAGTATGGAAATTCGGGAATGCCATGAAAATGCTACGTTATGATAATCCATTGATTATTTTATCAAGCATGGCATTATTATTGTTTTTCTGTAAATTCAGGTTTCAAAGTCCGGTTGTTAATTGGCTGGCGGCAAGTAGCTTTGCGGTTTATATAGTTCATTTCAATCCATACGTTTTTAAATTCTTTAAAAGAGGTGTTCTCTATTTCACATCTACATTGGATGGAGGCTTACTTGTACTTGGTATCTTTCTGTTCCTGTCTGCCGTATATCTGTTTTGTGTATTTATAGACCAAATCAGGATTGGGATGTGGAATCTTTTGCAACATAACATCTATCAACAAAAATGATCATCTATTTCTTAATGTTCGCTATAGCCTTTTTATGGTATTATTCTTCATTATCAAGACCAGAACTGGCTAAAAGTCCTCTCTTATTGGCTGCCTATTTCGCCTATTTGGCTGTTTTTATAGGTATGGGAGATATGATAGGAGGGTATGATCGGTATATTTACGGTGCGTTGTTTGACAGTATATCCGACTCAGTAAGTTATAAACAAGATGTCAATAAGTTACTTTATTTCATCCGTGGAAAGGAGTATGCCTACTTTGCCTGGGAAGTGTTAGTTGCTCATGTTACGTCTAACCGATATGTGTTTATTCTGCTGGGAACTTGCCTGATGTATGGATTGTATTATAGGGCGTTCCGAAAGTATATGGATAATTATCCGATGGCGTGCATTGTTTTCCTTGGCTTATTTGTATTTTTTTCCATAACTTACATGAGACAGACCATAGCTTGTGGTATAGCTTGGCAAGCCGTAAAGTATATATGGGAACGGAAACCTATACCGTTTTTTGCTTTGGTGATATTGGCCGCAGGGTTTCACAATTCGGCTCTTGTACTTGCTCCGATGTACTTTGTACCTATTATAAAATATTCACCAAGTATAGTAATTTATTTCCTCGTATTCTGT
Organism: Prevotella corporis DSM 18810 = JCM 8529; assembly: GCF_000430525.1. GTDB lineage: Bacteria > Bacteroidota > Bacteroidia > Bacteroidales > Bacteroidaceae > Prevotella > Prevotella corporis. The sequence goes on along the minus strand of NZ_AUME01000012.1, from coordinate 20,109 downwards.
TTATTATTAGGAATATCTCCATTTGCTTCTTGGGCAATATCTCTTGCAGGTGATGCAACAGGAACAGAATCCAGAACAGCATTATATACCAATGACAAGATGTCCGGTTTTCAAATTTGGTATGTGATAGAAGCAATCGTGTTTATTGGAATACTTTTTAAGAACTATCATAAAATACCCAAGACACCTAAAGATTTGACGTTTCTTAATATGTTCATTGTCTTTTGTGGTATTTTGGTAGCTTTTGCCCGTTTTGGACAGGGCGGACGTTTTGGCTGGTTTTATTTTATAGGTCTAATATATACTTTAAGCGCCCTTTCAACAAGGATACATAGTTATAAGTGGATGAAAACTTTTGTTATATTTTTATGTTTTGTTTTATTTACTCGTGTTTTAAGATCATGGGCGTTTAATTTGACGCCATATAAAACCTTTTTGACAAATGGTTACCCATCAGGAGTTTATGAAATCTATGAAGAAAATGAGTATGATGTGAACTACACTAATGACAAATTGTATCGTAAAGTAATAGATATTAAATAATATATATGAAATTAAGTATAATAGTTCCAGTATATAATGTAGAAAAATATCTTCCCAAATGCCTATCGTCTTTGCTGAATCAAGGCTTAAAGGATGAAGATTATGAAATATTGCTTATCAATGATGGGAGCACTGACCGTTCTTTAGGTTTATGCACAGACTATGCTGACAGGTATGCTAACATACGTGTTTTTTCACAACCGAACTCTGGTGTAGGCATTGCAAGGAATAAAGGGATAGATAATGCATTGGGTGAATATATTGCATTTGTTGACTCAGACGACTATCTTTTAGAGAACGGCATGCACGAAGTCTTAAAACCTATATGGGATAGAAAAGATATAGACGTTGTACGCTATTTTTCAGATTATGATGGGCGAAATGTTAAGCCTATTGTTAATCAGATAGTCTACGACGCTCCGGCGTTGGAAATGATTAGAAGAGGAGGACTCCCTGCTTTTATTTGGACGTTTCTTTATCGTAGAACCTTTTTAAACGAGAATAAAATTCGGTTTAAGAACTATAGATTCTCGGAAGATGTGCTGTTCGTATCCACTGTTTTCTTACATAATCCTTACGTGGTTTCAAACCAAGCTAACATTTATCGATATGTATTAAGAGAGGGGAGCGCGATTAATAAAAGAGATAGAGAACATTCCAGAATTTGCACAGATCATAATTTGCTCTCGTATGAGGATGTGATGAGAGAACTTATGACTTCTATTATTCGTGAAGATGAAGAAGCTTTGTCTGCCTGTCTCTCATCTATTAACTTTAAAAAGCAGTCCACTTGGACACGTATGTTCACGTCTGACTATAAGAGGTCTGAGTTCAAGCTATTAAAGAAGCGTATCGTCAAAAATAAATTCTATCCTTTTATGGTATGGAATCAATCTCCAAGGGTAAAGATACAATGTTTCCTGATGAATTTATCACTATATAATTTTTTTATATACAGATTTTGTAGTGGTATCTTTGATTATATCATAGTCCCTTATTATATCAATAGAATAAAGAAAAAAGTATGGAAAACGGAGTGACAGTGGTAACACCAACTTATAATAGAGCCACTCATTTGCAAACCCTTTACAGGAGCTTGTGTAGTCAAACTGTGGGGGGATTCACTTGGCTGATTATAGACGATGGTTCGACCGATAATACAACAGATGTTGTAAACGGAATGAAATCTGATATTTTTAATATAGAATATCAAAGAAAAGAGAACGGAGGGAAGCATACTGCACTGAATCTTGCTATTGACATCGTTGAAACGGAGCTTTTTTTTATTGTAGATAGTGACGACACCTTGACTAATAATGCTATTGAAACAATAGAAGAGGATTGGAGAAAAGTCAAGGGTAAGGATTTATGTGGTATATCTTATCTCAGAGGATATTCCCAAGAAGTTCCAATCGGCGATATATTCCCGAAAGACAAGCTCATAGATAGTTTTGCTGATGTCAGAGTGAATAAAAAAGTGTATGGGGATAAGGCCGAGGTGTGGGCAACAAAATACTTGAAGCGTTACAGATTCCCAGTTTATAAAGGTGAAAAATTTCTCGTTGAAAGTTATCTTTGGCTCCAAATTTCTAAAATAGCTGATATGTTGTTTATAAATAAAATAATATATCTAACAGAATATTTGGAAGGTGGGTTAACTAAATCCGGGCGAAGGCTTCGAATAAAATGTCCGAAAGGCGGAATGGCATTTAATTTGATATTAATGGATAAAACATATCCTATGAGGGATAGGATTAAAAGTGGAATATTATATTCTGTATATTCCTTTTTCTCGCATAAGAATTTCAAGGAAACGTTTGATATTCCATATAAGTCCTTGCTGCTCATTTGTTACCCTATAGGCTATTTGGTGTATTTGTATTGGAATTATAAGTATAATAAGTAAGACATGGTAGAGTACAGTGTTGCCATACGAACGCTTGGAAAATCAGGAGATAGATTAAAAAAAGAATTGTGTTCCATCTATAAACAGACGATAAGGCCTAAAAAAGTCTTACTTTATATCGCAGAAGGATACAAATTGCCTGATTTTAGGATTGAAGACGAAGAATATGTTTATGTCAAGAAGGGTATGGTTGCTCAAAGAGCAATAGATTATAAGGAAATACAAACAGAATGGATTTTGCTTCTTGATGATGATGTCTTTATGGCGGAGAACTGTGTTGAAACATTGTATAAAGAATTAAACGAACAACAGGGTGATTGTATAGCAGCGGATGTTTTCAGGCCTCATGAGGATAATTTGAAAACAAAAATATATAATTATATCACTAATTTTAGTTATCCACGTAAAGATGACGAATGGGCGTTTAAAGTATTGGATAATGCAAGCTTTTCGTATAATGGTAACCCCTCTAAGAGCGCTTACCATTCTCAAAGTGCTGCGGGGCCAATATCATTATGGAGAAAAGGCGCTTTATTGAGGATTCATTATCCTGATGAGTTGTGGTTAGACCGGATGGGCTTTGCTTTTGGTGATGACCAACTTATGTTTCAAAAACTATATAAAAACGGCTTTCGGTTATTGGTTTCTTATGATAGCGGAGCTGTTCACATGGATGCAAAAAGTTCAAGCAGTCTGTTTCAGGAGTCCAATGACAAGTATTACCGGCGAGCAAAAGCCATGTTTCTTCTATGGTATAGAAGTTGTTATGATTTAAATAATTTAAATGGATGGCAAAAGAAAAGGATTCTCGTCAGTTTTTCGGTTAAGCAAATAGAGCAATTACTTGTTCATCTTGTTTTTGCTATCTTATCTGCAAACTTTCGGGTTGTTACAGATTTTATAAAAGGTAATATGGACGGATATAAAGAAGCTAAGAAAATATTTAGGACTATTCCCAATTTTATTTTGTCATGAGAGTACTCCAAATCATAACATCACTAATGATCGGGGGTGCAGAACATCTTGTTGTGCAAATAACACAGATGTTGCGCAATCAAGGTTATGAAGTAGATGTTTGTCTTTTAGATGGAGAAGAAACAGCCCTTTATAGAGAGCTTGGATCATCTGGATGTGTAATCTATTCGTTATCAAGAAAACGATGTTTTTATAATCCAGGATATATTCTAAAGCTTAGACGTATTATGAAAGGATATGATGTAATCCACACACACAATTCATCTCCTCAATTGTTTGCTGCTATTGCTAATATTGGTTTGAGAAAACGATTGGTCACAACGGAACACAATACGGATAACAGAAAACGAAAGAATCCGTTGTTGAGAGTGATAGATAGATGGATGTACGAAAGATATGAGAAAATTATATGTATAAGTCCAAAAACAGAGGAGCGTCTTAGAATTTATCTGAATAATAACAAATCCTCATTTAGATTGATTACGATTAGCAATGGTATAGACGTCGCTTCTTTCCAAAAAGCCCAGGTGGCATACGACATATGTCCTGCAGATAAAATAGTCATCACTATGGTGGGAGCTTTCAGAGCACAGAAGGACCATAAAACGCTAATAGATGCCATGAATCGCTTGCCTCGGGATAAGTTCCAATTATGGTTGATTGGTGATGGTGACTTAAGAGACAAAATGCAGGACTATGCAAATCGGACTTTACAGAAGAAAGATATAATATTTTGGGGAAATAGAGCCGATATCCCTCAAATGTTGAAAGCCTCGAATATTGTGGTGCTTTCTTCTCATTGGGAAGGATTTGGATTGGCTGCCGTTGAAGGAATGGCAGCTGGGAAACCGGTAATAGCTTCAGATGTTGATGGACTGAGAGAGGTCGTAAAAGATGCCGGACTTTTGTTCCACCCCGGGGATGTCGGTGAGCTGGCGTCTTTAATAATGCACCTGAGCAAAGATGCTTCCTTTTATGAGCAGACGGCAATGCAATGTAGAAAACGCGCCTTCAATTATGATATTAGCAAGATGATAGAAGGTTACAAAAATGTATACGAACAAAAATGATTAGGGGTATCTTAATTAAACTATTGGATGTTTGTTGGCGAGAACCTAAACTGAAATTCCGCAGTCGCTCTGGATTATGGGGTCGGACAAGAAAATCGGGTAACTATATATTCATGGTGGATGGGCGAATTCATCATGGGGGGATGTTTGATCGTCTGAAAGGGGCTATAACCGTCTATGCTGTTGCTAAAGCACAGAAAAAAGATTTCAAGATAAATTGGACATATCCGTTTGATTTACGTAAATATCTTGAACCTGTAGACGTGGATTGGACTATAGATGAAAAGTCAATGAACTTTAACTTATTTACACATCAGACGGTTATTGCTTATGGAGAATACAAAAGTCCTGTACGTCTTTTCAAAAATAGGAAACAGGAGACGCATTTCTATTATGGCTACGACTCTCTGAAAGAGGTGAACAAAAACTATAACTGTAATTTCGAATGGGGCAAATTATATCGTGAGTTGTTTAAACCAACATCATATTTACAACAGTATTTGGATTTGTATCAGTCAGAAATAGGAAATGATTATATAGCAATTCATACGCGGTTTATGAATCTTCTTGGAGACAAGACGGAAACAGATGTAAATCCTGAGTTGCCTTTGAAGGCCCAGGAAAGTTTAAAAGAGAATGCAATTAGTGCTATCAGGAAAATTATAATGAGGGAAGAATCGACGTATGGACGACATTTCAGAGTGATGATAGCATCTGATAGTATGCACTTTATTCATTACGTTCAAAAGGAAATTCCGGATGTTTATATCGTACCCGGTACGGCGAAGCACATCGATACAGCGGGTCAGACAAATGATGGTGAGAATATCAAAATGTTTACGGACTACTATCTCATGGCACAGGCACAGAAGGTTTACAGTTTGTGGCATGAGGGCATGTGGAAGAGTGCCTTTCCCGAATATGCGGCACGGATAGGTGATGTTCATTTTGAACGTATAGAATTTTGATAGTAGAACGATATATAATATGAAACTAATTCGTGTAACAACGGCCGACATCAGCTTGAACTCGCTGCTAAGGGGGCAACTCAAATATCTCAATCAATATTATGAGGTGGTGGGAGTAGCCAAGGACACCGGCGTGCTTGACGAGGTGGCCGCGCGCGAGGGCATACGTGTTATTGATGCTCCTCTGGAACGACCTATCAGCATAGGCAAGGATATTAAGGCCTTGTGGTTTTTGTGGCGACTTTTTAGGCGAGAAAAGCCGTGGTGCGTACATGCCAACACGCCCAAAGGGTCGTTGTTGGCTATGGTGGCTGCATGGGCCGCGCGCGTGCCGAATCGTATATACACTGTGACGGGTCTGCGCTATCAAGCCACGACCGGCATGCTGCGCACTATATTGAAGACGATGGAACGCGTGACATGCTGCTGCGCCAACCATGTCATACCCGAAGGCGAGGGTGTGAAACGAGCGTTGAGGGAGGACAGAATCACAGGGAAGCAACTGCAAGTGGTACATCATGGCAACATCAATGGGAAGGACACCTCATATCTGTCACGCGAGGCCACGAGCGAGTTGCTGCGAGCGGAGAACAAGGAAACGCGGTTGATGGCGGATGCCACGCCCTTTGACGGGCGCCGGTATATGCGCCAAAAGTTGGGATATACAGACAATGATTTCGTTTTTATCCTTATAGCTCGTATGGTGAGAGACAAGGGCATTAATGAGTTGGCGGAGGTGATGAGTCGATTGGTGGGGCATTCCGCTGACCTGTCGCAGCAACCCAAACTCCTGATTGTGGGAGAAAAGGAGGTGCAGAGCGGTGGCAATATCACTCCGGAGGCACAACGTTTTTTGAGTGACTCCGCTGCCGTGTTCTATGCAGGACTCCAAAAAGACGTACGCCCCTACCTGATTGCGGCCGACGCGTTGGTGTTTCCGAGTTACAGAGAGGGTTTTCCCAATGTGCCCATGGAGGCGGGGGCGATGGAGTTGCCTTGCATCGTCACCAACATCAATGGTTGCAACGAGATCATTATCGATGGTGAGAATGGGGTCATCATCCCAGCGCCGGTTGATAGTCACGGCCATCTCATACAGTTTGCATCGGACGACCCTCAAGCAGACGGTTTCTCCTCGCCCATGCCCAAAGCGCTCTACCATTCGATGTGCGATTTGATCAAGAACGCCGACAACACCAACATGATGGCTGCCAACAGCAGGAGGTTAATCCAAGAACGCTATGAGCAGCGTGATGTGTGGGAGGCGATGAGGCAAAGGTATGCTGAGCTGTGATTAAGAAAAATCCCTGTATGAGGGACGAAGTTGTACAAAACCATCCCTCATACAGGGATTGTTTTTGCACAAATGGTCACTGTGTGAGGGATTTTTGCTAACTTTGTGGGCAATCAAGACATCAAACGATGATAGACACCATACTATATCAATACATGGATGAGATGCTTTGATATAGCACAGAGAAGCATTTATCGTAAAAGACGATATCGAGACTGGACATGGCATCGAGATACCGCTGTGGTATTTTGGCATGAACTATTAAGGGCGGTTCTATAAATTACCACCGTAATTTTTTTATGTCAGTCTTTTTACGTCTTGTCGTCTTGTGGACCCTTTTTGGTTCAATTTGCTTGTTCGTTCAGTCGTATAGCCCGCTATACTCCTTCACTCACAAACAAATTGACCTCAAAAATAGCCTCACAATCTGTCAAAGCTAATTTATAGAACCGCCCTTAATTGAAATGTTAGTGACGGAAAAATCTGCCTATAACATGCTCTTTCCAACAGAGAATGTATAATATTTAGTAAGCAATCGAAACGTTTAAATCAAAATAGTAATGAAGACAGTAGTTGTTTTTGGTGCAACAGGCAATTTGGGAGCATACGTAAGCATGAAATTAAAAGACGATGGATATAATGTCGTTGCGGTAGGAGGAAGGAAAAGCGATAATGGCTTTTTCGCTGAGCATGGAATGAGCTATTATTCTGTTAATATCAAGGAAAAAGCTTCTTTTGACGTGCTTAAGGAGATTGGAGACGTGCATGCTGTATGTCATTTTGCAGGTAGCCTGCCATCTCGCTATGAGTATGATCCGAGAGATTTATTGGATTCAATAACAATCGGTACGCTTCATGTTCTCATGTTTATGAGGGAACATAATTGTAAGAAGATGATATTTCCACAAACACCTTACGATCTCGCAGAACATTTTGAAATGATGAAGAACGGTGGTAAGTTAGCAGCTGATTTACAGCGTGGCTTCCCAAAGACAGGAGATCATGCAGTGTATGTCATAGCAAAAAATGCTGCTGTAGACTTGATAGAATATTTTCATAGCACGTATGGTTTTTCACGTTTTGTTCTTCGATTCTTTACCATCTACCAATATCATCCCAATGCTTATCACTATGCAAATTATAAACGTAGGATGATGCCATACAGGATGCTTATGGACAGAGCAGCTCACAGTCTGCCTATAGAGATATGGGGAGATGCTTCTAAGGAGAAAGAGATGGTTTATATCAAAGATTTTGTTGAACTCGTTTCAAACTGTGTAAAATCTGAAATCGAGGGTGGAATCTACAATGTAGGCAATGGTTGGCAAGTATCATTGGAGGAACAAATTAGAGGAATCGTAGAAGTTTTTTCTCCAAAAGATCATCCATCAGAGATAACTTATGTACCAGAAAAGCCAGATCCGCTTGAAAATGCGTTTGATGCGAGCAAGACTTTTAACGAGTTGAACTGGAAGCCTAAATATTCTTACATTGACCAACTTCGAGATTTCAAGCACGAGATGGAAACGGAGCCTTTTGCAAAATTGTGGGGAACGAAAGACGATTATCACGAATAATGTACAGGAACTTTTTTAAAAGGACATTTGATTTTATTCTCGCTTTATTAGCCATCATTTGTCTCTGTCCGATACTCTTGTTAGTATATCTTTTGCTACTCATTGCTAATGAGGGAGCGGGTGCTATCTTTTTGCAAGAGCGCCCGGGTAGATATGGCAAAATATTTAAGGTCATCAAATTTAAAACGATGAATGATAAGCGAGGCCCTGATGGAAAATTATTATTAGATACACTTCGCATAACTAAAGTGGGACGATTTGTGCGCAACACGTCATTGGACGAGTTGCCACAGTTGTTTAATGTTTTAAAGGGAGATATGTCATTTATAGGACCTCGCCCATTGTTGGTGAAATATCTTCCACTTTATTCTGAAGAACAAATGCGCAGACATGAGGTCAGACCCGGAATTACGGGGTGGGCGCAATGTCACGGACGTAATAACTTGTCATGGACGGAAAGATTCAAATATGATGTTTGGTATGTCGATCATCTGTCTATATGGACAGATATACGAGTAATTCTAATTTCAATCAAGTCGGTACTGACGAGACAGGGGATAACAACCAATAATACTAATGTAAAAGCTACAATGGAGGAGTTTAATGGTAATAACTAAAAATGATGTTCAGCATCTCAAAACTCCATGTTTTGTCCTGGATAAAGACGAGTTGACAAAATGTATTAATGACTTCCAAAAGGCTTTAGACACTCGGTTTGATGATAGTATAATAGGATATTCCGTCAAAACGAACGCATTGTCATATTGTTTAAAGGTGGCTAAAGACAGTGGCTGTTTTGCCGAGGTAGTGTCTTTTCAGGAGTATGAATTGGCTTTGGAGATAGGTTTTGACAAAAGACATATTATTTATAATGGGCCTTTAAAATCAAAACAAACATTCCTTGATGCTATACAGTATGGTGCTATTGTAAACATTGAGACGTGGCGGGAGATAGAATGGTTGGACGACTTTCCTAAGAATCAGAAATATGAGATAGGCATCAGGTTGAACATCAACACCACGGCCATTTCTAAGGAGGATGCTTTTGGTGAGAATGACGACAGTCGCTTTGGTTTTTCCTATGAGTCGGGTGATTTTCAAAAAGCCGTGGAGCTGATAAGAGCGAAGCGGCATGTGCGGTTGGTGGGCATACACACGCACAAAGAACCCAAGACACGTAGTGTGCGGTTTTATCAACGGGTGATAGCGTACGTGTTGCCTATACTGACCGGCCTTCGCATGCAACTTGAATATTGGGACGTTGGCGGAGGCTTCTTCGGTCCGATGCCCAGTAAACCCACGTTTGATGATTATGTGCGATGTTTTCGCACAGCTCTCGATGGCTCGCCATACGCGAATGTCCGCCTTGTAGTTGAACCTGGCAACGCATTGCTTTCATCGGCTTTCAGCTATGTATGCAGCGTCATTGACGTGAAGCAGCATGATGGCAAACGATTCGTAACGACAGATGGTACGCGAAACGACGTGGACCCGTTTTTTCACAAGGAAGATTATTTCAAGCGGTTTGTTCATGCAGACACTCCGCAGCTTTGCCGTCAGCCGCAAGTGGTTGGCGGTTTGACGTGCCTGGAATATGACCGGCTTTTCACTTTGCCTAAGGGAGAAGGCACGTTGAGCGTGGGCGACCGCATTATTTTTGACAGAGTGGGAGCGTACACCATGGCTTTGACGCCGCTCTTCATACATTATCTGCCCACGGTCTATCTAAAAGGAAACGATGGAGATTATACTATCATCAGGAAAGAGTGGGGAGTAGACGAATTTATTAGAAAATCAATTTCTTAAGAAACATGAATACGATTCTTTTTTGCAGTTGCGGCCGCAGGGTTCAATTGCTCAAATTCTTGAAACAATCATTGGGCGACGATTGCAGGATTATTTGTGCGGACAACTCACCCATAGCACCCGCGTTGTACGTGGCTGACAAACATTATGTGGTACCCCGTATCACAGATGAACATTATATAGATACAATCTTGCAGATATGCAAGGAAAATAGTGTTCAGGCCATTACAACATTGATAGATCCAGAGATAGAATTGCTGTCCAAAAACCGAGATCTGTTTTTGCAACATGGCATCTTGCCACTTTGTCCTGAGCGCAAAACAGCAGCACGTTGTTTTGACAAATTTGAATTTTATAAATATCTTACCGGTAAAGGTATACGCACGGTTCTATCCTATGATAGCGTAACCTCTTTTGAAGAAGGACTGAAGAAAGGAGACATTAGTTTCCCTGTATTCATCAAACCCATATCGGGTAGTGGCAGCGTGGGAATCCACAAGGTGCAGTCATTGGAGGAGCTTCGGGAATATTTTGACGAGGGAGCGTACACCTATATCATTCAAGAATTTATGGATTGCGACGACTGTGACGCGGATGTATATATCGACACGATTTCTCATGAGCCCGTGGCCGTTTTTTCCAAACATAAACTTGAGACGAAGATTGGAGGGGCAAGCAAGACGATATCTTTTAAGGATGAGCGGTTGTTCGACTTTGTTCGGGAGATTTGCAAGGTGTTGGAGTTTAATGGTCCTGTTGACATGGACTTTTGGTACAAGGATGGCGAGTATTATCTCTCGGAGGTTAACCCTCGCTTTGGCGGAGCTTATCTACATGCCTATGGCGCTGGGGTGGACTTCTTCAAACTAATTATGAATAATATCAATGGCATTCAAAACAAAAGTATGATAAGACAATACAATGAAGACGTGTTGATGCTGATGTATGACGGGGTTGTAATAGTGGACAAAAAAGACTTGGTGAAAGAAAAGATTTAGCTAATGATGAATAGCGAAATGCTATCGTTCATACCATTATATATGTTAATATCATCGAACAAGAAAGTACAGTTCAAATTCAAAAAAATGAAAGTTTCATTTTACACAGATTATTTCAAGAAGTGCTGGAAAATGCTCTGGCAATTGCACCGGGAAGAGCGCATCCCGATGCCCTTTCTTCTTGTTGATTACACTTGGTGTCTATTAAGGCATGGATGCTTGATAAGGCATTACGTCCTAGGCAATTTTTACAAGCGTAGAGAGTTTGAGAGAAAGCGAATCATGACCTATCGACGTTATCTTAAAGCGCAAAATTATTTTAATTATAAAAAGGATATACATGTGCTAGAGAACAAACATGAGTTTAATCGTTTCTTTTCGGAATATGTGCATCGTAGTTGGCTCTATTCGCCAGAAATGTCATTGACAGATTTTGAGAAATTATTGAAAGATAAAAAAGTACTTATCGTAAAACCTTATAATACATGTGAGGGTGAGGGCGTGCATAAGATCTATTTCGACAAAATTAGTGATGCAGGAATATCGCCTCTTTACCGCAAACTCAATACGGGTAAATATATGATAGAGGAATGTATTACTCAAGACCCGTCACTTTGTCTCGGTAGCACGAGTGTGAATACGTTGCGAGTGGAAACTCTTTTGGATAGAAAAAATAACAAGTCGCATATCGTGAAGGCTTTGTTCAGGGCTGGGGTTGGGCATACAGACATAGACAACTATGCGCAGGGAGGCTGTGTCTACGAAGTGGACTTGGCGACAGGTCGCATTATTTCATCGGCACTTTCAAAGGTTAACCCAAATGTACTCTTCCATCCTGGCACAAATACTTTCATGCTTGGCTTTCAGATACCATGTTGGGACAAGGTTGTAAAGGTATGTAACTCGGCACAGGAAAAGCTGCGCATGTGCGTTTTGTTGGTTGGGACGTGGCTATCTCAGTGAACGGGGAGTGTGAACTGATTGAAGGGAATCATAATCCTGATTATGAGTTCTTAGAATTCAAGGGCACATATCGCTACTGGGAAAAAGTGAGGCCATATATGTACTAATATAAAATTGATAAAGAATACGTTGTATAAAAGTTTTGAGTGTTTTATATTTTGAGATAATATATAAATTGCTTTTAATCTTGCCAATAAACATAAATTGAACATTTTTATTTTCTTGTGACTTTTAATTGTTTCGCTAATTCTAATTAGAAGTGCAAATTATAGAATAAAATTTATGGCTCTATGACATTTCTTGTAGGTAAGATGAGAAAATTTAAATCCATTATTCATGGCATTGGTAATGGTATTACGAAGAGACAAAATTCTATGGCCTTCACAGACAGAACAGAGATAAGGATATAAACGGCTGCAGAAGCCCTCTTGCCTATGAGATACTTATGGCGAGAGATATAAAACTGGATACCCACACGAAACGATAAAGAACCAAATTTATTGATGTATGGTCAGCTAAAACTAATGCTTACAATTTCGTTAATATAGTGAGGCGGACATTTATTATCTATAAATAGTAAAATAAGTAATATTATGATTGCTAAATTAAAGTCAAAAATAAAAGAGCTATTCCATGAACAAGCTAATTTTTATTCAAGGTATAAAGATGGTTATAATGATTTAAAAAAAGGAGTATTAAATGGTAAACCAATTTTAAAAACAGAAAAAGATGACATATTAAATTTTTGGAAATCGTATTTAATAGATTACCGAACAAAGAAGTCTTTTGATATTCGGTGGTTTAATATTTATAAAAAAACAAATATTTATAATTACCCTTTAAAATATTATATACCTGATAGTTATTATTATTGTATTGTAGATAATTTCTTTTCTAACGGGGAAAAGGCTAAAATTTTAGATGATAAAAATTTATATGATTTATATTTCTATGATGTGCTTCAGCCGACTACAATTTGCAGGAAAGAGAATGGGGTTTACTTAGATAAAAATTATAATGTTATTTCAGAAAATCATGCAATAAGTTTATGTAAAGCAAATGGGCAAATTATCATTAAGCCTTCTGTTGACGCATGCGCAGGGAGTGGTATCGTGAAATGGGATTCAAGTTCTTCAAATGAAACATTACGTCAGATACTTAATAAAGGAGAGTTTCTGATAATACAAGACGTTGTAAAACAGCATGATGTTTTGAACAAGTTTAATAGTACTTGTGTAAATACATTAAGAATGGTTACTTTGTTGCTTGATGGAAAATTTTATTTGTGCACGTCTGTTATAATCATGGGTGGTAAAGATGCAATTACTAATCACTTACATAGTGGAGGTTTGGTTTGTGGTATTAAATCCAGCGGCCAACTTATGGATACTGCTTTTGACAGCAAACTTAATGAATACAGAAAACATCCTAATGGAGTTGTTTTTTCAGAATGTTTTATTCCCAATTATAATAAATGCGTAGACTTGGTTAAAAAATTAGCTCCAAGATTTATACATGTGTCTAAACTAATAAGTTGGGATTTGACGATCAATGATAAAGGAGACCCTCTTTTAATAGAAACCAATTTATATTGGGGAGGTTCGGTACAAATTGCTGGCGGACCAGTGTTTGGAAACATGACCCCCGAGGTGTTAGATTATATAATGAAACATTATAAATAATTTTATGGAATATACATTATTAAATAATGGAGTTAAAATGCCGATGGTAGGATTGGGTACATTTCCATTAAAAGGGAAACCACTTCAGGAATTAATAATGCAAACTTTTGATTTGGGTTATACTCTGTACGATACTGCTTGGTTATATAAAAATGAGAGAGATATATCTATAGGTATCAATCAAAATAATATTAATAGAGATGAATTGTTTTTAACTTCTAAGTTACATATTAATGATCTTTATTACTCATTTCATCCTCGGTTTAATATTAGACTTCGCTCAAAATCTGTAAAAAAAGCATTTGAAAAGACCTGCCAACGTCTTGGAACTGATTATCTTGACCTTTACTTGATTCATTTTCCATTTGATGGTTTTGAATGGATGTGGGAAGAATTAATACAATTGTACAATGAAAGAAAAGTTCGAGCAATTGGTGTGTCATCTTTTAAGCCTGAACATTTAAAAAAGTTATCGGAAGTTTCAGATATACTACCAGCGGTAAATCAAATAGAAATAAGCCCATATAATACAAGAAAAGATATTATAGAGTATTGCAATCAACGTAACATAACAGTTGAGGCTTATTCTCCATTTGGAAGGGGTATGTTAACTAAGCAAATTCTTTCAGATCCAGTTCTTGTTGATATTGCAAAGGAGGTTGATCGAAGTGTGGCTCAAGTTATTTTGAGATGGCTGTATCAAATGCATGTTATTTCAATCCCGAGATCTAATAAATTATTTAAGTTAAAACAAAATATTAATATATTTGATTTTGAACTTAATAAAAAACAGATGAATTGTATAGATGGTCTAAATAAAAACCTTCACACCGGAGGAGGCTTTTTAAGAATTGAATAATATGAGATTAGCGTTTACAGGTGACATATTAAGTTACAAGAGACAAAATAAGATTATACGAAAGAAAAAAATAGGTTATGATGTAGTTTTTAAAGGCATCAAATCATTATTTGCTCATTCTGATTATGTATGCGGCAGCTTAGAAACTCCAATAGCGAATAAAGAATTAAAGTATACAAAAAGCCACGTTGAATTTAATACTCCAGAATGTTTTTTAAAAGCACTAAGAGACTCAGGTTTCTCTCTTCTTACAACTGCTAACAATCATTGTTTAGACAGAGGACTTGAGGGTTTGAGGCAGACAATAATAAATTTAAGAAAAAATAATTTAGATTTTACTGGCATCCAAATGACATATAAGGAAAATAATTTTCTTGTTAAAGAAATAAAAAATAAGAAAATTTCCTTTATTTCATATACATATGGAACAAATTCATCCACAAATGAAGTTATATTAGACAAAGATGAAACTTATATGGTTAATCTTACAAGGCAACAAGACCATATTCCAAATAGATCTTTTTTTAAAAGTAGTCTTTTAAAAATATTTAAGACATTAATGCCACGGAATATTCAAGATCGCTTTTACCAACGATTTTATTTATCTTCTTTAGTTGATTGTGTAGATGAGAGAGAAATATCTTTAGAACATAATCGGTTTTATATTGATAAAATGAAGCAAACAATTAAGGATGCAAAAAATAATTCTGATGTTGTAATATTTTGTCTTCATTCAGGTGGACAATTTAATAATGAAGTTGGAAAATATACCAAATATTTAGTAGACGTTATTACTAAGGAAGGTGCTGATATAGTAATTTGTAATCATACTCATGATGTTCTACCCATAGAACTTGTTAATGGAAAATTAGTTGCATGGTCATTGGGAAATTTTTCTTTTACGCCTAAAGAGGGCTATTATATCGATGGAGTGTATGCTGACTATTCCATTATTTTATATATAGATATAATTGACGATTGTTTCAAGAGTTCTTTTTCTGTCATTAAAAATATTATCGGAGCAGATGGTATATCTAAAGTAGTTCCAGTATATGATGAATATATAAAAAGTGAAAAACAAGAACAGGATGTTCTTTTAGAAGATGTTATAGAAGTTATAAATAGAGTTTTCAAATATAAACGGTATACAACGGTGGAAGAGAAATATGAAGTATTATCATGGAGGAAATCATGAAATGTCTTAAAAAATAACAATAAAACAGGGTGTCGCAAAGAGGTGCAATAGGAAAATTTAATAGGCAAAGAGTAGGTATTACTGGGGTTATTTGGCATGAAAAATCACTTTCTTATGTAAAACCTCGGAAATAATGCTGCTATTTGGTGTGATTAGTGATGCAATAAACATGGGTTAAGGGTATTAATGCATACAGATTGCTTGATTAAAGCAATGGGTTAATGTTAGAAAAGGCGGAAAAATAGCATCCTTTATTGGTGCTTTCTTTATAATGCATTGTGTAATAGAGCGATATAAAATATCGCTCATAATTTGCGTATTTGCAAGCAAGGATTAGTTTGTTTGTACATACGCGAATTATAAAGCAGTTGTTGTAAAAGATTTTAACCAAAGGGTGCTGTTGGCGAAATCAACCATTTGATTTCGTTTCGACAACGAATCGCTCGAATGACACAAATTCGATTGTTTCAACAACGAATGAAGTAAAAGAAAGACAATAAACAGAATAAGTCAATTAACGCCAGCATACTGCGAATAACACGGATTCGATATGTTCGGTTGTTTCAACAACGATTGAAAGCGGAATAAACGGATTGAGACCGGTTGGGTTCATTGTCTTGTTAACGTCATTCGCTTTCAATTCGCGTCATTCGTTGTTGAACAACATCGCCCTTCGACGATAGTGCCACGTGTGGTAGCTTGTTGTTGAAAAATCAAATGATTATTTTCAGACCTATTCAATTTATTATTGTATTTTTGCAATGATAAAATAGAAAACGCTACTAGATGTAACTACGGGATATTGTGATATTTTAGACTTGTAACAGCTAATGACTTGTATGATAGCTGTTGTTGTGTCACATTATAAAAATTGAAAGAGATATATGAATAAGAGAATTTATTTGTGTCTTGCCCACATGAGTGGCAATGAGATGAAGTATATACAGGAAGCTTTTGACACCAATTGGGTTGTACCATTGGGACCGAATGTAAATGCATTTGAAGACGAATTAAAAAGATTCATCGCATCGTCAAACGCTCCTATAGAAAAAAAACAGGATAAGCAGAGAACAATCTTTGATGAGTGCTATCATCAAAGGATTGAGCCACATGAAAATAACCCTGACAAACTTTGGCTGAAAGGATATAAAAGCTTGGAGGATAAACAAGTAGTAGCTTTGGCTTCAGGAACCTCAGCTATTCATCTCTCATTGATAGCCTTAGGTGTTAAGGCGGGTGACGAGGTGATTTGTCAGAGCTTCACATTCTGTGCCAGTTCACACCCTGTAACTTATCTTGGTGCAACACCAGTATTTGTAGATTCAGAGCGAGATAGCTGGAATATGGACCCAATCCTCTTGGAGTCGGCAATCAAAGACAGAATAGAGAAGACTGGTAAGAAACCCAAGGCTATCATTGTGGTTTATCTCTATGGAATGCCTGCAAAGATTAAGGAAATCATGGGGATTGCTGAGAAATATGATATACCAGTAATTGAAGATGCAGCAGAAGGACTTGGCTCGCGCTATAATGGTCAAGTAGTTGGAACTTTTGGGAAATACGGCGTGCTAAGTTTTAACGGGAATAAGATGATTACGACCAGTGGCGGTGGTGCCCTGATTTGTCCTGATGAGGAAACAAAGAATCGAATCATGTTTTTTGCAACACAAGCCCGAGAGGCATTCCCTTATTATCAACATGAGGAAATTGGTTATAACTATCGCCTCAGCAATATTTGTGCGGGCATAGGACGAGGACAAATGACTGTTCTGGACGAACATATAGCCCATCACAAACATGTTGCAAAGATATATGAAGAAGCTTTCAAAAATTTTGATGGTATAACTTTCCATAAGAATCCAGGCAAGGAGTTTGATTCTAATTTCTGGTTGAATACAATCACCTTAGACCCGTCACTGAAAGTCAAGGGAATGGAAAAAGCCTATGCAACAGCAGTGAAAGATGCCGTCGGAGGCGCTGCTGGTGTCGTGCACGCGACAGGTGAAGCACATACTTCATGCGAACCGAATGCTAACGTAGAGGCTATGCGTAATGCATTAGACAAAGTAAATATCGAAAGTCGTCCATTATGGAAGCCGATGCATTTACAGCCGGTATATAAAAATAGTCCCGCCTATGTAAATGGAGTAAGTGAGGAACTTTTTAAAATTGGATTATGTTTACCCTCTGGTCCGATGGTTTCTGATGATGATGTACAATTTATTATTAATTCCATTAAAGATAATATTTTATAATTATAGATGGAATATAACGAGAAAGTCAATGACTATTTTGAATTTGTAAGGTTCTGTCTAAACGACAATTATAAAGAACCGGAGTCAATAATGAAAATGGATTGGGATGGTTTGTATCAATTTGGTAGAGAACAAACCATCATGGGCATACTATTCCAAGGAATAAAGAAACTTGAGAAAAGTCAATTTAAACCCGATGCAAAATATATAATGATGTTTTACCATTATTATATCAATATAGAAAGGGTAAATAGACAAGTTTATAAAGATGCTGTAAAGATTACAAAGGATTTTAAGGAAAAATTTGATTTAGACACCTGTGTGATGAAAGGTCAAGCAAATGCTTTGATGTATCCAGATCCATTTATGAGAACCCCTGGGGATATTGACTTGTGGGTAGATGCGGCTGCCGATGAAATCATAAAAATAGCAAGACGATTAGACGCAAAGTCTGAAATAGGATACCATCATATCCAAGTAAGATACTCTAAAACTCCTGTGGAGCTACATTTCTTTCCATCATTCATGGGAAACCTTTTCTATGAGTACAGAATGAGGAAGTATTTTAACCTGCATAAAAAAGAACAGTTTCAAAACAAAAAGCAACTTCCTGAAAAAATTGGCATTATCAATACGCTAACACCAGACTTTGACAGGATATTCCAGATGTCACATCTCATGCATCATTTTTTCTTTGAAGGAATCGGTCTGAGACAAATGATAGACTATTACTATCTTCTAAAACAAGGAACCACTACCGATGAGAAAGCTGAGACAATAGCCAATCTGAAACGCTTTAATATGTTTAAGTTCGCATCTGCTGTCATGTATATCATGAAAGAAGATTTGGGACTCGAGGATAAATATCTACTCATGGAACCAAATAAGAAGATAGGAAAGTTACTTGAAAAAGAAATTATCCTCAGTGGCAATTTCGGTTTTCATGACAAACGCTTCTCGTTTAGTGGCAAGTCTGTGTATGAGCAATACTTTGTTGAGATATATAGAAATTTACATTTTGCTTTTGAATTTCCAGCAGAAACCATTTGGGGGAGACCTTTGTCCAGGTGGTGGCATATGATATACAAAGCAAAGCTTAGAAGAAGTATAGATTAAAAAAATAAGAGGATATATCAATTCGATATATCCTCATTACTTTTGTACACCCTTAGGGATTCGAACCCTAGACCCACTGATTAAGAGTCAGTTGCTCTACCAACTGAGCTAAGGGTGCTCATTTCGATTTTGCGAATGCAAAGGTAAGGTTTTTTTACGGAAAAGCCAAAGCTTTCCACATTTTTTTGAAAAATAATTTACGTGCTCATTACTAAATAAAAATGGGAACTGCCAAAGAGGAAGTTCCCATTAAATTATTTATTGAATGCTTGTTATTACAGGTCAAATTTATAACCCAAAGTAATCTGGAATACGCTGTTCTTAGAATCGCCATTATCAAAAACCTTTGTCAAGCCAAAGTTATATCTTGCGTCAAGCTGGAAATTTGCATACTCGTAAGAAATACCTACAGGAAGAGAAAAATCGAACGACTTTGCTTCAATTTCACGAGATTTTGCACCATCACCAACGGGTGTTTTTACATCTGCCTTTATTTCGCTATTCACCTTGAAACCAGGCTGAATACCCAACTTAACAGCAAGTCCTTTAACTACGTAAACGTTTGCCATAATTGGAATATTAATGGCTCAGTAGAAAATCAATGGGGATAGGCATATAGTTTTGCAATTCTGAATAAAAAGAACTTCTTGTCTGCCACTCCTCTTAGATTGGCTCGGAAAAGTTTAATTTTGGCATTGAACGATTCTGCCATGGCATTCGAAGATCTGTTGTTATAGAAGTTCAATATCTCATCATAATGCTCGTAGAATGTGGCAGCAATCACATTGAATGAATGGAAGTCTGCCTCTTCAACTTTATTGTACCACCGTGCCATGGAGAGCCTGGCTGCATCCTTGATGGTGTTCTTGGCGAAGATTATGCGCAGTGAGTGGCACAGTCCG
>NZ_AUME01000011.1 GCF_000430525.1 Prevotella corporis DSM 18810 = JCM 8529 | reverse complement strand
ATACTTTCCCGATGGCGTGCTGTTGCGTTTGATTTCACGTGATAGTGTTGACTGACTGATGCCGACGATTGCGGCAATCTCTTTTCTCCCTGTTTTCTTTTGAAGTAAGGCGAAAATTTGCGACCTTTGCTCCGAGATTAATTGATGATACATTTGCAATACAAAGTTAGTTAATCTTTGGGAGACAGCGGTCTCCCTTTTTTTATTTGTATTGCTGGTTGTTTTTTTCCTCGCCGAGAGATGCAGACAACCTCTCGCTACGCTTCGAGAACGTCTGCATCTCTCGGCGAGGGCTACTCTTTTATTGCACTTCGTTTTGGAACTTGCACGTAACAATAGCTAAGTTTGCAAGAATCAAACCAAGAGTAGCAGAAATATAACCAAAAGGCTGTTTATGGCGTACGAAAATTAGAGACAGACAGATAAAGTTATTATTGATAAATATTTGCTCATTTGAGGACAATACCTTATATTTGCAAGGTAGAACATAAAATAGGTGTTCAAAATTGATTGCCAACGTGTTTACATTTGTTATCCTGTTGCTTGCCGTCGAAAACGGAAACAAAACAGGATAAGCGACAGATGAAAGACTGTAAAACGACATGAAAAACCAATGAAGAGAGTGGCTAAATCAAAGCCGAAACAAAAGAAACGGGTAGATACTTTCTAATTCTGAAGACCTACGTAACAATTTCTTCACTTAATAAACAAATGCATATGAAAAAGAAAATTACTACAAACAGAATTTTGTCGTGTCTCTCTATGGTAGCATTACTGCTGCTGCCAACGAGCATGAAGGCGCAAACAAGGTATGAACTTTATGTCGGGGGTACCCAAGTGACGACTGATAACGCAGCCAACATCACTGGAGCATGGCTGAAAAGCGGGAGCGTGGCTTTCGATGCATCCTCAATGACACTCACCCTCACCAACGTTTCCATCGAGGCAGAGAATGATATCAAAGGAATCAGAAGCGGAATCAACGGACTGACAATCAAATTCATGGGAAACAACCTTATCAAGACCTACTATGCCTCTGGCATCTACAACGACATGAATGGAGGGATGACAATCACAGGCGACTCCGTAAAGGTCGAAACTTCCCAACAGAGTGCGATATTCACAGGTTACGACAGTCAGCTAACCATCAGTAAATGCACGGTTGACGCCAAGGGACTTTGGGGGCTGACAGGTGTTATGGGTAACAAGAATGAAAAAATTGCTATCGAGCATGCCACGGTTTATGCATACGGTAACTACGGTTCTATATCATCGCTCAGTGCTTTCACACTTACGGGTTGCCAAATTAAAAGCCCGTTGAATGCTGAATTTAATAGTGACTATCACGCTGTCTGCTACAACGGTGACATCGTTATGAAGAGATATGTTTCCATCAAGCCTGACAAGTCAGCTGGTATCGAGGCTACTAAGGCAAAAGACGACATCGTGATCGAGGCCATCTACAACACATCGGGCAGACGGATTGACCAAATGCAGCGCGGAATCAACATCGTGCGCACGAATAAGGGAAGCACAAGAAAGATAATGGTGAAATAAAAAGACCCATTATCCCTATCGAAACCACTTGATAGAAAAGACATGAGGCCGACTATCACTAGCCGGCCTCTACATTCGAGAGAGAAAATACATGGATAAAAAATATTTTTACACATGCGTTTTCATCGTAGGTTCTCAAAGGTTTGTCCTAAATCTTATTCATGATGTCATCAGACCGCTTGTTCTTACTTCACGAATTTCTTTCCATTAACGATATAAACGCCATGAGGAAGTTTCGTGATGTCTGTGCCCATAAAGACACCATTCAATGAATAGATGCGATTATTGTAAGATTGGCGACCTACATTCGCATCGTTAATTGCCTTAATTCCGTCATCAACTTTTTTGGCAATTTTCACTTCATCAAGGAAAAGATAAGATGAAGAAGACTTGAACTTAATCTTAAATTTCCCCGAAGCCTTTACCTTTGCTTTACACTCGTTGAACTTATTTGCAGCAATATTGAATGATGTTGGATTGACAGAAGCATTGCCCAATATTTCTATCGAAAGCGTTGCATCCTGGTTGCCAAAAGGACCACTAACAAATGAAAAATCATAATCGCCGGACAAGTCTATTTCAGGACTTGTAACTTCGGATGCAAACAAGCCACACTGAGAGGCTCCACCAGTCTTAGTACTTGACCAGCCTTCAACATCAGGATGGAAATGTGCCGTTGTTCCCATCTGATTTATCAAACCATTCCAAGCACCATCGTTACCACCCTTTCCGGAGCATTTGTTAAAAGACTCGTAGAATGCCACATTGTTACCTACCGATCCGGACTCGTACAAACCAAAGGAGAAAGATACTGTCTGATCATCGTTCTGGGTGATATTTTGTATCAACACATTCATTTTATGCGTACCATCGGAATTTGGATTGTAGAGATCCTGACCAGGATAATTAGTATTATTCGTTAAACTATTTGCAGAACCCTGAGGAAAGGCCATTGTCCGATAGTTAGATATACTGCCACCGGCCGGAATGGGTACCAAACGTTGGTGATCATTATTCTTGGTTCCTGAGTTGGTCCAATATGGGCCTGTGGTATTGGGCTTGTTATTTGCCCAAATATCAGCATCAAAATCCATGTGCCAAATGAGTAGTCCACGCCCGGGCAGACCGGAATCCCATTTAATTGGTTGGCGGTTCTCCAATAAGAAGAACTCTAAATCGTGTGCCTTGTTTAACACCACATAAGCTTCCCCTTTTTGTGACAAAGGCTTTAAGTTCTCTATCTTCTGCGTAGCTGACAACTCTATTGGTTCTAACCAACCAGCAGTGATCTTTTCATAACTTGAATAACCAGCAGGGCAGAATCCGTTCTTATTATGATTTCCATTATCCATCAAATCCCAACCTCCTGCACCGGGATTTCTACCATTATCTTCGTAATCTATATCATATAAGTCGGGGAAACCTAAACAATGAGAGAATTCATGACAAATTGTTCCTATACCTGCCAAGGTTGTTTCGGTCAACATCTCGTTGGAACAAGCATAGACAGCAACTTCTTTACCATCAAAATGCAAGGTCATGTCATTTGAGCCTTGACGTTTAAGGGTACTTTTGTGAGGCCAAACTGTATCAGGATCTCCACCACTGGCTTCGCCACGACCTGCATAAATAACAAAAACCTGTTCTACTTTGCCATCACCATCCCAATCATAATCAGCCCAATGCAACTTGCCTGGAAACGACTCATTTGCCTTTTGACAAGCTAACTGAATCATTAGAGCAGGGTTGGCATCATGTCCATTTGCATCATTACCACCGTAAGTAGCATAAGAACCTAAGGTAACCGGACCTACAACATCATATTCCAAGTTAAATTTACCGTCACTTTGATCATGGAAATAATCATGAACACTACCATAGGATCCACCATCGCTAAAACCAGGCTCATTTGCCATACGATTATAATATTCCTGAGGATTAGATAATGAGAATGATTTATCTGAGAACTGAGCCAATATAATCAGGCCTTTCTTTTTACCCTCAAATCTACCGGCTTTACGTGCAGACTTAAGAGAGCGGGTACGACGACAGGTGGCTTCATCGAAAGGAGATACTCTTGTACCTGCAAGAGACAAACTACGTCTTGCATTGGCAATCAGTAGGTCCATGTCTGCCTTTTCAGCAATGTTGTTGGAATTCAAAACATATTTTGTTCCGTCTTCAGACTGCCAATAATGCATGTGCTCATCGCCTTTCAGCTCAACCTTTATGAGCTTTCCGTTCTGAAGTTTCACTGTACGCCAAAGCCCAGGCCATGCGGGTTCGGCAAAAGAAGATACAGAAAATAGCAGAGCGAACAAAAAAGAAAATAAATATTTCATAAAACGTTAGTTTAGCAATGTTTATAATCTAAATTAGGGAGAACAAGCAAATGTTCTCCCTAAATCTTAGAAAGATAAAATTATTTCTTACCGACAACCCTTGTCAGAGACTCAAACTTATATAAAGCCCATGCACCGGGATCGTTAGCTGAAATTTCACCTCCGTAGAGATAAATCACTTGACTTCCATCCAATGTAATCGTATTGGGTAGTTTATTATCAGAACTGAGTTTCCAAACGTCGGTGAAGTCATTCTGACATAAGAACACCCAAGAATACTTGTTATTGAAATTAGAAACCTCTTTACCTTGAACAAGAGACAACGTTCCGGTTTTCTTACTCTTATCAAAGGTGTAAGCATATTTCCAAGTGAAGTTCAAATCAGCACCAAGATTTAAGAAAGCCGGAGCAGAAACTGTCAAGTACTTATTATATTCTGGATCAGATTCATCAGCCGGTCCGGAGATTGTAACTTCTCTTTCAAATGGTACATATTGTCCTTTTGGCGTATTAGCTGTCTGTTCCATTCCTTTGAGTATCCATTTACCAAAGAACTTCTCATAGAAAGAAGCATCATTGTCGCGAATAATTACATGAAGGGTTTTGGTTGAAAGCGTGCCACCCTGTATTGAGGTGATGGTCATGTCAAATTCACGATCGTCATTGATAACTTCGTCATCTAACAATTCCAACTCAATATTTAGTTTTGCCTGTGCTGTTGTATCATTGGCAGCCAACATAGTCAGGGTCTTATCAACTATACGATAATGCTCGCCTTCTTTAGCCGGATTCTGTTTGGATTCAGCTGTTGCAATTTCCACAGAAACACGACCATTGATTCTTCCTGTAATTGCTATAGGCACTTTTACTGTACCCATATTCTCTTTTACAATCAGTTCGGACTTCTCAAAACCGACTGTAACATCAGATGTGTTAACTGATTCTTCGTCATCTGAGCAGGCTGCAAAACAGCCTACCAGAGCGACTAATAAAAATAATTTCAGATATTTCATATTTTATTACTCTATTTGGAATAAAAACTTTATTTAATAGCCAGGATTCTGCTGACTTCTTAACTGTGGATTAGCATCCAACTCTGCTTTCGGGATAGGCCATGTATAGCGATAATCGTCAATTGCGTAAGTAACTGACTTCGTATTATTAACTACGACACCATCCAACTTAGAATTTTCCTCGTGTGAAGCATAACGCTTAAATCCTCTGTGCAAGCGTTTCAAATCGTAGAATCTAAAGCCCTCACCAAATAACTCTTTTGCACGCTCCTCATAAATATAATTGAGCAATGTTTCTCCAACACTTGATGTCAAGTCGTAATTTTTGATTCTTGAATAACGAATTGAATTCAGATAATGGTTGGCTTCTGCTTCGTTACCTGTTTTGGCTGCAGCTTCCGCTGCAATCAAGAATATTTCACCTAAACGGAAAGGCTTAGACATATTCACATAATTATTTTTTGTTGTTGTCCAAAGGTTCTTGTTACCCGGATACTTATTCAAGACAAATGCGTCGTATTTAGCACCTTCAATATCCAATTTCCATTGCTCGAAATAAGCTGCGAAGCGAACATCGCCTTCTCCATAACGAGCCAAAACCTCGTAAGTTGGAATGTAATCCGCACTGGATTTATTATCACCACTGATATATGGAACAGCAGTTGATGAACCTAACTCATCTTTACTTCTGAATGGACGGAATATTATCTCCGTAGAGTTATCTTCAGTCCAAAGCGATTTCACATTTTCCGGTTTTGTCAACTTATATTTCCCAGAAGAAATAATCTCTTTAGATTTAGCTAAAGCCGTTGGATAATCGCCTTTGTAAAGAGCAACACGAGCCTGAAGAGCTGCTACTGCGTAGCTGGAGAGTTCTACTGCCATCGGTTTAACCTGATCAGCGTTCACCTGTTCATAGGCTTTAAGACCATCGTAAGCGATCTTCAAATCTTCTTCTATCAATTTATAGGTTTCATCCATTGAGCTACGAGCCGGATAAGATGCAACATCACCCGTGGGGTTGAACTTTGTCACAATAGGTAAACCTAACGCTTTGCTATTCTCTGCATAAGGCTGACAGAAGTGCTCTGCAAGGAAGAAATAGCAATATGCACGAAGGAAATGAGCCTCTGAGTCGTACTTTTTCAAAGTAACCTTATCAGCTTCTGTAAGTCCTTCAATTTTAGAAACATCTTCTACCTTTTGCATAATGTAGTTAGCATTTCCTATTTCTGAATAGGATGACGCGAAGAAGCCTTCAATATCGTCGTTTGAAGCCAAAATCTGTCCGGCAGAAACTTGTCCGTTTCTATTTCCATTGCTAATCAAGCCATGGAACTCATCCATCTGAAGATCCTGATAATAAATCCAGCCTCCACTTGTCAAACCTCTCAAAGCCGTGTAGATACCTAATCGCAATCGACCGATATCCTGCATACTCTGAATTGCAGTCTTTTCATTCAAAGCGCCGTAGGGCTCCTTGTCCATTGAGCAGGATGTAAACATACCTGCACAAAGGAGCATTATAGAAAATAATATTTTTTTCTTCATTGTTGTAATCTTCATTTTAATTTATTAGAAAGTAGCTTCTACACCCAATACAAACTGACGTGTATTCGGGTAGTTAAATCTCACAAGGTTGATATCAGGTTCTGGATCATATCCAGAGAACTGAGTAATCGTAAAGAGGTTACGAGCTATACCAAAGATCTTAGCTGATTTCAAGATACGAGTTCCGTTAATCCACTTCTGTGGCAATACGTATTGGATTGTCAGATTCTTCAAACGAAGGAAAGAAGCGTTTTCCAACAGACGTGTATCAAATTCAGATCCGTAACCCGTTGCAGGGATATCGGTAATCTGTCCAGGTTTCGTCCATACGTTCAACATATCGGTAGATTGGTTCCAACGATTGGCAAAGCGTACATTCTTAATAAAGAAGTTATCGTTATTAATCATATACTTATCAGCCTGCCAAGCAAAGTCTGCTGAAATTGAAAGGTTTTTGTATTGGAAAGAAGTTCCAAAACCTCCACTCCAAGGAGCATAACGCTGTTTTCCTGTGAATACGGCATCTTCAACTTCATTAAATTCTTTAGTTAAATTACCATTTGCGTCAAGCCACATCGGATGACCGTCAGCTGGATCTACGCCTGCATTTCTAACATAGAAGAACTCACCATAAGGCTTACCAACTTGAAGTTTTACACCTGTTCCATTGATTACATAAGAATCACGACCGGCAAAAAGTTCAGTAATCTCATTCTTATTGTAGTTCACATTAGCTTTGAATGTCCAAAGAATATCCTTAGTCTTCATGAGGTCAAGGGTGAAGTCAAAATCAAATCCGGTATTTTTCATTGAACCGATATTACCGGGTCCATCACCAAATCCTGTTGTATAAGAATAAGGAATGCTCATCAGCATGTCGGAAGTCTTCTTATGATAGACATCGAAGCCCAAAGAAAGGCGATTGAATACTCTTGCAGAGAAGCCACCATTAAGTTCGGCAACTTTTTCCCATGTCAGAGCATAGTTGCTTGGAGTTGAAATACCTAAAGAGGACTGACCGTTATACAATGCTCCTGTTCCCAAAAGACCGAAGTAATCGTAACTTCCGGCACCGGAAGCATTACCCGTAGTACCATAACTGATACGGAGTTCCAATGCGTCAAGCCAGCTTACTTTATTCAAGAAACTTTCTTTCTTGGCATTCCACATTGCACCTAAAGAGTAGAAATTACCCCAGCGTGTATCGGGAGCGAAGCGAGAGCTACCATCAGCACGGTAAGAGAAGTTAAGATAATATTTCTCTGCATAATTGTAATCAAGAGTTCCAAACAAAGAGTTGAAAACTTCTTCAGCACGAGAATCTCTAAGATTACTTGGTTTAACACTCGTTGCATCGGTGAGGCGGAGCTGACGTGGGTCTGTTTGACCTTTCGTGAAAACTCCAAAGCCTTTGCTCTTTGACAAGATTGTTTCTTCACCAAGCAAAACAGTAAGTCCGTGCAAGCCGAAGTTGTGTTTGTATTCTGCCGTATGAGACAAAGTAAATGAATAGTAACGAGAGAAGCTTTCCTGTGAAGAACCTTCCTGCTTATCGACCGGACTTCCCATCGGTGTTGTGAAAGCATCGTAAGGTTGCCATTGGTTAGACAATGTATAGTCGTAAGCATCCAAAGCCTGTTGCGCACGCAAGGTTAAACCCTTTATAGGAGTGAGTTGTTCGTAGATATTGAAGTTAGCAGTTACGCGCATACGCTTAGTGCTACGATATCTGTTTACGAAGTCGGGAGTCAAGTTGTCGCCATATTTCAAGACATCAGCAGGTCCGTCCCATACCAATTTGCCATCGGTGTCGAAATGATAATAGTTTGGCACGTCAAAAGGAAATGCCTGACGTGAGAACACCATTGGGTTCGTACCATAAATACCATCTGAACCGGCTTCTGCGTTAGACTCCCAATGGTTAATACCAAAGTTTGACTGGAAGCCTACCTTGAACCAATCATTCAATCGAGCATCAATGTTTGCTCTTAATGACTCACGGCGCATGCCTGATTGAGCTACAATACCATCTTGACTATGATGATTGAATGACAAGTAATAAGAGAAAGTCTTACCACCACCGGTCATTGTAGCATCCAAAGTATATGTAGGTGCGCTGTTGTTAAAAATTTGGTCGCGCCAATTGGTGTTGAATCCATATTTATTAACCAAGTTCTTAATTTCATCAGAAACCGGCTGTCCTATCTTGTCGCGGAACTCAACGTATTGCTGAGAATTCATCATCTCAATTTTATCAGCAATCGGGCTTGAAATACCGTATTGTGCGCGAAGCGTCAAGTTAGCTTTTTCGTCATACTTTCCTCTGCGGCTGGTAATCACGATAACGCCATTGGCAGCACGCGAACCGTAAATAGCAGTTGAAGAAGCATCTTTCAAGACTGTGATATTTGCAATATCCGAAGGGTTCAATGTATTGAACATTGATGAAGAAATAGGTGCACCGTCAAGAATGAACAACGGAGTGTTACTTGAATTGATTGAGTTCACACCACGAAGACGAATCGTTGCAGATGCAGAAGGTTCTCCAGTAGCCGACAAGACAGAAAGTCCTGAAACTTGTCCGGACAAAGCATCGGTAAAGTTAGGTGTAACGGATTTTTGAAGTTTTTCATTACTTACCGTTGCTACCGCACCAACGACTGAACCCAACTTCTTGGCAGAACCATAACCCGTAACCACTACTTCTTCAATCGTTGTATGATCTGGGTCAAGAACAATTTTCATGTGTGCGGAAGCATTCAGCGTCTTAGGTTTCATACCGATGTAAGAAACGGTAATCTTAGAACCTGCAGGAGCTGACAAGGTGAACTTACCATCCATGTCGGTCGCTGTTCCGTTTTTTGTTCCATCTACCATAACAGATGCACCGATTATCGGTAAGCCGTCCTCGGAAGAAACTACAGTACCGCTAATCTGTGTTTGAGCCATTGCCATTCCTAAGCTCAGGAATAAGCAGGCGAGAAACATTGTTAGTCTTTTTTCCATAAAATCTCTCTCTTTTTAAAATTAATTATATATTTGTCCTTAATTTTTTTACTTAATAAAGGTAGGTTTAATGCTATTTCTCATAGTCTTATCAAAGGTTGAAAGATGCTTTCATACTTTAACATAAATGCAAAGATAATGTATCAATATTAACAAAACAAATAAAATTAATGAAACAGCCTGTATTTTCACACACATTAACAAAACGAGGCTCATTATCGATTGGCTGCATTGACATGACATCATTATTAAGTATTCCATTTTCAGCACCCTACGACTTTAGTTTGATACCGCTGAAATTGAGCTAAAAAACGATACTGGGTTGCAGCTTTGCAATCCATGTTGACGACTTACATATACACTGAAAAGCAAGATGTCACGAACTGACTGAAAGGCATTGTTTTTCTTAGGTGTACTTACACCTTATTATATATAGTGTGGATGTTGGTCGTCCCCAACATGATTACTGGCGGCTGGAATGATATTTTTTGTCAAAAAAACACCGGGATTTTAACATTTGAGACTTGGCAGTTCCAGCAACAAAACGTCAATAATGGGGCATGGGAATACGGGATAGGGCCTCTTTTCTGCCCCCAAAAAGAGATTTCCGTTGCAATAGGTGAGCTTTCGCAATGCGATGTCTGACCTTTCACCGCACCAATGGGCAGCTATGGTATGACCGAAGATGAGCTTTTACGAGCGAAAAGGCGGTCGGATATCTATTTTTGGCTGAGCACAAAACCAGCATCTTATCCGCAACAGTATGTTTATCAATTATTTAGTAAGTTGTCTAAAATTCAGCCAAATGAAACCGACCATTGTTTATTTTACAAATATCGCCAAGATTTTGTGACTGTTGTAAAGATTTTTCGTCATCATAGCGGTCGTGCGAAAGCCGCCGATGTCGTAGCATCGGCCATCCATCGGCTTCACTCTCCAGCCGAATCGGGCCTCATGTGCTGCGTCATCAGTTCCAGTTGCTGATGGATGTACTGTCTGAACGAATCGCCCTCGACGATTTCAATATCGGTGAAAAGTCCGAGAACAAAACGTCCCAGTCCGCGATTGTCGCAAATCTCTATATCGAGTTCCCAATGGGTGTCGTCGGCCACTACTATATTCTTTGCCCCCTGTGGGTACTCCTCAATGAAAAGATTGTGTGCCAACTGCCCCATCAGCAGTCTGACCCTGTAGCGTTCCTCGCCACTGAACATGAATATGTCGGTGAATATCTGCCTATGCTTGTCCTCATGAATCCAAGGGGTGTCCAAAACTTCGATGCGGTCCATGCGATTGATGCGGTAGGTCTTGTTCATACCTGACTCAATTTCATGACACCGCACGTCCTGATGGTTGTTCATCAGGTAGAAGGGTTCCACGATTCGATCTCTCACGGTCTGACTGTGAGGGCTCGAATAGCCGATGAAGCGCACCATTCGTTTGGTTGCGATGGCCCGGCTGATGGTTTTTACTATATTATTAAGGTGTCGCCGCGACGGACTATCCATTTGAAGCGAGAAATTGTAGGCATGGTCTATCTTGTTTCGAAGCTGGTTGACTGTCTCATTTGTGTTTCCTGCCATGAGCAACAGACTGTAGATGGTGCGCATCTCCGTATCGGAGAACTGTAGATTCGTCTGCAACTGACTGAAAAACGGCGAGCGGGGGTCGATGTGGTAATAATTGTCCTGTTTGAAAAGAATCATGCCCGCATGCTTTAGGAAATCGAGCAGGTAGTAAAGGTTTCGCCTTGAGACATTCAGCTTGTCGCACAGTTCTGCAACCGTGTAGCCCCGCGGATTAGACAGCAGGAGAATGAGTTCCAATTGAGATTTAAGTTTGTCGAAGCGCATGTTTGATTGTGGTGGGTCGGTGTTGTCAAGATTCATATTTGTGTTGATGCTCAGAAATCGAAGGTGAGCTCTTCGGGAGGGAGAAGGGTGAACGAACGCCGATGATAGGGCGTGATGCCATGAGTCTTGATGGCCGTCCGATGCTTTTGTGTCGGGTATCCCTTGTTGGATAGCCAATCGTATTGGGGATATTCTTGTGCCAAAGCGTCCATGTAATCGTCTCGATAGGTCTTGGCGAGAATGGAGGCAGCAGCTATTGACAGGTATTTCCCATCGCCCTTGACAACCGTCGTGTAAGGCAATTCATGGTAGGGCTTGAATCGGTTTCCATCAACGATGACCGCCTCCGGACGGAGTGTCAACTGGTCGAGCGCCCTGTGCATGGCAAGAATGCTCGCATTGAGAATATTGATCTTGTCGATTTCCTCTGGAGTCACCACCCCAACTGCCCATGCAAGTGCGTCGCGCTCGATGACCGTCCGCAAGGCATAACGCTTTTTGGGCGACAACTGCTTTGAATCGTTGAGCATGTCATTGGTGTAATCGGGTGGAAAAATAACAGCTGCCGCATAGACGCTGCCAGCAAGACACCCACGTCCTGCCTCGTCGCAACCTGCTTCTACCTGATTTTTATAATGACAGCTTTTTAACATATATTCATTATTTAAGGATGAATTGCCAAAAAATTAATCTTATATAACAAATAAATTTACACGAGTGAACTTATTGTGCATTATTACATTCTACTTTTGTCCCCAGAGTCAAGAAACAATCAAAACTATAGGATATGAAAAAGGAAATGACGCTTTTGGCAACAGACAATCGCATGAGAGCAGAGGCTTCCAACTGGGCTTCAGGTATCAAATTAGTCAGCAACTGGACAAAAGCCCCCGCTGAATGGCTACGACGCTACTACAGCACTGTGCTGGAGAAAGAAGTGAGCTACCGACAGGCCTCCTCCATCACCCAAGCACAGCTGGCTTTCGTGCTGGCGCTCTTCACAAGCACGGATGTCATGCTGGCTAAGGCCATTTTTGCTGCGTGGTTTGCCGTCAGCGTGTATAGGTGCAAGAAAACAGGTGTCTGACAGACAGGTTTCAAAACATCTTCACCACTCGCTGGATACCAGCAACAAGTTTGTCGATTTCCTCCTTTGTATTGTAAAGTGCAAACGAGGCTCTTACTGTGCCTGGAATGCCGAATCGTTCCATCAGCGGTTGCGCACAATGATGGCCCGTCCGCACGGCAATACCAAGTTGGTCGAGCAATGTTCCGAGGTCCATGGGATGGATATCGCCTACCAAGAAACTTACCACCGCATCGTGGTCTTCCGTCTCTGGTGCGTCTGCCGAATTGGAGATGCCGAAGAAACGGATGTCTGGAATGGCACGCATCTGTCGGATGGCATAGCGTGTGAGTTCCTGTTCGTGACGCTGTATGTTTTCGATACCGAGTTTGGTAACATAGTCGATGGCCGTGCCCAATCCGTGGGTTGCCACATAATCGGGTGTACCAGCCTCGAATTTCAACGGCGGGCGCTCGAAAGTCGTGCCGCTGAAGCTGACGGTCTCTATCATCTCGCCCCCACCCTGATACGGTGGCAGCTTGTCGAGCCATTCTTCCTTGCCATAGAGAATGCCAATGCCAGTTGGACCGTAAACCTTATGTCCGCTGAATGCCATAAACTCACAATCCAAATCCTGAACATCCACCTTGAAATGCGGCACGCTCTGCGCTCCGTCCAGCATTACAGGTATTCCACGTTCATGGGCCTGCTTGATGATTTCCCTGACGGGGTTGATGGTTCCGAGAACATTGCTCACATGGGCTACGCTGACAAGTTTGGTTTTGTCGGTCAGCAGCCGACTGTAGGCCTCCATGTCCAGTACTCCCTCATCGGAGACGGGGATGACTTTCAGCACGATGCCTCTGCGATGGGCCAATATCTGCCATGGGACGATGTTGGAATGGTGCTCGACATTCGACACCAACACTTCGTCGCCAGGTTTCATGAATCCTTCGACGAAGCTTGATGCAACGAGATTCAAACTTTCTGTCGTGCCGCGCGTGAACACAACTTCAGCTGTGGAGCGGGCATTGATAAACTTACGCACTGTTTCGCGGGCTGCCTCATGGAGGTCGGTGGCCTGTTGCGACATCCAATGAATGCCACGATGCACATTGGCATTGACATTCAGATATTCATCTCTCATGGCATCGAGCACACAGAGAGGCTTCTGGGTGGTGGCGGCATTGTCGAGATAAACCAAAGGCTTATCGTAGACGGTGCGTGAGAGAATCGGGAAATCCTTGCGGATGGAATTTATATCGTACATATTTATAAGAAATGGGAAGTCTCCCTATTCAATCACCAGATTGAGGGAGACCAGTATTAGGAAACTATCTGCACAGTTGACAGCACTCACATTTGTCAAGTTCTCCACGGAAGCGTTTCTCGACAAGATGGTGGAGGCGGTCGCGCAACGGGATGAGTTCCATCTTGTCAATCACCTCGTTGACGAAAGCAAACTCAAGAAGGAGCTTTGCCTCACGCTTATCGATTCCGCGCTGCTCCATATAGAACAGAGCCGCATCGTTGAGTTGACCCACCGTTGAGCCGTGGCTGCACTGCACATCGTCGGCATAGATTTCCAACATGGGTTGGGTATAAATATGAGCTGTCTTTGCCGCACACAGATTTTGGTTTACCTCATGAGAGAGGGTTTTCTGCGCATTCTTTTCGACGTGAATCAGTCCGGCAAAAGCACCTACAGCATGATCGTCGAGAACATATTTATATAGTTGGTTGCTCGTGCAATGCCCTACTGCGTGGTCGATAACCGTATTGTTGTCAACGTGCTGGTGCTTGTCTGCAATTACACAACCGTTGCAAAAGCACTCGCTGCCTTCACCCTTGAACACGAGATCGAGTTTGTTGCGCGTAATACCGTTGTGCAATGTGATGACATTATGGTTGACACGGCTGTTTCGCTGCTGCTCGATATAAACGTTGGAAATACGCACATTCTTGGTGTGGGTCTCCTCCAGACAGTTCAATTCGAGACTGGCATTGTCGCCAACATAAGCCTCTATAACCTGTGTGGTGAGAAAATCAAGGTCGTTGGCAGTGTCGTCACAGAAAAGCATCGTTGCCTCGGCACCCTCCTCAAGTATGATGAGCACACGACGGTTGACCATCAGATTGACATCGGAACGCAGAATATTGACCACTTGGATAGTGCGGTCGGCCTTGACGTTCTTGGGAACATAGATGAACACGCCGTCTTGGGCCAGCATTGTGTTGAAGGCCGTGAGCGCATCCTTCTCCGTGTCGGCAATCTTGGCATAGTGTTTCGCTATGATTTCCGGATGATTCCGGGCAGCGTTGCTCAGGCTATCGACAATGATTCCATTGCCAAGCTGTGCCTTGGGCAACTGCTTGGTATAGAACTGGTCGTTAACAACAAAGTATAAGGAAGTGCTCAGGTTGGGAACGTCACATTTGAACGTGTTGTACGGACTTACCGGAAAGTCGAGCCTGCGCAGATTGAGTCCGTAATCGGGTTCAAAAAGTTTAGGAATGTCAGTGTATTTATAGCGTTCCGCTTTCCTTGTGGGGAATCCCTGTGCCTTGAAATCCTCGAAAGCCTTATCGCGCACCGTATTCAAAGCATCGGCAGAATGACGCATTATCACCTGTCGGTTTTCCTCATATAAGTCTATATATTGTTTTTCGCTTTGCATTGTTTACTGAATTGAAAGTTGGGAATTGAGAGTTGGTGGCCAAGGGTGCTGATTCTTTCAGTAAGTTGCCAACCATTAACGGTCAAACTCCCTACTGATTATTTGCCATCTACCTCTTCCTTGATCCAGTCGTAACCGCGTTTCTCAATTTCTTTGGCAAGATCATGGCCGCCTGACTTGACGATTCGACCTTGATAGAGAACGTGAACGACGTTCGGCTTGATCATATCCAGCAGACGCTCGTAATGGGTGATGACGATTGCGGACGTCGTTTCATTGTGCATCTTATTCACACCGTCAGCCACGATGCGCATGGCGTCCACGTCGAGCCCTGAATCGGTCTCATCAAGAATGCTCAACTTTGGCTCAAGCATGGCCATTTGGAAGATTTCGTTGCGTTTCTTCTCGCCACCTGAGAATCCCTCGTTGACACTACGGTGTGAGAGTTTTGAGTCCAAGCCCACCAAATCGCGCTTCTCGCGCATCAGTTTCAGGAACTCAGCAGCCTTCAAAGGCTCCAACCCCTCGTATTTGCGCTTGGCATTGATGGCGGCTTTCATGAAGTTGGTCATACTGACTCCTGGGATTTCCACTGGATATTGGAACGAAAGAAACAGCCCTTCATGAGCACGATCCTCTGGTTTCATTTCCAAAAGATTCTTACCATTGAAGAACGCCGTACCACTTGTAACCTCATAGAGGGGATTGCCTGTGAGAACGGCACTCAAAGTTGACTTTCCAGAGCCGTTTGGGCCCATGATAGCATGAATCTCACCATCGTTGATGGTCAAATTGATGCCCCTTAATATTTCTTTTCCTGCAATCGTAGCATGCAGATCTTTAACTTCTAACATAATGTTCTTGTTTTATTTACTTTTAAGTAGGAAGATATTCACAATATCCGACAGGATATCACATATCAAATCTGACTTGGTGTAGCCTTCGCGGGCTATCCTCTCCATTTCCCTTTGTCTGTCCTGCTCTTCAAACATGGACTCGCTGTTGCCGTCTCCGAAATTACTCTTTTTGAGTTTCTTGAATTTGGGCAGTGCCTTGTCAAAGGTGGCACTGGTCGTACAGCGAAAGAGTCTAGTATCATAGGGCTGAGGGGAATTCAACTTTACCGAAAGAAGAGAATTGCCTTGCTTAATGGTGTCAACCTTGACGCTCTCTGAAATCAGATACTTTTGCCAAGGTTGTAGATCCCATGACTGAGCCTGCGACATCAAAGCGAAAAGCAAACAAGCTGCAAGTATCGTTATCTTTCTCATATTCTGATAATTATCCGACCGTTCCTTCCAAAGTTACCGATAGGAGTTTCTGAGCCTCTACCGCAAATTCCATTGGGAGTTTGTTCAGCACATCTTTTGCATATCCGTTGACTATTAGACCTATGGCGTCTTCGGTAGGGATGCCTCGTTGATTACAATAGAAGAGTTGGTCCTCACTAATCTTAGAAGTGGTGGCCTCGTGCTCAATAATGGCCGTATCGTTGTGGATGTCCATATATGGAAATGTATGTGCACCGCATTCCGAACCCAAAAGCAGTGAGTCGCAGGAGCTGTAGTTTCGCGCATTATCGGCATTGGGAGTAGCACGAACAAGACCACGATACGAGTTCTGGCTGTGCCCAGCAGAAATACCTTTGGAGATGATAGTGCTCTTGGTATTCTTGCCCATGTGAATCATTTTCGTACCGGTGTCCGCCTCTTGGTAGTTGTTTGTCACGGCAACCGAATAGAACTCAGCCTGCGAGTTGTCACCACGGAGAATACATGATGGATATTTCCATGTTATTGCAGAACCTGTCTCAACCTGCGTCCACGATAGTTTGGAGTTGACACCTCGCAAATCACCGCGTTTTGTCACAAGGTTGAGCACTCCACCCTTACCATTCTCATCACCAGGATACCAGTTCTGAACAGTCGAATACTTCACCTCCGCATTGTTGAGCACCACGATTTCCACGATGGCAGCATGCAATTGATTCTCGTCTCGCATAGGAGCGGTACACCCTTCGAGGTAGCTAACGTATGAATCATCGTCAGCAACGATAAGAGTACGCTCGAACTGTCCAGTATTGATTGCATTGATACGGAAATAAGAGCTTAGCTCCATCGGACAACGAACACCCTTAGGAATATACACGAACGAGCCATCGCTGAACACTGCTGAATTAAGGGCTGCAGTGAAATTATCCTTATATGGGACAACCGTACCAAGATACTGCCTAATCAGTTCGGGATGTTCTTTCACCGCCTCACCGATGGAACAGAAAATGATGCCTTTCTCAGCAAGCTGTTTCTTAAAAGTAGTCTTCACCGATACGGAATCCATGATGGCATCAACGGCGGTCCCACTGAGTGCCAAACGTTCCTCAAGGGGAATGCCCAGTTTATCAAAAGTTTTCTCTAATTCAGGATCCATTTCCTTGTTCTTTGGCTTCTTTGCCAATGGATCAGCATAATAGGAAATAGCCTGATAATCTATCTCTGGCAAATGCAAATGCCCCCATGTCGGCATTTCAAGCGTCTGCCAATGTCGAAAGGCCTTCAAACGAAAATCGAGAAGCCATTCTGGCTCCCCTTTCTTCTGCGAAATGAGTCTGACGACGTCCTCGTTCAGACCTTTCGGAATGATGTCGGTATGCACATCAGTTGTGAATCCGAACTCGTATTTCTGCTCGGCCACCTTCTTTACATACTCGTTATTCTTTTTTTCTGACATTACTTTTTACCTTTGCGATCCTATCAGAAGGAGTCTGACAAGACCTTTACACACATCACACAGGAACAAATAGCATGCCAACGAGCACAATGGTCACAATTGTTGCCATCAGGCACGAACCGCCTTTCTTTTCCTTTCGGAGAAGAGAGGCGGTTGGTACGTTATAGTTTCTGCTCTACTTCAATCTCGGTGAACGTCTCAATCACGTCACCGGCCTGTATATCGTTGAAGTTGACAAGCGAAATACCACATTCCAATCCTGTTACAACTTCCTTCACATCGTCTTTATACCGCTTCAGCGCACTGATAGGTGCCGTATGGATTACAATACCATCGCGAATAATGCGGCCCTTGTCCTTGCTATGCACCTTTCCTTCGGTAACAAGGCCACCAGCTACAGTACCCACCTTGGAAATCTTGAACACCTGTTGCACATCAACCTGACCAGTAACAACCTCCTTCTTCACCTTGTCGAGCATACCAACCATGGCCGAAGTGACATCGTCGATGGCATCGTAGATGACAGAATAGGTGTTGATTTCAACTCCATCTCGGTCGGCGAGCTTACGGGCATCAGCCGACGGGCGAACTTGGAAGCCTACAATAATCGCGTCAGATGCAGCCGCCAGCATGACATCGTTCTCTGAAATCTGTCCTACCGCCTTGTTAATGACATTCACATTCACTTTTTCAGTTGACAGTTTGATGAACGAGTCAGACAGAGCCTCGATTGAGCCGTCAGTATCACCCTTCACGATGATGTTCATTTCGTGGAACTCGCCTCGTGCGATGCGATGAGAAATATCAGAAAGTGTCAATCGTGTCTGCGTACGCAAGCCCTGCTCGCGCTGCAACTGCTCGCGCTTATTGGCTATCTCGCGTGCCTCTTGTTCTGTTTCCATCACATGGAAGGTATCGCCAGCTGTAGGAGCACCGTTCAATCCGAGGATGATAGCAGGTTCAGATGGGGCAGCTTTCTCGATGCGCTGGTTGCGTTCGTTGAACATTGCCTTGATTCGGCCCCATGATGTACCGGCAATCACAATGTCGCCGACATTCAAAGTACCATTGGAGACAAGTACCGTACTTACATAGCCACGGCCTTTGTCCAACGATGACTCTATGATTGTTCCCGTCGCCTTGCGGTTTGGATTAGCCTTCAGGTCGAGCATATCGGCTTCGAGCAATACCTTGTCGAGCAAGTCGGCTACGCCAATGCCCTTTTTCGCACTGATTTCCTGACACTGGTACTTTCCGCCCCACTCCTCAACGAGCAAATTCATTTGGCTCAAGTCCTCGCGTATCTTATCAGGATTAGCTCCTGGCTTATCGATCTTGTTGATGGCGAACACCATTGGCACACCAGCAGCCTGCGCATGGGCAATCGCCTCCTTAGTGGTAGGCATCACCGAGTCATCGGCTGCAATGATAATGATGGCGATATCGGTCACCTGAGTACCGCGGGCACGCATGGCAGTGAAGGCTTCGTGACCTGGAGTATCAAGGAAAGTAACCTTACGGCCATTGGCCAGCGTCACACCGTAGGCCCCGATGTGCTGCGTAATGCCACCAGCCTCACCAGCAATCACATTGGTGCTGCGGATATGGTCGAGCAACGAAGTCTTACCGTGGTCAACATGGCCCATCACCGTTACGATAGGGGCACGTGTAACAAGGTCATTCTCGTCGTCAATCTCCTCGCTGACGGCTTCCTGTACCTCAGCACTGACATACTCCGTCTTGTAATCAAACTCCTCAGCCACCAGATTGATGGTCTCAGCGTCGAGGCGTTGGTTGATGGATACCATGATACCAACAGACATCAGGGTTGAGATGACATTTGTCACCGGAACGTTCATCATCGTTGCCAATTCCGAAACAGTCACAAACTCCGTCAGTTTCAGCGTCTTGCTCTCCTTGCGTTCTGCCTTTGCTTCGGCACTCAAGCGTTCCTGAACAGCATCGCGCTTCTCTCTGCGGTATTTCGCACCTTTCTTGTTCTGCGTCTTGCTGGTCAGACGTGCAAGCGTCTCTTTTACCTGACGTGCTACTGCCTCATCATCGACTTCCAATGGTCTCTGATTGCGATTGTTGCGAGAGCGTTTTCCTGTTCCGGCATTGTTTTTATTGTTATTGTTATTGTTTTTCTTACCGAAGCCAGGCCTTCCACCTTGTTGATTAGCTGCCGCATTGATATCGACGCGTTCCTTGTTGATACGCACGCGTTTCTTCTTGCCCTGTGCTTTCTGGGCAGTTTTATCCTCGCGTTCTTTGCGACGTTCCTCCTTGGTTTTCTTCTTAGGCCTTGTGCTTTGGTTCAGCGAACTCAGGTCAATCTTACCCAAGACATTCACCTTCGGCTGGTTGAGCATCTTTTTCTCATGAGAGGTCTGGAAGATGCCACTGTTGTCGGACTCCATTTCCTTTTTGTTTTTTTCAGTTTCTAAGACATTCTCTTGAACTGGAGCCTCCACCTTCGGCGTCTCGCTCACAGGTTGTTCTTTATTCTCTGGTTCAACCCTCGTGGGCTTTTCCTCCACCTTTTCCTTACTTTCAGCTTTGGGCTTTTCTGGTTCAGTAACCGCAGCCTTAGGCTCT
Source organism: Prevotella corporis DSM 18810 = JCM 8529 (assembly GCF_000430525.1). GTDB lineage: Bacteria > Bacteroidota > Bacteroidia > Bacteroidales > Bacteroidaceae > Prevotella > Prevotella corporis. The sequence continues at coordinate 49,473 of NZ_AUME01000011.1, read as the reverse complement.
TTCTGTTGTTCCTCTTTCACTGGGGTTGGCTCAACTATTTTTTCAACCTTCGTCTCCACCGTCTCTGGAGTCTCAACCACCTTTGTTTCAGTTTTCACCTCTGCCTTCGGGCTTACGGCAGCGCCCGCTTCCTTGGCATCAGCTGACTTTGTAGCAGCAGACTTAGCGGCCGGCTTGTTCAGCTGGTCGAGATCTATCTTGCCTATAGGCTTGAACTGTGGTCTATCCTTTCTAAGGATATCCTCAGCCTTGTGCTCAACTGACTTTGGTGTGTGTTCTTTTTCCTTCTGCTTCTTCTGGAATATCTTGACGGCATCGGTCTTCACAGCCATGTCGCCCTTGAACTCCTTCACCAGCGCTTGGTATTGTTCATCGCTGAGCTTGAAGCTAAGGTCGTCCTTAACCTCACCCAAGTCTTGTCTTTTTTCCAGGAACTCCACTGCCGTTTGGAGACCTATATTCAGTTCTCGAATTGCTTTGTTTAATCTGATGCTCATTAATATTTATCTTTCTTTTTTGATTGCAAGGTTCATCGGTTGCCGATCAACCCTCAAATTCTGCTTTTAATATGTTCAATACGTTATCCACCGTCTCTTCTTCGAGGTCGGCTTTTTCAATCAGCATTTCACGAGGAGCGTTCAGTACTTGCTTAGCTGTATCGAGACCGATGTTCTTGATGGCGTCGATAACCCAACTGTCGATTTCGTCAGAGAACTCATCCAAGTAGATATCCTCCTCTGACTCCTGTTCGTCGAGCTCGCGGAACACGTCGATGGTGTAGCCCGTCAGCATACTTGCCAACTTGATGTTCATACCGCCTCGTCCGATTGCCAGACTCACTTCTTCTGGCTGCAGATACACTTCAGCCCTCTTATTCTCCTCGTCAACCATCAGGCTGCTCACCTTGGCTGGCGACAATGCGCGCTGAATGAACAACTTGGTGTTGTCGGTCCAGTTGATTACGTCGATGTTCTCGTTGCAGAGTTCGCGTACAATGCCATGAACACGGCTTCCACGCACTCCGACACATGCACCCACGGGGTCAATGCGGTCGTCGTAACTCTCAACGGCTATCTTCGCACGCTCACCCGGCATACGGGCAATGCGCTTGATAGCTATCAGCCCATCGCTGATTTCGGGCACCTCAGCCTCAAGCAGGCGCTCCAAGAACTCCGGTGCAGTGCGCGAGAGGATAATCTTCGGGTTGTTGTTCTCGTTGTCAACACGCAAGATGACGGCACGAATGGTCTCGCCCTTGCGATACATGTCGCGCGGAATCTGCTCGCCCTTTGGCAGAATCAGCTCGTTGTTCTCCTCATCTACGAGCAGCACCTCGCGTTTCCATGTCTGATAGACCTCACCAGAGATGATCTGCCCCACACGATCCTTGTATTTATTGTACAGGGAGTCGTGTTCAAGCTCCAGCACCTTTGATGCGAGGGTCTGACGCAGGTTGAGGATGGCACGACGGCCGAACTTCGCAAAGTCGATTTCTTCCGAAACCTCTTCACCCACCTCATAATCCGACTCTATCTTCCTTGCATCTGTCAAGCTGATTTCCTTATTTTCATCCTGCACCTCGCCGTCTGCAACAACGACACGGTTGCGGTAGATTTCAAAGTCGCCCTTGTCTGGATTGACGATAACGTCAAAGTTCTCATCTGAACCAAAATTCTTGGCAATCACGTTACGAAAACTCTCCTCCAGCACGCTTATCAACGTCGTGCGATCGATACTCTTGGTGTCTTTAAACTCCTTGAAAGTCTCGATCATGTTCGGACGTTCTTCTTCTTTTTTTGCTGCCATAGCTTTACTTGAAACTTATTATATATTTTGTATATTTTACCTCATCCATTTTGTAGGCATGGTCAACATCCATCTTCACTGGACGTTTCTTACCCTCTACCTGCACTTTTTCATTGACCGACACCACGAAGTCGTTGCCGTCAACGCTCTTCAGGATGCCCTTCACTTTCTTTCCGTCCTTGTCGAGCACCTCCACTTCCTTGCCTATGAAGTTGATGTACTGCTGCGGAACCTTGAAAGGTTGCCCCAATCCGGCAGAACCCACCTCAAGCTCGTAGTCCTCATCGTCGCGTGAGAGACGTTCCTCTATAAATTTGCTCAATTCTACGCAGTCCTCGATCCACACACCATCGGCATGGTCTATTTCAACGACAATCTTGCCGTCGGGACTCAGCTGAATGTCAACGAGAAAATAATCCTTGTCCTCTAACCACTCGTCAACGATTTTTCTTACAACGTTTTTATCTATCATACGCGTTTTAATATGAAAAATGAGGGACTTCCGAAAAGCCCCTCATTCCACTGAACGTTGCAAAGATACAAATAAAATTGAGAATATCAAAAAAAAATCCGCATTTTTGCGTAAATATTCATTAGATTGTAATAGTTTAAGGCGGATTCAGGTAATTGATCTTGTCTGCTTTTACTTTTCCTTCAAGAACAAAGTGTTAGCGAGCGAATGGGCGCTGCGGACTATATGACTGATCTGACTTGCACTTTTAGCCGAAGGGGGGATAATAAAATGGCATGAAGGAACGGAAAATGAGCCTACCCTTGATGACGGTGGCAATGAATGGAGAGTAGGAAATCATATTTGCAATCACCAAATTGTGAACGTGCGGTTGAATGAGCGATTGATTATCACTAAGCCGAGCGAAATAAGAAAAACATGAAAAATATTTACAATCCCATCTTTCAGAACTTTCTTCCATTAGACACTGACTTCCAGCCGGATAGGTCTTGCTCTTTAAAAGATAAGCTATCATTGGCTGATAGGTCAGCTATTGAAGCGCAAAAGCTGACTTATCGCATGGAGAAAGGTCAGCTTTCGGTAATCGGTTGTGAAATTATTTTACAAAAAAAAGAATGGATTACATTCTGGAACGCAGTGTCATGATACCGTTCTCGCTGAGATACTGCGCAAGTTCCGTTCCGTCGTCGAGGGAAGGTGCGTAATCTGCGAGCACTCGCAACATAGCCTTGCCATATTTTCCGACCAGGTCTCTGAGCGTGTTCAGCACGCAGATGTTTCCAGCCAGTCCACAGACGTGTATCTCCGTTATACCTTCCTTGCCGATTATCTCGTCGAGGAGCGCTGCGGACGCTGCGTTCTGCATGATGGAGTACTCCTCACGATCGGCGGAATTACCCTTACGGAGGACGACAAACGGACAACCGCTGTTGCTGCAGGCATCTATGAGGTCGTCGGGAAGAGCTGCCCCGATCGAATTTTGAACGCAATGCACTGGCCACGGTCCGTTTTCGCTTGCAAACGACATGTGGTGATAGGGATGCCAGTCGGTTGTCGCAACGATTGTGGCATAGTTGCTGCCTTGGTTGGCCACGTATCGTGCCAGTTCCGCCATGGCCTCGCCAGCATTGGGCACTGGCAGCGTTCCGCTGATAAAGTCGATTTGTGGGTCAATGATGAGTAGTAGTCTCTTATTTTCCATACTTCAGGGGTTTTGATTTTGAGCTTACACGCTTTTTCTCCTCTACTTTTACCATGCTGCGGCTGAAATAGAACAACGGGATATAGACCAACAGAGCGGAAACGACTCCAGCCAAGGCATCCACAAGATAATGAGCCTGTATATAGACCGTAGCACAACAGAGCAAGAAGTAGAACGGAGCGAGTGCGCAAAGTAGCTTCCGGTTGCCAGAATGCCACATCAGGAGCATACAAATGGTGCTGATTCCCACATGTGAGCTGGGAAAAGCAGCCGTCGGACGTTCACCAGCAGCCTTGGCATCCTCGACAAGACGATAGAAAAAGCCATCGGTGAACCCTGGACTGGGCAAGCAATCCTGATGGTGATTGAAGTAATCGTGTATATTGGGGAAAATTCCGGCCGTAATTTTCTCTATTCCAACGGCCTTATAGTAGAAGGTCGGACCTGCGACAGGAATGAAAATGAAGATGACATAATAGATAAAGAACGATGCGAGCATGATGAACGCCACACGTTCGAACTCCTTGTACTGCCAGATGAAATAGTAGAAAACGGTGAGTGCTATCATCGGGTAATATGCCGCATAGCCCATGTCGAAGAGTTCGCTGAAAATGACGTCGGGCAACTCTTTGGAAAAGAGCAGGGCTGGTTGCATGCCGAACCAGTTTTGCTCCCATTGCGCAAACAAGTGGTCGAGATTGGGGAACAGACGGTTGAATTCATAGGTGTCGGGATACCACCATGCCAGAAGCCCCAGCTGCGCTCCGACGCGCACAAAACGGGTGAGCCGGCAGGGAAAGATGCGATAGACGAGCCACAGGGCTGCGGTCATGGCCAGAACACGCAGTCGTCCGAGAATCATTGCTTGCGGATTCTCCATCTTTGTGTAAAGGAAGAAGGTGAGGATGAGCGTAAACAGCATGTACGCCAGCATGGCCCACTCAAGTGCCATGAGACCTTTGAGCGGTTTTTTCTCAAGTTGAAAAAGTTTTTTTATAAATTCTTGCATAGTTGATTGTTGTCTGAAGTATTGGGAGAGGTCTTGCTTGGCCCGACTGTCCGTCTCATTCGGCTGTGCATCCGTGCATCTAACAGAACAAGTATGCGGTCAGAGGAATCCGATTCAAGTCTCCTGACATCTTGGCGTTTCTAAATCCATTTGTTGTCTTTGTACCATTTAACGGTCTCCTTCACACCCCGTTCGAGGTCATATTCGGGGCGGAAGCCCAACTCGTCGATGGCTGGACCTATATCACAGCGCCAGTTTCGTTGTCGCATGATCATGTATTTGTCGTTGTTGAGCGGTGTCTGCCTGCCCGTGAGCCGTCCGACGAGGTCGCCGACGAAAGTGATGACACGCAGAAGCCATATCGGTGCGGTGATACGAATCCACCAAGGATGTCCGAGCTGCTCCCGTATGAGGTTGCTGAACGTGCTGCTCTGATAGACCTTTCCATCGGAAAGAAAATATGCCCGGCCACTCTTTCCGTTCCGCAGGGCCAAGAACACCGCCTGAACGACGTCCTTCACATACACAAAAGTGATGTCCTGCTGCTTGAATCCCACAGCGAAGTCGGTGTGTTCCTTAATGGATTTCACCATGAGAAAATAGTCTTTTTCACGCGGACCGTAAACGCCCGTCGGACGCAAGATGACGAAGGGAAAAGACTTGGCACAGCCATCGGCTGGCGTTCCGTCACTCTTGTCCTCACCGACTGTCGAGAAAAGAATATTTTCGGCCATCAACTTGCTCTTGCCGTATGCCGTATTAGGGTTAGGATTGTCGTCCTCCTTGATATCATGGTAGGGCGGTTGCTCGCGGATGGCTCCGAACACGCTTAGACTTGACAGGTAAACGAACCGTTCCAAGGGCATGTCGAGCGACCTGACTGCTTGGACAAGATTCTTCGTACCCTCAGTATTGATGCGATAGAAGTCCTCGCTATGCAAACATTTGGTAACGCCCGCAGCATGGACGATATAGTTGAATTGATGCGGTTCCAACTGTTGGCGGAGCTTTTCCTCAGACGAGAAGTCCAATTCGATGAAATGTATGCGCGAATCCTGTAGGTATCGGCGCGAGGAAGTGGGGCGAATGGCTGCCCAAGTCTCCATATTTAGACGCAAAGCCTCCTCAACAATGAACGAGCCGATGAACCCCGATGCTCCTGTTATTAAAATCTTTTTCATTAAAATAATGTGAAACGCTTGCAAAGATACAAACTTTTTTGTTACTTTGTGTCTATAATCAAAGTGCAATTTACTATGGGAAAAGAAAAGAAAGGTGGAAAACGATTGAACAAAGCTCAACTTTACGAGAAGTTGACGGGCTTTTTCCAGAGTCAACCCGAAGAGACTTTCAGTTTTAAGCAGGTCTTCCGCGCCCTGAAACTGACGACTCATCCACAGAAAATGCTGGCCATTGACATCATGGAGGAGATGGCCTGGGACGACTTTCTTGCCAAAGTGGGCGAATATGCCTATTCGCTCAACACCAAAGGACAGGTGCAAGAGGGTGTCTTTATTCGGAAATCGAACGGCAAGAACTCATTCCAACCTGACGACGGCGGAACTCCCATCTTCGTTTCTGAACGAAACTCTATGTCAGCACTGAACGGCGACCGTGTGAAAGTACAGTTCCTTGCACGGCGTCGCAACCATATCAAGGAGGCAATGGTCATCGAAATCCTGCAAAGGAAGAAGGAAACTTTCGTGGGACGCCTGCAAGTGGAGACAGACATTGCATTCCTCGTAACACAAGAGAACCTCTTTGTTCACGATATCATCATCCCCAAGAAGGCTTTAAATGGCGGACAGACTGATGACCGTGCACTGGTCAGAATCACAAAGTGGCCCGATGCAAGTCACAAGAACCTCGTCGGTGAAGTCATCGATGTGCTTGGACGCGCAGGAGATAACGATGTGGAAATGAACACTATTCTAGCGCAATACGGTCTGCCATACAAGTATCCGAAAAAAGTCGAGGATGCCGCCGAAAAGATCAGCGGAGAGATTACCGAGAAAGATTTCTCGGAGCGCGAGGACTTCCGCAACGTCTGGACTTGCACCATCGACCCGAAAGATGCAAAGGACTTTGACGACGCATTGTCTATTCGAAAGCTTGAGAATGGGTTATGGGAAGTAGGTGTTCACATAGCCGACGTGTCGCACTACGTCAAGGAGGGCGACATCATAGACAAGGAAGCACAGAAACGCGCCACCTCCATCTATCTCGTTGACCGCACCATCCCAATGCTGCCAGAGCGCCTTTGCAACTTCGTTTGCTCACTGCGCCCTGGCGAAGAGAAGCTGACTTTCAGCGTAATCTTCAACCTTGATGACGACGCCAACGTGAAAAGCTATCGCATTGTCCATACCATCATCAAGAGCAACCGCCGCTATGCCTATGAGGAAGCTCAGCAACTGCTTGAGGACAACGGAGTGATTGACGGCAAAGGCGAACCTGCGCCAGCTCCGGGGGCAAGTGGCTACAAAGGGGAGTTCGCCGAAGAAATCATCACACTTGACCGACTGGCCAAGATTATCCGCAAACAGCGCTTCAAGAACGGAAGTGTGAAGTTCGATTCAGAGGAGCTTCACTTCGACATTGATGAGAAAGGCAAGCCCACACGCTGCTATTTCAAGGTGTCGAAGGATGCCAACAAACTCATCGAGGAGTTCATGTTGCTGGCCAACCGATATGTTGCGCAGAGTGTAGGGAAGGTCGCTCGTGGCAAGAAATCCAAGACTCTGCCCTACCGTGTGCACGACAATCCCGACCCACAGAAGTTCGAAAATCTCAGGCAGTTCACCGCTAAGTTCGGCTATAGGTTGAAATCGTCGAGCACCAAGGGAGCTACGGCACGCGCGCTGAATGCCCTGATGGACGAAGTGGAGGGCAAAAAGGAGCAGAAAGTCATCCAGACGATTGCCCTGAGGTCAATGATGAAGGCAAAATACACCACCCACAACATCGGGCACTTTGGTCTGGCATTCGACTATTACACCCATTTCACATCGCCCATCCGCCGTTATCCCGACACAATGGTCCACCGACTGATCACCCGTTACCAACAAGGCGGGCGCTCAGCCAACCAAGATTACATAGAAGAGCAGTGCGAACATTGCTCTGACATGGAACAAGTGGCTCAGAATGCCGAACGCGACTCCATCAAATACAAGATGGTCGAGTTCATGGGAGAGCACTTGGGCGAATGCTTCGACGCACATATCAGTGGCATACAGAGCTACGGAATTTATGCCGAGATTGACGAAAACCATTGCGAAGGCATGATTCCGATGCGCGATTTGGACGATGATTATTACGACTTCGATGAGAAAAACTATTGTCTTGTCGGCCGTCGCCGCCACCATGTCTATCAACTGGGCGACCCTATCAGAATCCAAGTGGCAAAGGCCAATCTGGAACGCAAGCAACTTGACTTCACACTGGCTGACGACGACGAGGAGAAGACCAACAGGAAGATGGGCCACAACAATCACCCGGCTGACGAAACGGCTCGAAAAACTGCTGGTAAAAACAAGTCGAAGGCGGCAAAAGGCGGCAAAAGACGCAGAAGATAACGTGACGTTAGGCCAGCCAACGTCCGCCAGACACTGCGTTGAGCCATCCGTCATTCAAAAGAAATGGAAAAGAAACCATACTTCACACACGAAGAAGAGCTCTGGAACACTTGGAGTCACGCAGGAGGCGTATTACTGGGAGTCATCTGCGGTGCCGTGTTCCTGACCCATTGCCTTCGGGAAGACAACCATTGGTCGGCATTTTGTGTCGTTCTCTATCTCTTTGGCATGCTGGGCAGCTACATAGCCTCGACCGCCTACCACAGTCTGCCACCGCAATCTCGGTGGAAACTTATCCTCCGGAAATTCGACCACGCAGCCATCTACTGGCATATCGCAGGATCGTATTCCCCAATAGCCCTCATCGCCTTGCTGTACGAGCAGTTCTGGGGGTGGGGACTATTTGCTTTCGTATGGATTTTTGCCATTTTGGGCACCATTTCGTCGTTTCACAAGCTGAAAGACCACAGCAATCTTGAGACTATCACGTTCGTGGGCATGGGACTCGCCGTGCTCGTGGCCTTCAAACCACTGCTACATGCCATTAATTTCTCCACAGTGGGATGGATTATCGCAGAAGGGGTGATGTACATCACAGGTGCTGTGTTCTATTCGCTGCACAAACGCAAGTACATGCACACAGTATTCCATTTCTTTGTCCTATCAGGCACCATCTGCCACTTGGTAGCCGTGTGGCAGATTATCAACTAACAACAACCGAAACAATTCAGAATGAAGCAACTCGGCATTAGCATCGCTGCACTCTTTCTCTACATTTCAATCCCTCTTCATGCGCAGGAGCAACAGTTTTGGCGTCTGAAAGGCTACTATCGCGTCTATCAGGCCACCAATTCCATGCTCAGTTACTTCGTTGACGGTATGGTGGAGATGTATGCTCCCTTCTCCAATCCACCCAGTTCACAGGCGCAAGCTGACGACAGAGCCAGGAAGAGATCGGTGTTCATTGGTCGGAAGTTTTTCGGAGAGCGCCGCCGCAAGGCACCACAGGCCAATGGCGACGACACGTTTGTTCGGATGAATATGCCCAATCTTGAGTCGGTCACGTTAATTGAGAGTATCAAAAGCGATGTTTATTCCACCCGAAACAATGGCGACGTCTATCGATGGGCTGACAAATGCGGAAGAATCTATACACAGAAGCAGAAGGTTGACGGGCAATTGGTGGGCACCACCACGGTGGAGATTGACAATCTCATGGGACAGAACAAGCATCAGATTGACATGAGCCAACTGAAAATGTATGGTATCGTGGCCCGTATGACCCGATTCGATGAGAGTGAGACTTATCTAACCTCAAACACTGCCTACACGCTCGACAAGATTCTGTCGAGCAGCAAGCACCAGACTTATCTTGCTCATTACCGAGGGGAGGACGAAGATGAGCGGATTGACGTGTACAGCGAGTTCTTTGTGACGGAGAAAACTGTGATTTCGGAAAAAGAAATGAGGAGAATCAAGAAGAAAAAGAACCACGATTGGACTTTTTCTATTCCCAAATCGGTTCCAGAATTGGAGAGTAGCGTCAAGAAGGCATGGGGGAAAATGGTGGAATACTAATTCCATTTTCTAACGAAACACCACTGGAAAAAATTTTACAAACCAGTTATTCCAATCAAATTTACAATCGTTTGATTTTCAAGACGATAGAAATCACCCTACGAAAGGTCATCAATCGCATGGTGAAAGCTCACCTCTCACCTTGCGATAGATAACCTTTCGCCTTGTAATAGATTAGGTTTCGTTCGACGTCTGAGAAAATATTTGACAATCATGGCCGACCTTGCCTCTGCTCGCCTGCGACCATACACGGGCGGAACGGTTGGCAAAAGGGTGTCGGCTGCTGGCAAAAGACATACCGACAAGAAAGAAAAAGGAGGCACGCACGAAGCGCACCTCCCATCGAGTCAGGACCAATCCAGCACAGTCCCGACAAGATACTCATTCTGTTATAATTAGTATATCAGCCATAACTTTGGTCATCAAGAAGCCGAATTTTCCACGATTGACTGGCTATAGCATTTGAACTCGCCACCATCGCTGAAGAACGGATTGGCATAGACTCCAACAACGGCAAGGTTTGGGAAACAATCCTTAATCTGTCGGAGGGCTTCCTTGTCCTCTTGCGCACGCTGCATAGGAACGATGATGACCTTTGAGGTCTGAATATAGTTGATATAAGCCCAGCTATGATCGGCATAATTGCGTGGGGCGGTACACGAATCGTAAGCAAGTTCCTTGACTTCATAGCCGTCTGCCTCAAGTTTTGCTTTGAGAGCTGTAGCCAACTCTGCATCGTATTCTGCGCAGTTGGTCATCAGCACTTTGTTGTCGCCGATGTAACGCACAAGACTGTCGTGATGTCTCGACATATCGCAGCCGTTGCTGGCATGCCATACCGTCTTGATCGTTTTGCTTTTCTCTTCCTTCAATTCGTGTTTTACATCATAAATGTCAAGTAGCATGCATAGTTGGTGATAAACGGGCATGATACGGTTGTCGTCTAATACTTTTTCAGAGAAATAAACCTTGTTGGCATTCAAATGCTCACAAGAAAAGATCTCTTGCGACAAACTAATTTCCTTCAAGTTTTCCATAGTGTTCTGGGTATTATGAGTTTAAATTGCTGATAGTAATAGATTTAATTGCAAAGATACAAATAATTCAACAACTTCCTAAGTTTTTTCCAATAATTCATCAAAAACATGAAAAAAGGGTCAAAAAAGTGCTTCAAATTGAGGTTTTTACGTTGCATCGGGTATCATTGAGTACACAAAACCGAACATGCCGACCATTTTCTGCTATCACTCATGCGCCTTTTCGCCATTCATCAGTCGGTCGTCGGTCGTGCAGTCCGACACTATCCTTGCATCGGGAAGGCAGACTGGCTGAAACATGATAGTGGGGTGTGGCAGCTATCAGAGATGGATACCCGACAGCAAAAAAGCCTGTTCGACTGAACAGACTTTGCAAAGGGGATGTCTCTATGATTAGAAACATCGAGTTTATTTCTTCTTCGGACGGCGGCGGGCCCACCCTTCTTCAGAGAAGTCGGGCTCCTCGCCCTTCAATTGGCCCGACTGACCTCTCATCAGCTCTTTCCAGTCGTCCTTCCTGTATTTGCGTTGTGGCATAAAATCGTCATCAAAACCACGCTGACGACGGTTATTTTCCCGACCATTTCGCCGCTCGTCACTGCCCCGACGGTGTCCTCTGCTGCCAGATCCGCCCTCGTTGGCATCATTGCATCGAACCTTTCGACCCTTGTAGGTCAATCCATCAAGAGCATTCATTACCTTCTTGGCATCCTTTTCAGGCACCTCGACATAGCTCTGCTTCTGCAATAGATCGATATGTCCGACCTCCTGACGGCCTTGCACATGCTTGTTGATGAACTGCATCACCTCGCCCGGATAGAAACCGTCGGTCTTTCCGAGATTGATGAACAGGCGGGTAAAGCCCGCTTCGGCCTGCCGAGGTCCACGGGAGCGTTCCCGATAGCCTTTGCCCTCGCCTCGTGAGCCACGACCATCACCGCCTTTGCTGCGCCTTGTAGATGGCTTCTCTATTTCTGGAGCATTCTTGTAGTAGTCAAGGAACCGGCCGAAGGTGACCGTAACAATTTTCTTGATGATGTCTTCCTTGTCGATATATTCAAACTGGCGCTTGATATCTGCCACATAAGGCGCAATTTGCTCCTCATCAACATCGGTTTTCAGTATGCTGTCCATGGTCTTGAACAACTGTTTCTTGCATATTTCCTCAGCCGATGGTAACGTTCCGTCAACAAACTCCTTGCCGATTATCTTCTCTATGTTGCGCACCTTCGACCTTTCGCGGGTGTGAATGATAGATAGCGATGTACCCTTCTTCCCCGCACGGCCCGTTCTTCCTGAACGGTGGGTGTAGTTTTCCACATCGTCGGGCAAGCCATAGTTGATGACGTGCGTCAGGTCGTTCACGTCTAGTCCACGGGCGGCGACGTCCGTTGCTACCAACAGTTGCGTAAGATGTGAGCGGAACTTCTGCATGGTCAAGTCACGCTGCTGCTGCGACAGGTCACCGTGGAGCGATTCGGCGTTGTAGCCGTCCTTTATGAGCTTGTCGGCTACCTCTTGCGTCTCCACTTTCGTACGGCAGAAGACGATTCCGTAAATCTTCGGATAGAAGTCAACAAGTCTTTTAAGGGCCAAATACTTGTCTTTCGCATTGACCATGTAGTAGATATGGTTGACGTTCTCTGCTCCTTCGTTGCGCGAACCCACGACAATCTCCTTGTAATCGTGCAGGTAACCTTTCGCCACACGTTCCACCTCGCGGCTCATTGTTGCCGAAAAGAGCAGCGTATTACGGTCTTCCGGCACGTCGGTGAGTATCTCTGTGATGCTCTCTTGGAAACCCATGTTCAGCATTTCGTCAGCTTCATCGAGCACAACATTGTGCACATTCTCCAACTTTGCTTTGCCACGGTGCATCAAATCTATCAAACGGCCTGGCGTAGCCACAATAATCTGCACACCACGGCGGAGCTGCTTTATCTGGGTCTCAATAGATGCTCCTCCGTACACTGCGGCAATGTGGAGGTGTGGTAAGTATTTGCCGAAGTCTTTTAAGTCATCGGCTATCTGCAAGCAGAGTTCGCGGGTCGGACTGAGCACCACGGCTTGCGTTTCCTTACTTTCGATATTAATTCGCTGTAGGAGCGGAATGCCGAATGCTGCGGTCTTGCCCGTCCCTGTCTGTGCGAGCGCAATCACATCGTTTCTGTTTCCAAGCAAATAAGGGATTACTTCTTCCTGAACTGGCATCGGTTGTTCAAATCCGAGCTCATCAATGGCCTTGCGAATCTCTTCGCTTACGCCTAATTCTTCAAATGTTTTCAAATTCGTTTAATTTATTTTCTAACTATTATAAAAGAAATATTGTCATCAAACGAACCCACTTAAAGACACTAAAAGCTTACAGTTCCCGAAGAATTGCAAGCTTAACCTGATGACGTCTTTCTTCTTTTTCGGGTGCAAAGTTACATTATTGCATTTGAACTGACAAATAAAACTCGCTATAAATCAAAGATTTGTGTTAAAAATATCAGAAACAAGGAGGTTTTTACGCACAGTAGTGATAAAAAAATAACATCTCGCAATCACTGCGAGATGCTATTTTACTTTAAACCTTTACGCCTAAAGTTTTACTTTTTACTAACTCAAATAATTAACTTTAATAACGACTAATTGTTTATTGTTGTGCAAAGATAAGAAAAAAGATGTTGTCTGCAAAAGTAAATTGTGAAAAAAGTAACGTAAATAATATAAATTAACGATACGGTTCTTGTCTTGTTTGATTCCAACCGACCAGCAATCGGTAATTATTTGGATTGCTACAACAATAAAAAAAGGATGTTGAAGTTGTATATAGGTAACAAAACAACATTTGTTTATAACACACAATAATATGAAAATTGCAGTTTACTGCTCGGCAAACGAGAATATCGACCCAGACTTCTTTCAGCTGTCAGCAGATTTCGGGAAATGGATGGGTGCAAACGGACACACCCTTGTATATGGAGGATGCAACATAGGGCTCATGGAATGCATTGGCACGGCGGTACGGAATGCGGGCGGATCAACAATAGGTGTTGTGCCAAGGATTATCGAGGAAGGTGGAAAAAAGAGCGATTCCATCGATATTGAAATACCATGCGACTGTCTTACAGACCGGAAGGACATCATGATGCTGCGCAGCGATGTGTTCGTGGCATTGCCTGGTGGCATCGGGACGCTCGATGAGCTATTCACCGTTGCGGCATCGGCTACCATTGGCTACCATAAGAAAAAGGTGATACTCTACAACATGAAGGGTTTCTGGAATCAACTCGTCAACCTTCTCGAAGATTTACAGGAGCGAGGCTTCATACGAGGCAACTATCAGAACTACATTCAAATAGCCAACAACCAACAAGAATTGGTCGAACTGATTGAGAAAGCGCAATAAAAACGGATCGGAAGTATCGACTTTCGACATCCTATTCTACCCATCAGGCAATCAAAAAATATCAAAAGTGGAGCATAAACTCTATTTTTACAAAATATTCTGTATATTTGTAGCGATTTAGAATAAACCCAAAAGACATTCATTATGAAAAGAAAAGGATTAAAGACAGCAGTTTGCCTCATGACAGGCACAGTGTTGATGAGCTCATGCGTGGGTTCGTTTGCTATGTTTAACAAGCTGGCAAGCTGGAACAAGCGTGCTACCGACTCTAAGTTTCTCAACGAATTGATATTCATCGTCATCTCACCGGCGTACGCCTTCGCAGGTATGGCCGATGCATTGGTGCTCAACACCATAGAGTTTTGGACCGGTGACAATCCAATGGCCAAGAACATCGGCAAGACCAAGAACATAAAGGGCGATGATGGGCTCATCTACGCAGTGAAGTATCTGGAGAACGGCTACGAGATAACCAAGCCTAACGGCGACGTGTTCTACCTTACCTATAACAAGACGGAGAACAACTGGTACATGAATGTCGATGGTCAGGAGAAGAAACTCATCCATTTCAACGGCGACGGAACCATCAAGGCATTCCTCAACAACGGTCTGACGGTTGATGTCACCCCAGATGCAATGGGCGTTTATCAGCTCCGCCAGGCACAGGCGGGCACCAGCTACTTCATGGCAGTTCGATAGACAAACGCTAAAATATTGGTACAGGAGCAAGAACAGCATGGCAAACCGGCTGTTTTTGCTCCTTTCTCGTTCGCCCGATACGTGCAGACTGTGCTCAGTTGTTCGATCGTCGCAAGGCGAAAGCCTCGGCAAGGGCACGCAGAATCTCAATAATCAGTCCGAAAACCGTTTGGCAAGCAGAGAAAAAATGTGCACCAACGGAAGTGCTTTTCATTCAAAAAAGCACGGTTTCATCGATGTTTTTCTTACCCATTCATCCTCTTTCAAAGGTCGTTTTGCAAGCCACTGAAAATCAACACAATAGCAATCAACTTGTAAAAGGTGAGCTTTTGCAGCCTGAAAGGTGACCAATCGCACGGCCATAGGTCACCTATTGCAAAGCGATTGTTCAACTGATAGTCTGCTATTCAGTCGGAGACGCAGCGCCCAAGATTGAGGGATAACGCAGAAAAGATTAAGACAAGCAGATAAAAGCCGTCTATCGAACGGCCGTACAGCAAGGAGGCAGCACCATTTTTAGCTGTAGAAGAAGCTCATACTGCAACTATTGAACAAAAATTTGATAGTTTTAATAGTCGAAAACAATAGATTTTATTTGTTTAAGGGCAGTATCTATCTGTTAAACTATCAGAAATATCAAATCTTTTGCATCAGATCATTAAACAATCATCATACATTTGCTGTCAAAATTATAATTTGACTCAAAGTATAACTAAATTTTTTAATTATGAAAAAAGTATTGAGAATCTTTTCAATTCTGTTTTGCCTGTTGATGACAACAGCAGTATTCACCTCGTGTAGTAAAGACACTGACCCGGCAGACGTTGACCTCTTCGTCGGCACTTATAAGGGACACATCGGCTATACCAACATCAAACCCGCCAAAAACATCAGTACGGAGAACGGAAAGGTGATAGTCAACAAAGTGGGCTCAACCTATTCGTTCCACTTCTCAAATGATATTCCCGACTTGAACAATGTGAAGTTCGAGAAGAAAGACGACAACACCTACATCAGTGTCGGAACAGGCTTGAGCGGAATCACAATCACTGCTTCCAAACTGACCATGCTGGTTGTAAAGGGAGGTGAGAGCTGGACGGCCAACTGCACACGATAAGCAGGCGAAAGGCCCGACGGACGGCGGACAGGAGTTGGCCGTTTGGGAAATCGGAAATAACAAAGGGTTCGGAAATATCTTCCGAACCCTTTTTCTATGGTTGTATGAGGGTGAGTTGGTGTGTTCGCACCAACCGCACATCTCATATTTACTGTGGATTGATTTCTTTAATTAAACGGTCGGCATGTCCCCACTTATCCATCATGTAGAGCACGAAACGGATATCAACACCGATGCAACGGGCAAGGTTGCGGTCAAAATTGATGTCGGAACTGAGACTGTCCCAGTTGCCGTCGAATGCGAGACCGATGAGGCGTCCCTTGCCGTCGAAAATCGGTGAGCCTGAGTTTCCGCCAGTAATGTCGTTGTTAGTGAGGAAACAGAGCTGCATTTTACCCGTGGTCTTGTCGGCATAGCGACCGTAATCGGAAGCACTCAAGAGCTCGTGCATGATAGGTTCAGCCTTGTAGTCGGCAATTTCATCGGCCTTTTTGAACTTCTCGACAATGCTTTCTGCCGTGGTGTAGTAGCCACTGTTGAAGTTTCCAATCATGTAGCCTCCCACTTGACCGTAGCTCATACGCATGGTGAAGTTGGCATCGCTGTAGTGCGGCATGCCCATTTCCATCTGTATCTTGGCTTCGCAGAGCTTTTTCTCCTCCGCTTGTATCTTTTCCATCACTGGACCGACCTTGGAACCCACTGCAGCGTAAGTCTCCATAAGGTCGATACCAATGCATACGCCTGGATCTTTCATGTATTTCTTGCGGTTGTTCTGATAGAACTTAGCGCCTTTCTTGAGCAACTTGCTCTTCTTGTAGAGCCATTCGGTGTATTTATCGAAGTCGCCACCGAACTTTTTGTTGACAGTCTTGAAGAAAGCAGGGTGATATTCTGCAGGCATCATCTTGGCATAGTTCTTCATCATGGCAGCGGTCATCTCCTTGTCGAGAGCATAGTTCCACTTGTCGCTGTTGTCAGCGAACTCGCAGTACTGCTTTTTAGGATTGTCCTTTGGACCTTTGATCTGCATTCCGAGATTGAGCCTGATTGCACGGGTAAAGAACTCAGACGTTTTCCAGAACGACTCCCCCCAGTAGTTGAGCGCATTCAACAACGGACGGCTCTCACCATAGAGTTTTTCCAACTCATCGAAGTCCACGTTGGTAGCAGGATTCTTCACCTCCTGTTTGCTGAGCCAGTCCTTTATGCGTGCCTCGTACTCCGCTTTCTGACGAATAAGACCGATGGAATCGATACATTTGTTCATTCCCATTGAGTTTTTCCAATAGTTGGCAGAGCTTGCGTAGCCGTCCTCATACTGAATACGTGTCGCTTCGTCAGCATCCATGTATTTCTTCATGATGGCCAATTTAATGTCGCGTGTCTGAACACGCCCCGTATTCTCAATGTCACGGCGCTGCTGGATGCCATAAGACGAGAGGTAACGGCTGGTACTGCCAGGATAACCGATTGTCATGGCAAAGTCTTTGTCCTTGTATCCCTGCATGCTGACTGGTGCCCAATGCTCCGGATGGTAAGGCACGTTATCCTTGGAGTAAGTTGCCGGGCCGTTCGTTTTTGGATCAGCGTAGATGCGGAACACAGAGAAGTCGCACGTTTGGCGAGGCCACATCCAGTTATCGGTGTCGCCGCCGAACTTACCCATGCTCTTTGGCACAGTGAACACCAAACGAATGTCGGTGAAGTCCTGATAAGTCGTAGCGTAATACTTGTTGCCCTCATAGAAAGGCTTTACCTCAACGCGGAGCGTTTTGTCGATGTTCTTCACCGAATCGCTCAGCACATTGGTGAGAGAGTCGAGGATATTTTCCTGCTCAGCTGCACTCTTGTCTGCTATAAGCTTGTTGACGCGGGGCGTAATGTCCTGCTGACTGCGCATGAAAGATACGAACATGTCCTCGTTAGGCAACTCCTCGCTGAAACTTTTGGCATAAAAGCCATCACGCATGTAGTCGTGTTCCACGGTGGAATGTGCGTTGATGGCACCGAAACCACAGTGGTGGTTGGTAAACACCAAACCATCGGGCGACACAACGACGCCCGAACAGAAACCGGAGAAGTTGACAACGTAGTTGCTAATGGCATTCGGGTCATTGTAAAGCATGTCGCAAGGCAATTGGAAACCATAATCTACCATCTGTCTATAGACAGCGTCTGGAAGATTGTAGAGAGTCCACATGCCTTCATCGGCATGCGCCGTACTCATGGCGAGTAGTCCGGCAAGGACTAAAGTTGATTTTTTCATAATTATTTGGTTTAATGGTGAAACTTGATATGATGCTTATTTGCAAATTATTATTGTCCTTTCGTTCTGTCAGGCATCAGCCTTACCCTGTCGTCAGGGAGATAAGGCATCATCGGGGTTGACTACCCATGCCCCCGTCAGCCAGCCACGGCTTCTATTTCCTCATTCCTCTCAACCTGCTCAATGGGAAATCGCGCTTCACTATGACACCCATGAAGACCAACAAGATGAGCGTATTAACGGACAAGGCTGCCCATGTTGGCAACATTTCGTTAGATACCGTGATGCCTCCGAAAAGCACCGTAGCTATGACAACATAGATGAGGATGTCCCTCACGGGATATTTGATGGGATAATACTTCTGCCCGAAGTAATAGCTGATGACCATACTCACGGCATAAGACACGAAACCAGCCCACGCACAGGCCCAATAGCTCATGCGAGGGATGAGCAAAATATCCATAACGATGAGCACAGCGGCCC
The DNA here is from genome assembly GCF_000430525.1 of Prevotella corporis DSM 18810 = JCM 8529. Taxonomy (GTDB): domain Bacteria; phylum Bacteroidota; class Bacteroidia; order Bacteroidales; family Bacteroidaceae; genus Prevotella; species Prevotella corporis. Next base: position 30,833 of record NZ_AUME01000011.1, on the reverse strand, counting down.
CGATTCCTGAAAAATAAGCTCCCCAGATGGTACGATCGGTGAGCTTGTACCAAAAACTCAGATTGAAAAAGATGCCGAACATGATTTCGGCAGCCATCACAATGGGGACAATCTCCAAGCCTTCCCAGTAACTCCGGCCAACCACGTGACGGAGAACGTCCATATATCCCATTACGGAGAGAAACGCAAGAAGGGTGAAAATGATATAGAACTTCATGGCTTTGGCATAGGTATCCTTGTTGTCCTTGTCTTTCGACTTTCCAAACACAAAGGGCTCGTAGGCGTAACGGAAAGCCTGCGTTATCATTACCATGATCATTGCAATCTTGATACATGCTCCATAGATGCCCAATTGCATGCGAGCCTCTTCGGGTGTCCCATTAAAGACATAGGGAAAGATGATCTGCGAGGCGCATTGGTTCAGCTGTCCCGCCAGTCCCATTATCAACAGCGGGAAAGTGTATGAGAGCATGCGCCTGCAAGTTACCATATCAAATTTGTAACGGATACCAGCGAGTTCTTTCCAGAGCATCAACAGCGTGGCGATGGTGCAGAACAGGTTGATATAGAACACCCATACGACATCGAGCGTGAAGCGATCATCGTAGATTCCGAAAGGATTGATCTTGAAATACGGCAGCACTACGAGATAAAGCAGGTTGAGAACGATATTGAACGTGATGTTCAACATCTTCAGCGTGGCGAACTTTATGGGTCTGTGCTTGCAGCGAAGATAGGCAAACGGTATGGCTGCAAAAGCGTCGATGGCCACCGTCACATACATGATGAGGATGTATTCGGGGTGGTCAGAATAACCCAAAACCGAGGCAATGGGCTGATTAAAGAGGATCACCACCGCCATAAAGAGCAGCGATGTCATTCCCACCATCTTCAAAGTGGTGGCATATACTCTGTCGGGATTTTCGCCTTCCTTGCTCATAAAGCGGAAGAACGTCGTCTCCATGCCGTAAGTCAGGACCACAATCAGTAAGGCCACATAGGCATACACGTTGGTAATGATTCCATACTGTCCGCCAGCGGAATTGAACCGGTCTGTCTGTATCGGCACGAGCAGATAGTTGATGAAACGTGCGGCAATGCTACTGAGTCCGTAGATTGCCGTATCTTTTGCCAATGATTTCAAGTTTGCCATTTGATTTTCCTTACTTTACTTCTTAAAAAAACACGTAACAGACGCCGATGGCTGCAATAACACCGGCCAAATCGGCAAGCAGGCCACACGCAACGGCATGCCTTGTATAGCGGATGCTCACACTTCCGAAATAAACGGCCAACACATAGAATGTCGTATCGGTAGATCCTTGGAACACGCAGCTGAGCCGTCCGGCAAAAGAGTCGGCACCAAAATGCTTCATTGTCTCAAGCATCAGCCCCCGTGCCCCACTGCCTGAGAGTGGTTTCATGAAGGCTGTGGGCAATCCATCGACGAATTTCGTGTCGAGGCCACACACCTCAATGCACCATCTGACACCCTCAATGAGCATATCCATCGCCCCCGATGCTCGAAAGACCCCCACAGCAACGAGGATGGCAACGAGATAGGGGATGATTCGCACGGCTGTGGTGAAGCCTTCTTTCGCCCCTTCGATAAACGAGTCATAGACATTGATGCGTTTGTAGAAGCCTGCGGCGATGAAAAGGACGATAATCGACATCAGAATCAGGTTGGAAGCCACCGACGTCACCACGTCAATGGTTGGCTGATCCATCTGTCCGAATCCCCAAATCACAAGACCTACAGCACCCATCAGACCAACAATCGTGGCCAGTAACACAGGCTGAAAGATATTGATGCGTTGCCAAATCGACGTAATAATGATGCCCGCAATCGTGGCAACGGTGGTCGCCAGCAGTATCGGGATGAACACATCGGTAGGCGATGCTGCGCCATTGGCGCTCCTGAAAGCCAGTATGCTCGTGGGAATGATGGTCAGTCCGGAGGTGTTCAGCACGAGAAACATAATCATCGGATTGGTAGCCGTGTCCTTCCTCGTGTTCAATTCTTGCATCTGCGACATGGCTTTCAGCCCCGTCGGGGTAGCTGCATTGTCGAGTCCGAGCATGTTCGAAGCGATATTCATGAAGATAGAGCCCATGACAGGGTGGTTTTTCGGAATATCGGGGAACAGTTTCGTGAAGAGCGGACTCAGCATCCGCGCCAAAACGTTCACCGCACCAGCGCGTTCGCCTATCTTCATGATGCCCAACCACAAGGCCAGCACTCCCGTAAGGCCAAGAGAGACCTCGAAAGCCGTCTTCGACGAGTCGAAAGTAGCATCGACCATCTTCTGAAAGATTGTTGTGTCGCCCATGCAGAGCCCAATGATTCCGAAGATAAAGGCTATCAGGAAGAAAGCAATCCAAATGTAGTTTAAAACCATAGGTTGAGTATGCGGAAATTTGTATTCAGTACACAAAAGTAATACATTTTGCGCACAATCGCAATAAATCAAGCTGAAAAGAATGCAAAACGTATGATAGGAGCATAGTGGCGCAGGGCTCACAAGACCGATTGTCACCGATGAAACCGCGGTTTTTTGATAATTTCAAGTTGAAAATGCAGGAAAGACAACCACCAGCCTCAACAAGTCTTATCACTTGAAAACTGACGAATTTCTTTCATGACTACTTTCCGCAACCGCTCGTTAAGTTATGGAAACACGGAGAGCAAATGAAAATATTTGACAGAACCCCATTCCGCCAGTCTCTTCTAAACAGCTTGTTATCTGCTACTTACAAGCTGCATCATAAAAGGTGACCTTTTGCATGATGAAAGGTCACCTTTTGCCGGGTCATTGCTGACCTTTCGCCGTGCGAAAAGTCATGTTCCCGACTGCCGATTGTGAAAATACTTGACAAAAAGCAGAATCACACCACAGGCTTAATCAGTTTAATGCTGACGGCCTTCAGCTCCTGATGCCCTGCGGCATCAGTGAAACGTATCATGAAATGATAGTCGCCCGGCTGTCTGTCAGCGGGAATTTTGATATTCTCCTCAATCTTATAGGTCTTGCTTCCTGCGGGAATGGTGTAGTCGTGGTTGAAAACCCACACATTGGCAGCAGCATCCTTCATCGGATCCAGCTTACAATCGCCGGCATCGGTACTGTGGGTATGGTGATTGAAATTGTTATGGATTTCAATGTTGTAATTACCCAGCTCTACATTATCCTTGAGGATATAGCGCACGGGTATTTCAGAACCCAGTTCGTAAGTCTGGCAGTTGATGGGCATAGCCACGATGCCCTCGCTGGTAATGGTTGGCTTTTCCGTGTCTATTACCACATTATCATCGTCACTGCTGCATGCAGAGAACGACAAGGTCAATGCTGCCAACAAGATAAATGTGCTGATTTTTTTCATTTTTTCTTAAGTTTTGCAAAAGCGGGAATGAGGTTTCCCATCCCCAGCTTTTTGGTTTATCAATGCCGTCTGGGTGCCGATGGGAGGGATTGCTCGCCGAATCCACATTTCACCCAGACAGAAAATCTTACTGTATTTGAAAGCTTTCCAACTCGCCAGTGGCTGATTGCCCCTTCTCATCCTCAACGGTGAAATGGAAATGATACTCGCCGGCAGGAGCATCGGCAGGAACCATGATTTGTTCTGCAAAATCTACACTCTTCTTGCCTATGTACTTCTTCAGTTGAGCGTCAGTGAGTGCGACAGACTTCTCATCTTTTCCGTGGAATTCAAGCTCCATATCCTTAATGATTTTAGCAGCTTCGATGTGCGCCTTCACCAGCACCATGTCGCCAGCCTTAGCTTTTACCACACCTAACCTTGTCTTGGGATTGAGAATTTCCAAATTGGTGACAACTGGGGCAGTAGAACTCTGTTTCGTCAATTTTACTTCCTGAGAAACACTTTTTGTGGTTCCGACCATGTCCTTCACAGAGATTGTCACAACATACACACCTTCCGCCAATGTTTCCGGCAAAATGAGATGCTCATGGAACACCGGATCAATCACGTTTACATACTTTGAATCATTGTAAAGCTTTCCTAAAGTGCTGCTTCCACCTTTCTGTTTCATGGAGACATCAATATATTTGACCTTTGCCTCAGCAAATATCTTACATTCCAAGTGGATGTCCTTGCCAATTATCGCTGTACCTCCATGCCCAATTTCTACATTTTGGAATTCGATTTTCGGTGTTGTCTCATCGTCCTTGCTGCATGATGTCATTGTCAAAGCAAACACTGCTAAAAGCGCAATTGCGCAGTTCATTAGTTTTTTTTCCATTTTAATGATTTTTTTGTTGGGACTACGTCCCATGGTTTGTAATTAATTTTTATTTATTATTGTAATGATTAAAAGTCCAATCCCACCATGACAGCCACGTTTCTACCAGGTTCTGGTACGTCAATAAGCCGATAGTAGCTCGTGTGGTCATAGTATTTTCGGTTGAGAAGATTCTCAGCATTGATGCCTATCTTCAGCGTGTATTTGTCGAACTTAAACTCCTTGCCTGCGGTCATGTTGAGAGTGAAATAGCCCGGTGTGGGTTTCTCAGGCGGAACGATATCGTTCTGAGCGCCGACGATGTGCCCACTTAGCGACACATAGCCCTCATTGTCTGGTTTGTTCTGGCAGAAGGAGTACTTCAGGCTGGCATCGATGGAGAAAGGAGTTGAGAATGGCAAAGTGTAGCCTTTCTTCTCGCCCGACAGTTGTCTGGCATAAAGATACTCGCCCTTCAAGTCGGCTTCGAGATTGTCGAGAATCTTCCAGTTGACGGTGGCCTCGAAGCCCCATCGCAACACCTTGCTCTGTGTGTAGTGGTAGAGCTGCAGTCCCTCGTAATAGCCGGAAGTTGGGTTCATATAAATATAATTTGGGAAATAATTCACGTATGGGTCGAGCTGAAAGCTCAGCACACCGTTGTCCCAGTTGATCCCTGCATCCATCTGATATGACTCTTCAGGTTTGAGTTCTGAGTTACCCTTCTCGTATCTGAAGATATTGTAGTTCACTCCGTCAGCTCCAAGTTCCTTTGCAATGGGCACCCGGAAACTTTTGCCGATGTTTGCCTTCAAGAGCCATTTGCCATTGGTGTAGTTCACACCTGCTGACCAGGTGGCACAGTTAAACGTGCGCCTGATGTTGCTTGAGCGTTCCTTGTAGATAGAGTCCGCTACGCCAATAGGTGTCTTGTACCAATCGAAATAACTGTCTATCCTTGTCCGCACGAAATCATAGCGTACACCAGCATTCACAATGAGATTCTTCGTGATTGTGTAGCGATCGAACGTATAGACGCCCAAAGAGAGTGTCCCGAAGTCGGGTATGACGAATCCCCAACCAGCCCTGCGGTTGTGCTGATGCTCCACGTTGACGCCTGAATTCAGCTCGTGCTTCTCGCCAAGCTGTGCTTTCATACCAAGATTGGCCGTGTAGGTGCTCTTGTTGAATTCCCGTTCTAACGTCCCTTGGGGCATGGGCATGTAGCCATGCGACTGCGGTTCGGAAAATTCCCTGCGCTTATTGTCTTGGTAGGCGAGGTTCGCTTCCAGCATCACACCCTTAAGTTGGTACGTGGTGTGGTTCATCAGCGTGAGATGGTTCACTTCCTGATAGGGAAGGTCGATATCTCGACGGCTTTTGTCATAGTCAATTTGTGACAACAACACCTCAATGCCATGTGCGTTGGCAAAAAATCCGCTCTTAATGTTTGAATTAGAAATCTTCAGATCGGTCCTAAAATTGTAGCTTTTATATCCCAGCGTTATGCTTCCGTCCCTCTCTTTGCCTGCCGTATTACGCAGACGTCTGTTTTTTAAGTGGATATAGTATGAATAGTACTGAATACTATCTGTTGGAACCTTGAAATCAGCGTAATCGATAAGCGTGAAGTTGGTGCGCCAGAAGAAATTTCCGGCCTTGCCCTCCAATCGTGCCGATGCGCCAATAGACTCATTGTTGGAACGAGAAAAGATGGAAACGCTGCCCTGATAGGGCTTTGTGGGTATATAATTATTGTACAAGTTGATAACACCTCCGATGGCATCAGAGCCATAGAGCAAGGCTGCCGGACCTTTGACAATGTCTATCCTGTCGATGGAAAACTGGTCGATTTCAAGTCCATGCTCATCGCCCCACTGCTGTCCCTCGTGCTTGATTCCATCCAAGGCTACTACCATGCGATTGAATCCCAGTCCACGGATAGCAGGCTTGGATTGTCCAGAGCCCACATTCATGGCCTTGACTCCAGGAACTCCGCCGAGAGTCTGCATAAGACTTCCTGCAAAATTGTCATGAAGGTAACTGCGGTCAATATTAATATTGTTAACTGATGTCCTCATTTGGAAATCGTGTTGCCGATTTCCGACCACAGTTACATCTTTCATGACAACCATCGTGTCGGGCTTTTGTAACTTCCCGGCATCGGTTGCACTGAACTGATGCACTGTTGCTGCATTTGCGGACATTCCGCCCCATAAGCAGTATGTGGTCAAAGATAGAATAAGGACTTTCAAAGCTTTATTCATTTCGATGATTTAAATAGATGGTTTGCTATTTACCCTCGCTCATCTGTAGAAATTAGCTAATGAGTGAAAGAGTGGATTCACACTATTGCTTTCGGAATAAAAGGGTGCTGCCGACCGTAATACCACACTTCGATAAAAGTGCAGTACGCCAACATATCCCCACACTTGACAACCAGCCGATACGACTTTGTCGTTTAGCTGGTTTTTGGTGGTATTCTGAGCAATTAGAAAAACGCTATGTTAATCCCATAATACGGGAATTAAACCATAGCCAATGCCGGTGGTGCGCGAAGACCGTGTGTTTCGCTTGTCGTACAATAGAAACCTACGGTAGTAAAAAGAAGGATGCCTACAATACATGTTAGGGCAATTGCCTCAACATGCAAAGAAACAGGCTTTAAAAAACTGAAAAAGGAGAAGTGACAGATAGGACAGGTGTCTGCATGATGACCAGCGGAATGTTGTGCCGGATAAACCACTGCTCCTGTGCCCCCAAATTCATTGCCGATCTGACAAACATGGAACGTACAGATGATCAATGGCAACGTGAAAACTGCCAAAAGCCACCAAGCGACAAGCGCTCGTTTTTTATCGTGTAAGTATCTGTTTGTCATCAGTAATATAACTTCAGTCGAACTGCAAAGTTAAGAACTTTTCATGATTACACAAAACATTAAATAATAATGTTGATTATTTAACAATATTTCTATGTAATGGAAAGGGCCTCTACGCAAGGCTATCTGATTGGTAACTCAACTATTTCAGAGGAATCTGCCTTCTTTCTCCTCGTCTTGAATGAAGCTGGTGGGGTTCTCTCTGCTTTCCAAGTAGAATTTCGTTCGTAAGCGATAACGAGTAAAAGATGACCTATTGCGTGATAAAAGCTGACCTTTTGCAATGCAAAAGGTCAGCTTTTGTGTAACGAGTTCTTTTATACTGATTACCAACATGTTATGCATCCCATTTTCTACACTGTTTTTCAGAGTCAAATGCAGTAACTTCAGACCATAGAAAATTTCAACTATGACACAGTTACACTTTTGTTCTTACACTACCAACGGCAGCCTGAGACAGATGCGCGATTGACTGGAAATCAAAAACTCGCTGTACATCTACACAAGAACGTACAACGAGTTTTTAGTTATTAATATTTGGAGTGTTGAAACACCCTCCCTCTATTGTTCACTTTCCCTGATTTCAGGAAAGCCTTTTCTTACTTGGCGGGTGTCATAACAATCTCACAGTGATTGCCCGCAGCGAGCAATCCCTTGAGGTAGGCTGCAATCTTTGCAGTTGTCAGGCCCTGAACGGCAGCCTTGTAACCACTCTGAATGTCAACGCCCGACCAGATGTATTCGTCGATTACATTCAGCCAGTGACCGTTGCTCTTAGCGTCTATATCGGCCTGCTTGAGCATAAAGTCCTTCACCTTCTGAAGTTTGTCCTCATCAACCTTGATAGAGTTTTCCTTGATTCCATCGTTGAGGAGCTTCACGGCTAAGTCGGCCTTATTCGGATCCATAGGACAATAAGCCTGCATCAGTGCCAATGTCTCGTCGCCACGACGGTTCAGGGCACCGCTTGCTCCAACAGAGTAAGCCGCACCTTCATCCTCGCGGATATTCTTCAGATAGACCATCGACAATATCTGTGCCGCAGCGTCGGCCAAAACATAGTTCTCAACATTGTAAGCCAATGGTTGGTGCCACAATTCCATGGCGATAGCCTTTGGTACTTCAGACTTGAGGGTAAACTTGTTCTCCCTTTTGCCCTTAGCGAAGCCAGTAACGTTAGTCCAATTCTCGGCCTTGCCCTTTGGCAAGCAACCGATGTACTTCTCAATCAATGGGCGAAGTGTAGCCTCATCGAAGTTACCCACGAAGTAGTAAACGAACTGTCCTGGATTAGCGAAGCGCTCTTTCCATATCTGAAGGATACGGTCGTAGTTAACACCCTTCAACGTGTTGACAGAGAGTGGTGCATAACGAGGGTTGTGATCGTAGATAGTTAATGTGAGTGAGTCAGAGAATACGCTCTCTGGTGAGAGGTGCTTGTTCTTCAAAGCCTGCTCGTACTGTGTCATCATGGCATTGAAAGCCTCCTGATCCTTTGTAATGTTGGTGAACTTGAGGTAAACCAACTGGAGCATTGTCTCAATATCCTTTGGCACAGAGTTACCTGAGATGCTCTGATAGTAAGAAGAGAGTCCGACACCCGTACTCACCTGCTTGCCAGAGAGGGCTTTCTGTAACTCCTGATGTGAGAAGTTACCCAATCCGCTGACAGAGATTACCGAGTTGAAGAGCTGCAGATTATCGAAGTCGGCTTTTCCATACGAACCTGAACCGCCCTTTGCCGATGCGCTGAAACGAATCTCATTATCCTTGAAATCTGTTTTTTTCAGGATGACACGTGCGCCGTTGCTCAATGTGAGTTCCTTGTAGCCGAAAGTTTTGTTCTCGGTTTCCTTGACAATCTTTCCTGCCTTTGGCAACTTTTTCTCGTCGAGGATAGGCTCACTCTTCACATTGTCAACATAAGGTTCTAACTTCTCAGCACGAACAGCCTTGATGGTCTGCGCCATCTTGTCCTCTGTCGGATAAACTTTACCTGCTTTTTCCTGTGCATAGATGAATGCAACGAAATTACTGTCGTTGTCAGAAATCAGTTCTTTAGCATATTCATTGGCAACATCAATGTTAAGTACTGGCATGTCTATGAGCTGCTTCATAATCTGATATTCTTCTTCCTTGCCTGGAATAGGTTCGTTGTTAAGATAGTAATCACGAAGCTCGTCGCCATATTGGTCGTTCTTTATTTTATTGCGGTTGGCATACTGCGCATCCAATTGTGACATATACTCTGCCTTCATACGGTCAAACTCACCTGGTGTGAAACCATACTGGCGCACACGTTGAGCCTCACGATAGAGAGCAGCAAGTGTCTCAAGATCCTTACCTTCCTTTGCAGTAGCGCCAAACTGAAATGCGGCCTTCGTACTTGAAAGGATATAATCCCCATCGTAACTATATGCACTCGTAAACGGGCAGTCAGCCTTCTGAGACATTTCCCGCAAGCGCTGGTTGAGCATCATCGAAATCATTTCCTTCAGATAGCTATCGATGTAATATGCCTGATTGCCCTTCATTGCTTTCGGGAAAGGATCATGCTTCATAGCGAAACCAACCGATGAATTCTGCATCTCCTTATCCTTGTCAAACACATAAATAGGTTGGGGATTGTCAGGCACTTGCTCTTCGACAACTTGTGCAGCATCAGCGGGAACTGTGACATTGGCCCACAATTTCTTGATTTCGGCTTCCGTATGGTCAACATCGACATCACCAACGACAATGATACACTGGTTGTCAGGGCGATACCACTTGTGGTAGTAGTCGCGAAGAGCCTGATACTTGAAGTTATCAACGACGCTCATCAAGCCAATCGGAAGTCGGAGACCATATTTCGAACCTGGATAGAGCTTGGGCAGAGCACGGTTGTAGATGCGCATGATAGGATTCTGTCCCAACTGCCACTCCTGATGGATTACACCACGTTCCTTATCGATTTCCTTGTCAGCCAGCGTCAGACCATTCGACCAGTCCTTCATGATCAACAGGCATGAGTCGAGTGCCGACTGGCGTTGTGTTGGCACATTGCAAACACGATAAACAGTTTCTTCAATGGAGGTGTAAGCATTCAAATCGCTACCGAACTCAACTCCAAGAGAACGGGTGAACTCCAGAAGCGCAGAGTCAGGGAAATGCTCCGAGCCGTTGAAAGCCATGTGCTCAAGGAAGTGAGCTAACCCTCGCTGGTTCTCTTCTTCCTGAATTGAGCCTACTCGCTGTGCGATGTAGAAATTGGCAACATGCTCTGGCCACTCATTATGCAAAATGTAATAAGTCAGCCCATTACTGAGTTTACCTTGCCTTACGTTCTTGTTCACTGGAATTGAGCCCAGCTGTTGGGCTGATACCATACCAGCAACAAAAAGAAAAGCAACTAAAAACAAATGTTTAAGTTTCATTTCATTACAGGTTAAAAAATACATTAATTATTCATTTGCGACAAAGGTACATAAATTCCTTAAAGATAATAACTTTTTCGGTACTTTTTTCCCCGTTCTTAAGAAATTATAAATTAAAACAGAGCTTGTTGGCGAGCAAACGTGGAACGAACTGCGTTCCGTGTATGGTGTGTGGTGGTTTCAGAGGGCTGAGACAGGGCATCCAGAAGCTTTGAGACGAGTCACGATTGACGGTATTTTATGTTTCTTGGATGATGTTCCAGTATCTCCTGACGGAGGGTTTTAGTGTCGATGTGTGTGTAAATCTCCGTCGTTCCTATGCTTTCGTGTCCAAGCATGGCCTGAATAGCCCGCAAATCGGCACCTCCTTCGAGCAAGGCGGTGGCGAATGAATGCCGGAGGGTGTGCGGAGATATAACCTTCTCTATGCCAGCATCGTGCGCATAGTTCTTGATCATGATGAGAACCATGGTGCGAGTGAGGTGCGCCCCACGGCGATTGAGGAACACATAGTCCTCTTCGCCAGGCTTGATGGTCATTGAATTGCGATCGATGAACCAGTATTCGAGTTCCTCAAGCGCACGGGGGGAAATGGGAACGAGGCGCTCCTTTGAGCCTTTGCCCATCACTCGCACGAAGCGTTCTTCCTTATAGAGGTTGGAAATCTTTAGATTGGTCAGTTCAGAGACACGCAGTCCACAGGAAAAGAGTACCTCAATGATGGCCTTGTTTCGTTGTCCCTCCCACTTACTCAAGTCTATGGCAGCCTCAAGCATATCCACCTCTGCGGTAGAGAGCACCTCAGGAAGATGCTGGGGCAGTTTCGGCGTTTCGAGCAGTTCGGTAGGATTATCCTTGATGTAACCATCGAGCACCAGATAACGGTAGAACTGTCGCACGCCACTCAGTATCCGGGCCAGCGAGCGCGCACCAATCCCAAGGTCGCAAACAGCTCCGGCAAAATGTTCGATATGCTCCAACCTGGCCTCCAGCGGATCAACACTCTCACTTGCCAGATAAGCCAGTAGCTTGTCAAGGTCGCGCAGGTAGGCATCGAGCGTATTATCCGAATATCCTTTCTCCAACTTCAGGTAACGCTGGTACTTGCGTTTAAGATTAGAGGATGAATCCTTGCCCGTTTCCATTTAATTATGTATTTTTGCAAAGATAAGCAATTTCAGCGTAATATGAAAATAATCATCATCAATGGCCCGAACCTTAACCTCTTGGGAACTCGTGAACCATCCGTCTATGGTAATGAATCGATGGACGATTATCTGGCAAGGCTCCGCAAGCGATTCCCCAATATCGAGATAGAGTACTACCAAAGCAACATCGAAGGCGAGCTCATCGACAAAATGCAACAAGCTGGCTTCTCCTACGACGGTATTGTTCTCAATGCCGGTGCTTACACCCACACGAGCATTGCGCTGCTCGACTGCATCCGTTCCATCAGCACTCCCGTCGTCGAGGTTCACATCAGCAACGTGAATGGTCGTGAGGAATTCCGCCACCACTCGGTAATTGCCCCTGGCTGCAAAGGGACCATCCAAGGATTCGGACTCGACAGCTATCGTTTGGCCATCGAAAGCTTCATGGGCTGAGAAAGAACTCAGCCCGTGTGGACAAGGAACACCACAGCAACAAGTAGAAAACAATGAACGAAACAGAAGTCCTCGACAATTACATCCGTTCTCATATCGACCCCGAAGGCGATTATCTCTATCGTCTCTACCGAGCCACGAACATCCACACCATACACGGCAGGATGGCGAGTGGCCATATCCAAGGCCGTTTTCTCAAGCTCATTGTAGAGATGGCGCAGCCCAAAAACGTGCTGGAAGTGGGGACATTCAGTGGCTATTCGGCCATCTGCCTCGCAGAGGGACTACCCGAAGGTGGCAAGTTATATACTTTCGAAATCAACGATGAGATGGAGGATTTCACGCGCCCATGGATTGAAGGCTCAGCGGTGGCAGACAAAATCGACTTCCGTATTGGAGACGCCAACACCGAAGCTCCGAAACTTGGCATCACGTTCGACATGGCATTCATCGACGGCGACAAGCGAAGCTATCTCCAGACCTACGAGATGGCGCTATCCATTCTCCGCCCCGGCGGTTTCATACTTGCCGACAACACCCTCTGGGACGGACATGTCACTGACCCAGCCTACGACCACGACCAACAGACGCTGGGCATCTGCGACTTCAACGATTTCGTTGCTGAAGACCCACGGGTAGAGAAAGTCATATTGCCGCTGCGCGACGGACTGACCATCATTCGCAAAAAATAAGTTTCCATATATCGCAAAGAATATCTACCTTTGCACCATCAAACTGAACATGCCAGCCGATGCCCCATCGAGACAGGAACAAGGGAGCAGCTGTTCAGGAACAAATACAAAGCCATACAATATGCAAGAAACAAGACAAAACCGAATAGCACGCTTGCTCCAGAAGGAGTTGGCAAGCATTTTCCAGAGCCAGACCCGCGCCATGCACGGGGTCTTGGTGAGTGTTACCCGCACGAAGGTGAGCCCAGACCTCAGCATCTGCACGGCCTACCTGAGCATTTTCCCGTCGGACAAGAGCGAGGAGCTGCTGAAGAACATCAACGCCAATGAGAAAACCATCCGCTACAACCTCGGACAGCGCGTTCGCAACCAGTTGCGCATCATCCCCGAACTGCGTTTCTTCATCGACGACTCGCTGGACTATATCGAGAGAATTGACGAGCTTTTAAAGAAATGACAACTTCACGTCGCCATCCCGCCCCATCAGCTGCGTGACGGGATGCGGACCACCGACTGGAGCTTCGCACAACATGAACTTTCCCTTCTACATCGCACGACGTTACCTCTTCTCCAAGAAGAGCACCCACGCCATCAATGTCATCAGTCTGATTTCAGTGATTGGCGTTGCCGTGGCCACTATGGCACTGGTGGTCGTGCTAAGCGGCTTCAACGGTTTTTCTGACCTTGTCGCCTCATTCTTCACCAACTTCGATCCGCAGCTGAAGATAGAGGCTGCGAAGGGCAAAGTCATAGCTGCCGACGACCCGACCATTGCCAAAATCAAGGCACTGACCAGCGTCGAGGTGGCGACAGAGTGCGTCACCGACCAGGCACTGGCCACCTATCATGGCAAACAGGCCATGGTGATGGTGAAAGGAGTAGAGCAGAACTTCGACTCACTCACCCATATCAGCGACATACTCTACGGCGACGGCGAATTCAAGTTACGCTTGGCCAATCTCGAATATGGGGTTATCGGCATAGGGCTGGCTCAAACGCTCAACACCACCGTGATGTGGCAGGACTTTCTCCACATCTATGCTCCCCAGCGCAAAGGACAATACGACATGTCGAACCCCGCAGCGGCATTCGTCTCCGACTCTCTCATATCGCCTGGCGTAGTGTTTCAGGTGAAACAGAACAAATACGACCGCAACTACATCATCACCTCCATCGACTTCGCACGGCGACTGTTCAACCGACAAGGGCAAATCACGTCGCTGGAGCTGCGACTCAAGGCTGGAGAGGACATCGAAAAGACCAAGAAGGAAATAGAAAGGCTTGCCGGCGACCAGTTCCTGGTGAAGGACCGCTACGAACAGCAGGCCGACACGTTCAACATCATGCGCATCGAGAAACTCTTCGCCTACATTTTCCTCACCTTTATATTAATGGTGGCTTGCTTTAACATCATCGGATCGCTCTCAATGCTGATGATTGACAAGAAACCAGACATTCAAACCTTGCGAAACTTGGGCGCAACCGACAGACAAATCAATCAGGTGTTCCTCTTCGAAGGGCGAATGATATCGGCTGCCGGCGCCGTTATCGGCATTGGCATCGGACTGCTGCTGTGTTGGCTGCAACAGACTTTCGGTATCGTCAAACTGGGCGACCAAGCCAGCAACTTTGTCGTCAGCGCCTACCCCATCAGCGTTCACCCCTGGGACATCGTGGCTATCTTCTTCACCGTCATCATTGTTGGATGGCTTGCCGTTTGGTATCCCGTGCGTTATATGAGCAAACGCCTGACAAAATAATCCTCCGGCAACGACAAGCCGAATCTCATGAATTTTCTTGACAAAAGCAACCTTTCTGGAAAAGATTGCAAATCGCTGACTTACAATGCCTTAAAACACCATCAACAAAAGGTCAGCTACGGCATGCCCAAAGCTATCTTATCACGGTGTGATAGCTCACCTATCACTGCACAAAAGCTGAGGAACGAGCAAACGTTTCTGAAATAATTTGACAAACATCAGAATTGTTTAAAGAGACATTTGTCAAAGCAAGACATATCAACGAAAGTTTCGTAATATACCGTTGCTCAATGATTAATATTTCATCATTAACATTTTTTATCTTAATTACTTTGCAATAGCTACGAACTTTTCGTAGCTTTGCCATCGATAAACAATCTATCTATCAATCATGGAAGAATTGACAAGACAAGAAGAAGAAGTGATGCTGCACGTGTGGAAGTTCGATTCGTGCACCGTAAAACAGGTGCTTGAGGAAATGGACGACCCAAAACCGCCCTACACCACCCTCGCCTCTATCTTCAGCAAATTGAAACACAAGGCATATCTAACCGCAAGGCAGTCGGGACTTACTTACATCTACAAGCCGAAGATAAAGAAAAGCGAGTATAAGAAAGCCTACATGACCAAATTTGTAGGCAATTACTTCAAAGACTCGTTTCAGGAAATGGTCTCTTTCTTTGCTAAAGAGCATAAGATTTCACCCGACGACCTGAAGGATATCATTGCCGAAATTGAGAAAGGCAAGGAGTAGTCAGCCAAAAGGGCAGAAAGCACGACGGCTTCCTTTGCCCAGCTCATCGATACCTGTCGCCAATCGGCAGCCATACACTACCCCTACAACCGACAACCAACCAAACAAAGTTCTATGGTTTACCTCATCAAAATAAACGTTGCACTCATCCTACTGTACGGCTTTTACAAGCTGATATTTGCAAACGACACCTTCTTCACATGGAAGCGGGCTATTCTCATCAGTATTTACATCTTGGCGATGCTTGTTCCCAGTCTTAACTTCTCATACTGGGTAAGCACGAATGCTGAAATGACATCAATGGCCAGCTCCTATGCCAACTACGTGCTGCCGTCAGTGACCATCACACCAGAGAAGGCTCATGCCACAAGTTGGCAGACCGTCTTTATATGGACCTACTCTTTGGTTGTTGCAGCGCTGTTATTGAAATTGTTATGGCAGTTGACATCAATCTTCCTACTGAAAAGGAAGTGCCGGGAAACGGAAATCAACGGCACACGCATCTGCCAATTACCGGGCGACCAAGGTCCTTTCTCATTCTTCAACTGGATATTCGTCAATCCGGCGAGACACAACGGTAAGGAATTGAAGGAGATATTGATACATGAGCAAACACATTGTCGGCAAAAGCACTCGCTCGACATTCTGTTTGCCGAACTCTTCGGCATCTGCTTTTGGCTCAACCCATTCGCATGGCTGCTCAAACGCGAGGTGCGAATCAACCTTGAGTTTATCGCCGACAATCGAACACTGGCAACAGGCTTCGACAGTAAGCAATACCAGTATCACTTGCTCGGCCTCACATACAAAAAGAACGTAGCTACAGTATCAAATAATTTTAATGTTTCACCCCTAAAAAAAAGAATTAAAATGATGAATAAGAAACGTACAAAGGCAATAGGAAAAGCCAAATATGCGCTTTTCATGCCACTGATAGCAGCTCTCTTGCTTGTGAGCAACATCGAGACCGTGGCAAGAGAAATGACGAGAACAGTAAATAACATTCCGGAACTTTCTGGTTTAACACAAAAAGTGTCCAACGTATTCAACAAGGTTCAAACGGAAATAAACACCACAACCGCCACGAAGACTGTGGCACCCCTGCCAACCGATAGCACAACGGAAGCGATGAAAAAAGTTAATGAAGAGGCTTCCAGAAATCCGGAAGAGGTGTTTAACCTTGCGGAAGTGATGCCCACGTTCCCTGGGAATATCAACGTATGGATTATGAAGAACATGAAATATCCTGAACAAGCTGTCAAGCAAAAACAACAGGGACGCGTTATCGTGAAATTTATCGTTAGCGAAACGGGAGAAATCAGCAACCCTGAGATAATACGTGGGGTATCTCCCTTGCTCGATGCAGAGGCCTTGCGTGTGGTAAAAGCCATGCCTAAATGGAATCCGGGCAAACAAAACGGGAAGGCTGTCAGGACAAATTACGCTGTACCCATAACGTTTAGACTGGAAGGTGGCGAGCAGGCAAAAGAGAACACTGCCATGCCGGCAAAGAAAAATATTCTTTACGTCATTGATGGGAAAGAATATGCTTCCGGAGAATACGACATCAACAAACTTGATCTGAATCAAATCGAGAGCATGACCGTGCTGAAAGGACAACAAGCTGTGGACAAGTATGGTGATCGTGCCAAGGATGGGGCAATTGTCTTTCAACTAAAGAAATAAATCCTCTCATGGTGGGCAGTATCAAGACCAACATTATGAAAGGTGCTTGATACTGCTTCTTGGTTTTTCATATTTCAAAGCATCTCAGAATGAATATCAAGACGCTTCGTGAGTCATAAATTGTTTAATCGCTTTGGAACCGGTGCAAACATTGGTTTGTGGTTAGGATAAAACATAAAACACTGGCATTAGACAAAGAAGCACTGCGAGTTGTTGTCTCTATGCCTAAATGGATTTGTCGCAATTAAAAGCAATTGACACAGCTCTTGCTACAAGTGGACGGTCCAACTATTCAGATATTACGTATGAAAAAGTTATCACTCATCCTTTTAATAAGCATGGCAATGAATGTCTATGCTCAAAACCGGCAGCAGCTTGTAGCGCTCGGCGACAGTTGTATGCGTGAATACGACTTCTTTCACGCCATCCAACACTATCAGCAGGCACAGCAAATACGGACAGAGAACAAAGTCAGGCTGAAGCTGGCCGAATGCTTCTATCAGCGAAACGATTATCATGGATGCTCCGATGTGCTGGACAAGGTGCCGTCAGACAGCCTTAACCACAATGCCCTCCGGCAACTCTATTATTCCAATAGTGCGATGAAGAACACGTCGGAACAACTTTATTGGGGCACGTATATCAAAATAAGGTATCCGATGGACAGCAAGATTATCGCCGACGTCATGGGACTTCTCGTCAGCGACAGTTACGACAAGCCTGAGGTAGCCGTTAGTTACGGGCAAGATTACTGTCTGATAGATTCCACTAACATAGAGGTGAACCGCGCTTTGGGCGAAGCCTACTTCCTGAACAAGGACTATGAGAGATGTGTTGCCACCTACCGAAGGCTCTTTGCTGAGAAAGACACCACCTATAACTCACTTTATTATATGGGAGGAGCATTCGAATACTTGAATCAGCTCGACTCTGCGGCCTTCTATTTCACACGAGCCGTGGAGCGGGCGCCCAAGATGGCGGTGGGAAACTATAGGTTGGGAGTGGTCGAGAACCAACTGGGGCATTACGAGAATGCGCTGAAATATCTTCACAACGCAGCCACGCTCTACGAACCCAGCAAGTTCATCATGTTTATCATCTATAAAAACATGGGCGACGCTAAGTTCAATCTGAAAGATATCAAAGGCGCCGACTTGTATTGGGGGTACGCTCTGGCCTACAGAGACGACCCGGAGCTTGCCAAAAGACGGCAAGCACTGAAATAAAGGCAACGTATCGATAACAAAACATCAAGGGCGCCATCATGCAGAAGCCTCATCTGGGAGAACGGAGAATGGCAAAACAGACAAAAAATCATCTCAACCTGTTGCGGCATTCCTCCAGTATCGTCAGCAAATCATCCATCTTTGTGGCGCGCAGCATGGAGATTCTTGTCTGTTTGAAGTCGGGAATCCCCTTGAAAATGGGCGATGCTGCCAGATGCCTGCGGGTGTGTAGGATGCCCCGGTACTCGTCAATGCGCTCGACGTTGATACGGAGCATCTCTTCAAGCACGTCGATTTTGTCATCAATCGACAAAGAATTGCCTTGCGATGGCTGGCTGAAAATCCACGGACAGCCAAAGGTTGCCCTGCCAATCATCACCGCATCCACGCCGTAGCGGTCGAAACGCTCGCTGGCCTCTTCCCTGCTCGCAACATCGCCATTGCCAATGATTGGGATATGTATGCGAGGATTTTGCTTAACGGCACCTATCAGCGTCCAGTCGGCTTCCCCTGTGTACATCTGCGCCCGCGTCCGGCCATGGATTGTCAGGGCCTTTATGCCGCAGTCTTGCAGCTGTTCCGCCAATTCGATGATGATGAGATTGTTGGCATCCCAGCCTAAGCGGGTCTTTACGGTAACCGGTGTTTTCACAGCCTTAACGACCTCTCGCGTTATCTCAAGCAACAGGGGAATGTTCCTCAGCATTCCCGATCCGGCTCCTTTGTTCGCGACTTTCTTCACTGGGCAACCGAAATTTATATCTATCACGTCGGGGTGCACTTGCTCAACAATCTTGGCAGCTTCGACCATCGATTCCACGTCTTTCCCATATATCTGTATGCCGACAGGGCGCTCTTCGTCGTCAATCACAATCTTGTTCAATGTTGATTTGATGCTGCGAATAACGGCGTCAGCCGACACGAATTCCGTATAGACCATTGCCGCGCCAAACCGTTTGCACATCTTGCGGAATCCGATATCCGTCACATCTTCCATCGGAGCAAGGAATAACGGCCGTTCTCCCAAATCTATTGTTCCTATTTTCATGACTGCAAAGGTAGGGATTTTATTTTGAAAGGCGGTTTTTACTGACAATTTCTCACTCGGCAACAGATTGAAACATAGACAATCAATTATCAAAAAGACCGCCATTGACATTATATAGGTCAGACTTGAAATCCTTGCACTTGCATAAATACAAATCGGTCAGGCCAAGACCAAGAGAGCTTTTGCCCATAATACGTCGTGGGAATAGCCCTGCAAACAAGCTGACTTACAGTGCTTTCCAAACGAAAACGATACAGCGGAATAAGGAAGCAGCGTTCGATTCATTAAGAAAGTACGTACGTTTTGGCAAAAAAGTACGTACGTTTCAGTGAAAAAGTACGTACTTTTTAATGGACACGTATAATCCTTTTGCTGGAAACGAATAATCAAAATTCAAAAACGAACATAACATTGAGCATCAGCAGTAAATTCTTTTGTCTTTCTCCAGTCGATTTTCCACCAGATACGGGGGCATGGAAAAGACAAAAGGGCGGAATGAAAAGACCTCTCCCGGAGATTAGTCCGAGAGAGGTCTCAACATATTTCGGCTTTGCCTTCGCCATCTTTTAGCCGAGCCACTTCACATAAGCGAAGTCCTGACGATGCGGCAGCAGTTCACTCTTGGGATACATTCGCACGGCACACTTGTAGGCGCCAGCCTCATCGGGCTGGAAATCGAGACGGAAGGTGTACAGGTTGCCCTCGTTCTTGACAAGAGAGAATGGCAATACCTTGTGGACGGAGATGTCATCGGATGGATTGTTGTCGAGAACTACAAGCTCCAAGCCAACTGCGTCCTGCAGCCCCTTCTCGTCGATGGTGTAGGTGATGGTCTTCGGCTCACCAGTAACACCGTCTTGCAGCGTGCTGATGTTGCTCTCTGCCACGCAGATGCTGTCCCAACGCTCGGCTACGACTTCCTTCCAACCTGCAATCTCCTTGGCAAGTTTGTTGTCATTGGCATGCAATTCACGGGAGCGGACAGCCAATTTCTCATAGAACTTAGAGTAATAGTCATCCAACTGACGCTTCATCGTATAGTGAGGCGCAATGGTTGCGATGGAATTCTTCACCACCTTCACCCAGTCGGCTGAATAGTCCTTGCCCTTTGTCTTGCTGAAATAGAGCGGAGTGATCTCGTTTTCGAGCAGACTGTAGATGGTAGCCGCATCCAACTGGTCCTGATGCGCCTGGTTCTCATAGGTACGCTTCTGCGGAAGCGCCCAACCAGCGCCCTCACGATAACCTTCCACCCACCATCCGTCGAGGACAGAGAGATTGACAACACCGTTAAGCTCAGCCTTCTCGCCTGATGTACCACTGGCTTCGAGCGGGCGAGTCGGCGTGTTCATCCAGATATCCACACCCGAAACAAGACGACGCGCCAGCTGCATGTCGTAATCTTCGAGGAAGATAATCTTGCCAAGGAACTGCGGCATGCGTGAAATCTCAAATATGCGCTTGATCAATCCCTGACCGGCACCGTCTGCCGGGTGAGCCTTTCCTGAGAAGAAGAAGAGCACCGGACGGTCGGGGTTGTTGACAATCCTATCGAGCCGGTCGAGGTCGGTGAAGAGAAGATGTGCCCGCTTGTAAGTCGCAAAACGGCGGCAGAAGCCTATCATCAGCGCATTGGGGTTGATTTTCTCAAGTATGGAGACAACCTTCGCAGGGTCGCCTTGGTTGCGGAGCCATTGTTGGGTGAACTTATCGCGGATATATTTGATGAGCTTGTTCTTCAAGGCCATACGCGTGTTCCAGAATTCCTCGTCCGAAACATTATAGATGGCATGCCAGATTTCCTCATTACTCTGGTCGCACATGAAACTCTTGTCGAAATATTTATCATACACCTTGCGCCATTCGGTCGCCGTCCATGTAGGCAAGTGAACACCGTTGGTGACATAACCCACACTGTTTTCCTCAGGGAAATACCCCTTCCACAGCGGAGCGAACATCTTCTGGCTCACCCAACCATGAAGTTTCGACACACCGTTGATTTCCTGCGATGTGTTGCACGCGAACGTACTCATGCAGAAACGCTCACTGTGATCTTCGGGATTGGTGCGTCCCATGCCGATAAACTCATCCCAAGAGATGCCCAACTTGGCGGGATATGCACCCATGTATTTGCCGAAAAGCTCCTCATCGAAGTAGTCGTGTCCTGCCGGAACCGGTGTGTGAACGGTGTAGATCGAAGAAGCACGAACCAACTCCATTGCCTGATTGAAGGTAAGTCCCTCTTCTATGTAATCGCATAAACGCTGAAGGTTACAGAGCGCCGCATGCCCCTCGTTACAGTGATAGACATCTTTTTTGATTCCGAGCTTCTTCAGTGTGAGCATGCCACCGATACCGAGAAGAACCTCCTGCTTGATGCGGTTCTCCCAGTCGCCGCCGTAAAGGGCATGAGTGATTGACTTGTCGAACTCGGAGTTCATGTCGTGGTCAGTGTCGAGCAAATAGAGCTTGATGCGCCCCACGTTTGCCACCCATACTAACGCATGCACGTGATAATTGCTATACGGAACATCAACAACCACCTGATTGCCATCCTTGTCGAGGACGCGTTCGATGGGCAGTGAGTTGAAATTCTGTGCATCGTATTTAGCCAGCTGCTGACCATCCATCGACAGACTCTGACGGAAATATCCGAAACGGTACAAGAATCCTACCGCGCAAAGGTCAACATTGGAGTCGGAAGCCTCCTTCAAATAATCGCCGGCGAGCATTCCCAGACCGCCGGAATATATCTTGAGCACTTGATTGAGACCATATTCCATGGAGAAATAAGCCACCGATGGGCGTTGCGTATTTGGCTTGACACTCATATAGTCAGTAAACATCTTGTAAACATCGTTCACCTTCTTCATCAGCGTCTTGTCCTTAACGATGGCCTGTTTGCGATCGTAACTCAAGCGTTCGAGCAACAACACCGGATTATGTCCTACTTCTTCGTAGAGAGTCTCGTCCAAACTCTTAAACATGTTCCTTGCCTCATAGTTCCAGCCCCACCACATGTTGTGAGCAAGTTCGTCGAGACAGCTAAGTTCCTTGGGGAGACTTGACTTCACATTCAACTCAATCCAATTTGGCTCATTTGAATAGTCAGATTTAATTTTCATAATTTTCTCTATTAATTTAGCGTTATGTTATCTTGAATAATTCCTCGTTATCTTGAACTGTTGCTTATTGTTTGCCAACTATCCGTTTCTCTTTTTCATGTTCTCAAGTGCCAGCTCATAGGCTTTTTCATAATGTGTAATAAACTCGCTCCACAAGGCTCTCCTTGAAAGCTCTGAGGCCTTTCGACGACATTGGCTGAACTTTGTCTTGCTGAAGGTCGTAAACGAGAGAACGGTTTCCTTTATCTCATCAGCCACCTCCGAGTAGTTGTAGTCCGTCCGATGAACAACCTTCACACCATCCTCCAGGCAACTGTAGCCGTCTTTTGCTTCATTGGCCCACAAACCGAAACCTGCGAGGTCTGTTGTGATACAAGGCACCTTGAAAGCAATGGACTCCAGCGGTGTGTATCCCCATGGTTCGTAGTACGAAGGATAGACACAGAGGTCGTTGCCCAATACCATATCATAGTAAGGAAGATTGACAATCCCATCATCACCGATGAGATAACAGGGGATGAAAACAAGCTTAACCTTGTCGCTCTTCTCATTCTTGATATCAAGGCTTCTTAGCATCTTCATCACCTTATCATCCTCCATGTCGTGCAACCAGTGGGTGATCAGGGGCTGATCCAGCGGAGTTTCGTATGTCTGTGTGGACGCAAGTCGTTCCTGAAGGTCTTTTCTGGGTTCAGCGACCCATCCCGGAACCTCTATGAAAGCAACAACATTCTTCTCAAGCCGGTGGTCTTTGTTCAAGCGGCTCATAGCCTCAATGAAGACGTCAAGTCCTTTGTTGCGGAACTCATAACGACCACTTGTGGAGACAATGATTGTATCTTGCCCCAGCTTCTCGCCTGTCAGGGCAGACGC
Organism: Prevotella corporis DSM 18810 = JCM 8529; assembly: GCF_000430525.1. Taxonomy (GTDB): domain Bacteria; phylum Bacteroidota; class Bacteroidia; order Bacteroidales; family Bacteroidaceae; genus Prevotella; species Prevotella corporis. The sequence continues at coordinate 7,522 of NZ_AUME01000011.1, read as the reverse complement.
TATGTCCAAAAGCCGGATGCGGGCCTTCTTCCTTTTGTTGTTGAACTGGATATTCTGGGGAACGAAACCATCCTCAAAGCCATTGGGCAGCACAACATCAACCTTTCTGTCAAGCAATTCCTTGCACTCGATAGCGGTTATCTCGCTCACAGTGGTGAAACAATCAGCGTGGTGAGCCGTCTGTTTTTCTATCGAATGCTTGCTCTGCATATTAAGTTCGGCAGCCATTTGGTCGCCGTTATATGCCCAGAGATACTCGTAGAGCGGTTTGTTGTTGCCAGCAATGCTGCGCCCTATGCAAGTGGCATGGGTGGTAAAGACAGAGGCTATCTGCGGAACCCGTTTCTGCAAGAGCAGCAACGCAAATCCCGTCTGCCACTCATTGGCATGGAAAACAACGCGCTGACTGGCATTCAGATAATATTTATAGAAACTCTCCACCACCAACGCTGTAGCATAGGCAAAGAGAGCAGAGTCGTCATAATCACCATACGCATGCAAGCTGTCAACTTTGAAATCTTCCCAAAGTTGCCCATATATCTTGTTTTTTTCAGATTCATGTGCTCGGAAGTCAACCATGAAAGCTATCGGCTGACCAGGGATATCCCATCGTCCAACCTTCACTCCCAGTCCTTCATTCGCCGCTGACTGTTTCCAGTCGGCAAACAGTGAGACATCTTCTTTGAAAAAGGGATTTTCCTTATCTTTCCAGCAATCAGGACCTATGAATATTACGTGGTCATGCATCCTTTTCTGCAAAGTCATTGCCCTTGTTGAGAGCACTGTATAAATTCCTCCTACCTTATTACATACTTCCCAACTTGTTTCAAAAATAAAATCCGGAAACATCTTTTACTCTTAAATATACAACTAATCAATCGTTGCAAAGGTAATAAAAAATAATGAACAGACAATATTAAACCTCACATATTTCAGTCCGTCAAAGAATTAGTAAAGAAAAAAAGACTATCTTTGCATCAATAAATATTAGACGACATGAAGAAGATTGTATTTGCACTTGCGCTCATGTTCTCATGCGCTGCATTATGGGCAACTGAGAACAGAAAAAGCTCAGAACCGATGGATTCGAACCGGGTGAACAAGACTATAGCAGCTGAGGAACATCCCTTCAGCACTCACATTTCAAACGCCGAATATCAAGTTTGGATTGACATCGACTTGTACAAACGAAACATTAAGGTGCCCAATCAGGAGGTTTTAGGTGAGATGCCAGGGTATATCGGCGCAAAACGCGACACCCGAAAATGGCTAATACTCGACTCGGTGATTGACGGAAACAAAGCGTTGCTGACCATAACGAACGATTATGGCAGCGAAGATCTCGAAGCGCTGCTGACGGCCAACAAGGACGGCACCTACACTTTTGAACAGAAATCGGGAAGTACCATCAAGATTGTGGTAAACAACAAGTGGGTCAAATTGCCCAAAAAAATGATATTTACAAAGGAAAAGTAAGGCAACATTTCCGTTATCCCTTCAATTCATACACATGGCACGCGACGACTATCGCATCGTAAGCGACAAATTGCTCGGCGAAAGCCGGCGAAAACACAACGACAGACAACCGATACCCATAACCGTGTTCACCTATCCGCCACTGTCATAGGTCGGAATAACAAAGAACAACATAATACTCGCAGCATACCTGAAGTATCAGATATTCACTCACTCAACAATATCGGAAACACTCAACGACCTTATCGCTTTATTTTAGTATCCTAAGGGATAAGCAATACCGGTGTCGAAACTGCCATGCAAGGTTCCGACATCGGTCTTTTTTCACTGTTTCGGCACACTTGCCAGGCCGATTACCCGTCTATTCTTCCTAACACCCTTACCCTTCTCCGATGAAAGCTAAGCAACGACTTTGCAATAGGTGAGCTTTTGAACAATGAAAGCTCACCTATTATATTGCAAAAGCTTAGGTTTTGAAATGTTACTGTCTGATAAAAGTTTTATTGGGTTAAACGAACAGCAATAATAAACTAACCAGACAATATATCTCTAAAAAGGAATCGTTTGAAAACCATATAGACAAGAGAATTATGTCGATACAAAAGAAATTGAACGAAAGACCGAGAGAAAAATTAAACTTTTCTACACCAAAGTGCGAATTCTTCAAATACGTTTTTTTAATTTTGAACTTGCTGGTTGACTCTGCGGAAGTTCATTCGCAAAAAAAACGCATCCTTTCTCTGTTTAATTCATTATAAATGGCTATCTTTGCATACATTAATAGAAACACTATTTTATCGAAAGAGACGCGACAAGGGCTGTTTTTGGGCAAAAGCAAATTTGCGACATGAAGAAAACAGCATCGAGGTTACGGGTCATTAATCAACAAAAGACATGAAGAAATATTTCATCTTTGCATTATTCTTCACCATCGTTGGTGGCAATCAACTCAACGCGCAAAGCATAAACTATCGCACCTTATCCGCGGAACAGATTCAGGCAATGGCTGAGCAAAAAAGACAGAAGTACGACGATGTGAAAAGTAGAGCCGACAAGACAAAAGACGAGCTCAAAAACGCTCAAAAAGAATATAAAGCCAAACAAAAAGAATACAAAGAACTGAACAAACTTCGCAAGCAACGTAAGAAAGAACTGAAAGAGGTTGAGAAAGCGTTAAAACTTCGCTCCAAACTCAGAAAGCTTTCCAATTAGCCCCATGGAGTTGTGGCAGGCGTTTGCAGACGATCTCGCATTTCATCATCGCTTACTTTCCACACATTCTTTTTTATTTTATGCGTATGTCGCTCTTCAAACGAGGAATGACTATGTATCATTTGTCCCCAAATGTCCCTGCCTCTGATTCGGTGTGCTTAAGAGAGAGGTCTTGGAGAGATAACTTTCTGAGTACAAAAGTTGGAATTATGTAATACCTGAATCACAGAAGATAATATAGGCGTATAGCTCATTTTGCAGGCTATTTTTTTGGGTTAGGTGTTCAATAGCTCAAATTGCAGGCTGGCTTTATTCAGAATATTCAAAGAGTTTATATACCTTTGCCATGCAGTCTGAAGCATAATGGGGCTCTGCTGGGGAGCAACTCCATGAGGAATAGGATTGTGTAAAACGACAAGTATGAGCAGGATCCACTATGGGTGTGGTTCCTGCTTTTTCATACTTTGAGTTTCTATCAATGCCAAGAAAAACCCATTGATGAACCTTTTGCGATTCTCTTGTGTAAGTCCGCTATGATTGTTCAAGTTTTTCTTCAGGTCAGTGAATGTTCCCTCAATCTTGTTGTTAGTATTGGGCATTCCTCCCGCTGACAGGTAAAGAGATAAGGCAAGTAGAAATCAAGGCTGTTCATGGCTGACCTCAACCGTCGGTGCGTATAATGCAGCCTGCCGTCCTTGTGCAGGCTGCGGTGTTCTATCGTACCCTTCCACTTTTCCTTCCATGCTTGATATTCGCTCCTGAAATCAGCCTCGTGGATTCGATGCTGCCTGTCCAAAAGAGCCTTTAAATCCTGGCTGGCCAGTATTCTCGGATTCTGCGTAAGATACCTTCTGACAATCTGCTTCATGTGGAACTAGCACATCTGTACATGGTACTCAGAGAAAGACTTGAAGAGGCTCTTTTTCCCGTCAATAATCAGACCGCGTATGACATATCCACGCTTCTCAATACTGACGAATGCGTCTTCATAGCCCTTCACTGTCTCGCTCTTTACAAAGGACAGATAGAGAGGCTTTCCGCTCTCCGTATCCAATGCGAGCAGCACACCGAAGTTTCGACCCCAATACGTTACGTCCAGATGGACAAAACCGCTTCCGTTTAGTGGAGGTTGCACCCACTCACACTTGATGTCATGCAACCTACGCTTGACCGTAGAGAGGCTTATCCTGAAGCGTACCGATAGTTCATTGATCGTCTGCTTCTGTTGTTGATAAGCAGTCCACAATTCATCATCGCGCACTTGGAAACCGGAGCGAAACTGATAGCCGCAATCCTGACATTTATACAGTTGTACACCTTTGCGAACACCATTCTTTTTCGTGTGCGTACTACCACACGCACGTCATCTCATTTTGAACATACTAACTTTGAATTTTTAGGAAACTTAAATGCCCATAAAGTTAGTATACATCGGAAAGACACCTATGTCTCAGCCTGCAAAATGAGCTATTGAGCAATGTGAATCGTCAATTTAGTGCTGAAGGTATCTTGAATGGGCGAAACATGTGTATATATCGAATGGCATGACACTTTTCAGCCTGCAAAATGAGCTATAGGTCTAAATTTCACTTTCAGAATTACACTGACTATAAAGCGTAGTATTAGAAAACCTGCAATGACTGAGATGGCAGTTACGACTTGTGGCGTTACCATCTTCGAGATAAGCCAAATGACACCGATAACGACGGAAAGAAGGATAGTGAGTTCGATGAAGTGTGTCCAAGAGAAGCGGCGGACTTGCTTGGGAGAAGTCGGCTGCTGCTTGACATTATTGGTTTTGCGCGATGCGTCTGTCCTGATGAAGACAGGTTGCAACATAAAATAAATGCAAGACAAAAAAGTTGGGATTCTGAACATCAAGTGAGAAATTTTTCTTAAATTTGCAAACGTACTTGCATTTTGAAGTTAAATCTATCATATAAAAGTATAATATCAAAATGAAAGTTATTCAATTGTTTTGCGTATTTTTATAGTCAACAAGCATTAATCATAACCAAATAAAGAAGAATTATGAAACAAGTAATTAACCCCATTGGGCAGGAAATCAATACTTTAGGTAAGGTAATTAACAACAAGGAACTCATGCTTGTACACTTGCATCTGAAAAGTGGAGAACAAATACCTTCACACGACCATACAGGACGGGAAGTATTCTTCACCATAGTGAAAGGAACTGTAGAGGTTACTCTTAACGATACCGAGGTACATCGTATCAGCACAGGCACTGTTCTACATTTCCCCGGCGAAGCTCATGTAAGCGTAAAAGCCATAGAAGAGAGTGATTTTTTCGTTTACCTCATCAATAGACAATAATGCTATGGATATGAAAAAATATTTGCCGAGTGTTGACCTTGAGAAACTCAGCAAAATACTCGAAATCAAAGAAGCATACCAACGAGGAGATATTTCATTAGAGGAGGGCAGAGCCCGAATAAGAAAGCAAGTTGGGAAAATCCGTCCTTATGAAATAGCATTGGCAGAACAGGAACTCAAAACCATTGAAGAGGATGAGTGCCAAAAGGAGGATATTCAAAAGATGATTGAGCTGTTTGATGAAGTGATGGACACCAGTCGACCAAATCTTCCTCTTGATCACCCTATCATGTGTTACTACAGAGAGAACGATGAAATGCGTCGCCTTATGCTCTCTATAGAAGATCTTGTACAATATCCGATTATCAAGAATCAGTGGATCGAATTGTACGACAAAATAGCGGCTTTTCGCATTCACCTTTCACGTAAGCAGAACCAGCTCTATTCCATACTCGAACAGAAAGGATTTGATCGCCCCACGACTACGATGTGGCTGCTCGATGACTTTGTGCGAGACGAAATACGTGATGCTAAAAAACTTATTGAGGAAGATAAAGAAGAAGAATTTTTGGCAATGCAGCCTACCATTGTGGCAGATGTGCGGGATCTTTTACAGAAAGAAGAATCTGTACTATACCCAACTGCTTTGGCAATGATTACTCCCGAAGAATTCGAACAGATGCGTTCGGGAGATTACGAAATTGGCTTTGCATGGATTGATGTAGAAGGATTCCAAAATGCGGATAAAACAGTAACCCAGCCAACAACAGCTCCTGACGGTTTTGTCTCAGAACTATCTGCGCTTCTTGCTAAATATGAGCTTGGAGGAAACGATACAGACCGAGTTTTCGACGTCACGACAGGAAAACTTTCTCTCGAACAAATCAACCTCATATACAAGCATCTTCCTGTAGATATATCTTATGTAGACGAAAACGAACTAGTTCGCTTCTATTCAGATACCAACCACCGCATCTTCCCACGCAGCAAGAATGTTATCGGACGTGATGTGAAGAACTGTCATCCGCGCACCAGCGTCCACCTTGTTGAGGAAATTATAGCCAAATTCCGTTCGGGTGAGCAGGATAGTGTAGATTTTTGGATTAACAAACCAGGTGTGTTCATCTATATATATTATGTAGCCGTGCGTGATGCAGAAGGAAGATTCAGAGGTGTACTCGAAATGATGCAAGATTGTAGTCGCATTCGTGAACTTCAAGGTTCACGAACACTGCTGACCTGGTCAAATGATACACAAGTAGTAAAATCGAAGGAGGCGCAAAACTGTACTCCAAATGATACGTCTGTTACAAAAGAAGATTCGACAATAGAACTCTCTGCCGACACTCGCTTACAGGATTTGTTAAAAATTTACCCACAGCTACGGAAAGATTTGCCAAGTATGAACTCTGCTTTCAAAATGCTCAATTCTCCTCTTGCACGCATCATCATTCCTAAAGCAACCATTGCCATGATGAGCAAACGCAGTGGGGTTCCTCTTGATGACATACTTTCTATGTTAAAAGAACTCATCGCTAAGTATAAGCGAGAGGAATAAATTTCTTATCCTAAAATAACAGAGAACAAAGTGGGGGGGGGGACACTATGTTTGTAACATACATAAGAAGAAAACGCAATGAAGCATAGAGCAATTCTAGTAACTATATTTATATTTCTATTTCAGTGTCAAGTGTTTGGTCAAGAGAATTGGGATATATACACCTTCGGCAATATATGCTCTTTTAGAATTCCACCAACGATGGAATTAAGAGATATTGATTCTGAGGCAGGTATGGTTCTTAATAAATTGGTCAATAAGTTTTTAATAAGATTTGGAGATAATCTTGCTGATAGAGAAATTAAATTTCAGCCTAAAGGTCTCAACTCGACTGACAAAGAACTTGTTAAAAAGGCCACATCTGTATACTCTAGAATTTTAATAGCTGATTTTAATGGAGATTTCCCTACTCAGAATGATATAGCAAAGGCAACAAATACTGATATTAAGGAGATTGATGCGATTTTTAAAAAGCAGGCTATAGAAAGTTTTAGTCTCTTCGGGACTGGTCAAACAATAAAATGGTTCCCACTTAAAAGGGTTAAAGTTGATGGGAAATATGCATTGCTCTCAATGTATAAGAGAACATCTCCTAAAGGTGGATTTGTTAATGTCAAAGAATATAAGTTTTTCTTTACAGACCATCTTGTTACAATAACAGTTAGTTATCGAGAGAGTGAAAGTTCTCTGTGGAAACAGGATCTTGATACTTTTCTAAGTTCTTTAAGGTTTAACTAGTTGTCCCTCAAGAACCCAACTTACAACCAACAAATGGTATTGGAGAACACCTTTGTTTCGTTAAAGTTGGAATCCACTCGGTACTGTCCTATAAAAGTGTGTAAGCTCCTTTTTTTCTTATCTTTGTATTTGTAAACTATAAAAAAGAAAAAAAATGAAACTTACACATTCGCAAATTTCGGAAATTCTTTCGAATTACACAAG
>NZ_AUME01000010.1 GCF_000430525.1 Prevotella corporis DSM 18810 = JCM 8529 | reverse complement strand
AGAAATGGGAAAGGAAATATCCTGCACTAAGAAAGTACAAGACCGAACGCAACAGTGCCTATTTCACGTATATGGACTTCCCGGCCCAAGTGCAGAGGTGCATATATACGACCAACTGGATTGAAAGGCTCAACAGGAAGTACAGGAGAACCATCCAAATGAGAACATCCATGCCATCAGAGAAGTCTGTCATCTTCCTCCTGGCAGCCGTGGCGATGGAGGAAACAAAGACAACATATGAAAGGAGAATATATCAATTCAAAAACTGGAAAGAAAAGAATAAAATAACAGTGGAAGTACTGAGAAAGGAAAGATGAATTACACACTTTTAAGGACACTACCAGTCAAGATTCACAAAGTTGGTTTTACCGATAATAATTTGGAACTCTATTTATCTACTCATAATGGATGCGCATATAATATGTGGTGGGGGGGCATCCCATTGGTTATCAGCTTGTTACTTATTTACACTCAATTTGGTTCTTGTGGGCTATCTTTTGGTGTAGCATGGCATTATTAGTCGTTCACAGATATTTTAATGATAATATAATTGTCTATGTGTCTTTAGGTCTTTTTGCATTATTATTACCAGAAGTATTAGGAATTTCTCTCTAAGTATATATGTATCCTTATTTTGTCATAGGATACTTGTTTAATAAATATGGACTAACAAACAAAATAGCATCTTTCGGCAATAAGATAAAGATTATCTTGTCATTGTTATTGCTTGTGGCATTTGTAGGATTATATATGTCATATACCAACGAAGATTATATATACATAAGTGGTACAGGAATAGTAAAGCATCTTAAACAACTCGAACCAGAAATAAATCTTCACCAATTAAGTATTGACATATTCCGATATGCGATTGGATTGGTAGGAGCAACATGTGCTTTGATCATAATAAGAGTTACATATAATCATATAGGTAAGAACACTTCTATGCTTTTGGGTAAGATTGGACAAAAGAGCATTGGTATCTATATTATTAGCACTATGTTCTTCAATAATTTTATATTACCACACGTGCCACATAGAGAAGAATTTGGATATGGAATGGTTATCTTGGAAACTGTTGTAATATTGTCAATCACATACCTCATAACTTATATGTTAGAAAAGAACAAATTGACACGCAGTCTCATGTTAGGCTCAAGATAAAATTTGTATTGCACAAATCGTGTGGTTTCCTTTAAAACTACAACTGAAAAACAAACAATATAGAATAGAACAACTCACAGCCTAATATATAAAGGGGAAAGAGTTTGGCACATATCACCAAACCACTTGAAAGAGTGTCATACGCTTGTACGGTGGTCTTTATATGCCCTGCCGCAACACCGTAGGTAAGTCCACAAACAATCATCGCAAAAGTAACATAAGGATAAAGCCCTTCTGAAAAACTACTTGGGAAAAGACTGCCTGTTATACTGAGCAGGACGGCTTGTGGAAATGCAGTGAGCATCACAGCAATAATGATAAAAATAAAAAGTTCAATTAATACCATTCGTAATCCTATACGCTCACGATAATGTAATTTGCCAAAATGAAAATATAGTTTGGCAGATTTTAATATCACTCTCAACAACCCACTGGTGGTTAATGCGCCATAAGCTATTGTTCCAAGCAGTATCCATACAAGAAATTTTGTTGTAAGATTATCTATAAAATGAGAAAAAAACCACCGAGTTCCCTCTCCACTTAGCAATGAGCGTATGCTTAAATCTGGGTATGCCGCTGTGACCAGCCAAGAAACCAAGACCAGCAATACTTGCAAAACTGCAAGAATCAAAGCTATCTGCCCAATTTTATTCTTCATCCGGATGCAGATTATCAATATCAATAACGCGCAACTCCAAAGCACGAACAACCAATCTTGTGGCATTCACGCCACCACTCTTTCCTTCAGGAAATAGTTTTTGAACCAATTCGTTCTGTCGTTTTTCCAAACTTTTCACTCCAAAAGGCATTCCGCGGAGATTGGTAATCTGTTCCTTTGTAAAGCCTAATGCAAGATGGCGTAGGAAACGTTCGTCGTACTCGTCAATTTCGTAATTGATAAGGGCTTCCTGATGCATCAACTGACTATTGACGCTCTGCATAAACCGCCCTACAATCTTCTCAAGAATTGGTTGGTTGAACACCATTCGTTTTCCATTGACGACACTGATAACATCGCCACGCGTAAGCAATTCCCCACTCTTCAGGCAGATACCATCAGCTCCAGCATCAAGCACATCTACCCATAGTTTTTCATTCAGGATTTCACCCGTGAAGATCAGGACTTTCACTTTTGGATACATTGTTTTGGTTTGACGGCATATCTCAACACCAATGGTAGTTGAGCCACCCAGTCCCAAATCCAACAGCACTAAATCTGGCACATCCGACTTGATGAGTTTCCAGTAAGCCGTTTCATTTTCAGCCGTACCAACAATTTGGGCCTCAGGTATTTCATTGCGAAAGATACCCTCTGTTCCTTTGAGTTCCAACGGCACATCCTCTACGATAATAACTTTAAATTTTTCCATATTTAGTTTTTATATTTTGCTTTAGATAATGCTATATCCAAAATGATTTCGTCTTCCGCACTGTGAGCTATAATACCGCATCTCCTCCTATTGGTGGATTCACCAATCTCCCTTACTATTTGACGGCAAATCAGGTATGGTATGTTTTTTGTCATTGGGGAAAACAAGTTCGAAGCATCTTCAACAGAAGCGTTTTTTGTTCGTATGGTTACGTGGAAAACGATATAATCTTGCTGTTCTTCTTCGATGCATACTTTGAGTGTATTATTTACAGACTGTTGTCTAAGTATTTCGAAAAGATACCTTAGCAAATCGGCATCTCCTAAAACACAGGTGGTATCAACAGGCAATCCATTGGTTTCTATTTTAGCTGGCAAAAATTCTCGAACAGAAACTTTTCTGTTAATGAATTTTTGAGTCGAAATTTGTCTCATGGCTTGAAGGCTTAGCAACGAATATAGTTCTTTGTAATATATGGCAAGTTCGCCAATATTTTGCAAATGAGCGTCTTTACCTTCAACCAATTGCTTGATTCGTGAAGGATAATACATCGTCTCGTGCTTGAGGGCTGAAAGGCAATTATCTAAAATATTATTGCTAACATGCAGTTGCTCGTTCTCGTATTGAATCCTATGTAATTCATCTTCGGCAATTTCAATGCTATACTTGCTTTTATTTGTCTGATTTATTGAAGTTCTCAGTTCTTCTTGAATTTTACTGATAATCGAATTTAATTGGGTTGGGAATTTATCACTTAACTTTTCGTCGATTGCCGATAATTTTTTCGTAGCAGAAACATGGCTCAGAAGAATCCCATTTATTTCTTTGACTTTATCGACGCAGAACAGATAAAAAAGTTGATGACGATAATAGATTAAATAGTAAAATGGGAAAATTGAGAGTAAGAGAACTATCATTATAATGATGGCAACATTCTTATTCGCCTCAGAGCGTTGCATCATCCGACAATAATCCCCTAATTTCTTGTCTGCTGAATTTTCTTTGAACAGACGGGTATATACATTGTTGTTATAGCGATACAGTGCCCACTCGTGTAAGGCTAATGCAGCAACTGCACTTTCATTTCTGATGTCAAGGATGATACTGTAATTAGTTGGTAAGTTATCATAGAACCATTGTAATTCTGCAGGCTTTTCAGAATCATTGGCCAATCGTTTCATGAGGTGAGAGCCATTAGGATGCAGCTGAAGATAGTATTTGTTCAAGAAGTACCTGCACGTGTCTGCATAAGCCAATGTCTTACGATAATTCGCATTTATGTTGCTATAATAAGCTAAATCGGCATACATGTTGGCTAATTCCAGCGTTTTCAAGGTGTTATTTTCTGCTTGATTACCGTTTTCAATCAAAAAATCTGCATTATTCACTGCCATTATTCGTAGAGGTATTATGCTGATAAGAGTTAAAATAATCGCTCTAAGAATACCTTTGGGTAATCGGAAAGAGAATGTGCTTCCTTTTCCAAGTTTACTTTTAGCAGATATTTCACATACAGAAAAAATCTTACTTATTTTATGATATTTGTTGATAATTCCACGGCAATTAACCAATCCGAATCCGTGTGATGTAGAGTCTGGTTGATCTACAATTACCTTATGGTCAAAAATATGATCTAATACCTTTTGCTCGATTCCACAACCATTGTCTGAAACCAAAATTTCGATGTATTCAGGATATTCTTCTGACGAGATTGTAACCTTTCCACCCTTATCAGTGAATTTCCTGGCATTATCAGCCAAGGTGTTAATCATGAACAGTGTAAGTGAACGATCTGCCTTTACAATATTTTGGGTTGGTTGAACATCCAAGGATATTCCTTTAAGAACAAAACCAGTTTTACCTTTCTCTACGATATCGAAGATGTCCTGCAAACGAAAGCTTTCAATATATAATGACAATTCCCCTTGGCGCAATTGAATCCACTGTGTTAAGACATCATTATAGTCGTTGATAATATTTGTCAATTCTGATATATAGGCATAGCGCTCTTCACGTAAAGACATTGGCTCTTGGCGATTCTCTAACAGACGTATCTCCCGGAGCATGCGGTCGATAAAAGGTGTAACTACATTCACAAGGGAAACTTTTGCTCGTTTCTCCAGATTCATCTTCTTGTTTTTAATCAGATGAGCTTTGCTAATGCCGTATGTCTCCTGGATATTCTCATACGTCTCATTCATTTTCGCCAACTCCTTTTCATTCTTCTTTCTCCATAAATTGAGAGGATGGAGCAATTCGTCTAAATTTCTCTCACTACTTCTCCTTCTACGCATCCAATGAAAAAGCCAAAGTAAAAGAATTATTAAAACAATCAATATTGCTACAGCCCAAATCATGATATTAAGTTGGCGGGAAGTCTTTTCCAATTGTCCGGCGCGCGACTCTAAATACCTATCCTGACGGGTTTGTTCCTGCAAATCAAGATAAATATTTCGGTTGTAGTCACTGCCCTGTTTGTCATTAATCGCTGCATAGACGACACTCAATTGTTCTCTGATAGATGCTATTAGGTCGGGGGTCTTTTGTATGGAATTGTTCTTTGAAAGCGCGTTCTCCAGACAAATAATTGCCGATTTATAATCCTTTATCTGCCAATAGCATGAGGCTAAAGTACGATACGTACTTGCAATTTGGTAAACATCCCCATAGTCTTCAAACAGTTCCAATGCTCGTTGGGCCATGTTTCCAGCCAACAGACTGTCTGGCATTTCATATGGGTTAAGATATTTTATTGCAGGTTGATTATCTCTTAAAAGTTTGCTTCGATATCGGTCTCTTATAAGTTTCTCGCTAAGAGCTTGCAGTGAGTTGGCCTCCCATGGTTTATATCCTAACTGATGTGATATTAAGTAGCAACGCATCAAGAAGTCAAATTCCTGTTGGTTAATGTATTCTTGGTTATTACCTTTAACTATCCCTCCTGTCCCTAAATTGTAAAGATAATTAATATACTGGGCTGTGTCAGTTTTAATTTCCCCCACAGGATTGATAGCTTGTAACGCTTTCACAGAAGGCTCTTCAAGCCCCACATAAAAATAGTAAGTTGAGGTTACTATATAAAACTCACTCCTTGCATAGACCAAGCGTGCCTTTTGGTGTTCGGAAAGAGAATACTCTTCCTCTTCAATTCTATGTTCCCTTCGCAAGGCACTTTCATGATAATCATAAAATTCCTTATTACGTGACTGTCTCTGACAAAGACGCATCATCTGAATATCCGCGATCAGCAATTCAACTTGATTATCAGTAATTCCCACTAAAGAATTTAATTTGTTGAATGCTGCATCATATTCCATTTTTACGATGTTTACAAAAGCTAAATTATTCAATGCCTCTGCTTTCCCATCATCGTAACTGCCTGATAATTCATACGCTTTAGTGGCATAATAAAGGGTGGAATCCAAATTACGGTAATGAAATGAATAGGAACGCTTGTTTAAAATATCAATATATTCATGGTCAACATGTGAGCATGCTGATAAAATGGAACATACTATCATGAGAAAAAAGGCGAAAGATAGTATGCCTGATTGTTGAATTTTCTTAGGCTTATTCACTTTGTAATTTGACACAAAAATACAAAAGTTTTTGCAAAACTCAATAAAAACCTTATTTTTTATAAATCTTTCAATCAAAAGAGTACAATTCATTTAGCAAAATCAAATATTTATTGCTATTTTTGCAAGTAAATAGAATGCTTGCGAATGAGTGGAAAAATAAGAATAAAAGATATTGCTGCCAGGGCTGGTGTTAGCGTAGGGACGGTTGACCGGGTATTGCACAAGCGGCCTAATGTCTCGGAAGAGTCCAAAAGAAGAGTTGAGGAAGCTCTGAAGGAAATGGACTATAAGCCAAATGTTTATGCCAGCGCCTTAGCATATAATAAAAGCTATAGGTTTTGTTGCTTACTTCCCAAACATACAAGCGAGGCTTATTGGGAGGAAATTGAACTTGGTATTACAAAAGCTATTGAGTTCAGAAGAGATTTTCAGTTAGACATTGCCTTTAAGTTTTATAGCAGGTTGAACTCTAATTCTTTCAAAGAAAATTATGAAGACTGCCTAAAAGAAAATCCTGATGGGGTTATTTTGGTACCATCAAATTTGAAAGATACCAAGAGATTTACAGATCAATTACACGAGAACAGCACTCCCTTCGTTCTTTTGGATTCGTATCTCTCTGAATTAAATCCATTGTCTTTCTATGGACAAGACTCCCTTCAAAGTGGCTATTTTGCCGCAAAGATGTTAATGCTAATAGCAAAGGATGAAAAATCCATTATGTTAATGAAGCAAACTAAGGATGGAAAGGTCCCTAGTACACAACAAGAAAACAGGGAAGTAGGCTTTAGACATTACATGAACGAGTATTTTCCTGCGGTAAAGATTATCGAAGTTAATCTCCCTCTTGACGAAGAACGAAAGAGTTATGAAGACATTTTGGAAAGTTTCTTTCAATCACATCCTCAAATTCATCATTGTATAACTCTGAACTCGAAGGCGCATATTGTGGGGGAATTTTTATTGAACACCAAAAGGAGAAACATACAGATTATGGGCTATGATGTTGTGCATAAGAATGCAAAATGTCTTCGACAAGGCAGTATCTCTTTTCTCATTGCCCAACATGCGTTTCAACAAGGTTTTTCGAGCGTAGATGCGTTGTTTAGAGCTATTGTTCTAAAAAAGAATGTTCAACCCATCAACTATATGCCGATAGAACTACTCTCGAAAGAGAATATTGATTTCTATCATCGAATGAGAATTTAGTGTAAATTTTTCAATTGAATCATCATCTAAAAATGGATATTATTCTACGAAATTTTTTTAATATTATTCGGTCTGGGGCATTTAATGACAAATCCAGGATAGAAGTAATGTCCCCTTTTAAATGGCGTAGATTGTTCCTAATGGTTGAAGAACAAAATGTTGTCAACTTATTTGTACGTGGTGTGAATGCTAATGCTGACGATGAAAACCTTAATATTCCTTCAGGGTTGGTGGATGAAATACAAAAATCATTGGGTGTTTCTGAAAGTAAGATTGCCCGACAAGAAGATAATATAGTTGCGTTAAGTAATAAATTTTTCAATAAAAAACTAAGAAAAATCATAGATAGGGAACGTCATAGTATAGACACTTCCGTTGAAGCATTGGATGTTCTTAAACTAATCGTGTTCAATACGAATGCAATGCTAAATCATGGCATTAGCTTAGGTGGTATTATAAAGCTTGGACAATTCTTAAGAAGCAAAGGAGATAAAGTTGATTTTATAAAGCTTGAGAGCTGGCTCATTAGCTTGAGGCTGATAAGAATGGCACAACTGCAAGGAAGCATTTTGATAGCATTCTTTGGTTTTGAGCAAAATGAATTACCTTTTGTGATAAAAGAAGAGCCGAATGCCTATAAACTAACTATCAAGACCGTGCTAAATTTGGCTAAAGATACAACGGAAGAATGGCATTTCAAGCAAAACTCAGCAGGTTTTGTCCGCAATAATGGCGCTGTATTACGCAAGAACCTTAGGCGCAGCTTAAGATACATTGAATATGCCCCCATAGAAACAACAAGTAACTTCATCAATAATTTCATTAAAAGCTTGTCAGAGATTGAAGAATAATGAAGCAAAAAAATCAATTATTATTCATTTGATATTGGAAAGAACAAGTTTAGTAAGCAAAATTTTACTAAAATAATCATGAAATTTCCAATAAATTCATGGCTGTTTTTATATTGTCAATTATAAGTTGTACCTTTGCAATCATGAGTAGCAAGCGATTATTTCTTTTTTTATTTGGTATTGTTTCCGTAATCGGGGTAAAAGCCCAATATTATATTCAGTGCGAAGATACTTGTAATCACATACATGGTTTGGATATGAGTCATTATCAAGGTGATGTCTGGTGGGAAAAAGTTGCGGAGAACAGTAATCACAAACTTAATTACGTATATTTGAAAGCTACGGAAGGGGGTACTAGAATTGATCAAAGATATCTCGAAAACATTGCTGCAGCACAACGATGTGGAATGAATGTCGGTTCTTATCACTTTTACAGGCCGACAGTACCTCAAGTTGAACAATTGCGAAATTTTCGTGCGCAATGTAGGCCCCAAGATCAAGATTTAATCCCAATGGTTGACGTTGAGACGACAAGCGGTTTAAGCTCCTATGCACTAAGAGATAGTCTTCAAAAATTCTTGGTTTTAATGACACGAGAATATGGTGTAAGGCCATTAGTTTACACTTATACCAATTTCTATAATCGGCATTTAATGGGAGCGTTAGATGATTATAAATTATTTATAGCCCAATATACGACCAGAGAGCCAGAATTAAAAGATGGAAGGGATATTTTTGCATGGCAATACACTGGTAAGGGAAGAATTAATGGAGTAAACGGCTATGTTGACAAGAGTAGATTAATGGGAAGGCATAGCATGAGAGAAATCCGTTTCCCCAAGAGAAGAAATTAGAACTTTTCTGTTAAATTATTAATGAATCCTCTATAGACAATGATAATTAAGTGTCCGGAATGTGGTCATCAGGTAAGTGATAAAGCTCCTCTATGCCCAAGTTGTGGTATTGAAATTGCAGGACATATACTGAAATGCTCAAATTGTGGAGAGATCTATTTGAGAGAAGAGGGATCGTGTCCGAATTGTCATCATTCAGAAGTATTAAAGTTTACCCCAATTAAAGAAGATACAACTGAAAAAGAAATATCTGACGATGAAGAAACTGTAGTTGAACCAACCACAGAAAAAAAACCTATCGGAAATTCGAATGAAGCTCCAGTAATTGAACTATGTGAGGAAAATGAGCATTCCGCATCTTCCGATATTTCGGAATCAAATAACGATGCCATTGTTGCTGAAATTATTCCTGATGAATTTGTCTTATTAGACAATGAAGCATCAGAAATTAAGAACTTGAAGGAAGAACAACCCGTTATCAAAAAAAAACATAAGAATAATCATATAGCGTTGTTGGTATCTTTTCTTATTGCAACTATCATCAGTGCCATATTATTGCATTTTTATAATCAAGGGACTACGAAAAATGAAGAAAAGGAGTATGCCATAGCAGTAAGTAGTAAAGAAGAAGCTGTTTTACAACAATACTTAGATGACTTTCCCAATGCGCCTCAAAGTCATAAATCAATTATAACAGCACACCTTGAACAACTTCAAAAGGTAAAAGGTGAGTTAGAGAAAATCAATTATTTCTCTACTAAGGAGGAGTACGAAAGGTATTTGGCCAAGAATCCCAATTCTCCATATAGGACTAAGATTCTGAAAAAAATAGATGATTTGGCATGGGATGAGGCGGTTCGAATCAATACAGAGGCATCCTATTTGGGCTATAAGGAACGTATGCCCAACGGAAAACACAACAAAGAAGCAGATGAGAAATTAAAAGTATTTCTTGATGACACAGCATCGCCTGACGAAACAAAATTGGCCGTGAAGAGTATAAGGGAATTTTTGCAAGGTATCAACACAAAAAGTTCCTCAAAAATATCAAACACGGTTGCGTCATCATTAAATTTTCTTGGCAAAAGTGGTTCAACAGTAACTGATATTAATGATTATATGCGCGAAAAGTTATATCAGGCAGATGTGAAAACCTTAAATTGGCATCTTGGTGAACCTGCAGAGGTAAACAATGTTAAAGTAGATGGTGCTACTACAGAGCAACATGTAATAATACCTGCGCGTTTGGTTATCGAGCGCAAGGGAGGAACTGCTCAAAAGAAATACACGATAAGAGCAACTGTAAAAGAAGGAAAAATAACATCAATTAATTGGATGCAATAAACTGAATAGAGAGATATATAAAGATTTAAAATTATTGCTGTCCGATAAAATTTACCAGACAGCAATAATAATAAGTTAATCTAATCCTAAACTCTTCTTTATTGCTGAAATCTTTTCACAAGCACGAGCACGACAGATTTTGTAGTCTTCGGCTGTTTTCATAGTGTCTTTAATTTCAAGATAGAACTTAATCTTCGGTTCTGTTCCAGATGGACGAACACTTACCTTTGTACCATCAGTGCAGAACCATTGGAGGACATTGCTTGTTGCAGGCATAACCAATGCTTTCTTATTACCGTCAGCATCCACTTCTTCGAGCTTCAAAAAGTCCTTCCATGTACATATAGTGCTGCCACCAAGGTCTGTTGGAGGGTTCTCCCTGTAATTCTTCATCATCTGCTGAATTTCTTCAGCGCCTGACTTTCCAGGACGCTCAACGTTGATAGTATATTCCTCGCTGAATCCGTATTCTAAATAGATGTCCATTAACAAGTCATACAGAGTTTTGCCCTTGTCTTTTGCGTAAGCACATATCTCAGCCAACAATGCACAGGCGCTCACAGCATCCTTATCGCGCACGAAGTCCTCTGCCATGAAACCGTAGCTTTCTTCACCGCCACCGATAAACTGTTGTTTTCCTTCAGAAATGGCAATTTCATGTGCAATCCATTTGAAACCAGTATAACAATCGCGCATTTCTATGTTCTGCTTCTTGGCAATCTCGGTAATCACCTCTGTAGTGACAATTGTTTTTACGATGAAATCAGTAGGTTTCATCTTACCGACCGCCTTACGGTTAGTAATAATATACCACAAATAGAGCAAACAAGTCTGGTTTCCATTTATCAAAATCCATTCACCATTGCTGTCTTTGCAAGCCATTCCCACACGATCGGCGTCTGGGTCTGAAGCCATCAAGATATCAGCATCCAACTTTTTAGCATCTCTTAGGCCCAAAGTTAAAGCCTCAGCAATCTCTGGATTCGGGCGATCGACGGTTGGGAAATTACCATCTACGACCATTTGCTCTTCAACACAATGGATATTATCGAACCCCCATGAACGCAAAGCTTTCGGTATCAAAACCCTACCAGCTCCATGCAATGGAGTATAAACAATCTTCAGATCATGTTGACGCTTGATTACTTCAGGGTCGATGCACACTGTCTTAACCTTCTCTAAGTAAACTTTATCAACATCCTCACCTATGATTTGGATAAGGTCATCATTTCCTTCGAATTTGATATCCTCAACCTTCACCTTGTTTACCTCATCAATAATTCCCTTGTCATGCGGACTCAGCACTTGCGCACCGTCTTCCCAATAAGCCTTATAGCCGTTATACTCACGAGGGTTATGACTTGCTGTCAAGTTCACACCAGCCTGAGCTTTAAAGTGACGAATGGCAAATGAGCACTCTGGTGTTGGGCGCAAGTCTTCAAACAAATACACCTTAATACCATTGGCAGAAAAGATTTTTGCAACTGTTTCAGCAAACAAACGTGAATTGTTTCGGCAGTCATGGCACACGACTACAGAGATTTCCTTCCTGTCCTTGAAATTTATTTTGAGGTAATTGGCAAAGCCCTGGGTTGCCATACCAACAGTATAAATGTTCATTCTATTAGAGCCTACTCCCATGATTCCACGAAGTCCGCCCGTACCAAATTCTAAATCCTTATAAAAAGATTCTATCAAAGTGTCCTTGTCCTCACTATCTAACATCGACTTCACAGCTGCTCGTGTAGTTTCGTCAAAAGCCGGTGTCAACCACTGCTGTGCTTTCTGCTCGCACTGAGTAATAAGTTCCTGATTATTCTGCATAGTTTTCCTAAGATATAATTAATTTGTTTATTACTGCAAATATACTTAATTAATCTTGAATATCTCTATAATATTGTGTATTTTTTTGTATTTTTGCACATCATTCATCTATAATATATAAGGCATTTCCAGACTGAAATTGTATGCTGAGTATTGAAATTATGACAAAACAAAACCAAATATTATAATGCAACTCTATTTCGAGGGAGTAATCCTCGCCATCTGTACGTTTCTAATCATAGGAGTTTTCCACCCTTTAGTTATCAAAACTGAATATTATTTCGGTACAAAGCCTTGGATTATATGGCTGATATCAGGGTTGTCATGCTGTATTTTCGCTTTATTCATAAAAAACACATTCTGGTCGGCATTATTAGGTGTCACCGGTGCTTCGCTCTTATGGGGGATCGGAGAGCTATTCGCTCAGAAAAAACGAGTAGAAAAAGGATGGTTCCCAATGAATAAGAAAAGGCAACACGATTATTCGCGTGAATATGATAAGAATATTGATGAAAGGGCATGAACCCATTTATCGGCTATACAACAAAGGCTGATAATAAAAAGCGACGATATCGAAACTACAAACAAATGAAAGTAACGTTAATTCTGATAGGAAAGACGACTAATGCCCATTTCATAGCAAGTATAAGTGATTACGTTTCGAGAATAGAACATTATCTTCCCTTTTCCATCATCACTATTCCCGAACTCAAGAACACCAAAAAGCTTACAGAAGAACAACAGAAAGAGCGTGAAGGTGACCTCATACTCAAAGAACTGCAGCCTTCTGACACTTTGGTTCTACTTGATGAGCATGGGAAGGAATACCGATCTATTGAATTTGCACAATGGGTACAGAAGAAACAGAATTCAACCAAGCGGTTAACATTTCTAATCGGTGGTCCTTATGGCTTTTCCCACGCAGTTTATGAGCGGGCAAACGAAAAGATTTCACTATCGAAAATGACTTTCTCCCACCAGATGGTACGACTCATTTTTGTAGAACAGTTATATAGGGCTTGTTCTATTATTAAGGGTGAGCCATACCATCATGAATAAAATTTTCGAAACAGGAGAGGAAAATCAGACAGGACGTCAATGAAAAGAGGACAGGTTCACATATATACAGGCAACGGAAAAGGCAAGACAACTGCTGCTTTTGGTCTTGCAATTCGTGCACTCATGGCAGGTAAGAAAGTCTTTATCGGACAATTTGTCAAGTCGATGAAGTACAATGAGACACGCATCACCGAGTTTATCGACAACATCTCTATCGAACAATTTGGTTGTGGCTGCATGCTCGACCGCAAACCTAACGAGAACGATAGAGCAGAAGCGAAGAAAGGGTTGATAAAATGTTCACAAGAATTGGCGTCAGGTGAGTCGGACGTAGTCATTCTCGACGAAATCAACATCGCATTGCACATGGGACTTTTAGGAGCTGATGAGGTTTTGGAGGCACTCAAACATCGTTCAGACAAGGTTGAAGTAGTACTTACAGGCAGATATGCGCCCCAATCTCTCATCGATTATGCGGATTTAGTGACGGATATGCAGGAAGTCAAACACTATTACACGACCAAAGGTCTCATTTCCCGTAATGGAATAGACAAATGAGTTCAACACCCATCACCTATATTTTATTCAGTTCCTGCCAGATTCTTTGTACAGGCAGGCCCATGACATTGAAATAGCTGCCAATCAACTCAGTTACTCCCACATACCCGATCCACTCCTGAATACCATAAGCACCTGCTTTGTCGTATGGCTTGTAGGTTTTTATGTAATAATCCATTTCCTCTTCAGACAATTCTTTGAAGGTAACATCAGTCGAAACCTTGAAACTATGCTGAAATTGTGTAGTTGTGAAGCACACTCCCGTAACCACTTGATGTTTTTTTCCACTGATAGTGGTCAGCATTCTCTTTGCATCCGCAGCGTCAATGGGCTTTCCCAATATCTCCTCACCGACTATTACCACCGTATCAGCAGTTATCACGAGGTCGGTTTCCTTTATTAAATTCTTGTATGCAAAGGCTTTTTCCATACTGATATACCGGGCAACATCTGAAGCAGGTATGTCTTTCGGAAAATCCTCAGCTATATTCGGCAAAACCTTAACTTCAAAATCGATATCCAATCCTGCAAGAAGTTCCTTCCTGCGCGGTGAATTACTTGCCAAAATTATATGATAATCTCTAAAACTCATGGTCTGTTAATCTTCACCATCCAAAGGCCTTACCGTTCATCACCCATTTTCCCTGAGCTCGCAGAACTTGCTCAATAATATCACGTGCCATGCCATAGCCTCCGACAACATCGCTAACATAATCTGAAATCTCTTTAATATCGGGCGAGGCGTCCTTGGGGCAACAAGCGCAGCCTGCTCTTTTCATCACCTCATAATCAGGAATATCGTCACCAACATAGATAACTTCGTCATCCTCAAGTTGATATTTCTCAACAAAGTCATTCCAAACTCGAATTTTCACAGAGCAATTCAGGAAAACATCCTCAACTCCCAAATACTCATATCTCCGCTGAATCTCCTTGTTACGCCCGCCAGTCATAATGGCAATTCTCAAACCTAACTTCTCAGCCAACTGGATGGCATAACCGTCTTTGATGTTCATCGTTCTCATTGGTTCGCCGTCACGGTCCATTTGGACCGTACTGGCTGAAAGGACCCCATCAACATCAAAAACTATCGCACGTACTTTCTTTAAATCATAATTTATCATGGCTCCATTCTTTACTTATCACTTCCAAATCTCTCATGAATACTTTCAGACATCAGCTGATAGAGTCGTTTTCCAAGTTCATCTTCTGACATCAGCTCCAATTGTTTGTTGATTACATTCTCATCATATCGAATTGCCGGTCCTGTTTGCGCAGTCCTGGGTGCGATCGAATGCACTTTACGTGCAGTCTCATCAATCAATGGTAACATAACAGAGAATGGAATATCGTGGTTCTGCAATATATCAGATGCCATCATATAGCAATGGTTCACGAAGTTACAAGCCCAAACAGCTGAAAGGTGTAGATATTTTCGCTTCTCTGTCTCCAAATAATACACCCTGTCTGATAGACTTCGAGCAAAAGAAGCCATGATGCTCCGTGTCTCTTCATCATTACTTTCCAGAAAGACGGGAATCTCATGGAAATCGACAGGCCTACTCTTGGAAAAAGTCTGCATGGGATAAAAGACTCCATAATGCTCGGCAAAGCCCTTAAAACAGTCCAAAGGCATAGAGCCCGCCGTATGAATGAAAACTTTCGCTCCCCTTCCCTGACACACTTGGGGTATGATTTCTTCCAAAACATTGTCTTTCAAAGACAAGATATACAATTCAGCCGCATCAGTAAGGAGGGACAAGTCGTTGACCGCCTGCCCGTTTACGATATCAGCCAGTGCTTTGGCCGACTCTATAGTCCGACTGTAAACCTGCAATATCTCGTGTTGGGCGGTCATCAAGGCGCGTCCAAGACAAGTGGCTAAATTGCCAGCACCTACTAACACTATCTTCATAATACTGACAAAATTAATAAAAATAGCAATAAAAAACAATGAGCAAATTGCTTTTTTAGAAAACATTTGCTATTTTTGCAAATAAGGAGAAATGGAAATCAGGGTTTATACAAATAGTGAGGAACTTCCGCAACTGGACTGTAGCAACTTTTTTCATAGCCAGGAATTGTTTTGGATGATAGAACATACCCCACGTATGTTTCCTTGTATGGCTATCGCCCAAGATGAAAGCGGAAAAGTTTACGGACAAATCTTAGCCATCATCCGCCATCGATTTACTTTCCTACCCTTCCATCTATTCGACCATGCACGTATTTATGGTGAGGGAACTTATGATAATAACACCTCTTTCAAAGACAAAAGCCAACTATTCTCTGATCTGATTAATACCCTCGTAAAATATCTGAAGGCTCATGGATGCAGACACATTGAAATAAGTCATATCTCAAAGAAGATGTTTGGCTACAAGGCACTGCGCAAACAGAGATTCTTTCCAGTGCCATGGACTCAGATTCATAATTCCCTTCATAGCAAGCAACCTGAGGAAAGAGCCGAAGATAAGACACTCTACCGCATTGCCCGTGCCTATAAAACGGGAATCGTCACTCGTGAGGCACAAAACGACGAAGAGATAAAAAAGCTCTATCGCCTTGTCAAATCGTACTATCGGTTCAGGAAACAAAGACACATTCCAGATGAAAAACTCTTCTTGCTGATAGGTCAGAGTATTAACGGACACATCTACGTGACAATCTATAAGGATAAAATCATCGGAGGAAGTTTGGTTGTTGATTCAGGAAAAGACGCAATGTTATGGTACGACACGGCTTTGAAGAAGCGTTATCTCCTACATTATCCGCATCATGCCACCATTTGGCATGCAATTCAAATGGCTTATCAACAAGGCAGAGAGCATATTCAAATTCTCAATATCGGCCTACCGTTCAAACACAGCAAGTATCGTAATTTCATGCTCAGCTTTGGAGGAAAGCCTATCAGCTCATACCGATGGTTTCATTTCTCAATGCCTTGGATTAATAATTTTCTTTTTTGGTATTATAGAATATAAAGGCACACAAAATCGGTTCTCAGCATGGACTCCCCACTCGGCAATTTGGCTGAAACCTCCCTACATTACCAAGCAAACGAACGATTTTTATAAAGTATTAAAAACCAAGTGAGACAAACTGAGATGGATAATAGTAGGCAAAGAGAGGTAGCCACACACATTTCGTCATTTACTTTTGTCTATTAAGCAAACTTATATTACCTTTGCTTTTAATTATGGTGGTGGCTCTAAACTCCACATTAAGTAACAATTTCGGTGGTAATCTTCAGATTTCACCTTTAAATAACCATCAATAAATGAAAGTTGTAGGAATCATACCAGCCCGTTATGCCTCTACCCGCTTCCCCGGAAAGCCATTGGCAAAGTTGGGTGGGAAATATGTCATAGAGAGAGTGGTCGAACAAGTCCGGAAAGTGCTGCACGATGTCTATGTAGCCACCGACGACCAGCGCATATTCGACACCGTGAAAAACCTTGGGGCAAACGTCATCATGACACGTTCCGACCATCAGAGTGGAACGGACAGGATAGCTGAGGCACTTGAAAAAATACACGAGGATTTCGATGTGGCGATCAACATTCAAGGCGATGAGCCTTTTATCCATCCCAGCCAGATTGAAACTGTGGTGAGATGCTTTGAAGATGCTGACACACAGATAGCAACACTGGGCAAGCAATTCGACACATTAGAAGCTGCCAAAAACCCTAACTCCCCCAAAATAATCCTTGACAACCATTCTTTTGCCCTGTACTTTACCCGTGCATTGGCACCTTACATTAGGGGAAAGGAGGAAAAGGAATGGCTTGAGGCCTATCCTTTCCTAAAACATATTGGACTGTACGGCTATCGCACCTCGGTTCTCAAGGAAGTTACCCAACTCCCCCAATCTTCCTTGGAACTTGCAGAAGGATTGGAGCAGTTGCGCTGGTTGCAAAATGGCTATAAAATCAAAGTGGGGCTCACAGATATTGAGACCGTCGGAATAGACACTCCCAACGATTTAGACAGGGCAGAGACCTTTCTGGCAACGAGTATGGGTTAAAGAACCCAAGGAGAACGTATGCAAACTTCGGAAGAAGGATAAAGGCATGAGATTAAAAAAGATTGCAGGTGCTTGAGAGTTATTCATCTCTTGCCCTTGCATATTATCCAGAATTTACTCCTACTTTCTTCCCAAGAATCATATTTCTGCACTATTCTCCCATCAACTAACAAGTTGTCAACTTGTAATTGCAAGTTGTCAATGTTCCAACTATTATCATCGGCGGAAACATCATATCGCTGCGACGATGAGAATGTTATGGTTACAAGTTGCTCGATGTTCCCATAATATACCGAGAATGTCACAGGAACAGCCTCAAGGCGAATCTGTCCTTCCTTACTACTTTTATTATCTGAAATAGGGAGGATGCTATATCTAACGTTCAGATCGAGGTTGGGCTTGTGGCTAAGCGCATTAGCCAGATCAGGATCACTGACTGTTTTGGAAATCATGCTGATAGGGAAACCATGCATAACAATATATTGATTCTCGTATCCTCCAACAGAATATCTGAATTGTTGGACAGAATCTTTATGCATTGGGATAACCCACGATTCATCTTTCTTGACTTTTTTTACTGTGGTGTCACAATACAAGACTGTCATTTTTCCATGATAGATGCCACTGATACCGTCTGATATATGTCTTTGAACATCCGTCGATAATATATATGGATTGATAAATTCAGCAGGTTCTGTACTACAAGAGAAGAACGAACATGACAATACACAAAACAAAAAGAGAAACGATCTGTATTTCATAAATATTTTATTTTGAATTTAGTTACTTTGTTAACGAATCAAACATAAGTATATTGTTCTAAAGCGGCTGAATTTAACATAATAGGCCATCAACAAAAGAACGTCTTGACAATTCGCTGTCAAGACGTTCTTTGCTTTTTAATGAAGTGTAAAAACAAACGTATGTATCTTCTTGTTTCGGTTGTTTCACTTTACATCACCCCATCCTCACGGAGGCGTTGTTGCCACTTCCATGCACTGGCAAGAACATCCTCAAGAGGGGTATCGGCTTTCCAGCCCAACACTTGGTTGGCTTTGGTGCAATCACCCCAAATTTTTTCAATGTCTCCTTCGCGGCGAGGCCCAAATTTCCAATTAAGTTTCACGCCAGTAGCCTTCTCAAAGGTATTTACTATCTCAAGCGTTGAATTACCTTTGCCTGTACCAATATTGAAATATTCAATTGGTTCTGCTTCCTTATCCAACACCCTTGTCATTGCGGCGACATGGGCCTTGGCAAGATCCACTACATAGATGTAATCACGAATACAACTTCCGTCTTCTGTGTCATAATCGTTGCCAAAGACTGTCAGCTGCTCACGGATGCCCATAGCCGTTTGGGTCACATAAGGAATCAAGTTGTTTGGGACACCATTGGGAAGTTCGCCTATCAAAGCCGTAGGATGCGCACCGATTGGATTGAAATACCGCAATACAATACTTTTGATTTTAGCACCACTATGAATGTAATCAAGAATTATCTGCTCGTTGATTTCCTTAGTATTTCCGTAGGGTGATGTCGCTTTTTGATGTGGGGCATCCTCTGTTACAGGAAGGTCCTCCGGCTTTGGTTGCCCATAAACAGTACATGAACTTGAAAAAATGATACCTTTCACATCATACTTAGGCATCAATTCCAAAAGATTTATCAACGAAACAACGTTGTTGCGATAGTACATCAGTGGCTTTTGAACACTCTCTCCCACTGCTTTCGAGGCGGCGAAATGGATGATTCCCTCAATACTTGAGTATTTTTGAAACAACTTTTCCGTTGCATCCTTATCCTCAAGGTCAACTTTTTCAAACGCAGGGCGCACACCTGTTATCTTCTCTATGCCATCAAGCACTTCGATTTTCGAATTGGAGAGATTGTCGGCAATAATAACATTGTAGCCAGCTTCTATCAGTTCCACGGTTGTATGTGAGCCAATGAATCCTGTACCACCAGTAACTAAAATCGTTTGTTTCATCTTATTTTGAATTAATATATGCTTTTGAAATATCGTTAAAAAAGAGAGTAAAGTAAGATAATAATCTTTATGTATCATTTAAGTTTCTGCAAAGATAACAAAAAAGGTATGTATTTGAGCAAATAAAGACGAAAACATCAAAAAACAAATGTAATTATGTCTCAAAATAAAAACTTTTATTATCTTTGCTTTATATTCAATTCCAAAACTTTAAACTATGATAGTTAAAGAACAAACACAACAACAGATTGAGCGTTTCCTAAGAAAATTAGCCCAAAAGTTTCCCAATATAGATGAACCAAGTTTCATGACAGATTTACACTTGCGTGTTTCTCCAGATAGTGGGGACTTAATGGCATTTGATGACAATGGAACAGAAATCACACGATGTGTTATTGACGAATGGATTGAAAGTAAAAATGCAGACTTTGAAGAGAATGCTACTAATTTACTTCGTCAAGAACTGCTCAGGCTTAAAGATTCAATTGACAATCTTGGTATCATGAAGCCTTATGGTTTTGTATTAGAAAACGAAGACGGAGAAAATATAGGCGAACTCTACTTAGCAGACGACGATACTATAATAATTGGGGGCGACTTGATGCCAGGACTCAATGAGGAGTTAGATGAATTTTTGAACGACTTAATAAAAGATTAGGGAAGGAAATAAATGAAGATTAGAAAGTGGGCGATAATACTCTTCCTGATTTTGTTCAAATACTCGGCCTCCTTAGCACAACAGCACCAAATATTCAAAGACAATATAAGGTCGTTGCAGGTTGTGGCCAATAAGGATTGGCTATCCTTGCCTGTCATGGAGTTAGGCAATGGCTCACTGTCAGTTGATTTCGATGATATGGGGCATGAATACCATCGTTATACATACTCTGTAGAGCATTGCGAGGCGAACTGGCAGATGTCATCGTCTCTCTTCGAGAGCGATTTTATTGAAGGATTTGCAACCGACAATACGATTGATGACATTCAGGAATCAACCCTTACTAATACCTTATATACTCATTACCACCTCAATATTCCCAATGAGAAATGCCGCCCCAAGATTTCAGGCAATTACATCTTGACGGTATTTGATTCTTCTCATCAGAAAGTATTCCGAGCTTGTTTTATGATTACCGAGCCGAAGGAGAAGGGAATGGGTATTGCCCTACAGGTGACTACCAGCACCGATGCTACCATCAACAATTCACATCAGCAAGTTGAAATGGAACTGAACTATGGCAAATACCCTATTACCAATCCAAATGAGCAGATAAAGACAGTTCTATTACAAAACAAAAGATGGGACATAGCAAGATGGAACGCAAAACCCCAGTATGTCATGAGCGACGGGCTTAAATGGATTCACAATCAGGATTACATTTTCTTAGCCGGCAATGAGTATAGAAAATTTGAGATTCTATCCACTGGCGTAGCAACAATGGGAATTGAACACATCTATTGGGACGGACAGGAGTTCCATGCCTACCCGTTTATTTCTATTCCACGACCTAATTATCTTTTCGATGAAGATGCTAATGGCTCATTTCTCATCCGCAACTCTGACAACATCAATAGCGAAACGGAAAGCGATTACATGACAGTTCATTTCCAATTGAAAAGCCCCTATATTCCTGACGGGGACATTTTCGTGAACGGAGATTGGACTAACGGAGATTTTTCTGATAAGTATAAACTAACATTCAATGAGTCAGAAATGTTATACCACTTAGAGATTCCCCTCAAGCTCGGATATTACAGCTACCAATTCTTAAAAAAAGACAAATACGGGAAGTCGCATTTCCTAACATCTGAGGGGAGCTATTTTCAGACAGAAAATTCATATCAGGCACTAATTTACTATCGGGAGCAAGGAGCGCGCACTGATAGGCTTGTGGGATATAAATCTGTTAATTTTATTGCGAGATGATTGCCTATCTGAAATCTTCGGAACATTCTTATTAAACATATTTCCTACATTTCTTTTTAATTTGTACTTTTGCACATTGGTTTACAACACATTTAATATGTATCGAATTTTTATTGCTTTTATGGCATTTCTTCTATCAGGTTCAAATTGTTTTGCACAAGACAATGAAATTACAATAAAACTCGTTGAGACTACTGACGTTCATGGCTCTTTTTTCCCATACGATTTTATCAAACGGAAAGAAACAAATGGGTCGATGGCACGTGTATCAACTTATATCAACTCGTTGAGAAAACAAGCTCATCCTGATAATATTTATTTATTAGAGAATGGGGATATATTGCAGGGGCAGCCAATTGCGTATTACTATAACTACATAAAAAAAGAACAGGAGAACATAGCAGCAAGCATCCTGAATTATATGAAATATGATGTTGCATCATTGGGCAATCATGATGTGGAAACAGGGCATTCGGTATATGACAAATGGATAAGTGAATTAAAATGTCCCGTCATCGGGGCAAATATCATTGATACAAAAACGAATAAACCTTATGTACTGCCCTATTATACAATAGAGAAACCCAACGGAGTGAGAGTTACCGTGATTGGCTTGATAACTCCTGCTATTCCTAATTGGCTGGAAGAAAATTTATGGGAAGGACTCCATTTTGAGGAGATGATTAGTTGTGCCAAGAAAACAATGGAGGAAGTGAAGACGAAAGAACATCCAGACGTCGTTGTTGGCTTGTTCCATTCAGGATGGGATGGAGGCATAGAAACTCCAGAATATATGGAGGATGCCTCAAAGATGATAGCTGAACAGGTAGCAGGATTTGACGTTATTTTCTTCGGACATGACCACACGACAAGAAATGCCACCGTTACCAATTCGGAGGGGAAACAAGTAATTTGCCTCAACCCGGCAAATAATGCGCTGAAGGTGGGCGTAGCCACAATTACGCTTAAACAAAAGAAAGACAATACGGAAAAAAAATATGATATTTCTAACATTAAGGGAGAATTAGTAGATATTAGCACGCTCCCCATAGACACCGACTTTATAAGCCATTTTCAACGAAACATTGAAGATGTAAGAACATGGACAGAGAGGGAAATCGGTACATTCAAAAAAACAATCTATTCTAACGACTGCTATTTTGGAAGTTCGGCATTCAACGACTTGATTCTGGAATTGGAATTGAAAATCACTCATGCAGACATTGCATTCAACGCACCATTACAGTTCAATTCTTCCATAAAAGAAGGGCCTATAACCGTTGCAGACATGTTTAAGCTCTACAAATATGAGAATCAATTATATGTAATGCAATTGACGGGAGAGGAAATCAGAAAACATCTTGAGATGAGCTATTCCCTTTGGGTAAACACAATGAAATCACCTGACGACCATCTCCTACTGCTGTCAAATACAAAGAACGACGCACAACGATTGGGATTCAAGAACCTCTCGTTTAATTTTGACTCTGCTGCCGGAATAGACTATGAAGTTGATGTCACCAAGCCGGAAGGAAAGAAGGTCAACATTCTGAGAATGAGTAATGGTGAGCCCTTTAATGAAAAGAAGTTATATAAAGTGGCAGTGAATAGCTACAGAGGAAATGGTGGAGGAGAACTTCTTACCAAAGGTGCCGGAATTCCACAAGATTCATTGAAGAACAGGGTGATATGGAGAAGTGAGCTCGATCAACGTTACTATCTCATGCAAGAGATAGAAAAAGCCAAGACAATGAATCCAAAACCACTCAATAATTGGAAATTTATTCCAGAAAAGTGGGTGAAGGCTGCAGCCAAAAGAGATAAAAAAATCTTATTTGGAGAATAGCGCTCCATCAATAAAGAATCCTTCTTCTGTGCAACGAAAGCAATATGAATGTCATGGAATATTATTGGTTTATATTTTGTAAATCAGACCTTTTATTGGAGAAAACCGATAAAGGGTATTCTATTCCGCTATCAGAGGAATCTCCTGTTGCTTTGAGGTCATGGACACAAGTGATGAAAGTCTCCCCTACCATCAACGGGTATGAAGTAAGGGCGCTGAACATTGACACCCCCGTCACGAATGATCTTTCTTTTGAAATGTGTAACTTGAGGGCGAGCTATTACAAGTTACAAGGTGACTTATATCTGGCAGCAGGAAAGTGTCATGAGCTGCTCTATTGGAATCAAAACACACAATTTTGTGGAAAATGTGGCTCTCCAATGAAACTTCATACCGAGATTTCCAAACAATGCACGAATTGCGGAAGAGAAATATGGCCGCAAGTTGCTACTGCCGTAATTGTACTCATTCACCGAGAGGATGAAGTTTTACTTGTACATGCAAAGAACTTCAAATCTGATTTCTACGGATTAGTTGCCGGCTTTGTAGAAACAGGCGAAACGCTTGAAGAGGCCGTGTATAGGGAAGTGATGGAAGAAACAGGAATCAAGATTAAAAACCTGACCTACTTTGGCTCGCAAACTTGGCCTTATCCATGTGGCTTGATGGTGGGATTCAATGCTGACTATGTGAGCGGAGAAATAAAGTTACAAGAGAGTGAATTGTCCAAAGGGGCATGGTTTCGTAAAGATAATCTGCCTACACTACCTGAGAAATTGTCGATAGCACGCAAACTGATTGACAATTGGTTGGAAAACAATTATTAATAAAACGTATTTAGTAACTACTGTTCAATTTATCATTTATGAATTTTCTTGAAAAGGCTCTGGGCTTCAATAACAAGACTATGAAGCTCCGTACAGAAATCATTGCCGGAGCAACCACTTTCCTGACAATGAGTTACATCCTTGCCGTAAACCCAGACATCCTTTCCTCAACAGGAATGGACAAAGGGGCATTGTTTACCGGAACGGCATTGGCTTCCGCCATAGCAACTATTCTCCTTGCATTTATGGCTAAATTGCCTTTTGCGCAAGCACCGTCAATGGGCCTTAATGCCTTCTTCGCCTACACCATCTGTCAGGCAATGGGCTACTCGTGGCAACACTCCTTGGCTATAATGCTGATAGAGGGTGTGGCTTTTATCATTATCACTTTCTTTAATGTCCGCGAAATGATCTTGGATTCCATCCCAACCAACCTCAGGTACTCAATCTCTGCCGGAATCGGGATGTTTATTGCATTCATAGGATTGAAGAATGCAGAGATTATCGTACAGAAGGAAGGAACATTTATCGGGCTTGGAGCGTTCACGGCACCTTGCTTGTTGGGCATATTCGCCATTTTGCTCAGTGGCATCCTTATGGCAAGAAACGTAAAAGGAGCACTCTTCTGGAGCATCATAGCCACAACAATATTGGGAATACCGATGGGGGTAACAAATATTCCCGAAGGTTGGTTACCAGTTTCTGTACCACAAGATATTTCTCCCATCTTCTTCAAGTTCGATTTTTCAGGATTGTTGAGTCTCAAAACTGCATTAGTGGTTTTCTCATTGCTCATCATCAACATATTTGATACTATTGGAACACTCATGGGACTTGCAGACAAGACAGGTATCATCGAGGAGGACGGCACCATCCCTCATGTAAAAGAGGCGATGATGAGCGATGCTATCGGCACAACCTGTGGTGCCATGCTCGGCAGCTCCACACTGACCACCTATGTTGAGAGTGCAAGTGGCATAGCAGAAGGCGGAAAATCGGGCCTGACGTCTTTAGTTGTAGGCTGTCTGTTTCTGATATCCCTACTCCTCTCACCCATATTCCTGCTGATTCCAAGTGCAGCAACCAGCGGTGCTTTGGTGATGGTTGGCGTTTTGATGATTGATTCAGTCAAGAAAATCAATCTCAATGACATCAGCGAAGCATTTCCAGCTTTCATCACCATGATAACAATGGTACTCTGCTACTCTATTGCCGATGGAATCTGTCTTGGTATTCTTGCTTTTGTCATCATGAAACTTTGTACTAAACAATGGCAGAGTCTGAATTGGACGCTTTGCATTCTCAGCGTTCTTTTCGTGTTGAATTTCATATTGGGATAGAAAAAAAGATAAATTCCTTTCAATGAGAAGGGAGGCATTAGGAAACGTGATCCAAAAGCTTATCTTTCGTAAGACAAAAGATGACCTTTTAGAAAGCAAAAGCTAAGCTATTGATTTCCGTTCTCTACCTCCTTGTCTTTTCCTGAATTTGCTTGCCAGATCTGAATATTGTAAGACAACTATTGGTGTCCGCTAAAAACTGATTGAAAGTTCTACAAGCCTTTGTTTTTCGGCAATACAGGCACATTTAGCCAGTGGGGCTTACTTTTTGTTTCAAATAGTAACCGTTACTAAAAACTATTATTTGCATGAAATTTAGCCGAATATTCAAAGAAAAATACCCCAAATGATACTTTTATAAGCATTCTTTATTACAACGAATTGGAGAGGAAAGTTTTACCGGACACTAATATAAGACAACATAATTTTTGGGGCAAAGGTAGTAAAGTAGAGATGCCACACAAAAGCAGCTGATATTAAATGCTGGTCGATAACAGATGAGTGGATATAAAACACGAAGTGGGAGGGAAACATTGGTTTCCCTCCCACTTTTGTATTATGTCATGACTGGTTGCATGACTATTCTCGGCACACATGCCGAGAGTTACCAAACACTCTTTGCTTTTTTATAGGGGTTGGCATCAACTTCGTCCCACGAGTCGAAGTCACCCTGCCACTGCTTGCCATTGGCATCAGTGGCACCGGGACTGTCAATTGGTATTTCGATGGGACTTCCCATTACAAGGTTGCTTGTACCCATTGTAATGATTTCGGTGCGTGGCGAGAGGTAGGTGCGTCTGTCGCCGGCAGCGTTGCTTATATTTTTATCTTCAGTGTTCATCTTATTTCGTTTTTAATGTTTTCTTACCCTTCATGATATATATGCCCGATGGCAGACTGTCGAAGTTGGTGCCTACATAGCGACCGTCCATGGTGTATATGCGCTGTACGTCTTGTTGTGCATCGGCATCATTTGTCGCATTACTAATGCCCGTAGGCTTGCTTTCCGAGAGCACCATGAACCGCTTGGCACCTGAAGTCCCCGGGATAAGATAAACAAAACCACGGAATGGAGGTATAGGATAACCTTCAGGCTTACCATTCTTCATTTGTTGCCATACATCAATCTCCTTCTTTCCTTCTATGGTATTCTTCTCTGCTATGCTCAGCACATAAGGTTGTCTATTATAATCTTCACCATAAATCTCAAAAGGAAACTTTTCAGTACTGCCACGGAAACTGAAAGACTGGCCAGGCTTGGTGGCGTCGAAGCCAATAGGCTTTAAACGTCCTCCTGCTGTTTCAAACTTTTCAGTTGGTGACTTAGCTATTTCCACATTGTTTGCCGTAAATGCCTTAGAGTTAGAGTTGTCGCTGTTTGCATTCGTGATGCGCAGGAGATAAGGCCTGTTTGCATCGAGCGTACTGCCGTCTTTTATTGGCTGGAAAACATAGAATTCTGTACCTGAATCTAATGGGTAACCGTTAGGATAATCTGGAAAGTTTTCTAGGTCTGGCTCGTATGTGAAATAATCTTTATTGTACTGATAGTCCAACTTGTATGCGCGTATGCCGTCTGGTAATTTCACGGCGTATGGCAGGAAAATGGTGAAGCAGTGCTTGCCATCAGCAAACTTAGAGAAGTCGCGGTAAGAGGTCAGGGAGTTGTTATCTTCATTATAAAGGTAAAAATCTAATGGTTTATTATTGTACCCACGCGGTATATTGACTTTTTTAGTAGTCATATTGCATTTGTTGTAAACCGCTTGACTTGCTTTGATGGCATAGGGGAACTCATATTCTGCACGATCCTGCAAGCTCAGCTTGGTACATGTACCGTCAAACTTGACAAAATTCACGTCCTGACCTGCTGCAAAGGTGATGTCCGCTGCATCGGGAAGATAAACAACGGTGTGAGTTGGCAGTCCTGCCGTGAATGTCTTGTTCGGATTGGCATCGGTGTTAAATGCACGCGACAAATTTTTGAGGTAGTCTTCATTGCCAGATACCTGTTTCATGTTTCGTATGTCTATATATTCCAATCCGGGACAGCCCTCAAAAATCCCCGCACCAATCTTGCAGTTGGCACTGCCCTTCAAGGTAAATCCTGGCAGGTAGCTATTTCCTGCGAAGGCACCATCGCCTATATACTCAGCTTGCTCCCCAATCAGAATGTCACTTGACTGAATGCAATTTTCGAAAGCCCTTGCGCCTATTTTCTTTACTGCAGACAAGCCTTGGAAACTTTTGATACCAGTTTTTGCGAAAGCTCTTTCGCCTATGGAAGTCACAGAAGAAGGAATAACAAATGGATTTAAGTATTCAAAGGCTTTTTCAAACATGCCAGCAGGGATGGTTGTCGGACCTTCAGCCAAACTTACTTTGCCAGTGAATTCTGTAAAGGATTCCACGCCCGAACGTTGGTCAGTGCCTGCGGGCAGGTTGTCATACATCGCCTTAATTTTGTTATCGTCGGGCTGTTCACCAATCTTCGCTGTTGCAGGAATGGGTGTTGTTATATCAAATTTGCCTCCCTTGAAAGCCTGATATCCCACGAATGTTATATTTGAACACTCAAATTTTGAAGTTGAAAAACTTCCTTCAAAGGCTTGGGGACCTATGGCAGTTGAGCCAGGAATTTTGATAGGTTCATTAGATTTCGTATAATAAACATAGGCTATTTTCTTCTTTTTCTTATTACTTTCCTTAAAGGAATAAGGAGACAAATTGGTTTTGTAGAAGGCACGCCAACCGATGTACTTCAGATTTGCTGGGAAATTCATCATCGTGACACTGCATTGATAAAAGGCGGCGTCCTCAATGGCTTCTATCGTTTCAGGAAGCTCCACATTACCAACTCCCCTTTCATTGATGAATGCATAGGAGCCGATGGCTACCACTGTCCAGTCTATATTGTTATACTTGACTGTTTCCGGAATTACTACTACATTAATTTTATGTTTTCGTTCTTCTTCTTTAGTAGTAGCAAGAAAATCTGTTTTTAATACAAATTCATCTTTTTCTGTAGTTGGCACCGTACCGTTGTAGCCTCTCAAAGCGTCTTCGATAGTGAGAACATCCTCGGGACTTTTTAACTCTAATCTTTTGGCTTCTGGCTTTGTCGCCCTTTCGCTTGCGTATGTCACTTTCACGGTTTTGGCTGTGGCATCTACAACCTGATACCAATAGCCATTATCGACTTGGAATCTGTCGCCCGCGTTCTGTGCGGTGATGGGCAGAGCCGTTATCATCAGCAACACAAGCGCAAACCATGCGCTGCGGTGCTTTTTCTTGTTGTTGTAATTTTGTTTCATAAAATTCACTAATTATTATTTTGTATTATTATATGCTGTTGGGGCAAAGCACTCAGACCAGTCTAACATACGGATTGCATGATAAGGCGCATGCCTTGATATGCTTGTCTTCACGTTTATCTCTCTTTATCCTAAGTTCTTCGATTACAAAACACTGATTAATATGTAATTTATACAATACGATGCAAAGGTACATTAAAACATCGAATATAAGAATTACTTCTGCTCCTTTTTATATATATTTAATTGTTTCTCAAAATACTCTTTTATAATAATTTTACCAGAAAGTCATAATATGAATTTGAGGCTTAAGCCGCACGACTTAAGCCTCAAACAAAAAAATCAAATATTCTTAGATAGATTTTACTATCAACTTGCGGAAGTAGAGGGATTCAAACCCCCGATACGCGGAAAGGCGTATACCGGATTTCGAGTCCAGCGCATTCGGTCACTCTGCCATACTTCCAAATGAGAAGGCAAAAGTAATAAAAAAAAATCAAAGCACCAAATCTATCCGAAAGACAATTTATTAAGTTTCGTTCGCAACTCTTCAGCAAGGGATTGACGGATGGATAATGTGAGTTCACAAGTATTATCAAATTTCTGCTCTACAATTCTCGGATTCAGCTCCTTAACAATCCTCATAACATCATTCATCATCGGGTAAGAAAAAGAATAGTGAATAAGCTCTTCTACAAATTTTTCTTCGATTACAGAATGCGCAATCGCATCTTTAGCAGCTTCCCGATAAGCAATGTTAAGTCCGCTCGTACCTAATTTGACTCCTCCAAAATATCGGATAACACAAACCAACACATCGGTTAGCTCTGCACTGACAATCTGCCCTAAGATCGGTTTTCCAGCAGTTGATGAGGGCTCACCATCATCGTTCATCCGAAACTCCTGTCTCTCTGCACCCAGTCGATATGCATAACAGCAATGACGCGCATCATAATATTTCTTTTTATATTGCTTGACAATGCTCAAAGCCTCATCAGCAGTCTCAACATGATGCGCAAAAGCGAGGAACTTACTCCGCTTATCAGAGTAGAATCCCTCGCTTATTGAATTTGATATAGTATTGTACTTATCTGTCATGTTGTGACGATAGCCTACTTATCAACAATCAATCATTATGAAAGTTTGTGGATAATCAGACCAGAACGCAACTTCGGCTCAAACCATGTAGCCTTTGGAGGCATGATCTTGCCGCTGTCTGCGATATCCATAATCTGCTGCATGCTTACAGGATAGAGAGCAAGAGCAGCTCTCATCTCACCGCTATCAACACGCTTCTTCAACTCTTCCAAACCACGAAGACCACCTACGAAGTCGATACGGTCGCTTGAACGCAAGTCTTTGATGCCAAGAAGCTCATCGAGAATAAGACGGCTTGAGATGTCAACATCAAGAACACCAATCGGATCCGTGTTATCATATGTACCTTCTTTAGCAGTAAGTGCATACCACTCGCCATCCAAGTAGAGTGAGAACTCATGCAACTTAGCTGGCTTGTAAATAGCAGTACCCTTCTTCTCAACGATGAAGTTTTTAGCCAATGCTTTCAAGAATTCTTCAGAACTCATGCCATTCAAATCTTTTACAACACGGTTGTAATCGAGAATGGTCAATTCAGATGCCTGGAAGCAAACTGCCATGAAATAATTGTACTCTTCTTTACCCGTGTGATTTGGATTGGCTTTAGCCTTTTCACCTCCAACAAGACCTGCTGCAGCTGAACGGTGATGGCCGTCTGCTATATAAAGACTTGGCATCTTCGCAAACTCTTCTGTAATGGTCTTGATGTCTTTATCGTCAGAGACTACCCAAAGCTGATGACGGAAACCATCAATAGGAGCAATAAAGTCATATTCTGGAGTGGTAGCAGCATAGCGTGTAGTGATTTCTTTCAATGTTGCATTGTCTGGATAAGCAAAGAATACTGGCTCAATGTTAGCATCGTTTACACGGACGTGCTTCATACGGTCTTCCTCTTTATCGCGACGTGTAAGCTCGTGCTTCTTGATTACACCATTGACATAGTCCTGACAAGCAGCACCAACAACAATACCATACTGGGTCTTGTCGTTCATTGTTTGAGCATAGATATAGTACTGCTCCTTTTCATCCTGTACCAACCAGCCCTTATCTTGGAACTTTTTAAAGTTCTCTGCTGCCTTTTCATAGACACGTGGATCATACTCGCTTGTTCCTTCAGGGAAATCAATTTCTGGTTTGATGATATGATAAAGGCTCTTTTCGTTACCTTTAGCTTCTTCACGAGCTTCTTCAGAATTTAAAACATCGTAAGGACGGCTCTCTACTTGTTCTACGAACTCCTTTGGAGGACGTACGCCTTTGAATGGTTTTACTATTGCCATAATTTATTGTTGATATAAAATAAAAGCAGATTATCAAGGCTTTTGCTGCTATTTGAGCATAGTTCCTAATAATCTGCAATATGAATTTGATAATTATTTATTTACTTGGAATTTCTTATCACCAGTAGCGAAGAATGCATTGATCTGCTTTGCAGCAGCAATACCAGCATTGATATTTGCCTCGGCAGTTTGAGCACCCATCTTCTTAGGTGTGCTGAAATAGCGACCCTCAAACTTAGCGAAGTCTGCATCAGCATCTGGCTTAATGTCAGTGATGAACTTCAAGTCTTCGCGCTCTCCCATCAACTTAATGAGCTCAGCCTCATTGATAACTTCCTTGCGAGCGGTATTGATAAGAATGCCACCCTTATGCATCTTATTTACAAGTGCATAATTGATGCTCTGCTTGGTCTCAGGAGTTGCAGGAATGTGAAGAGATACGATGTCACAAGTTTCAAACAGTGCATCTTGATTATCTACAGCCTTAACACCTGCAGCCTCAATAACATCTTTAGGGCAGAATGCATCGAAAGCATAAACTTCCATTCCAAAGCCCTTAGCAATGCGAGCTACATTACGGCCTACGTTACCAAAAGCGAGAATACCAAGTTTCTTGCCCTTCAATTCTGAACCACTCTTACCATTGTAGAAGTTACGAACCCCATAAACGAGCAAGCCCAAAACAAGCTCAGCTACTGCATTTGAGTTCTGGCCTGGAGTATTTTCTGCAACGACATTGTGCTCGGTAGCAGCTGCCAAGTCGATATTATCGTAACCCGCACCTGCACGTACAATCACCTTCAAGTTTTTAGCGGCTGCCAAAACTTCTGCATCGGCCTTGTCAGAACGAATAATCATTGCATCAACGTCCTTTACAGCGTCCAAGAGCTGTGCTTTCTCTGTATATTTTTCAAGCAATACAAGCTCATGACCTGCACCTTCAATTTCTTTTCTAATGCCATTGACTGCTGCTGCAGCGAATGGCTTCTCTGTTGCAATTAAAACCTTCATAGTAATAAATTTTATAACGCAATTACACGGATATAACCAATCATGGCTTTATCCGTGCATTTGCAATGTTAATGTTAATTAGTGCTTAGCTTCAAATTCCTTCATTGTTTCAACAAGAGCCTTGCAGCCTTCAATTGTCATAGCGTTGTAGCAGCTTGCACGGAAACCACCAACATCACGATGACCCTTGATACCTACCATACCTCTGTCAGTTGCAAACTTGAAGAATTCATCCTGAAGGTCAGCATACTCGTCGTTGAGAACAAAGCAGATATTCATGTAAGAACGATCCTCCTCGCACTTAACAGTACCATGGAACAACTTGTTACGATCGATTTCACCATAAACAATTTCTGCGCGCTCCTTAGCAAGCTTCTGCATTGCTTGAACACCACCATTAGCCTTAATCCAACGGAGGTTCTCCATTGCAGTGTAGATTGGCACAACAGGAGGAGTGTTAAACATTGAGCCCTTCTTAATATGTGTACGATAATCCAACATTGTTGGAATCTCGCGCTGAACACGACCAAGAACATCATCCTTAATGATAATGAATGTCACACCGGCCATAGAGAGGTTCTTCTGTGCGCCACCATAAATACAGTCATACTTAGCAACATCAACAGGACGGCTGAAAATATCTGAAGACATGTCGCCAATCATACGAACTGGCACGTCTAAATCCTTATGCAACTCTGTACCATAGATTGTGTTATTGGTAGTTACGTGCAAGTAATCCAAATCTGTTGGAACTTCGAAATTCTTTGGAATGTATGTAAAGTTCTCATCAGCAGATGAAGCAACTTCTACAACTTCGCCAAACAATTTAGCTTCCTTCATAGCTTTCTTTGCCCATACACCAGTATTCAAATAACCAGCTTTCTTTACCAAGAAGTTGAAAGGAATCATGCAGAACTCAAGTGACGCACCGCCACCCAAGAAAAGCACAGAATAGCCTTCTGGGACATTTAAAACTTCTTTAACCAAAGCCCTAGCTTCATCCATAACTGGTTGGAAATCCTTTGAGCGGTGGCTGATTTCAGCTACTGAAAGACCGATACCGTTAAAATCCAAGATAGCACTTGCTGTTTTTTCGATTACTTCACGTGGAAGAATGCATGGACCAGCACCAAAATTGTACTT
This sequence comes from Prevotella corporis DSM 18810 = JCM 8529, assembly GCF_000430525.1. Lineage (GTDB taxonomy): Bacteria > Bacteroidota > Bacteroidia > Bacteroidales > Bacteroidaceae > Prevotella > Prevotella corporis. The sequence continues at coordinate 50,342 of NZ_AUME01000010.1, read as the reverse complement.
CTTCATAATGACATTAAAAATTTAAGTTTTTATATATTAGTTATTATATTTCAAAAGGTAATTAAAATCCTATGTTGTCTGCGAAGTTACTACTAAAAATCGATATAAACAAATGTTTTTAGTTATTTTTCGTAAAAACGCAAAGTAGCAATAAATTGACATCAAACCATGAACAACAAAGCAAATAACGTCACCTTGACAGCTTTTTTAAGAAACATCTTCCACGACGGTATTCAGTCCCTTTATTTTTTTTCCTTTAGTAAGTTCTATCACGCTGTTTTTTTTCTTTCTATCCACTGCTACGTATGAAAATCTAGGCATTACATCTATCCTCCCTATTTCAGATTTGGTCAGACCTCCAATTTTACAAAGGAACCCAACTATGTCACCTTTTGAGATTTTATCCTTCTTTCCTTTACCAATATATAATGTACACATATCAGGCTGCACTAGTGGGGGAAGTCTATCTGGAATCTCTATCATATCGACTGATTCTTTAACATATTCTGGCAAAAACTCGTTTGGGCCTAACAGAAAATAAACTTTCCCTTCTTTGTCCCATCTTGCTGTTCTACCAATCCTGTGTATATACTCTCCCTCATTTTCTGGCAAATGATAATGAATGATGTTATCAACATCAGGAATATCAAGTCCTCTTGCAGCCAAATTGGTGCTGATAAATATATTGGCTGAACCATTTGAGAATTTGTACAATGCACTTTCGCGCTCTTTCTGTTCAAGCCCTCCATGAAAAGCCGCAATGCCGAAACCCAGCGAAGATAAGAAACTGGCTACACGATCAACAGATTCTCTATAATTCAAAAAAACTATACTGCTCTGATTGCCCAATAGCAATAATAATTGTGACAACAAGTGAAGTTTGTCTTTCTCACTGCTACGTAAATGATAAAAATGTATTCGTGTTACGTCGCTTTCATTGTCATATCTATAGTCTAATCTTGTAACTCGATTAAGATTTACGAAATCAGGAATAATGTCTGAATCGGTAGCAGAGAGCAAGACCCGACGTTTAACAAAAGGGAGTTTAGCCATAGTTTGCTGCATTTCTTCTTGAAATCCCAATTCCAGACATTTGTCAAATTCATCAATAACCAGCAACTGAATCTCAGATGACTCAAAATTGTTTTTATCTAAGTGGTCGTTTATTCTTCCAGGAGTAGCAAAAATGAGTTGTGGCTTAGTGTCCCGTATAAGTCTATGCTCATCCATGGTACTTCTGCCACCGTACAAAGCCATAGCTCGCACTCCGCACTTCATTTCCGTTACGACATTCATGGTTTGCTTTGCAAGTTCTCTGCTTGGAACTAATACGACTGCTTGAACATTATCTGATTGAACATCAACTAATTGAACAAGTGGAATCAGATAGGCATAAGTTTTTCCTGTTCCTGTTGGAGAAAGCAGAACAATATCTTTGTTTGTCTGGAGAATCTCCTTGCATGATGCTTTCTGCATTGGGCTTAAATCGATCCCCAGTTTATCTAAAATTTTATTTTTTTCCATTACGTAATTTATCTATGGCATCAAATTCCTTTCCCATATTCAGATTAAGATAAATTGTATAAAGAGGTGCAAGCCACTTATCTTTCTGATTGGGTGATAATTCTTTATACTTCTCCAAGTAAGGCAATGCCTTTTCGTATAATCTATCTATCTTTAAGCGCTTAGACTTGCTTTGCTGTACTTTATCCATCTCGATTGCCTGATCAAAATAGGCCAAACCCAAATTGTAATAAGCATCAGCATAGTTTTCATTTTGTGATATCAATTGCTTGCAAATATTGATACATTCGTCATAACGGCCTAAATTCAACAATACCGTACTCTTTGTGAACTGAAAAAGAACACTTGTAGAATCTGCTTTCAAAGCGCGTTCAGTCACCTGTAGTGCTGTTTTGTAATCACCCCTACTGGCATAATATTCAAGTAGTCGCGGGAAAAAAAATACAAAATTCGGAAATTCAGCAAAGCCGCTCTTTAGCGATTGAACATAACGTACAGTGTCTTTATTTATCAAATATGCTTCCGCCTCATATTGACGAACAAAATTCAACATGGAACTGTCGCGTTCTGCAAGCTTCAAGTGGTTCAATATCTTACCAGCATCTTGTAATTTATACCCACAATACATCGCCCAATATGCAGCATGTGGGATCAGAGCGTCATCATCCAAGTAGTTATACTCATGAAATAGGGGTTGATTGGCACACAAGATATAATCATCAAAGTAGGTATAGGCAGTCTTATAATCTTTTTTGTGCATCAAAAATACCCCTCCATTGAATAAATTTGGACGTATCGAATTAAGAAAGCTCGCATGTTTCTCGCGGTATTTAGGACGGATGCGCCCTCTTGCATCAGGCATCGCATCAATAGAGTCAAAACTTGCCATTGTATGATAGAGACGCTGTGTAATTGAGAACAAGGACGCTGTATCATATTTTTGCTTTAAATACAGCTTTTCATTTCCATCCTCATATTGTTTTGTAAGTGCCTCACACAAAACAATCCAAGCTTTTTTATTGTGACGATTGACTGAATCTTCAAGCACAATTCTCATAGATTTCTCGGCTTTTTCCAAATGCTTACCTGATTTGACAAGGTCGCGAGCTATCATTATTTGCTTTTTTTGAGCAAATAATACCAATGGAATGACCAACAACAGAAAAATAACAGTATTTCGTTTCAAATTATTTCTTATATTTATTTACTAATGGTTCAAGCTCTGCAGCTTTGATTTTATCATCTAAAACAGTATAAACCATATATAAAGGACTTACCCAATCTACTTTGTTTCGTCTAGGGTCTTTCGCTTTTACTCTTTCCAAATATGTTCGCGCTTCTGCAAAAATATTTTTATATTCATCATCGGAGACGAACTCGCCTTTTTGCTTCTTTTCCAATACATTATTACTTGCTTCTATGCCTTTCATATTCAAGCAGACCCCTATATTGTAAGCAACGGGAATACTACTTTGATCCAACTCATCAGCTGTCTTATACGCATCAATTGCTTCATCCCATCGCTTTGCATGCATTGCAATTTCCCCTTTCAATATCCAAGGTATGGTTGAGTTATATTTTTCTTCCAATTGACGATCTATAAAACTTTCAATATTAAAACGAGGAGTTGGGTTTTGATAGAACTTCATAATCCATGAAAAATAAGTCTCATTCGTTGGATCAGTCTCATAAAGTTTTGCCAAGACAGTAATATATTTCACAGAATCTTCCTCCGTTATCATATTTGCCTGCATACACCTGGCTTTCAATTCTGCAGCTTCCAATGCTGTCTCATCATATTGCATTGATAAGTCGGCATATTCATCTGCTGCTTTAAAGTCATGCATCTTCAAATAATAGTAGGATAAATAGTATGCAACTGTACCACTTTCATCTGGCAGGTGGGCTATCAACGGATTCTGCCTTGTATTTAGATAAAGTTTCAAAGCGCTCAATCCTTCTGAACGGGTGTAATCATTCTTTGACAAATAAATGCCGGCATCTATAAGCATGGGATACAACTCAGAGGCACGCTTTAAATTTTCCTCAGCAAATGATTGCTTAATCTTGCCCTTTCGATTAGGCATTCTGTCATATTTATCACTCTCAAGGGTGAAATTAAAAGCATCTACCACCGAGCGGTAAAATGCCACAGAATCTCTATTCGATTTAATATGAACACGATTGTACGATTCCTTTGCTTTTAGATTCTTTTCAGCTGCTATTTTCCTATTGTCCTGCGCACTAAGATGAAGAACATTTATTGAAAACAATAATATGCAGAATAAAAGTCTGTGCATTTTTCTAAAAGTTTAAAACCACAATTCCCCTTCTTTGAATGAAAAAACAAAGAAGGGGAACAGTATAGTATTAATTTTCCACTCCGGCATCGCTGGCTGCTGCGAGAGTCTCTGCGGCCTTAGGACCTTTTACAAAGTAGTAGCACCCATAAAGAGGATAAGCCCAAGAGCTCTTTTTCTCTTTCATAACATCCATCTTTTTGGCTGCTTCCAAATAGGAAATTGCTTCGTTATAGACAACATTGAACTGTTCGCGAGCAGCTGGCGTCAGTACACCTTTAACCTCTGCAACGCGACCCTGTGCCTTATAGAACAGGCATTGACCGATAGATGCATTTACAGCAATGCGAGTATCGTCGTCCTTTGCCAATGGTAAGGCCTTCTTAAGAGCTGTTGCAGCTGCATCATAGTTTTTCTTCTGACTCTCAAACTGGCCCTTCATTACAAGCGCCCCGAAACTGTTAGGATCTCTTGCCAACTGATCATTGACAATCTTGTCAGCTTTATCTTGCATTCCCAAAGCACTATAAGTAGAAGTAAGTGTTGTCAAGACAGCATCATTCGACGGATCCTGAGCATAAATAGCTGCCAACTTGTCTGCGTAAGCAATGGAATCCTGACGAGATGTCAATTGTGATCCCAAGATTGCCAATTGTAACTGCTGTGCTTCCTTTGCCCTGTCAGGATTTTTCATTGCATATTCAACATACTTCTCTGCATTAGCATAATCCTTGTTTTTGTATGCATAGTAAGACGCAAAATATGCAATCTCGTTCAAATTCTGATCCTGTGACTTGTCAAACTTCGCAAACATAGGGTCATCAGCAGTTTCAACATAACGTGCTAAGAATTTGTATGCTTTCACTTCGTCTTTTATATTCTGAAAATAGATGCCTCCATTAATCAATTGACCACGAAGCCTGTACAGTTGGTCCACAATAGAGCCAAATTTTGGTTTTACTTTACCTTTTGCATTTGGCATATTGTCATATTTCAATGCCTCCAAACCAGCATTAAAAGCATAATCCACGTACTCGTAAAGTCCAGGTTCGTCAACAGGTTTATTCCCCTCTTTACCCATTTGTTGTTGGGTTTGGTTTTCAATCTGAATAGTCTGTTCAGCATTGACTTTCTTCATAGCCAATTCATATAGCTTGTTATAAGCTTTGGCTATTTCAGCATTATCAGTTAGCTGTGACAAATTTGATTTCAATAATGTGGAGGCCGTAACATAATCCCCTGCTTTCAGGATAGCTTTCAGTGGCTCGCTATCGCCTGCAAATGCAACAGATGTACCTAGTAACATCAATGCTGCGATCATTAACTTTTTCATTTTGTTCTATTTAAAGGTTTATTTTTCTTTCCTTATTTGACTATTAACGCAAAAAACCGTTTAATATTTTATTCAAAATCTACTGGAGGCATATTATCATCTGAATCGGAAATGTTTTCTTCAGAATCATCCGTTGCCCCCGCAAAGCTATTTTTTATCTCTTCATTGGATTTATTCCACTGGGCACGACTTTCTTCTTCTATACGTTCTTCGAGTTCGGAGCTCATCACCTTACAAACGGAAGCGATAACATCATTCTTTTTTGCAAGATTGATCAATCGGACACCCTGAGTTGCACGCCCCATCACCCTACATTCAGCGACGGACATCCGAATGACGATACCACTCTTGTTGATTATCATCAAGTCGTTTTCATCCGTTACATTCTTGATAGCAACAAGTTTGCCAGTTTTATCCGTGATGTTTAAGGTCTTAACGCCCTTTCCTCCACGATTCGTCAATCGATAGTCCTCTACCATTGAACGCTTGCCGTAACCTTCTTCAGAAACCACCATGACGGTATCATTTTCAGAATCATTAATGACAATCATTCCAACAACTTCGTCTTGCCCGTCATCGTCCAGTCTCATACCACGTACACCAGTTGAAACTCGACCCATTGAACGAACGGTGTCTTCGTTGAAGCGACATGCGCGACCATTTCGATTGGCTATAATCAACTCGTTGCTACCATTTGTCAAACGTACATCAACCACTTCGTCTCCCTCATTGATATTGATAGCAATGACACCATTGGTTCGTGGTCTTGAATAAGCGCGCAAGGAAGTCTTCTTGACAAGACCTTTCTTGGTAACGAATACGATATAGTGGCTATCGAGGAAATCTTCATCCTCCAGACCACGAATACGCAAGAATGCATTTACGCTATCGTCTGGATCAAGTGCCAACATATTTTGTATAGCTCGCCCCTTCGAATTTCTGTCACCCTCTGGAATATCATAGCATTTCATCCAGAAGCAACGTCCTTTCTTGGTAAAGAACAACATTGTCTGGTGCATCGTGGCTGGATAAATGAATTCCGTGAAGTCCTTTTCACGGGTTTTAGCTCCCTTCGATCCTACTCCGCCACGCGCTTGCTCTTTAAAGTCGGCCAGCGGTGTACGCTTGATGTATCCAAGATGGCTGATAGTAATAACAACAGGATCGTTCGGATAGAAATCCTCAGCATTGAACTCATGCTCATCAGGGATAATCTCTGTGCGACGATCGTCGCCATATTTTTCTTTTACTTCAAGAAGTTCATCTTTCATAACTTCCTTACAGCGTTCAGGATTGTCGAGAATTTCTTGCAAATCCTTTATGGTCTGCATCAATTGGTCATATTCCTCATGCAACTGATCCATCCTCAATCCTGTGAGCTGCGACAAGCGCATGTCAACTATAGCCTTCGATTGAAGCTCATCCAAATCAAAACGTTTCTCAAGGTTGACCTGAGCGTCTGCCGGTGTCATGCTGGCACGGATAATATGAACAACCTCGTCGATATTATCGCAGGCAATAATCAACCCTTCCAATATATGGGCACGCTCTTGCGCTTTATTCAGATCAAACTTTGTACGACGAATTGTCACATCATGACGATGCTCTACAAAATATTTAATGCATTCATGCAAGCTCAACAACCGTGGGCGACCTTTCACTAATGCAATACAATTCACAGAGAAAGAGCTCTGCAAGGCTGTCATCTTGAAGAGTTTGTTCAGAATGATATTGGCGTTAGCGTCACGCTTTACGTCAACGACAATACGCATTCCCTGACGACCGGTTTCGTCGTTGACATTCGAAATACCCTCTAAACGTCCTTCCTTCACCAAGTCAGCAATGTATTCTATGAGCTGTTGTTTGTTTACACCATAAGGAATCTCAGTCACAACAATCCTGTCGTGCTGGTCATCACTTTCAATCTCGGCTTTAGCACGCATGACGATACGCCCCCTACCCGTTTCATAGGCATCTTTCACCCCTTGCAAACCATAGATATAAGCACCTGTAGGAAAATCGGGGGCTGGAATATACTCCATCAAACTCTCAACAGATATTTCGGGATTGTCGATATAGGCGCAACATCCATCTATCACTTCTCCGAGATTGTGAGTTGGCATGTTGGTGGCCATACCCACAGCAATACCATTACCTCCATTCACGAGCAGATTTGGAATCTTTGTAGGCATCACAGCAGGTTCCCTCAATGTGTCATCGAAGTTGTTTACCATATCAACGGTATCTTTTTCGATGTCATCCATAACATGCTCACCCATCTTTGCCAAACGACACTCGGTGTATCGCATGGCAGCTGGAGAGTCTCCGTCAACCGAGCCGAAGTTTCCTTGTCCGTCAACAAGTTTGTAGCGCATATTCCACTCTTGGCCCATTCGCACCAAAGCACCATAAACAGAGGAATCACCATGTGGATGGTATTTACCCAAAACCTCACCAACGACGCGGGCACATTTCTTGTATGGTTGATTGCTAAAGTTACCAATACCTCGCATTCCAAAAAGAATGCGGCGGTGTACAGGCTTGAAACCGTCACGAACATCTGGGAGAGCACGTGCAACTATCACCGACATTGAATAGTCGATGTAAGAGCTCTTCATCTCTTCCTCGATGTTGATTTTCAAAATCCGGTCTTGATCTATTGTCTGATTTTCATCCATTATATAATTTTATTTATCTTGTTTTGACAACTTATTCTTAACAGCCATCATTTGTTATATAAAATCGCTCAAAATGCCATTTATCTTCGATTTAAGCTGTTTTTGATTTCTTTTCAAGGTGTAAAATTACAAAATAAAAATGACAATCAAATCGCTTAAAGCGAAAAAGATTGCCATTTTAAGGATTGTTATAGTTGCAAGGTTTTACCATAAGTCCGCCAATATAAATTGTCCACAAAACAAACTATATCAAAGCTGTCTTTTAGTATTTTCGTGCCAAACAAAACAGTCACAACAACTATTGGGTGCAGCATTATGGTCTATTTATGATGTTGTAAAAAGGCCTTTCCCAAACTTAAGTATTGGCATTATAAGTGGAAAAAGAATTTTCCATTATAGACTTACTTGCCAGAATCTCATCAATTTTCAACATTTTCACACATCGCTGATTTAATTAACAACCGAACCGTTTGCTACCACTCAATCACGCTATCATCATCAGGTATGACAGGTGCCGCATTTAACGTATCAACAAATAGGATGGTATAGACATAATCGTTCAATTTTTCATCATATTTCAATCCTAATTGGATAATTCCTCCTGAGATGGAAAAAGTAGTAATGAATGGATCAGTAGCCAACTGTGACTTTGCTTTACTGAAATAGTCCATCGGTGCATAATAATTGTCAAAAATAGGCTTCCCGTAGCGGGAACGATAGAAATTATTGAGAATCTTGTAACTGATAAGTGGATTGTTGATATTGACAAAATAAACACAAAGGGTGTCAACACCACCAGAAACACTCTGACCAATTTCAAGAATGCAATTGAGGTTCTCAAATCTGCCATGCATATAAGACTTAGCCTTCACGCGGTGGTGCCACTTCGCAGACAATCCATCCTGATAGCCTTGTGTCTTCAATGTATCAATAAAATCAAACAAGGGAGATGCCATTGAAACTCCAGAGAATTTCAAATGCTGGTTGGATTGATTGAAGATATCCTGAGCTGACCCTTTCAAACAACTAAGAAACAGCACAAGAAATAGAGCGTACCTCATATTTGTACAACGTAGAAACAAGTCAGATATTATAAAACGAAGATGAAAATCGGAGAGCTTGGTAGTAATAAAAAACAAAATGTAGTTATCGGCGCTAACCAATTTTATTATAGTTTTGTACGAATGTTGCTTAATTGACAGACAGATGAGATTGTTGGCTGTTACAAGACATAGCAGGTACGTCGAGACTGGATTGTCTAGTTCCTCGCATTCACAACAGCATTATTGAAGACGGCCTCAGAATGCGCATGACTACAAACATCATAGGCTAACCTCATCAGAATCAAGTTTACAAACAACTGACCATAAACGAAAAAAGAGTGATACATCAAAAGGTCAGGCATTGTGCTTCAAAAGCTGACCTTTTACCATTCAAAAGCTGACCTATTTGATTGCATTTCATAAACAACATAATTGCATTGATCAAAATCTTGAATAACAAGTCGTATCAAACCGTATCACAATGAAAAGGAGCTGTTATGGGATTTCACAACAGCTCCTTATCATTATTTATTTGATGCCTTATACTGCTGAAGCAATCCACTCATAAATATAGCTGCATACGCCAAAGAGCACAATGCCTGTGGTACAGAGGGCCAATGCGAACTTTGTGTTATTGTCGCTCTTGAATGTTGGCAATGGTGAATCGCAATGATTGATATACATTGCCTTCACTATTTTCAGATAATAGTAAAGTGAAATAACTGTATTAATCAATGCAATGAAAAGTACTCCATAGATCCAAGCACCCTGAAAAGTGGTAATATCTGCCCCCTTCACTCCAGCCATGAACACAAAGAACTTGGAGAACATACCAGCGAATGGAGGAATACCTCCCAATGAGAACATGGCAATGGTCATCAGAAATGAAAGACGTGGATTGGTCTTGTAAAAACCATTGTAGTCGGATATTTCTGTTTTACCGCCATTATTTTGTTCCACAACTGAAATGATTGTGAACACTGCCATATTAGCAACAACATAAATGAGAACGTAGTAGCTCAATGAAGATACGGAAGTGCTCCAATCGTTGCCCAAAGCTGCCAACATGATGTAGCCAGCTTGTGAAATAGAACTAAATGCCATGAATCGCTTGAGCTCGCCTTGACGAACAGCAAAAAGATTGGCGATAGTTATGGAAAGTGCTATCACAATCATCATCAAAACATGCCAATATTCCATCATACCACTAAAAACGTGAAAGAGTATGCTCAATAAGGTAAAGGCAGCAGCTCCTTTCGATATAACACTTAAATAGCCAGTAATGGTGGTAGGCGCTCCCTGGTAGGTATCAGCTGTCCAGAAGTGGAATGGAACCAAGGATATCTTGAAGCCTAAACCACTGAAGAAGAACACCAAACCCATAACTGTGAGTGGCGTAGCCTGTAGTTTTGTTGCGATATCATCAAAATAAAATGTACCGTAAGCTGCATAGATGAAACTGATACCGTACAACATCACACCACTTGAGAAGGTCGCTGTCAAAATGAACTTTGCAGCAGCTTCAGCGGAGTATTTACGATACTTGTCAAAGGCAACGGCACATGCCAAGGGGACAGAAGCCATCTCCAGGCCAAGAAAGAACATAAGGAAATTCCCAGCACTCATCATCATATTCATACCCAACAGGGTGGAAACAACAAGCATATAGAACTCGCCCTCTTTTTCACTACGTACTGCCCATACACGGCTCTGCAACAGCACAATGAATGTACCTAAAGACAGAATTGCCTTCATGACATCTACTGCTGTTGAAGTCACGTACATTCCCCCAAAAGCATTTTGCGCATCCATTGGAACAAGGCAAATGACAGTATTCACAAGCATGAGTACGCAAGACAGCGGATTGAACCACTTGCGGTCTTCTTTGTTTGCTGAGATAAAATCAGCAATAAACAAGATTATCAGAATGGCAACAAGACTTGCCTCTGGAATCATTTTAAAGAAATCACTATAATTCATTTCGCCAGTTTATTAAAGATTACCCAAATTTGGTACATAAGCAATGATATGGTCGAATATTGGACCAACTGCGCTGATAATCATGTCCTCAAAAAACAATGGACACAAACCGAGACCAGCTACGCAGAAAATTAATGCTCCTATCGAGAAGCGTTCATCCCAGGTAGCATCGTGGAGTTCAAGGAACTTCGGATTTGGAATTGTCTGGAATAATATCTTACCAACCACACGAAGAATGTAAACGGCAGTTACAACGATTGAAGTACAAGCTACGATTGTACAAACGCGGTGGAACGTTCCGCCATTCTCGAACGACCCTACAAAAATTGTCATTTCGGCTATGAAACCAGAAAAGCCTGGAAGGCCAAGGTTTGCCAAACCAGCCACAACGTATGAAACAGCGAGGAATGGGATGACTTTCATCAAACCGCCAAGATAGCGAACATCACGAGTTCCAGCACGGTGGTAAATCATACCGATACATGCGAAGAACAGAGCTGTCATCAAACCGTGAGAGAGCATTTGAAGAATTGCACCAGTGATGGCGGTCTGAGTCACCATTAGCAAAGCAAAAAGCACCATTCCACAGTGAGACACTGAAGAATAAGCATTGATATACTTCAAATCCGTCTGAACGCAAGCTGAAAGCGCTCCATAAACAACCGATATAGTAGTTAACACGAGGAACACTGGCGCCCACATTTCAAGAGCATCAGGCATCATGAACATTGCAATGCGGAGACAGCCATAACCTCCCAACTTCATCAACACTCCAGCATGAAGCATAGATACGGCCGTAGGGGCTGAAGCATGACCATCAGGAGACCATGTATGGAATGGGAATAGTGCGCCAAGAATACCAAACCCAACAAATACAAATGGGAAGAAAATATTTTGAATATTCTTTGGCATTGCGTGCATCTTTGCCAATTCCACAACGTCCATCGTCGTAGCTCCACTGAAATAGTAGATGCCAAGGATTCCGAAAATCAACAAACCAGAACCACCCATCAACATAAGGGTTAGCTTCATAGCTGAATATTCCTTGGCGCCTGTTCCCCATACACCTATCAGAAGATACATAGGAATCAAAGCTACTTCGTAGAACATAAACATGGTGAACATGTCGGTCGAAATAAAGAAACCGAATACACCTGATGAAAGCAATACGAACCAAAGGAAATACTCTTTCTTCATCGGTTCAAGCTGCCAACTTGCAAATGTACCAGTGAACACGATAATTGCAGAAAGCAAAATCATCACCACAGAGATACCATCTACTCCAACGGCAAATGCGATGTTCAATGGCTTAAACCACATCGCAGAGTTAGCCAGCAACATGGTATCGGTATTGCCAGCATTACGCTGTTGAACAAAATAGACGGTCAGCCAAATAGCTCCAACCAGCAATGCTGTGGAACCTGCTACCATCACGCCACGTACTTGATTATCATTCTTAGCAACCCAAAGGCCTAAGAGCATCAATACGGGGATTATCACAAATATTGTTAATATCCAACTCATCTCTCTAAATCAAGCAAAGTATTACTAATGTTAAAGCTATTGTTCCTGTAATGAACCATATTGCATAATGGCGGACATCACCGCTCTGCCATGGACGAATGCTCTCTCCAGCCTCCTGTGTTCCCCAGGCCATGAAATTGAATGTACCGTCGATAACATTTCTATCGAACCATGCAATAGGAATTGAGAAGCACTTGAATACAATCTTATGAGTAAAGAATTGCCAAGCATTGTCGATGTAGAATCTATTGAGTGCTGCCTTGTGAAGTCTCGGCATCTTTTTCGCCAGCGTATCAGCGACAGGATTATTCTTTGGCATATACATCCACGTTGCAAGGCTGATGCCAATGGCAGCTGCTAAGAGACTGAACCAAGCAACGTTTGAAAAATGGAAATGCTGTAAATGAATTTCTGCTGTCTGTCCTGTAGCTGTTACAAAATGTCCAAAAGGAATCCAACCTGCAAAAATTGAAATGATAGCAAGGAATACTAATGGTCCCCACATGACAAATGGAACTTCCTGTGGCTTACGACGATTCTCAGGATCTTCCTCATAGTAAGACTTTCCCCAGAATATAACGTAATACAAACGGAACATATAGAACGCTGTCATACCTGACACCAAAGTCATGAACCATCCTAAAGCTGGAGAGAACTGGAAACAAGCTGCTACAATTTCATCCTTTGAAAAGAACCCTGCAAACGGCCACACACCAGAAATAGCAATACAACCTATCAGGAAGCATGCGTTGGTAATAGGCATATACTTGTGCAATCCGCCCATATACTCCTTGAAATTACTGCCGATGATAACAATGATGGCACCAGAACAGAGAAAAAGGAGCGCTTTAAACATTGCATGAGTGAACAAATGGAACATTGACGCCATGTAACCGAGACCACCATCTTCATTGTCTATTGCGTAGCAAACACCAAGTGCAACGAGCATATAAGCTATCTGAGAGATGGTGGAGAATGCTAAACCACGCTTGATATCGCGTTGAGCACATGCAACTGCCGCTGCATAAAATGCTGTAAAGGCGGCGATATTGGCAATCCAATGAAGCTGCTCAATAGCCCCAAACTTGATATAGATTGGGAACATACTTGCAACCTGGAATACACCAGCAACCACCATCGTAGCAGCATGAATCAATGCAGAGACAGGAGTCGGGCCTTCCATAGCGTCGGGCAGCCAAATATGAAGTGGGAACATGGCCGACTTGCCCGCACCACCTATGAACATTAAGAAAAGTGCAGTCGGGATAGCCCAAGCTGTTTCTGGATTAGAAGCAACAGCAGCCAACTTATCGGCAAGACTTGCATCAGCAGTAAGGTCAAAATTGAAAGTTCCAACATAGAAACTAAAGAACAAAATACCTATCAAGAAGAACAAGTCAGCAAAACGTGTAACGATGAAAGCCTTCTTGCTCGCATGAACTGCAGTGTGCTTTGGATAATAGAATCCAATGAGCAAGTAAGAACATACACCAACCAACTCCCAAAAGAGATACATCTGGAATACATTTGTTGCAACAACAAGTCCTAACATTGACATTGAGAACAATGAAAGGTACGCATAAAAGCGTTGGAAACCGTGCTCATATTCTTCAAACTTATAGTCCTTGTCACGTTCCGCCATATATCCAAAAGAATAAATGTGAACCATAAAACTGACAGTGGTGATAACAATTAACATCATCACACTAATAGGACTGAGCCGGAAACCGATATTGAAAGTCAACAACTCTGTAAATCTCAACCATGTGAAATTGAAAACAGTCACTATCGGGTAAGTGCCGTTCGTCAATCTTCCATCTACAACCTTAAACGTCTCTCCCATAGAGGTGTATTCACCCGTATAGAAGAAATAGTTATAGGCTGTATAAAGGCTCAACACAAAGAGTGCCCCCAAAATACATGTACCAATGATACCTGCTACCGCTTTCGGCATCTTCATTCCAAACAATCCCAGAACTATAGCGCTTAGGAATGGGAGAAGAAGTATCAAAAATGCGTAATCAAACATAACCTTATTCTTATAATTTCATATTTTCAATACTGTTCACCTGGTCGCTATGAAGATGACGGTAAACATTGATTATTATAGCAAGAGCAACTGCTGACTCTGCAGCACTTACACCAATAGAGAAAATGGTGAAAAACATTCCCTCATATCCTTCTGGATAGAGCAAACGATTGAATGCTGCAAAATTAAGGTCAACACTATTTAAGATTAGCTCTACGGAGATAAGCATCGCAACAAGATTACGACGGGTGACAAAACCAAAGACTCCAATAAAGAACAACAATCCACTGAGGATGAAAAAATATTCTACTGGTATCATTTTTCTACCTCCTCTTTTTTACGAATATTCAAAATCACCAAACCTCCGATAATACAAGCCAATAAGAAAACGGAAATAAACTCAAATGGTAGTACGTATCCGTATTTATCAGCACTCATGAGATTTTTACCGATAACTTCCATTGAAACTTCTGTATCAGCAGTTGTAGCCTTTGAAGCAACTTCCATTAATATATTATTCTTCAAGAACACGCCAACTACTGTAGCGGCCCCAACCAAGGCTATCAACCCAGCAACAACACTTCTCTTGCCAAGCCAGCTCTCAGAAAGTCCTTGAAGAGTATTTTTACTTACCAACTGGATTGCAAAGATATACATTACCGTTATACCTCCGGCATAAATACTAATCTGTGCTGCCCCAAGGAAGGTATAGTCCAGCAGAAAATAAAGTCCTGCCACACCAAAAAGTACAAACAATAATGCTGTTGCAGCTCGCATAATACGCTTGGTTGACACGCAGAACACAGCAGAGCCGAGAATTATCACTGCCAAAATAGCAAATATAATTAATTTACCCATATCTTTGTTCCTTATTTGGTTTTAGTGTTAAACGTGCCGACTTCCCAATCAGCACCTCCTTCGACGATATTTGGTAATGAACCACCCTTATAAATTTCTTCATTAAGGTGCAAAACAAGCTTTGAGCGATCAAATACGGCATTCTCGAAATCATTTGTGAACTTAATAGCGTCGAAGTTACATGCGTTCACACAAAGCTGACAGAACATACAATCGCCCAAGTCATATTGATAATCGAGCAATTGGCGTTTCTTTTTTCCCGTCTCTGGGTCTGTTCGCATCTCGCTGTTGATCTTGATTGTTCCGTTTGGACAAGCCTTCTCACACATCAAGCAAGCAACACACTTATAATTCTCGTTTTCGTCACGCTTAAACACGAGGCGACCACGATGGCGTTTGGCCACATGCAGCGTTGTCTTACGGTTTTCCGGATACTGCTCAGTTGACTTGGGAGTGAAGTACTCCTTCATAGTAGTCTTCAATCCCGTTGTCAGAGTTTTAAAAGCAGCTCCGATTTCTCCGAAATATGATTGTTTATTTTCCATTAGAATTATAAATTCTTATTATTCTATTTTAAAACATAGATTCGAAATTGAACGGATTAACCCATCCAAATGCCACACATACTGTCATCATCACAAGAATGATAAGACTTAATGGCATAAGGTATTTCCATTCTAACTTCAATATTTGGTCAACTCGTAATCTTGGGAAAGTCCAACGTACCCACATGAGTAGGAATACTACAAAGAAAGATTTTCCGAGGAACCAAACTATACCTGGAATCAGATTCATAATGTTATCGAAACTTTCCACCCCAATATTAATTGGTGCCCAACCTCCTAAGAACATAGTTGCAGCAAGGGCAGAGATAACAAAGAGGTTAAGATATTCAGCCAAATAATAGAAACCAAATCCCATACCACTATATTCTGTATGATAACCAGCAGTCAATTCACTCTCAGCTTCAGCCAAGTCAAACGGCCCACGATTTGCCTCCGCATTACCAGCTACTAAGAATACCAAGAAGGCCAACAATGCTGGAATGTGTCCTTGGAACAAAAGGTATCTCCATGGACCAGTTTGGTATTCAACAATCTCTGAAATCTGCATTGTTCCCGTAAGAATCACCACAGAAATCAGGCAGATGCCCAAAGACAACTCGTATGAAATCATCTGAACTGCAGCACGCATAGCTGAGAGCACAGAATACTTGTTATTACTTGCCCAACCTGCAATAAAGATTCCAAGCACACCAATTGAACTAATTGCCGTAACAAGGAAGACACCTACATTAAAGTCCAACACTTGTGCACCCCTATTCCATGGGAGGAATGAGAATGTTCCGATAGAGGCTGCTATAACAAGGAAAGGAGCTAAGTAATAGAGTAATTTATCTGCCTTATCTACTACGAAAATTTCCTTTATCAACATTTTAAGCACGTCGGCGAACACTTGTAAGGTACCCCACCATCCAACACGAACTGGACCAATTCGACACTGAAAATAGGCACAAACCTTACGTTCCATGAAAATGAGTATGATAGCAAGAACAGCATAGCCAACGATAATGGCCAAGCCAACTATCACACACTCGATAAGAATGGCCCAAAAATCACCAAGCCCTAAGTTTATTCTCAGCAACTGGTCGAACCAATTCGTTATAATACTAAAATCGAACATGTATATGATTTATTTCTTAATTCATTTCTATTATCATAGTTCACTCTTAACGATCAATGTCGGGAATAACGAAGTCCAGCGCGGCACCGACTGTCACCAGGTCGGCCACTTTCAGGCCGCGTAACATCTTATCCATTGCGCCGACGAGCGTCAAGCCCATTGGGCGGAACTTCAATCGATACGCACTCTTGTCGCCACGTGAGTCAAGATATGCACCGAATTCGCCACTTGCTCCTTCAACAGAAAAGTACCACTGGCCTTCTGGAACCTTAATAATTGGTTTCTGCTTGATATAAAAATCACCCTCAGGTATATTATCAATGAGTTGTTCGATGATATCAAGACTCTGATACATTTCCTTGATATGGCAGTAATAGCGATCCATAGAATCACCATTGTCCATCACAACTTCCTCAAAGTTAACCTTATCATAAACTGCATACGGGTGATACTTGCGGACATCGTTTCTCCAACCAGCGGCACGTCCAGCAGGACCTGTTACACCATAGCTGATACAATCTTCCGCATTCATGACACCAATATTCTCAAAGCGCTGATGAGTAATCACATTATCGCCAAATACATCAAGATACTCTTGAATCATCGGACGAAGATATTTGCACAGTGCCTTCGTATTAGCCACGAAGTTAGGATCAATATCGTCTTGCAAACCGCCAATCCTATAATAATTCTGAATCAATCGCCCACCTGTCGTCTCTTCCATAACATTCAGCACATGTTCGCGATCACGCATGCCATACAGCATACCCGTGAGTGCACCCAAGTCCTGCGCACAGCAAGAAGTATAAAGCAAGTGGTTGTCAATACGCTGCAATTCATCCATAATAGTACGGATGTAGAGAATGCGCTCCGACAATTCGATTCCCATAGCCTCCTCTATCACGCCAACCAAGGCATGGCGGTGCATCATGGCTGACAGATAGTTCATTCGGTCTGTCAAGGCTAAAGTTTGAGGATATGTATAAGACTCGCACATTTTCTCTATACCACGATGGATATAGCCAAGATGGGGGTAAATTTTCTTAACTTTCTCACCATCAAGAACAGTTTGCAAGCGCAATACACCGTGAGTAGATGGGTGTTGGGGGCCTATATTGACAACAAACTCGTCCTCTGTAAACAATCTGTGTTTTGTAGCTTTCAGATCACCGTCAGAACTTAAATTCCATTCGGTCGTTGTATCAACCTCGATATCATCCTCTGTTGTGAACATATTCTTGGCGGGGTCCATGTCGTAATCCTTGCGAAGTGGATAACCCACAAAATCATTTCTCAAGAAGAGACGACGCATGTCTGGATGACCAAGGAACTTGATACCAAAAAAATCATAAACCTCGCGTTCCAACAAGTCGGCATCAGCCCAAATGCTATAAATTGAAGGAATAACATAATCCTCATCAACTTTCTTGGCAAGTTGTTTTACAGAGCAACGTTCATGTGTTTGAGTATTTTCGAGAATGTAGATACAGCCGAGTCCCTCTTCTGCGCCGAAGTCCTCTCCCACTACAGTAACAAGGTAATCGAAATGCTGTTCTCTTTTCAGTCTTGCCATCTCTGTGGCAAAACTATCAAAACCAAATTCTTTGTTTTCTAGTTTCATTTTTTCGCACCTTATCAATTAGCTGTTGTTGGATTAGTATCAATTGGCTTGGTTGGATTCTCATTATTCAATTGATCCAGTTCCTTCCCCAACTTTTCAACATCTTCCTTTGTAACAGGCTTATCTACAACAATCGTATTAGCTTTCTTTATAACCTCTTCAGTCTTCGGAGTCACCGCAGGACGAGCTGGCCTTGCTGGCTTGACAGCAGGTTGTTTTGATTCGGCAAATTCAGCCTCGCGTTGGACTTTTATTTCCTCTGCCTTGATGCCTAATTTTTCCTCAAAGATGATGGCAGAGTTACTCTTTCCCAACAAGCGTTCTTCCTTGTTCTGTTTCTTATTTGCCCCACCGAAGAATTTCTCTATCTTCACTTTCCGTTGCAGCTGCATCATACCATAGATGATTGCTTCAGGGCGCGGAGGACATCCAGGGATATAAACATCAACAGGAATAATCTCGTCGATACCTCGCATGACATGATAACTATCCTTGAATGGGCCTCCAGAGATAGCACAACCGCCAACTGCGATGACATATTTGGGCTCTGCCATCTGGTCATACAAACGCTTCAACGCAGGTGCCATCTTATTCGTGATAGTGCCTGCACACATAATTAAGTCTGCCTGACGTGGAGAATTTCTCGTAACTTCGAAACCAAAGCGTGAGAAGTCATAACGTGCACAACCAACGGCCATAAATTCAATACCACAACATGATGTTGCAAAGGTCAGCGACCAAAGCGAGTTGCTTCGCCCCCAGTTTATCAACTGGTCCAGATTTCCAAGAACGAGATTCGTGCCACCATCATTCAAATCGTTGGCCATTTTTTCCAACGTTTCGTTGTCTTTCCACTCGTCATAAGGCATTGACTTGATTTTCGGCTTTCTTATTTCCATTCGAGTGCTCCTTTCCGCCATGCGTAAGCAAGGCCAAATACCAATACCAACATGAAGAATCCGATGGTGGCAAGTGCCAAAGGACCATATGTCTTTACAACTACTGCCCAAGGATAAAGGAAGACTGTCTCCACATCGAACATCAAGAAAAGAATGGCAAAGAGATAGTATCCCACGTGCAATGGAAGCCATGAAGGTCCATAAGTAGGAATACCACACTCGTAAGGCTCACCCTTTACCGGATTGTAAGAACGGGGACCTATCAGTTTTGCCGTTACATAAGCAGCAACAACCAAAAAGGCAGCCGTAATAAAAACGGTGATAAAAAGTGTGAAATACATAAATTTATATAGCTATAATTTTAATAATTCGCTTGTAATTTTATTAGGTTGTTTTAAAACGTGTGCAAAGTTACAAAACATTTTGAAAATAATGCAAAAAAGAAGCGAAAAAAGAATGGCTATTTGTCAACTCAACTTTACAAATCAGAAATATTTGATAAAACTTCGTATTTTCGGCGAATTAAAAATTGCGTGGAGATATAAAGCCCACAAACTGCTGTATTCCTATTACATCACATACAATTGAAAAGATTAATGATAGAGCACAGCATCAAAATCAACATTGAGAAGGTCAATGAAGAGAAATAGAATAGGAAAAATATTTACAAGGCAACCGTTTCCACACCTACAGAAAACTGCTGATTTTGAGAAATATACAGAACAGTCTCTAAAAGATTACGTTTTGCATGGCAAAAGGTCACTAATCGGTGGGCAATAGATGACCTTTTACGTTACAAAACATAAGGTATAACTGTGCAGCTATAAAGATTTTTGACAAAAAATATTATTCGTATGCGCCAAACCATAGACATGAAGAAATGCCAACTCATCGGTGCTGTTGATGGTATGACAACAGTCCCTCCAATGGCGACTGCACAACATCAATCACTTCATAATCATTGTCTTTTGCTATCTCAATAAAGAGATTCTTATAGTAATGTGCGATACTTCCTATTGCCGAAATTTTCTTATTCCCGAAATCATCATACTGACGGATATTATTCTTAAAAAATAGATCAAAGTTCCGTCTCACCAAATCTTGAAGTTCCAGTTCTGAAATATTTTTCAGAATAAATTTTGAAATAGATGCCAAAAACCGATGGGGCAAGGGTTTTCTATAAACGGCTTCTATCACGTCTGTATAGACAAATCCTTCATTCTCCAAATACCTGTCACGTATCTCATTCGAAATTGTTCCCTTGAAAATACCATTAAGAAATAATTTCCCCAAGGATGCCCCTCCTCCTTCATCGCCAAGAATATAGCCAAGAGGCGGTATATTTCGCAACATTTTCCTTCCATCATAATAACAGCTGTTAGAGCCTGTTCCCAAAATACATGCAACACCTTGCTCATCGCCGAAAAGTGCGCGGGCAGCACCAAGCATGTCGCTAGCAACATCGATAGTCGCAGTTGGAAATATTTTTTGCATGATATCTGTCATCATCGGAATGGAAGCCTCATTGCAGCCTGCTCCATAGAAGGCGACAGAGGATATCGCGTTTAAAGGGGAATCTGTTCCCATCTCATTGCTCAAATGTGTGATCAACTCGTTTTGCATGATTGCTTCAATTCTATCCATGGATTGATGGAACGGATTGATACCTTGAGTCTTCACTTTTGTGAAAGAGTGGTCGGATTTATTTGAAGAACAAGTATCTGGCGCTAAAACCCAATCGGTCTTTGTGCTTCCACTATCTGCTACTAATATCATAAGAAAGAATAATTATTTCATGCAAAAGTAGTAAAAAAATCTGGAATGCTATATCTATAACGCCAAACTTTAGTATCTTTGCAATATTAAAATAAAATATGGTATGGAGATGCCATTTTCTCAAAGAAAACTACAGACAACAAAGGTATCATCCGCAATATGAAACATGTCAGGATTACTACTTAACTTGTTTGGGTTTCAACAGAATCATAATTTTTAAGATGTCATCAGCTTAGAGTTTCATTTCGCTTCTGCTGACTTTGTGAAAATTATAACAACGTGGGTACAACTGGCAAATCCTCTCCTTGCATTCCTTATGATATGAAAAATAGAAATGTTTTTATTGCAGGACCTTGTGTCATTGAAAACATGCAATTACTTAAAACTGTTGCAGAAGAACTTGTGCGCTTGAACAAGAAATACGATTTGGATATCATTTTCAAGGCAAGTTTCGACAAAGCTAACCGTACCAGTTTAACGTCTTATCGAGGACCAGGTCTTAGAGATGGACTGGCAATGTTGAAAAGAATAAAGGAAGAATTTGGACTTAGAATTTTAACAGACATACATGAAAGTCATCAGGCAGAAGCTGTGGGCGACGTAGCGGACATTATTCAGATTCCGGCTTTCCTTTGCAGACAAACCGACTTGCTTGTTGCGGCCGCAAAGACGGGGAAGATTATAAACATCAAGAAAGCGCAATTCCTCAGCGGGAAAGACATGAGATACCCTGTAGAGAAGTGCATGGAAAGCGGAGCAAAAGAAGTATGGCTGACAGAGCGTGGCAATAGTTTCGGTTACAATAATTTGGTTGTTGACTTTAGGAACATTCCTGACATGAGGGAAATAGTACCAACGGTGATTATGGATTGCACGCATAGCGTACAACGGCCGAGTGCAGGAGATGGCAAGACTGTCGGCGACAGAAAGTTTGTCCCCTCCATGGCATTAGCTGCTAAGGCTTTTGGGGCGACAGGCTATTTTTTTGAAGTGCACCCCAATCCTGACCAAGGCTTAAGTGATGCCGCCAATATGCTGGAATTATCCAACCTTGATAATCTTATTGACAAATTACGATGAAACATTCAGAGGATAGTCTTCATGGCGTAAGGGAATACGCAACACAATGTATCAGAGAAGAAGCAAATGCAACTCTGGCATTAATCGACCAACTCGATGAAAATTTCGACAAGGCAGTCGAATTAATGTATCACTGCAAAGGAAAAGTCATTGTCACAGGTGTTGGCAAAAGTGGCAATATCGGTGCAAAAATCGCTGCTACCCTATCATCTACAGGAACACCAGCCTTCTTTGTCAATCCGCTTGATGTCTATCATGGAGACCTTGGAGTCATGACAAAGGATGATGTTGTTTTAGCACTATCCAATTCAGGACAGACAGACGAACTATTGCGATTCATCCCAATGGTGCTCCACATGAATATCCCCATTATTGGAATGAGCGCCAATCCTAAATCCCTTCTTGCAAAATATTCTACTGTTCACATCAAAGTTTGGGTTGAGAAAGAGGCTTGTCCGCTGAATCTCGCCCCGACAAGCTCAACCACAGCTGCATTAGTAATGGGTGATGCGCTGGCTGTAGCACTTATGGAAGTGAGGAAATTCCGTCCTGGAGATTTTGCCCATTTCCATCCTGGCGGAGAATTAGGAAAACGTTTGCTCACAACAGCTCAGGATGTCATGCGTTCCAATGACTTACCCATCATCCCATCAGACACGCACTTGGGGGATGCTATCATTTTGGTAAGCAAAGGCAAGTTAGGACTTGGCGTATCGCTTGAGAACGATAAGATTGTAGGGTTGATCACTGATGGTGATATTAGGCGTGCCATGGAAAAATGGCAATCAAGGTTCTTCGACCATACTGTCCACGACATTATGACAGAGAACCCGAAGACAGTATCGCCCACAACTAAGATTACTGAAATTCAACGAATAATGCACAAATACAAGATTCATACAGTTCTTGTTTGTGATAAAGATAGAAGATTGTTAGGAGTAGTTGACCATTACAGCTGTATGATTTAATATTTATACTCCAGCAAACATAGAAAGTTAGTGATATTTAGCAAAAAGACAAATCACGTCCTCGCTATTGTATTTTGGTGTTTTACATCAATTATACAAGCATCTGTTCCCAAAGTTACCATTTGGGGAATAGATACAACATGCTACAGTTCTGACTCGCTGATAGTCAAACAACTTCGCTCAAAAGGCGTTAAGTTCTCAAACAACAACTCAATAACCCTGCTGACCAATGGTCAACAGAAATTTGACGACTTGTTCAAGGCCATCGAACAAGCGAAGTCGAGTATCCACCTTGAATACTTTAATTTCAGAAATGATTCTATCAATGCGGAGCTCATTAAAAGATTAGCCGTGAAGGCGAGCCAAGGTGTTGAGGTACGGGCCATTTTTGATGGGTTCGGAAATGCCAGCAACAATCAGCCTATGAAAAAAAAACACCTTAGATCCATTAGGGAGAAAGGCATTGAAATACATGAGTTCAAGCCTTTAAGATTTCCATGGATTCACGACATTTTCAACCGTGACCACAGGAAGATAGTCATTATCGATGGCAAGATCGCATACACAGGAGGTATGAACGTTGCTGATTATTACATTAAAGGTACTAAGACCGTTGGTTCTTGGCACGACTTGCACTGTCGTATTGAAGGAGAAGAAGTAAACACGCTTCAGAAAATATTCATTAAGATGTGGTGGAAAGTTGCAGGAAAGAAAATACAAGGTGCCAAATATTTCCGGGGGATATCGAATGCAGAATATATAAAAGGACTAAAACCAGACTTATGCAAATCAGCAGGCAGTAAAATGCTGGGTATCATCAATAGAGAGCCGCAGGTTTCCAATGAGATAATAAGATATTTTTATATTAATGCTATCAACAATGCCAAAGACAGTATAAAAATCATCAATCCTTATTTCACTTTGAGCTGTAGTCTGAAAAAGGCACTGAAAAAAGCGGCTAAGCGAGGTGTTAAAGTGGAAATTATGCTCAGTGAGAAAAGCGATATTCCACTTACTCCCGACTGTGGATTCTATAATGCTCACAAATTAATGAAATCAGGATGTATAATATGGATTTACAAACCTGGATTCCATCATACAAAAACAATTTTGGTTGATGGAAAGTTTTGTACTGTCGGTTCTGCTAATTTAAATTCAAGAAGTCTAAGATGGGATAGAGAGGAGAATGTGGTAATCATTGATAAAGAAACCACAAAGGAAATTGACACCTTATTTGAGCATGAGAAAAAAGACTGCTTTAGATTAACCGAGGAAGTTTGGGATAATTGGAGAACACCATGGCAAAAAATTAGAGGGTGGATTGCACATTTATTCGCCCCCGTATTATAGTTTAGATATCGTTAATATCAACATATCCATGCATAACGGCATAAATTGTTAGGGCAGAAACGCTTTTTATTCCCAATTTTTCCATTATATTCTTACGATGTGTGATTACAGTTGTCAGGCCGATACACAACTTTGCTGCAATTTCCTTATTGATATAGCCTTGAACTATTAGAGCCAACACTTCTATCTCCCTATTTCCAAGAATCTTGTTTTTAGTCACCTGTGGCATATCTGGAAAGTTTTTGCCTCCAGCGTGACCTTGTTGCTCAACCCTAAGAATATTTTTAATCAGTTGATCTTCTGTGTCATTAACACAAAAGCTATTAAACCCAGATAACTGGGAGTTAGGATTTTTTGATGTAGTCAACACAATTGTTTTGTTGAGTCTTTCTGTAAAGAAAGCCCGATTTTCCAAAGCAATAGTTTGAGCTACGAAATAATGGTAAAATGAATCAGGAATGGCATTAGCAAATTCTTGAAAATTAGAAAAGGCTTCTACTGTTATAATGGGAATTACCTTCTGAAGTATTTGCTTCAATCCCAAAACAGCCAACATGTTAGGGTCAACTATTGCCATTCGTGGACGACCGTTCATCATCTTGTCAATACCCATTTTTACCTCTTCGCCCATCATCAAACTTTTATCCATACTAATTAGGGGTAATTAAAATATTCAAAACTTAAAGACTTACACTGCTAATATCAACCAAATTATTGACTATCGCATAAATTGTCAAGCCTGCAGGAGAATGAATTTGCAGTTTTCGAGCTATATTTCTTCTATGGGTAATGACCGTATTCGTTGAAATGCACAGATGATTCGCAATCTCCTTATTTGTCATGCCTTGCACCACACAGATAATAACGTCTTTTTCCCTGTCGCTCAATGTCTCAGTGGTAACACTTGGCTTAAGCATGGTGGAGATCTTCACAGAAACATCATTTTGTTTAGTTTTCATCTCCAAATGACGAATAGCCGGTATAAAAATTTCTTCCTCAACCTTTGCATGTTGATCCAACCAATCTTCACAATTATAAATATCATACAAAGTAGAGGTTAGCTGATTATTATGTTGAGCATCTATAGGAAGATATTTGATGATAATATTTTTTAGTTCCCGTAATTTGACATCTGTCTGAGTATGGTGTTTTGAGAATGTTTCTATATCATATTTTTCATCGGCATAACCTGCCAACAATGAGTCAACATAAGGAAAAACTGTCCTCTCCTCATATTTCATATGTTTTTGAATATCATGGGCATATTCATCATACAGTTTTAGGATTAAACGGGCAAAGTTGTCATTTTCATCAAGGGAATCATTCAACTTCTTCCGAATAAAAGGTAGCTCATAATCAAGATAGTAAGTATGGCTCGCTTTAAGATATTGTACTAATGTGGGAATTGACAAACGCTCAGCATCGTCGAATTCCTTGTATCCATTAATCACAAAATTCACCACAGTCAGGAAAGTATATGTATCAACATTCTGGCTTTCGCAAACTTCACGAACAATTTTATCGCCAAAGCCAAGACTTATACCAAAACTTCCCAATGTTTGCAACAGGTCATAATTATCGCTGATAAGAGTTATCATTTTATCATCAGCCTCATACATTTTTTGATTTTTCATGTGATTCGTTTCCTATAAAAAATATTCCCACAGTCAACAAAATATAGATATCAAACATATAACCATCAAAAAGGTTTTAGCGAATACCTTATCGTAAGAATTGCATCTGCGGGAAAGATTTATACCTGATTATTGCCAGCGCATCTACTTTAGAATAAAACACAGAGTGGTTTGACTAAGCATTTTGCTATCACCAACATGGCTAACAAGACAACTTTCTGGAATTTATTATCTTCTTCTGCAAAAGTACAAAGTTTTATAGAAACTCACAACGATATAATAGGAAACCTTCAAAAAATATGAAAAGAGCCACTTCAATACTCGCAATTCGAAGATTAAAATGGCCCTTTCGTATAATATTAACGATTATCGTTCGCTTAAAATAAATTCATTACCGTAATGGCTGGGGAATGTATTATTCTATCACTTTGCATAAGAAACACTTCGGGTCTCACGAATGACAGTGATCTTTACCTGGCCTGGATAAGTCATTTCATTTTGTATTTTTTCGGCTATTTCAGTACTCAATTTCTCGCTTTCAACGTCATCCATCTTATCAGCACCAACAATTACACGCAACTCGCGACCTGCTTGTATTGCATAAGTTTTTGTCACTCCAGGGTAACTCATGGCAATCGCTTCCAAATCATTTAATCGCTTGATATATGCTTCGACAATTTCGCGACGCGCACCAGGTCGAGCACCAGAAATAGCATCACAAACTTGAACAATAGGCGCTATCAGGCTTGACATTTCAACCTCATCATGGTGTGCCGCAATAGCATTGCAGATTTCTGGTTTCTCCTTATATTTTTCTGCAATCTTTCCACCATACAGTGCATGAGGCAATTCTGTTTCTTCATCAGGCACCTTGCCAATATCATGCAACAACCCAGCTCGTTTCGCCTTCTTTGGGTTTAATCCTAGCTCGCTCGCCATGACGCCACAAAGATTTGCGGTCTCGCGTGCATGTTGCAAAAGATTTTGTCCATAAGAAGAGCGATATTTCATCTTACCGACAATACGTATCAGTTCAGGGTGGAGTCCATGAATACCAAGGTCAATTGCTGTTCTCTTTCCTGTTTCAATGATTTCACTGTCAAGCTGTTTCTTCACCTTGGTCACAACCTCCTCAATTCGAGCTGGATGAATTCTTCCATCTGCTACTAACTGGTGCAAGGCCAAACGACAAACTTCACGACGTACAGGATCAAAAGCAGAAATAACAATAGCCTCCGGTGTGTCATCAACAACTATCTCTACACCAGTAGCTGCTTCCAAAGCGCGAATATTTCGGCCTTCTCTTCCAATGATTCTTCCTTTTACTTCATCACTATCGATATGGAACACACTTACTGAATTTTCAATTGCAGTTTCAGTAGCTACTCGCTGAATAGTTTGAACAACAATCTTTTTAGCTTGTTGATTGGCATTTAGTTTGGCTTCATCAACAATCTCATTGATATATGATGCCGCATCAAGTTTAGCCTGATCCTTGAGGCTCTCAACCAAACGACTCTTTGCCTCATCAGCGCTAAGGCCAGAAAGTTCTTCCAATTTTGCCCTTTCAAGCTCTTGCATCTTAACAAGTTCATCTTGCTTGACCTGAAGCAACTTTTTCTCGTTGTCGATACGTTGCTGCATCTGCTCAACTTCTTGCTTACGTCGGCCTATTTCCTCCTGGCGCTGATTCAATGACATTTCGCGCTGTTTCAACCGATTCTCATTTTGTTGAATCTTCTGATTACGTTGCTGTACCTCCTTCTCAAGTTCGCTCTTCTTGTTGAGGAACTTTTCTTTCACTTCTAAAAGTTTTTTCTCTTTTATTACTTCGGCGTCTTTGTCCGCCTGCACCATTAACTCGTTGTATTTACCTTTAACTACATAACGGAAATAAGCATATCCGCCAAAAATTCCCAGGAAAAGGCATATAAGTGCAATGATAATTGCTAGTATAGGACTCATGTACAATTGATTTATTATTATTATTCTTGATTACTTTTTCAGCACATCTTCAATCTCAGAAGTGAGTTTACCAAGAATATCACTATAAGGAGCTGTATCATTACGAGCGCCTTCTTTCTTATATCGCAATGCAATATCGAGCATTGACATATATAAGATATCCTTATCACTTTTCTTACCTTTGAAAAGCGTAGAATAAGTATTTACCGTATCGGTAATTAGTTTAGATGCAGAACGATAATATTCCTCGTCATCGCGTGGAACGTTAACAGAGAGATCTGTATCATATACATGTAATCTTATATGGAGTTTATCGTCTGACATTCTTTTCAAGGTTATTTTTCACTTATAAGTGTGATGCACTTATTAACATCTCTAATGAGCTTGGCGATCCTCTTCTGAGCAGAATCCATGTCTGTATCAGAAATTTCAATCATCCTTGCCATCTTTAATGAGTTATAGTCATTCTGCGCTTGAGCCAGCCGTGCCTGAAGTCTTTTTATCTCCTGATCACGCTGATCCACCAATGTGTACAACTCGTCATTTTCTCCTTTTACCTCTTGGTATTGGAGAATCATTTGCCTTACACGAGTTGCAAATGTATTCAGTGTTTTCTCATTCGCATTCATATACTTAAAACATTTTGGCTACAAATTTACATTAAAGTTTTAATTTAACAAAATTATTAGCTGATTATTTTCCACCAGTCTAATCCAAACGGAGAGATATTTTTACGGTTTATTATTACTTACATCATCCGTTGAAGGTTTTGGTTCTTTCTTTGCCAACAAGATAATCTGAAAAACAAAATCAGTAATCCATTTTCTGGAGAACCCGAGCCTATTATTGACCTGACGAATCGACATAACCGTCTTAATTATGCCAGAATCTGTAAAATCATTCTTGTCAAAGATATCATTTACAGTTTTTTCCGTCATTGCATAAATCGCTTTTTTAAAGAATGCTGGCATGCGCAACTTAAACTTCATTAAATTACCAATCAACATCATCAAATCTTGTGTCAATGCCTGAAACTGATAAAGATATGCCTGAACATCTTGTATCTTCTTACAATTCTTCTTTATGCTCGCATCAATTTCATTAAAAAACTGATCTTCAACTCCATATAAACTTTTCATCGTTTTCCGGACACTGTTTTTCTCCCCAACTCCCAACTTGTTGTTAACTGTAGAAACATGAAAGGTTTGCTTATACGTTCTCAAATCTGGTAACGAGGCTAAATTGGTTATTCCCAACTTTGAGGCTAAGGCTGCTTGAAAATAAACTCTGACTAACGACATATAGTCATTCATTCCTCCTACCTTCTCTCCAGATCCACTTCTTCTTTTGAATATATCAGAAAATATTCCCATTATTTTATTTTTTCTATTCGATTTTGGATATTCTTTGACTGCAAAGTTAAGAAAATAAAATAAGATTTAGTAGATATTGGATATTTTTTTTAGTACATAACTGAAATATCAATTTTAATTATTACCTTTGCGAAGATTAATTAGGAATAACTCAGGAATGAATGAATCTAAATGTCGTGGAGCTGTGCAGTCCATCAAGCTGCCCATCACTGGCTTTGCTGCTAATGTCTTACAGTGTAATAGAAATTCATCGATCAACATAGATTTAATTCTCACTATCAACTAAGGAGATTGTGATGAAATTAACTCCATAATAAACTATTTGATTATAAACAATTTACAAAATAATCGAAATGAAAGGTATTGTTCTTGCTGGTGGCTCAGGCACGCGCCTCTACCCTATCACTAAAGGGGTTAGTAAACAACTGATTCCAATCTATGATAAGCCCATGATTTACTATCCTGTTTCAGTTTTGATGCTGGCTGGGATAAAAGAAATTCTGATCATCTCAACACCTTTTGATTTACCTGGATTCAAGCGCCTGTTAGGAAATGGACACGAATTTGGAGTAAAATTTGAATATGCGGAACAGCCGTCACCAGATGGATTAGCACAAGCCTTTATAATAGGTGAAAAATTTATTGGTGACGATAATGTATGTTTGGTTTTAGGTGATAATATCTTTTATGGCTCTGGATTTACAGGATTACTAAAAAATAGCGTCTCTAATGCGGAAAAGGAGAACAAAGCAACAGTATTTGGATATTTCGTTAATGATCCAGAAAGATATGGTGTTGCAGAGTTTGATAGTCTTGGAAATTGCATAAGCATAGAAGAAAAGCCAGAAAAGCCAAAAAGCAACTATGCAGTAGTAGGTCTTTACTTCTACCCTAACAACGTTATTGAAGTTGCCAAAAAGATTAAGCCCTCTGCCAGGGGGGAACTCGAAATTACTACCGTTAATCAAGAATATCTTAAGAATAATGCGCTTAAAGTCCAGACCTTGCAAAGAGGGTTTGCATGGCTTGACACAGGAACACACGACAGTTTGTCTGAAGCAAGTACCTTTATAGAATGTATTGAGAAAAGACAAGGATTGAAGATCGCCTGTTTAGAGGAAATTGCTTATAGACAAGGCTGGATAACTAAAAAGCAATTGATTAAAAATGCCCAAACAATGGCAAAGAATCAATACGGTAAATACCTATTGAGATTATCAGAAAATTCTTAATCGAGAAGTCAAAACTTAGAAAATATGGAAGAAATAAGAAACAATGAAATAGAGAATGACAAGAATCAAGATGGGAAATCCTCATTTGATTTTTCTACTATTTATAGCACTATTATTCTTAACTGGTATTGGTTTATTCTTTCGCTCATTATTTGTTTGGGCATAGCTGCCATCTATTTGCGTTACACCACTCCAACATATAATACTACGGCAAAACTTTTGATTAAAGGTCAAGATAATAATAGACGACCATCTTTACAAAACATGTCAAACCTAGGAATTATGTCTAATTCCACGGGGATTGACAACGAGATGGAAATTCTGACATCCCGTTCTTTAGCTCAAGACGCCATTAGGGATCTTAAACTATACACCACATACGCTTCGAAAGGAAGAGTAAAAGATCAAAATATTTACGGTAATCAACCATTAATTGTTGATATTGATGCTGCGCATTTGGAAAAACTTAATAGGCCTATAAACTTATCTATTAAGAGAAATGGTGCAGCCTATAACATTAGTGGGACCTACTCCGTTCCAGTAGATGAAAATACTGCAGAAGGACCTTTTTCCATCAATAAAAAGCTTTACTCTTTACCAACGAGGATAAATACCCGTGCAGGTATAATAACCATAGATTCCAACAATGGCCATACATTGAGAGATGGAGAAGAGCTGCTTATTCGTTTAGAATCACCTAAAGTTACGTCTAACAAATTCGTTGCTTCACTTAAGGTTTCCCAAACCTCAAAATCCACATCTATCGCCTTGCTTCAACTTACAGATGAAATTCCACAACGAGCAATTGATTATCTAAAGCAACTTGCAATTGTGTACAATAGACAAGCTAATGAAGATAAAAATACAATAGCTTTACGCACCGATAATTTTATCAACTCTCGTCTGGAAAAGATCAACAACGAACTGGGTCAGACAGAAGGGCAACTGCAAAGTTATAAGCAGAAAAATGGGATGGTGGAGCTTAAAATGAATGCATCAAACAGTGTGGCAAACCAAAATTCATTCGAGCAGAAACTTGCAGATATAGATATACAAACTGAACTTTTCAACAACATAGCCTCTGAAGTCAGAAACTCTGCTAAAAACCTTTCAGGAACGATTCCATCCAATATCGGTTTGAATGATGCCAACACATCAAGCCTCATTCAAAAATACAATGAACTAGTTTTAGAAAGGAATCGACTACTGAGAAGTGCCTCAAAAAATTCTCCTGTTGTTGAGCCCTTAACGGATCAAATTCGAATGTTAAATGCGAATATACTAAATTCGATAGAAACCTCGAGAAGAAATCTAGAAATTCAAAGAACAGGAATAATCGAACAAGTAAATAAATATAATACAGAAGTTGCTGAAACACCTCAACAAGAGAGGATGTTAACACAGATTGGTCGCCAACAAGAAGTGAGAGCAGGACTATATTTAATGCTTCTGCAAAAAAGAGAGGAAAATAACATTTCGTTAGCTGCTACAGTTGATAAAGGAAAATTAATTGATGAACCACAATTTGTGGGAAAAGTTAGCCCTAACTCGTCGGTTATCATGATAGGAGCATTTGCATTGGGTATTTTTATCCCAGCCCTAATTTTATTCTTAATTCAATTCTTTAGATATAAAATTGAAGGGCATGATGACGTGGCTCAACTCACCAAACTACCTATTATTGCCGATATTCCTATTGCCAGCAACAAGGCTAAGGGTAAGGCTGATATTGTTGTCCATGAGAATCAGAATAATCAGATGGAAGAGGTTTTCCGGTCAATGCGTACCAACCTTCAATTTATGTTGACAGAGAGACAAAAGGTTATCTTATTTACTTCATCAACTTCTGGAGAGGGTAAAACTTTCACTGCTGCAAATTTAGCTATTAGTTTTGCACTATTGGGCAAAAAGGTCATTTTGGTCGGACTTGATATTAGAAGACCAAGATTAGCTGAATTATTTGGACTTAAGGACTATAAAAGCGGTATTACTAATTTGTTGATAAAACAAGCTCCAACGCAAGAGGATGTTAATGCCCAAATTCTTCAGTCAGGTGTCAACAAGAACCTTGACTTATTAATGGCAGGCCCTGTTCCTCCGAATCCAACAGAGTTGATTGCAAGAAATTCTTTAAATATTATTTTCGATATTCTAAAACAAGAATACGACTACATCCTTATTGATACAGCTCCTATTGGATTGGTAACAGACACTCTCCAGATTGGTCGTGTAGCTGATGTATCTGTTTATATGTGCCGTGCAGATTTTACTCCAAAATCAACCTTTGACATGATTAACGAAATTTCTAATGAAAAGAAATTGCCGAAAATGGCCCTTGTTCTAAACGGCATTGATATGTCAAAGAAAAAGTACGGCTATTATTATGGCTACGGAAAATATGGAAAATACAGAAGATATGGCTATGGAAAATACGGCAGATGTAGCTCTTCATCATATGGGCAATATGGAAATTATAGCAATAGCCATTATGGAAATAAAAATGACAATTCAATAAAACGATAATCAAATCATCAATAAAAGTGTTGCACTATATAAGGCAACACTTTTATATTCGGAAATTTATAAGATGGTAATAGCAGTTGACTTTGATGGTACAATAGTAGAACATAAATATCCTAAAATCGGTGAAGAAATCATGTTCGCAACCGATACACTCAGGGAACTTATTAAAGATGGACACCAACTCATACTATGGACTGTGAGAGAAGGAGAATTATTACAAGAAGCTATTGATTGGTGTCGTGAAAGAGGTGTTGAATTTTGGGCAGTAAATAAAGACTATCCAGAGGAAGAAAAAGAAAAGAATAATCATTTCTCCAGAAAGTTAAAGGTTGAAATGTTTATTGATGACAGAAATATTGGTGGATTACCTGATTGGGGCACCATCTATAAAATGATAAAATATAACGAAACATGGGAAAGTATGGGATACAACCACCAACATTATCATAAAGAAGAAGAGCCCAAAAAGAAAAAGCATTGGTGGAGTAGATAACAGTCACTGATCTGCTTGAGAAGAGCAAAAATTATTGGATTGAAATTTCCTTTGAAGATGACTAATCCAGACTTCTTTTTTGTAAGGAACGGATTCTAAAATCTTCTTGCCTATGACATTTTTGCAAGTAGAATTATGTCACATTCAGTTTATGGGCATCTTAGCACCATTTCGCCAATATGATGCAAAAGCAGTAAATCTTATTTTATAACTTTATCCAACACTGAATATTCACTATTGTTACTAACATATTCAGGAACGATTTCCTTCATTTTACGGACTATATCCATACTCTTGTAATCATGGCTAATCTTAACGAGCTCCTCAATTTGTTGGTTAATATCCTCATAGTTATATTTACTTACCTTTGCAATTCTTATTTTATCATGGAAGCTTGGCAAAGTGTTTTCTGACGTGCTTAAGACTTCTTCATAAAGCTTTTCCCCAGCACGAAGCCCTGTATATTTTATTTCTATGCCCGTTGCTCCCGAAAGTTTAATCATACGCTTTGCTAAGTCAGCAATTTTCACTGGCTTACCCATATCAAAAACAAATATTTCTCCACCTTTTCCATGCGTACCTGCTTCCAAAACCAACTTACAAGCTTCTGGAATCAACATAAAAAACCTGATAATGTTTGGATCGGTTACAGTTACAGGCCCCCCATTCTTTATTTGTTTCTCAAACAAAGGAATGACGGATCCATTTGAGCCAAGCACATTTCCAAAGCGCGTCGTGACAAACTGAGTTCCTTTAAAATTCCCATCAGAAATTAGCTTGTCATTCAAACTCTGGCAATATATCTCACATATACGTTTAGAGCACCCCATCACATTTGTAGGATTAACTGCCTTATCCGTAGAAATCATGACGAATTTTCTTACTCCATATTTCACACTGAGATCAGCAATAACTTTTGTCCCCCAAATATTGTTTTGAATACTTTCTGATGGATTATTTTCCATC
Source organism: Prevotella corporis DSM 18810 = JCM 8529 (assembly GCF_000430525.1). Taxonomy (GTDB): domain Bacteria; phylum Bacteroidota; class Bacteroidia; order Bacteroidales; family Bacteroidaceae; genus Prevotella; species Prevotella corporis. The sequence continues at coordinate 15,510 of NZ_AUME01000010.1, read as the reverse complement.
ATTGGCACATGTTTATAGGCAGCAGCATGGAAAACATATTCAGGTCGATATTTACTAAATATTGTTTCCATTCTATCATAATTAGCAATATTTGCAACTATGGTCTGAGCCTTTATCTTGGGCCATTCATAGTGCATCATCAAACGTAAGTCGTGCTGTGGTGTTTCAGCTTGATCAATTAGAATGAGTTCTTCGGGATTATAAGATGCGATTTGCTTGACTATCTCCGACCCGATAGAGCCTGCAGAACCTGTAATCATTATCTTTTTTCCACGCAGCAAATTACCAATTGAATTCATATCAACCATAATCTGATCACGTGGGAGCAAATCTTCAATACTTATTTCTTTTAATTGAACATGAGTAAGGTCATCTTCCTCCGACCACGCTTCTGTCCGATGTGTAAAGTAAATCTTAACCCCTGCACTTAATAATATATCTTGGAGTTTTGAATCTAATCGAAATTGTTCTACTTGAATTGGAGAGACGAGAACCGCCTGAATATTCAATTCTTTTAGATGATTAGCCAATTGATCATTGATCATAAAGGTTTTTTCACCCAGCAAAAGGCGTCCCTTGTAAGTTTTGTCATGTGAGATAAAACCTTTCAGTCGAAATTTGCTATTTTTCTCATTTCGAATATTCTTTGCTAATCCTATTCCTCCACTTTGCACGCCATAGATGAGGGTTCTAACTCCTTTACTGGAATTAACCATGACATCATAGAGGGATTTTACAAGAACACGGAAAGCTATCATGCCAATTGTTGCAACTATGTACATCGCCGCTATTTGTCTGCCTTGCAAACGCACAAATCGTAGATCCCAACCATAAATAATGTAGTGCATTATCTCCGCAATAACTAAAGATAACAGCATCGCAAATACAACACGCTGAAGATCAACAAATGAAGAATAACGTATGATTCCCGAATAGGTTTTGAATACTCTAAAGCCTATTAGGTTAAAAATCATGTAAACAAGAATAGTCTTTGACAATAGCCCTAAATTAGCCAAGGTTATGACACCATGATAATATAACCAAAATACAAATACCCCAGATAGGTAGCAAATCAAACTATCTACAAACAAAATCACCCAATAGGGTAACGCATTTTTAGTAAAATACCAGTCAAGAATTTTTTGTATTGCAGTCATATATGTACCCACTTAATTAAGAAGAACCTTTCTCTAAATTCTAAATTCTTCGCAAAATTAGCAAAAAAAAGTATATAGACCAAGAAGTTTTGTTAAATTTTGACAAACCCTTGGCTTCTTAAAATTACTAATGACAAATATTCAGAATAAATACTTCTATTTCTTTATTTTATTCCAAATCCAAAGTAAAAGTATTGATCCAACTAGAGCCGTACCCAAGGAGCCCCAAAAGCCGCCTCCCCAATCAATACCAAACCAGGATAATACATTACCGCCTATGAAACCTCCTACCAAACCGATGAGGCAATTCCACAAACATCCATCCTTACTTTTTGACACAAAAAATCCTGCTAACCAACCCGCAAGAAGTCCAACAATTAATGATCCAATTAAACTCATATTTTCTTATATTTAGATGAAACTATTTACTCTTTAAATAATAATTCATAACTGATTGAAAACCATTCAAGAATGACCTTACATCCATTCTCTTTTTCCCTGACATTTGAACGAGTTTCAATTCTAATAGATAATCTTGTGTATTTACGAACAATCTATTTTTCTCTAAATGAAAAGTTCCAGGCAAGCCAGTATTCATTTTATCTGTTTTTACTGTCTCGAAAATTTTCATTACTGGCATTTGGTTCAATGGAATGCTTCCTTCGGTTCTACCTTCAGTAATTTGTTCCATGATAGACCACGCACCAGGGTAAGGGGACAGACCTCTAATGAAATTATAAATGTTTTCTGATTTCTGATTCCAAACGATTTCACAGGTCTCCTTAAATATTTTCGGTGCTTGCCTCAGTTCCTTGTCCTCTGCAACCTGTTCCCTACTAATGCTTTTGAGAATTGGAAAAAATCCATCTTTATCGGTATTAGACTTGACATTGTCAAGGATTATACCTACCGTTTCAATGGCTATTTCTGCTCCTAATTTCATCAAACCACCATAAACATATTCAACATCAGCTGTTTCAGGAATAGGAAACTTTTTTTGAAGAATAATACGTCCTGTATCTATGTCTTTATCAAGGAAAAATGTAGTAACCCCCGTTTCTGATTCACCATTTATAACAGCCCAATTAATCGGAGCAGCCCCTCTAAATTGAGGTAACAAGGCAGCGTGAACATTAAAGGTCCCAAAACGGGGCAAATCCCACACAACCTCAGGTAACATCCTAAAAGCAACAACGATCTGAATATCAGGTTTATAACTCTTGAGTTCTTCAATAAATCCAGCGTCTTTCATCTTTATGGGCTGAAGAACTGGTAGCCCTACAGAAAGAGCATATTCCTTAACAGCAGAGGGTTGAAAAGTGTCATGGTGCCTCCCTACTGGCTTATCCGGTTGAGTTACAACAGCCACAACTTTATATCCCTGTTCTACCAAGGATTTCAAAGATTCTACTGCAAACTCAGGAGTACCCATAAATACTATTCTCAAATCTTTTTTATCCATAATCATTATTGGCGAAGCATTTAACGAACTTCTATCAAATTATTCTGCACTGTAATCAGCTACAACCTGTCGATACATATTGAACAAACGAGTCCTCGAAATATAGCCTACAAGCCTGGAGTCCAAATCAACTACCGGCAGATTCTGAGCATCTGTGCTTTCAAATACTTTCATTATCTGTTCCATGGGATCATTGACATTCAACAATGCAGCGGGTTGCGTCATCAATTGACTGACTGAAAAGCGCTTGTACAGTTCGGTTCTAAATATTATATGTCTTATTTTGGTAATATCTACTTCCCCCAACAACGTCCCGTTATCATTGACCACCGGCAAATAACTATTCCGACTGGCACTAATGGCATGAATTAATTTGCCCATTTGCATGTTGGGATCAACAGATGTATAGTCCTTATCTATTATGCTGTCAACGCTCATCATGGTTAGAACCGACTTATCGGTGTTATGCGTCAAAAGTTTTCCTTGACGTGCCAGGCGCACGGCATAAATACTATGATGTTCAAAGATATTAATCGTTAAATAGGAACTAATAGTCACTATAATGAGAGGAATGAATAAGTTGTAACCGCCTGTAAGCTCAGCTATAAGGAATATTCCTGTTAAAGGCGCATGCATCACTGCCGCCATAACTCCAGCCATACCATACAACGTAAAGTTTTTTTCAGGAATATATACCCCTATCTGATTCATATTCCAGATTCTTGCAAAGAAAAATCCACCAAATCCACCGATAAAAAGCGACGGGGCAAAGGTTCCTCCACATCCTCCTGCGCCATTTGTAGCACTAGTAGCAAATACCTTCGTGAGCATAACCAGACCAACGTAAAGTACAAGGTATTTGCTTTCTCCTGCAAACATCGATGTGCCTAAAACCTGATTCCAATCCGCTTCAGTTTTTCCCTCAATAAATATTCCCAAACTACTATAACCTTCTCCATATAATGCGGGGAACAAGAAAATTAAAGAAGATAACACAACGCCTCCTACCAACAATCTGGCAAATCGACGTTTGGCAAGTTTGGCATATCTATCTTCACACCATGACATAACGCGCATGAAATAAAGTGAGAGAAAGCCACAACCTATTCCAAGCAAAATGGTAGCTGGCACTCGATTTAGACTCCAAAGATAATCTATCTTGAAATCATACATAGCAGAGCTTCCCGTAAAAAAATAAGAGAAACAGGTTGCTGTCACAGATGATATCAAAATGGGTAAAAGCGAAGCCATTGTCAAATCTACCATCAACACTTCGAGAGTAAAAACAAGTCCTGCAATCGGTGCCTTGAAAATACCAGAGACTGCAGCCGTAGCACCACATCCAACCAGCAACATCAACGTCCGCTTATCCATGTTGAAAATGCGGCCCAGATTACTACCGATTGCTGAACCTGTCAAGACAATTGGGGCCTCTGCCCCGACCGATCCACCGAAACCAATTGTAATAGCAGAGGCAACTATCGATGTCCACGTGTTATGCGCTTTTAATTTAGAACGTTTTGAGGCGATGGCATATAAAACACGGGTTATACCATGTGAAATATTATCACGCACCACGTATTTCACAAAGAGACTTGTCAGCCAAATACCAATCACTGGATAAAGAAGGTACAACCAGTTGATAGTTGTAACTCTAAAGCCTGACGTTATGAGAGATTCGATCTCACCAATGATGATATGAAGAATATAAGCTGCTACCGACGCAAGAAAGCCCACAATGAACGCCAAAAGCAATACAAACTGACGGTCAGAAATATTTTCCTGACGCCAATGATCTATTTGGCCAATGAAATTTTGTGCGAGCATTAATTATTATCTATTCTTTTAATTAGGGAATACGGTAAATCCCTTTACTTGCGTAAAATACTAATCTCACCTGACATTCCAATCTTGATAATAGTGGATGGGAGATGTGGCTTATGTTCTTGACGACGAGTTTCACATACATAGTCAACAGCATTTAATATTTCCTCCGAAATATCACCATAATTTTGAGCAGCGGGTTCACCACTGATATTAGCTGAAGTGCTTACGATGGCTTTTTGAAAGCGAAAACACAATTCTTTTGAAAAAGGTTCTTTGGTAATCCTTATTCCTATAGAGCCATCCTCTCCTATGAGATTAGGAGCCAAATTCACAGCCCCGTCAAGAATCAGTGTTGTTGGCTTTACAGCTGCATCTATCAATTGCCAGGCTGCATCAGGCACATTTCGTACATACCTCTGCAGGCGCACATCTGAATCGACCAGACAAACCAAAGCTTTTGAGTCATCACGATGCTTAATCTTATAGACTTTAGCAACAGCTTCGGGATTAGTAGCATCACATCCAATTCCCCACACCGTATCTGTAGGATATAGAATCACTCCTCCACCCTTCATTACCTCAATAGCCTTTTGGATATCTTCCACTTGTTTCATATCAGAAAATCAGTTCTCTCACTTTTAATACTATACGTAGGGCAAAGATATTGTAAAAATATGATAACGCAAAAGAAATAAGATAAAAACATTAAGTAACATTCAATCTTTTCTTCTAAAAACCAATAGTGCCATAAAAAGATGTAAAACCTCATGCGTAATTACATCCTATTTGTGAGATTTGGCGTATTTTGTTCCGATGCTGAATAGCACCGAGCTCTTCTTGTTCTCGAATTCGTATTCAAGCGGTGGCAAACAGATTCTTGATACCGAACGAGCGACCGAACCATCTCCATGAAGTTATACGGCAAAACGGCAGAAGTAGGTGCATATCGTAACGCACTGATATTCAGTACAATATTAATTGGTATCTGAAAGGTAACCTTTTACTCTTCCATTCATGCTATATCGCATTGCAAAAAGTCAGCTTTCATAAAGCGAAAGTTGGACCTTAAAAATAGAATGATAAAATATTTAGAACACTATTGCCTAAAAAACAAATAGGCCAGTACTTATAGTACCAGCCTATCGCTCATATATATCAAACTTTTTATAGTTCCCATCCAATAGCTGATGCTCCCAATACAGCAGCAGCCGCATCGTCCAGAGAACTAATCAAAAACTTAGGTTTATCCCTGAAGATTTCAAATGCATGTTTTGCATAAGAAGTCTTGATGGGTTCCATCAGCAAATCACCGGCCTTTGTCAATCCCCCGAAGAAAATAAATGCTTCTGGTGACGAGAAATTTGCAAAGTCGGCACATGCAGCACCCAACATCTCACCTGTAAATTCATAAATGCTTTTAGCCATTTTATCACCCTTACCCGCAGCAATAGAAACATCTAAAGAAGTTATTTTATCCCGATTAATTTCTCGTAATTCAGAAGGCTCATCAGAATTGAGAAGAAACTCACGGGCCGTGCGGGCCACCCCTGTAGCTGAGCAATATGCTTCTAAACATCCTGTACGTCCGCATCCACACATACGTCCGTCGTTTCCACGAACCATCGTCACGTGCCCCAATTCACCAGCAAAGCCATCGGAGCCGTAAACAACTTGCCCATTGATGACAATTCCTGATCCGACACCTGTACCCAATGTAATCATGATGAAATTTTTCATTCCTCTGGCAACCCCATACTGCATCTCACCAATAGCGGCAGCATTAGCATCATTTGTCAAGCCAACAGGAATGCCCAATTTTTCAGAAAACATTTCAGCCAAAGGTACTACACAGTCGTGTCCCCATGACAAATTGGGTGCATTCTCTATTGTACCTCTATAAAAGTTACCATTCGGTGCTCCAATGCCCATTGCCTTTATCTGACCAATTCCGCCAACTTTAGCGACAATAGGCTTTATCGCCTCATAACCAGCTTCGACGAAATCTTCTACAGTTTTATAACTTTGGGTTTTAATAGAATTAGTTGCAAGCACTTGCCCTCGCTGATCAACAATTCCAAAAACTGAGTTTGTCCCTCCTAAATCCAATCCGATCACGAATGGTTTCTGTTCCTGTACATCCATTTACTATAAAGTTTTAGTTTAATTTGTAATGGCAAAGTTATGAAAAAAGTGGAATACATCAAACTTTTGTAGAGTATATTTGCGTATTCCGTATTATTTTTGCAATTTTGCACTCTAGTTATGAACATGCCGTTTCCAATCCAGATAGATATACTCGATTTCATTTTCAAGGGTATATTAATAGGTATCATTGCCTCTGCGCCAATGGGCCCCGTAGGTATCTTGTGTGTCCAGCGTACTTTGAACAAAGGTCGTTGGTTCGGTTTTATAACAGGTGTAGGAGCAGCCATCAGTGATTTCATCTATGCATTAATTGTAGGATTAGGCATGAGCTTCATCATGGAGCCGCTACAAAATCCGGAGTATCAATTCATTCTACAGATTACGGGAAGTGTCATTCTCCTTCTTTTCGGAATCTACTGCTTCATTTCGAATCCTACTAAGAAAATTCACAAGAGTGGAAATGCCAAAGGAACCCTTTTACATAATGGACTTACGGCATTCTTAGTCACATTCTCAAACCCACTTATCATTTTTCTTCTGATGGCAACATATGCGCAGTTCGCATTTGTACAACCTTCACGTCCTTTTGAGATGGTAATAGGTTTTGCCTGTATCCCCATTGGAGCCCTGATATGGTGGTATGGACTCACATGGCTGATAAATAAAATCAGAGGTATTTTTGACGTTAACGGCATATCGATAATTAACAAGGTTATCGGTTCTATAGTGGTTCTTTTTTCACTGATTATTCTTATTGGAACTATATTTAATCTATATCATTTGCCCTCATACTATTAAAAAATTGGTGACTTTTTCTAAAACATGTTTATAGCTAAGGAATTAAGAAAGAAAAATATAGCAGAATACTTGCTTTATATGTGGCAAATAGAGGATATCATTCGTGCTTACGGATGTTCTCTTAATAGAATATATCAAGAGTATATTGAAAAATTCCAATATACAGAGGAGCAAAAGCAAGAAGAAAAGGATTGGTTCGGCGATCTGGTCAGAATGATGAATCAGGAAGGATGCCGCGAAGGCGGACATTTGCAAATCAATAAGATTCTAATGCAAGATCTGACAGAACTGCATACACAGTTGTTAGCATCTTCAAAATACCCTTTCTATTCAGCCGAATATTATCGCGTTTTGCCATTTATAGTTGAACTTCGTGCTAAAGCCAAGCAGGTTGCTGACCGCATGGCCAGGAAAAATGAAGAAAATCTCAAGGAAATAGCTGCCAATTTAAGCCATAGCGAAATAGAGACCTGTTTCGACCTACTCTATGGAGTGATGATTCTGCGCCTACAAGGAAAAGAAATAACACAGGAGACATCAAAGGCTGTAAACGAAATCACTACATTGATCGGAATGCTATCCGACTACTATTTAAAAGATAAAAAAGAAGGACTCATCCTGAATGATGATTGAATATTCCAAGCCCAATTATTAGCTTTTAGAAAATAACAATAAATAAAAAATAAGATTATGAATATTTTAGTCACAGGTGCTAATGGGATGTTGGGAAATGCAATTCAAAACGTTGCCAAGAACAGTAAAGACAACTATATCTTTACTGATATTTGTGATGGATACCAAAAGCTCGACATTACCAATATCGAAGATGTACGAGAAGCTATCAGGGTAAATAATATTCAATGCATAATCAACTGTGCAGCATGGACGAATGTGGATAAGGCAGAGTCTGCTGGCGAAATAGTTGAGATTTTGAATGCAATCGCTCCTGAGAATTTGGCCATAGCCATGAAAGAAGTTAATGGTCTCTTGGTTCACGTGAGCACTGACTATGTGTTCGGTGGCGACCCCTACAATACCCCGTGCAAGGAGGAACAAAAAGGAACCCCAACTGGAGTTTATGGACTAACAAAACTTCATGGAGAGCAAAAAATCCAAGCATCAGGGGCAAAGTATATCATTGTGCGTACAGCTTGGTTATATGGCGAGTACGGACACAATTTTGTCAAGACGATGATAAATCTTACAGGAACAAAGCCTGAATTAAAAGTTGTTTTCGACCAATGCGGTACGCCAACTTATGCTGTGGATTTGGCCAATGCCATCTTCGACATAGTTGAAAACAGGAAATATGAAGGCAATACCGGTATCTACCATTTCTCCAACGAGGGAGTGTGCAGCTGGTACGACTTTGCAATAAAAATAGCAGAATTGGCCAACAACAAGAATTGCAACATTCAGCCATGTCATAGTGAGGAATTTCCCTCACCAGTAAAACGCCCTGCTTATTCTGTTTTCGACAAAACAAAAATCAAGGAAACTTTTGGAGTAAAAGTTCCATATTGGGTTGACAGCCTAAAAGTATGTATGGCCAACCTATTGAACAACAAATAAAAACTTATGAACGAAATAGAACGTAGAAGAACCTTTGCCATCATTTCACACCCAGACGCAGGAAAGACAACCTTAACAGAGAAATTTCTGCTTTTTGGTGGACAAATTCAAGTGGCAGGTGCAGTAAAAAGCAATAAGATTCAAAAGACAGCCACTTCTGACTGGATGGATATTGAGAAGCAACGTGGAATCTCAGTATCAACATCTGTTATGGAGTTTGACTATGAAGGCTACAAGGTAAACATTCTCGACACTCCTGGACACCAGGACTTCGCAGAAGACACCTATCGCACATTGACAGCTGTTGACTCTGCCATCATTGTAGTCGATTCGGCTAAAGGTGTGGAAATGCAAACGCGCAAATTAATGGAGGTTTGTCGCATGCGCAATACTCCGGTTATCATATTCATCAACAAAATGGACCGCGAAGGTCGTGACCCATTTGATTTGCTCGATGAGTTGGAAGAGGAACTTCAAATTGGGGTACGTCCACTCTCATGGCCAATAGGACAAGGGCATCGCTTCAAAGGTGTATATAACATCTACGAACAAAAGCTCAATCTTTTCACGCCAAACAAGCAACGTGTCACCGAGACTGTTGAGGTGGACGTTGATTCTACAGAACTAGATAATAAGGTAGGGGCAGATTTTGCTGCTCAGTTGCGTAACGAGTTGGAACTTGTTAACGGTGTCTATCCGGAGTTTGATGTCAACACCTATCGTTCAGCAGAAGTTGCTCCAGTTTTCTTTGGTTCTGCCCTCAATAATTTCGGAGTCAAAGAACTTCTCAATTGCTTTGTAGAGATAGCACCTAGTCCAAAGCCGACCATGGCAGAAGAACGAATAGTTGAACCAAAAGAGCCAAAATTCACTGGCTTTATCTTTAAAATCACAGCTAACATCGATCCTAACCACCGTAGCTGCATCGCTTTCTGCAAAATATGTTCGGGCAAATTTCAACGAAACCAGCCATACCTTCACGTCCGAAATGGCAAGACGGTACGTTTCTCATCCCCTACCCAATTCATGGCTCAAAGAAAGAGTACGATTGATGAAGCCTATCCTGGAGATATTGTGGGCTTACCTGACAACGGAGGTATCTTTAAGATTGGTGATACACTAACAGAGGGTGAAAAAATACATTTCCGTGGATTACCAAGTTTCTCCCCAGAACTTTTCAAATACATTGAGAACGACGATCCAATGAAAGCAAAGCAATTCATGAAAGGCTTGGAGCAGTTGATGAACGAAGGTGTAGCACAGCTGTTTGTCAACCAATTCAACAATAGGAAGATTGTTGGAACAGTCGGACAACTTCAATTTGAGGTCATCCAATATCGATTGGAACATGAATACAATGCCAAATGTCGCTGGGAGCCCGTCCATCTTCACAAAGCCTGTTGGATTGAAGCTGAAAGCGAAGAAGAGCTTGAAAATTTCAAAAAGCGAAAGTATCAGTACATGGCAAAAGACATTGAGGACAGGGATGTGTTCCTTGCAGATTCTGGCTATGTACTTTCAATGGCGCAACAAGACTTCAAGAAAATCAAATTCCACTTTACATCAGAGTTTTAACTGGTAAAGTGGGAGTATTGACTTTCTTGCAAAAGGTCAATCTTGTTTTTCTGGAACACAGCACCAACGCGATACTTTCATCATCACACTGATGCCTGGAATCTCCGACAGCAAATAATACTTCTTGCTGGACCTCACCAAACGCCCACGCATGCCTTTCAGCGGTCCAAATTTAACATACACCGGATCGCCAGCTTTCATTTTAGCCTCATCCGTTGATATAAATTTCTTAATGGCTATCTCCGGATTGCACATCAAGCGAAATTCATACATTTGGTCGTGGGGTATCAGGTAGAAAGAACGTGAATCGTCTGATTTAGTAAGTACAGATATTTTCTGATTGGAATTAAATACCATTGACTTGAAATCCTTATCGCTTATAGTCTGCTTGATGAAGATTAAGTTCCGAACAACAGGTTTCAACCTATGATGCAACTTTCCCTTAGCATCCTCCTCATCCACGTATTGCATGGGAATAAAACTCTCCAAGCCATTTTCCTTGAAATAATTTTCAACCTCTTCGAGTTTAGTAGAAAAGAGTCTGACGGCATACCATGGTTTGCCATCATCTACAATTTCATCAACATATCTTTTTTGCATCTGTTTCATAATACTAAACTTAAATCTGTTGCTCGAAGATTCACATTCCTAATATGTATTAGTAGGCCGAATGTAGCCAATTATTTAGCATATCCTTACCTAAAGGAGTCAAAACGCTTTCAGGATGGAACTGAATCCCGTGCACATTCAAGGTCTTATGGCGAAGAGCCATGATCAAGCCCTCCGAATTCTCGGCAGTTATTTCCAGGTCTGATGGAAAAGTTTTCTTCGACACCACAAAACTATGGTATCTTCCTACTTTAAAATCGTCACCCAAATTTGCAAATATCGAATCGGCAGCTTTACAGCGAATAGTGTCTGATATGCCATGGAAAACATTGCTCAACCTTTCCAACTTCCCACCGAAGACCTCAGCTATTGCCTGATGCCCAAGACAGACACCCAAAATTGCCTTTTCACTCGCATAAGTTCTAACAACATCCAGTAAAAGGCCCGCCTCGGAAGGAATCCCTGGACCTGGGCTCAATATGATTCGGTCATAGCCCTTTAATTCTGAAATTTCAAACTGATTGTTTTTCAAAACATCTACTTCAACATCTAATTCTCGCACAAGATGAACGAGATTAAAGGTGAAAGAATCATAGTTATCAATAATAACGCATTTCACAGCACACAAATATTATTTGCAACAATCGGTTTAACGAACTTTATTGATATAGGCTTCTAATCTTTCAATATTCTTTAATGCCGGAGCATCCTCAACTTGCTCATTTAAGTTCACTCCTAAGAATCGCGGATGGTGAAAAGTCTTCAACAATGCCATGTCATCAAGCGTAATGTCACCACCTATGAGAAAAGGAGTCGCACCGTCATAGCTGTCAAGTAATTTCCAATCAGTTCTCTGCTCAGCACCAGCAGTTACGGAAGCGTGAACATCGAAAAGAAAATAATCAGCAACACCTTCAAATTCCTTGTACTTCAAAATATCGGCTGATGAAGATACCGCAAGTTTTTTCATAATCTTAATCCCCGGATGAATATCAGGATCAAGTGTACGACGCAAATTATCTATCATAACAGGACTCTCCGAGCCGTTTAACTGAACAATATCCAAATTAAAATTCACGACCCTGGTCACGATGTTTTGTGGCATGTCATCTTTAAAAATCCCACACACCTGTACTCGCTTGTCACTCTTGAGTGCTTCGTTGGTTTCTTGCTTCCCGCGAGCTGAATCCATACTACCATAGTCAGGAATAATTCCCGCTCGAGAAGAAACTTGTCGCACAAATCGTTCACTGCTGGGAATAAACACGAGTCCCAACCAGTCAATGCCCAATTTTGCAACGTCGTGAATATTCTGGGCCTCACGCATGCCACAAACCTTTATTATCATTGTTAAGATGGTTCTATTATTTTTCTAATTCCGAAATCAGATTCCTCAAAAAAACACCTGGATTCTCCTGACGCATAAGAAATTCACCAATCACAAATCCTTGGTAACCTTCTTCTTTCAACAAGTTGATTTTTGAAAGGGAATTGATTCCGCCTTCACTTATTTTCAATATATTGTCAGGCAAATGTCTTGCCAATTCCAAGGAGACATTGATATCGACCTCAAAAGTCCTCAAATCCCGATTGTTCACAGCGCAAACATCTGGTTGCAAGTCGAGATAATACAGTTTATCAACAGAATGTATCTCAAGCACCACCTCCAAACCAAGCTGATGTGCAAGAGACTGCAGAGAATGGCATTGTTCGATACTCAGAAGCAAAGAGTTCAACACAACAGCCGAAGCCCCTACCCGCCTGGCTTGAAACAGTTGATATTCATCTATGATAAAGTTATTATAAACTATTGGAATGGTCACTCCTGTAGCCTTGGCCTCCTGAACATATTCATCATAGCCACCAAAGCAAGGTTTATCTGTCGGAATACTAATAGCAACAGCTCCTCCCCTCTGAAACTCGTATGGAATCTTACTGGCCTTTGCCCCCTGATTAATCCATTGGCGCAAAGGAGTCTTCCGTTTGAACTCCGCAATAACTCCTGTATTTGACTTTTCCAAGGCCAGTTGTAGCGATGGTTGTTCTATCTTGTCAAGCTTGCCATATTCCATCATGCCGTAGAGTTGCTTCAAGGGAATATACTGTTTCCATTGCTCCACTTCCTCACGCTTATATGTCAGGATTTCTTCCAGAATATCATTCATGTCACAAAGTTAATGAAAAAGAAACATTTTACTAAATTTTTAGAACGCTATTTAAAAGAAAAATTAAACAAGGACGAAAAACACCAAACCCAACTCAAGGAAAAAGTCCCTGTATGGATTGCCAATAAACAGAAAAAGAGAAAAACATCACACTATTATATAATAATCTACAACATGGTTACGTTCTATTTATAATTGTAACACTCAAACATTTAGCCTATGATGGAAATATTTACACAAGAAGAAATGAATCCGTCTGAAAAGACATTAAGTATCATTCGTCAAATAGCATACACATATCGTGCGATTAAAGTCAATAACAAACTTGAATCTTACTGCCTGAATTAAAATGAAAACACTCGTTTCCCCTTCACTGCTCTCAGCAGACTTCCTTCACTTGGATAAAGATATTGAAATGATCAATCAAAGTGAAGCCGATTTTATCCACATGGACATTATGGACGGGGTTTTTGTTCCCAACATCTCTTTTGGATTTCCCATCTTGAAAGCAGTAGGCAAAGCATGCAAAAAGCCAATGGATGTTCACTTCATGATTGTCCATCCAGAAGAATACATTCAGCAGACTGCCGATGCTGGAGCGGCAATCATGAGCGTTCATTACGAAACCTGTATTCACTTGCACCGTACCTTACAGCAAATTCGTCAAGCGGGCATGAAAGCTGGCGTGGTATTGAACCCCTCAAGCCCTGTCTGTCTTTTGGAAGACATTATCAATGATGTAGATTTGGTGTTGCTGATGAGTGTCAACCCTGGTTTTGGAGGACAGAAATTCATTGAGAATACCATTGGCAAAGTTAAACGCCTCAGAGAGCTAATCAACCAATCAGGCAAAGATGTCATCATAGAAGTAGATGGAGGTGTTCAGGCAGAAACGGCACCAAGACTGGTGGCTGCAGGCACCGATATGCTGGTCAGCGGTAGTTATGTCTTTAAAGCTGATGACCCCATTGCCACAATTCACGATTTGAAAGAATTGTGAGAAGCAAGTCTGAATAATTGATTAATATCTAAATTCACAATAGCTCTCCTCACAGGAGTTTGATTTGGGGCACTCCGCAAAAGCCGAAAAGGAAAACAAGTCGGAGAATAATTGATACACTATCAAAACAATCTCCGATCTGTTTTCGTTTTTTTCGCCCCTATACCAGCTGCAAGGTCAATTCATGTTCTCTCACCATCCTTCTTAGGTTCAGAATGGCATATCTCATACGTCCGAGACTTGTATTGATGCTAACACCCGTAGTCTCAGCTATTTCCTTGAATGACATTTCCTGATAAAAGCGCATGAAAACAACCTCACGCTGGGGAGCAGGAAGATGATTCATCAGCTTCTTAATGTCTGACAACGTTTGGGAGCTCACAAACTCATTTTCTATATTTCCAATCTGTACATCAGCCCCACCAATATTCGAAAGGTCGTTCTCCCTTGGTGCTTCAACTATCTTATCGGCTTTTTGGGCGCGATACCAGTCCATAATTACATTATGCGCTATACGCATGGTCCATGCTGCAAACTTACCTGTTGGCGAATACTTACCCTGCTGTAGGCGAGTGATTATTTTCACGAACGTCTCTTGAAAGACATCATTTGCTATGTCGCGGTCGCGCACAACAAATAAAATATATGAAAACAGTTTTGACTGATTGCGTGATAACAATAAATCAAAGGCTCTATTATCTCCTTCAATATAAGACAGGGCCAATTCCTCATCGGCCATCTTATTTAGATTCTTCATTCCTTAAATAGTTTATATTAAGTAATGTTGTTTCAATAGGCATTTCTGATTTATAAATTGATTTATTGTATTATCAGATGCAAATATAATTACTTTTATCATTTTAGACAAATTTTTAACAGAAAAATGTGAATGTATGGCTGGTTAAGCAATAGTCGTAGAGTCAACCAGCAAGTGCAAAATTACAAAACGTGTTTGAAGAACTCGCACTTAGGTGTAGAAAAGTTTAATTTTTCTCTCGGTCTTTCGTTCAATTTCTTTTGTATCGACATAATTCTCTTGTCTGTGTAATGTTCAAACGAATCCTTTTTCGGTATATATTGTCTGATTAGTTTATTTGTATTCTCAATCGCTCCCTTTTGCCAAGAACAATATGGATCAGCGAAGTATACGGGCACGCCTAAGAACTTGGTAATGTCCTTATGTGCTGCAAATTCAGGTCC